>NYSL01000005.1 GCA_002682945.1 Cryomorphaceae bacterium | reverse complement strand
TATCAATTTTCTCCTCAATGGTGTGGGTCTCGAAGCCGCCACGATTTCTGTGATGATTAAAACAGCGGTGCTGTACGTGATCATGGTTACCGGCGCTATATGGGAGAAAGTCGTTTTCGGCCGCTATCTGTTCGCACCCGCTTTCTTTTGGGAAGACTTAGTCAGCATGCTGGTGATGGCCCTGCACACGCTATATGTCGTGATGTGGATCGCCGAGTGGGGCAGCCCCGCTGAGCAAATGTGGGTGGCACTTGCGGCTTACGCAAGTTACGTTGTGAATGCTCTGCAATTCCTGCTCAAATTTCAAGCCGCGCGCCAAATGCCTGCTGCGCAACCAAATGCCAGTCCCGCAGCAATGAACGCCGGTGGAGCGCTGGGATCATGAGTCAGGTGATTGCGCGAGCCGAGGCAGACAATATGCCCTCGATCACTACGGAGCGTGGTGAGCGCGCGGTATTTTGTGGTCTGACCTCCATAATTTGGTTGCATCGTCGCATTCAGGACGCCTTTTTTCTTGTGGTCGGGTCGCGGACCTGCGCGCACCTATTGCAGTCAGCGGCCGGCGTCATGATTTTTGCCGAGCCACGTTTTGCCACCGCAATTCTTGGCGAGCGGGATTTGGCGGGGATGGCCGATTGCCACGAAGAATTGGATCGCGTGGTCGCGCAGTTATTGGATCGCCGGCCAGACATCCGCCGACTGTTCTTGGTGGGTTCCTGCCCTTCAGAAGTGATAAAGCTGGATCTTGCGAATGCCGCGGTGCGGCTGCAAGGCGCACACGAAAACCGACTCAGAATTTCAGCTTTCAGTGGATCGGGCATTGAGACAACCTTTACCCAAGGGGAGGACCAGTGCCTCGCCAGTATGGTGCCCGATCTGCCGGTGGCGCCTGAGGGAAGCCAAAGGTTGATGGTGGTGGGCACCCTCGCCGATATCATCGAGGAGCAGTTCCGACGACATTTTGCACAGCTGGGTATTACCGATGTCGATTTTTTCCCGGCGGCACGGGCTGATGACTTGCCTCCGGTGGGGCCGGGAACCCGCGTTCTTCTCGCGCAGCCTTACCTCAGCGACACGGTTGCCGCGTTATCCAAGCGCGGCGCACAGCTGGTGACGGCACCCTACCCGTTGGGTATAGAGGGGACGTTGGCGTGGTTTCAAGCCGCAGCCGCGGAGTGGGGCCATAGCGCAGAGTCCGTTCAGGAGGCGCTTGCAATTCCNATGNCGCGAGCCCAGAAATCCCTTGCTAAAGCNAAGGAGTCTTTAGAGGGGCGCACCATTCATTTTCTGCCTGACTCGCAGTTGGAGTTGCCGCTGGCACGCTTNCTNCGTGACGAATGCGGNATGTCTCTGATGGANGTGGCCACGCCTTACCTNGATCAGACNTTNATGGCCGANGAATTAAAGCGGCTTGGCAGAGNCGTNTCNCTTGTCGAGGGTTCGAATCTTGATTCNGCGCTTGCNCGAGTNAGGGCGAATCGTCCCGANCTCACGGTGTGTGGCATGGGTATTGCNAATCCCCTCGAAGCNGAGGGGNTGCGAACNAAATGGTCCATNGAGCTGATCTTTACCCCGATTCAGGGCTTTGATCAGGTTGCAGACCTTGCAGGATTATTCGCTCGGCCTCTNGTGCGAGAGCGGCAGCTNGAGGTGGGCTCATGGAGCTGACNCTCTGGACTTATGAAGGCCCGCCGCANGTGGGNGCGATCNGANTAGCNGCCTCGATGCGTGATGTGCATCTGGTGCTCCATGCGCCNCAGGGNGACACGTATGCNGANCTGTTGTTCACCATGATCGAGCGCGAGGGCCGGCGACCCCCTGTGACCTGGACCACCTTTCAGGCCAGAGATCTCGGTGGCTCGACCGCCGAGATGGTAATCGAAACGTTGCAAGGCGCCTGCGATCGCTATCAGCCACAGGTATTACTTGTGGCGGAGTCGTGCACCGGCGAATTGATTCAGGATCAGCCCGGCGCACTTGCAAAGGGTGCCGGACTGAGCGCGCCGGTCATTCCCATTGAGATGGCCGCCTACACGCGGAAGGAAAACTGGGGAGCGAGTGAGACTTTTTATCAACTGGTGCGTGGACTGTTGGCGGCCCAGGCACCCAAGCCTGGTGATGAGCGTCCGCCGCGGTCATCCGATCAAGCGCCGTCGGTAAATCTTATCGGTCCAACGAAGCTCGGTTTCCGATGCCGCGACGACGTAGTTGAGATTCGACGACTGCTAGAGTCAATGGGGGTTCGCGTCAATGTAGTTGCGCCTCTTGATGCAACGCCCAGAGATCTTCTCCGCATTCCTGAAGCAGATGCCAATGTGAATTTAGCGCCGGAAGTGGGTGAGCTGACCTGTGAGTGGCTGCGAAGACAGTTTAAGCAGCCTACGATATCCACGGTGCCCTTGGGCTGGGGTGCGACCCGCGATTTTATCGCCGAAGTCGTCGAGACACTGGGTTTAGACATTGATCCCAATACGGTTGGGGACAGCCGTCTACCCTGGTACAGCCGTTCGGTGGATTCGACTTATTTGACCGGGAAGCGGGTCTTCATTTTTGCTGATGGGACCCATGCTCTTGCTGCCGCTCGAATGGCGCGCGAAGAGATGGGCTTCGATGTTGTCGGTCTCGGTACTTATAGTCGTGAGCGTGCTCGGGACGTGCGGGCATTGGCCAGCGAATATGGTCTCGAGGCACTTATTACTGACGATTATCTCGCCGTCGAGCGCGCCGTTACTGAGCTGCAGCCAGAGCTGGTACTCGGAACGCAGATGGAGCGCCACATCGCCAAGCGACTGGGTATTCCTTGTGCCGTGATATCCACGCCGGCCCACGTTCAGGATTACCCCGCTCGCTACTCACCTCAGATGGGATTTGAGGGTAGCAATGTCATTTTCGACACTTGGGTGCATCCGCTCATCATGGGACTTGAGGAACACTTACTCACCATGTTCAGGGATGACTTTGAATTCAATGATGGCGCCGTGCCTTCCCACCTCGGGGGAGAAGGTGGTGCTCATCAGCCCGATAATGTAACGCCCATGATGCAGGCTGAACCGAGCGCGGTGGCTTGGGCGGTTTCTGCCGAGAAGGAGCTGAGAAAGATTCCTTTCTTTGTGCGCGGTAAGGCGCGGAGAAATACCGAGCACTTTGCGATAGAGCAGGGGCTCTCTGTGATTGATGTCGAGACGCTGTATGAAGCGAAAGCACACTTCAGTCGCTGAGACAGACCACCCTTTGCGAGTGGTGCTAGTCACCCTCGATAACCATGTGAGTGGCGCTTGGTCACGGGCAGCTCACGCACTATCGAAGCGAGCACCTTCGCTACATGTTTCCTCTCACGCTGCAACCGAGTGGGATCGTGACCCTGCGGCGCTTGAGGAGACCTGCGACGCTATTGCTAAAGGCGATATCGTGATTGTCACAATGCTGTTCCTCGAGGCGCATATCGAGGCGGTCCGTGGCGCGCTCGAGGCGCGAAGCGACAATTGCGAGGCGATGATCTGCTGTATGTCGGCCCCTGAAATTATGCGACTCACTCGCATGGGGCGTTTCCGCATGGATACCGAGGCCACCGGAGCCCTAGCCTTGCTGAAGCGTATGCGGGGTGGTGGAGATAAAACAGGCCGATCTGCGGGCGCTCAGCAAATGACAATGTTGAGGCGCCTACCGCGTCTGTTGCGGTTTATTCCGGGCACCGCGCAAGACGTGCGGGCTTATTTCCTAACGCTACAGTATTGGTTGGCGGGGTCCGAAACCAATTTGGCACGGATGATGGCGTTTCTTATCCACCGCTACGCTGGTGACACGCATGCCGCGATGCGGGACGCGCTCACTTATGAGCCGCCGCTCGAATATCCGGACACGGGCCTATATCACCAGCGTTTGCCCGACCGTATTTCTGACGATCCAAAACAATTGGCTAAGGCTGCTGGTAAAGCCACCAACGGCAGCGTCGGTGTGCTGTTGATGCGCTCATATGCTTTGTCGGGTAATAGCTCGCACTATGACGCTGTTATCGAGGCGCTAGAGGCACGTGGCCTGCGCGTGATCCCCGCCTTTGCATCCGGTCTGGATGCCCGTCCCGCGGTCGAGGCGTTCTTCATGGAGGGGGGTAAACCGATTGTTGATGCGGTGGTATCACTGACCGGTTTCTCATTGGTGGGGGGGCCCGCCTACAACGACACCGACGCGGCACAGGCGCTCCTAGAGTCGCTCGATGTGCCGTATTTGGCCGTGCAAGGCCTCGAGTTCCAGAGTCTCCAAGATTGGCAGTCCTCTTCGATGGGTTTGATGCCCGTTGAGGCCACCATGATGGTGGCGATACCGGAACTCGACGGCGCCACTGGCGCCATGGTGTTTGGCGGACGCTCAGAATTAGCCGCCGGGGAAAAGTCTGACATGCAGGCTGAGCCTGAACGGGTCGAGCGTCTCGCCGATCGCGTCGCGCGACTCGTATCGATGCGCTACACGCCGATAGCTGAGCGCAAAGTCGCGATTGTGTTATTTAACTTTCCGCCGAACAGCGGCGCGGCGGGCACCGCGGCTCACCTCAGTGTATTTGAGTCGCTGTTTAATACGCTTTTAGCGATGCGCGAAGAGGGCTATCGCGTTGACCTGCCAGATTCTCATGCCGACCTCCGCGATGCCATCCTGAACGGTAATGCCAAGCAATTAGGCGCCGAGGCCAACGTGTACAAGCGTATTCCGGTCGATGATCATGTCCGGTCGGAGCCATGGTTAACGGAAATTGAGGCGGAGTGGGGTCCCGCTCCGGGTAAGGATTGGACAGACGGTCAGCATCTGTTTGTATTAGGTGAATCGTTTGGCAATGTGCTGGTCGGTATTCAACCTCCCATGGGGTACGAGGGCGATCCAATGCGGATGCTGTTCGAAGGTGGACTCGCGCCAACGCATTCGTTTTCCGCCTTTTATCGCTACCTGCGAGAGGATTTTGCGGCTAATGCCGTACTGCACTTTGGCACTCATGGCTCGCTGGAATTTATGCCCGGCAAGCAGGTGGGTCTGTCGGGGAAGTGTTGGCCCGACCGATTGATTGCTGATTTACCCAACGTTTATCTGTATGCAGCTAACAACCCTTCAGAAGGTCTGATTGCCAAGCGCCGAGCAGCGTCAACTCTAGTCAGTTATCTGACACCGCCGGTGACGCACTCGGACCTCTATCGGCATCTTGTGGATTTACGCTGCGCTATTGATCACTGGCGGCAGCGGCCTGCTGATATTGAGCAAGATGTGGAGCAGGGGATGGTCGATGCCGTGGTGGCTCTCGCTGCACAGTGCGAACTATGCGAAGCAGGGTTGGAATGGCCCGCTGATCTATGGGCGAAAAAAATTGACGCGCTGCGTGACCAGCTCGATGAAATTGAGCAGACACTGATTCCNTTCGGACTNCATGTAGTGGGTGAGCCCATGAAGACCGAGGATCGTCACGAGTTGCTGATGGCGATGGCTGAGTCNAGCGGTGCNAGGGGGGTGAACCCCGATTCCTTTGTNCANGCAATAGANACGTCGGACACNNCGGCGCTTGCAGACTTTGCTAANAGNNANCATGCCNGAGGCCGANGCCGGNTNGNCNNCGTCACTNGCCGANACACTNCTGNAAGCNGGNNGCACGCTTGGNGAAGATCACGAACTCCGNGCCNTTNTGCGNGCACTAGATGGACGNTTNATCCCNCCNGTCAAAGGCGGCGATGTGTTGCGCGCTCCAGAGATTCTCCCNACGGGCCGGAATCTGCANGGCTTTGACCCNTTTNGGTTGCCCGCCNGNTATGCNCATTCAGAGGGTTNTAGACAAGCNGAACAGCTACTGNCGCGCCANCNGGCNGATNCCGGTGNNCTNCCGGANTCCGTNGCCNTGGTGCTTTGGGGTACCGACAACCTCAAGACGGAGGGCGTCAGTATTGCTCAGGCGCTTGCTCTGATGGGTGCAGAGCCTCGACAAGATAGCTACGGTCGAGTGGTCGGGGCGAAACTGATACCGCTGGAGCAACTGGGTCGACCGCGTATCGACGTGCTCGTGACCCTGTCCGGTATTTTCAGAGACCTGCTACCGATGCAAACGCAGCTACTTGCTGAGGCGAGTTGGTTGGCTGCGACCGCGGACGAAGACATCGAACAAAATTTTGTGCGCAAGCATGTGTTGGCCTATCAAAACGAGCATGGCTGCGATCTGGAGCACGCTGCGCTGCGGGTATTTAGCAACGCCGAGGGCGCTTACGGTTCTAATGTGAATCTCATGCTCGACAGCGGTCACTGGGAGGATGAGGAAGAACTCGCAGATTGCTACACGCAGCGCAAGGGCTTTGCGTATGACCGCCATGGCCGTGTGACGCAGCAGGCTGATCTCCTTAATCGAGTACTGGAAGACGTCGAGCTCGCATATCAGAACCTCGATTCTGTAGAGCTCGGTGTGACGACGGTAGATCACTATTTCGGCACTCTGGGCGGCATCAGTCGGGCGGTTCAGCGAGCGCGAGGTGAACGAGTGCCGGTCTATATTGCTGATCACACATCCGGAGGCTCTGGTCGGGTACGCACGCTAAATGAACAGGTGGCTCTGGAAACCCGAACGCGACTTCTCAACCCAAAATGGTACGAGTCGATGCTGGAGCACGGTTATGAGGGAGTGCGCCAGATCGAGGCGCACATCACCAACACCATGGGTTGGTCAGCGACCACGGGCGATGTGGCACCTTGGGTTTACCAACAGCTATCCGAGACATTTGTGCTGGACGAGGACATGCGTCGTCGTCTAGCAGAACTCAATCCGGTGTCTGCCGCACGGCTGGCTAACCGATTGATAGAAGCACAGGAAAGGGACTACTGGGGGGCCGATAAAGACAGTATCGATGCCTTGAGACGAGCAGGAGAAGACCTTGAGGATTTCCTCGAGGGTGTCACGGGGGAGGTGGCAGCATGAATTCACCCAATCAACATATTCCGGTCAGTCAGATTGACCCGGGGAAAAACGTCGGCGACGGCGAGGGCAGTGTGCAGGTTCATCTTGAAGAGGAGCTGATGCAGACGACCGCGAAGGTNTTCGCCATTTATGGNAANGGGGGCATCGGTAAAAGCACGACGTCGTCNAACCTGTCAGTCGCGTTTTCTAAGCTGGGNAANCGNGTNATCCANATCGGCTGCGANCCCAAGCATGATTCGACTTTTACGCTGACTAAGGCNCTNATGCCCACTGTCATNGATGTGCTGGAATCGGTGGAGTTCCATGCCGAGGANCTNCGNACTGAGGACTACGTGTTTGAGGGCTANAACGGGGTNATGTGNGTNGAGGCGGGAGGACCACCAGCNGGCACNGGCTGTGGTGGNTATGTNGTNGGCCANACCGTNAAGCTGCTCAAGCAGCATCATTTGTTAGACGACTCCGANGTNGTCATATTNGANGTGCTGGGCGATGTNGTNTGTGGCGGATTTGCATCACCTCTGCAGCACGCTGAGCGAGCAATGGTCGTTACCGCAAACGATTTTGATTCCATTTTTGCCATGAACCGGATTGCTTCGGCCATCAAGGCAAAGTCAAAAAACTATGCTGTCCGCTTGGGTGGTGTCATCGCCAATCGCAGTGCCAAGACCGACGAGATTGACCGCTTTAATGAGGCGGTCGGCCTCAAGAGATTAGCGCACTTCCCAGATCTTGACGTTATCCGCCGCAGTCGATTAAAAAAATCGACCCTGTTCGAGTTGTCGGGCGAGGACGGAGTAACAGAAGTGTGCGATGAGTATATGTCGTTGGCGCAACAGATGTGGGACGGCACTGAGCCATTGCCTTGCGAGCCGATGAAAGATCGCGACCTGTTTGACTTCCTAGGATTCGATTGATGGACTCAGCGCGTTATCAAACACGTCGAGATGAGATCGAAACCTATTTCGATCGCAC
>NYSL01000002.1 GCA_002682945.1 Cryomorphaceae bacterium | reverse complement strand
GATCTTCTTCAAACCCTGCTACATCGGCAGTGAATAGCACTTCTACAATTAACGTAACAGGAACAGATGAGGATGGATGTCAAAATACAGCATCGGAGTCAGTGACAGTTGTTGCATTAGTTGCAGGGACTATTACATCTGCAACAAATATTGTATGTACTGGAGATGTACCAGGGGCTCTAACTCAAACCGTTGCAGCTTCAGGTGGGTCGGGATCAGGATACACTTACTCATGGTACAAAAAGACTGGGTCTGGTTCTTACTCCGCAATTTCAGGAGCAACTACTGCAACTTATACTCCTACCGCTACAGTTACATCTACAACTTATTTTAGAAGAGATATTACGAATTTAGGAGTTACTGTTCAAGGAACCCCCTTTATGTTTACCGTTTCTACTTTACCCTCTATTTCTATTGCAAGTACTGCATCTACGGTTTCTTCGGGAACTTCGGTAACATTAACCTCAACAGTTAGCACGAGTCCTGCATCCTCCTCACAGACTTACTTGTGGAGTACGGGAGCGAGCACTGCAAATATTACAGTCACTCCGGTTTCAACAACAGTTTATACTCTTACGGTTACGGATGACGATAACTGTGTGAATTCGGAATCGGCCACAATTACAGTTAATGCATTAACTCCTGGAACGATATCTGCTTCAGGAAGTAACGATTTTTGCTCCGGAGGCTCCCCGTCCACTATGACTTTAAGTGGAACATCAGGAGGGTCAGGAAGTTACACTTATCAGTGGCAAGAAAGTTCCAATAATTCGACATTTAGCAATATAGGATCTGCCACTTCAACTACTTATAGTCCTGGCGCTAAGACGGCTTTGGTTTACTACCGTTGTAAGATTACTGATGCAAATAATTCATCATCGATTGATTATTCGAATACTCTAACGAGAAATGTGAATGCGGTACCTACAATTTCTGCGACAGTATCTTTAAATAGACCTATTGCTCTAGGGGGGAGTATTGCTGTCAAAGGATCGGGAGCATCGAATTATAATTATCAATTTGAATCCAGCGGATCTATTGATCAAACTTATGCTTACTCTAGTGGACGTAATTCAGATTCAAAAACTTACACCCCTCAAAATGTAACTCCAATTATAGTTACTGTAAAGGGTAAGAGTGCGAATGGTTGTGTGGGACAAGATACATCAGTTGTATACGCTTCAGCCCTAGTAGCGGGAACTGTAACAAACCCAAATTCTGCTATTTGCGAAGGAACAGCCATGCCGAACCCTATAGCAGGGGCAGTTTCTACTGGTGGATCAAAAACCTATACTTATCAATGGCAATATTCCACNAATAANAGTAGTTGGAACAATATATCCAATTCCAATTCTAAGGATTTAAATTATAGTGTGGTATTAAATGTATCCACTTATTTTAGGCGTCAGACTACAGATCAGGGTTTTACAATTGTTGGCAATTCAGTTCTTCAAACTGTGAATTCTGAACCTTCGTCAACGATAACAACATCGTACACTTCTTCAACGGGTCATATGCCTGATGGGGCAACGATTGTTCTGACTGCACCGGCTGGTCTTGCTGGGTATTCATGGACACCAATTTCAGGTAGTAATAATACTTTGAGTGTAAACCCAACAGTGAGTACCACATATAATGTCACAGTGACAGATGCCAATGGTTGTACGAATACGGATTCTAAGTATATAAGTATTGATAATTTAAGACCTGGAACACTCTCGAATCAGTCGATTTGTGACGGCTCTTCGCCGGTTCAAATAAATGCATCTAATGATGGTGGTGGTTCAGGGATCTATTCGTTCTCATGGGAGCTTAGTACANATCAAAATACATGGTCATCAATTAGCGGTGTAACAACATCATCCTATACACCGTCTCCAGCTCCATCAGTAACATCTTATTATCGAAGGACCATAACTGATCATAACGTCACGAAAACTTCGACTTCGACAGTAATTGTGTCGTCAAATCCAACTGTTTACACTGATAAGTATGCTGTTACTATTCCTTTTGGTGGGTCGACAACTATTACAGTTTACGGAGCAAATAATTACTCATGGACTGATGGCTCATCAACATGGTCAGGAAACCAATATACCGCTAGTCCATCTGTAACCACAACATATACTGTAACAGGAACTGATATCAACGGATGTGAGGACACTACCCAATCGGTCGTCACAGTAGCATCATTTACTGCTGGAGATATAGGTTCAAATCAAACGATTTGTTCCGGTGATGCTCCTTCTTTATTGACATCAGTTCAAGATGCAACAGGTGGATCAGGTTCAATAACATATTCTTGGGAATCATCACCAGATGGAACCTCTTCTTGGTCTCAAATCGGTAGTGCAAATCAAAAAACATATCAACCTCCAGCTTTAAGTGTCGATAAATACTACAGAAGAAAAGCAACCAGTTCATCAGTAACAGTAATAACATCTACAGTTGTATATATACAAGTAACACAGGGTCCAACAACGACAGTTAGTGCGATAAGAACAAGAATTGCAAAGGGAGATACTACAACATTGACTGCTGCAGGAGCAGACAGTTACTCATGGACTCCTACTGGNTATGTCATAACAGCTTCAGGTACAACAGCTTCAATAAACCCATCGGCTACAGCAACCTTTACAGTGACAGGTACAACAACAGGGTGCTCTTCAAACGCCACTCAAGGAATCACCGTAAGTGAGCTTTCTGCTGGAACGATAGCATCCAATGGTAGCACATCAATTTGTCCCGGAGTGACTCCGTCCTCCATGTCATTCAATGCAGCGCCATCAAATGGAAGTTTATCGTATTCACTTCAATGGCAAATTTCAACGAATAATATAAATTGGACAAATATCCCCAATGCTACAGCTAATACTTACGCTCCACCTAATCCAATAGCTACAAGCACTTGGTACAGGTGTCAGGTCAATGACCCAGGGATTTCAGTGAAACCAATAGGGGTGTTAAAGTATACAAATGCAGTTCAATATTCAGTTACAGTGCCTACTACATTGTCTGTAGTTGCAACCTATGATACGATTCCGCCATCAGGGACTGGAAATNTTTTGAGTGTGTCGGGAGGAACAACCTCTACATTTAAATGGTTTGTTGGGTCCATCTCAGGTACCCCGGCTGCAACAAATGTTTCGACATATACGCCCACAAATAATTCGAGTGAGACAACATTTCATTTACAGTACACTGATTCAGGTTGTTTAACCTCCGTCTCAAAAACGATTTACGTTGATGCATTAAACGCTGGAACAATCGGAACAGATCAAGATGTTTGTGATGGAGCAACATCAGTTAATGCTCTTACATCAACCACTGGTGCCTCGGGAGGAACACAAGGAAGTTATTCATACCAGTGGGAACAAAGTTCAGATCAGACGAATTGGTCAGATATTACTGGAGCAACGAATGCTACATTCACCCCATCTTTTCCAAGTGGCTTTACCCAGACTCAGTATTATCGTAGAAAAGTAACAAATGCAGGAGTCCAGGCAGTCACCTCACTTCCAGTAACTTTATCTAAAGTAATTCGNCCGACATTATCAATTACGGCAGCAGCTGCCACAAATAGTTCATTAAGTACGTCTGCTCCAGTAATTCCGAACGGCGCCACTATTAATCTGAATTCTCAAGCCGCCAATGGTAATGTAGTGTCTTATTCTTGGTCGCCATCTGCAGGCTTATCTGCTACTAACACAGCTAGCGTTCAGGCTTCACCTACTTCGACTACTGCTTATTCTTTGAATGCGGTAACTGATGTAGGTTGTACTCAAACGGTTCAGATTACGGTTACAGTTAATGAGCTTACCCCAGGAGCGATAGAAATTTTTGATGGGACNNCNGCAGCTTCCTCAATGTCAATATGCCCNGGTGAGGCTCCGCCAGCAAATAGTACTGCAAGACCAAAAACTTCTGGCGGCGCCCCAACAGGGGGATCAGGATCATATACCTACCAGTGGGAATATAGCCCGGATCAAACTACATGGACAACAATTACGAGTTCAGATAACTCATCCGCTGATTTAAGTACATATTCTTTGAATTCAACATTTGATAATGTTACCGCTACGAGGTATTACAGGAGAAAAGCTACGAATACTGGAGTTGTTAAGGCGAGTGATGTTGTTCAATTGAATGTTTACAATGCTCCAAATATTTTAATTACTTCAACCTCAGATACCATACCTCCTGGAGGAACAAATAATCTTGCGGCAAGCGGAGGAGGTGCCGGGACATATGCGAATTACGAATGGCATGTAGGCTCGATAGGAGCTTCCCCAGCAACGGGAACTAATTATGGAATAAACGGATCTAGTGGCAATAGCCAGTCTACCCAAATGACTTATGTGCTTAGGGGCAGTGATGCGAATTGTTCAAATACGTTTACCAAAACTATTTATATCGACCCCATAGATGCAGGCTCAATTACAGGAGATCAAAATATTTGTGAAAACTCGACATCCGCTTCTGTTTTGTCCAATGCAGTTGTCGCATCTGGTGGAACCCAAGGCTCTTATCTATATCAATGGTACAAGCGCGTGGGGCTTGGAGGAAGCTATGCGTCAATACCGGGTGCTAATACATCATCTTATACCCCGTCCTTTACTAGTGCTTCAGATAATATATTTTATAAGAGGCAAGTCACTAATGCAGGTATTACTGCGTTTTCAAATGAGGTGGTTCTATCACTGGTTACCAATCCGGTTATATCTGTGGCTGCGACTGGCCAATCGGGAAGCACTATAAGTATTCCGATTGGTGCATCAATCCAATTGAATGCAACTGCCACGGGGCAGCCTATTTCGAGTTATGCTTGGACACCCTCAACGGCTTTAAATACAACATCTGGAGCTTCCGTAATTTCAACACCAAATTCATCGATTGTATACACTGTGACTGGAACCAATGCATCTAGTTGCGAGGCAACAGGGCAGATTACTGTAAATGCAACCGCCTTAAATGCAGGCACTGTAGAAAGTTCTTCTTCAAGTTCACAGAATGAAGCAATTTGTCCCGGTGGGGTTCCATCGGTTATGCAACCAGCAGGTAGCTCAGTTCCATCTGGTGGTTCGGGCTCTTACACTTACCAGTGGCAAAGAAGTAGCGATAACGTTTCGTGGACAGATATTACGGCTTCAAATAATACATCTTTTTCAAATGCTACATACACACCAAATAGTACATATGATACGTTAAATTCCCCAAGGTTTTATCGTAGGAAAGTTACAGATATGAGTGTTAATGCATATTCAAATGCTATCAACATAACTATTAATCAGCTTCCTACCATTGTTGCTTCTGCAAGTAAAAATTCTGTTCCAGTCGGAGGTAATGTAGTACTCAGCGGTTCTGGAGCTGCGAATGCTAATTCATATACATGGTACAAACAGGGAAGTCAAATTTCCACATCTCAAAGTCCCACCGTTTCTGTTCCTGTGACTTCGAGATATGTCGTCTATGGAGTGGGTTCAAATGGCTGTGGTGACTCAAGCGCGGTGAATGTTGCGGCAGTAGCGCTGACAGCAGGGGGAGTAGGGCCAGATCAAACTATCTGTGCTGGTGAGTCAGCCGCAACGATAAATAGTACATCTTTGCCTACGGGCGGAAGTGGTAATTATACATACAAATGGTTTAAGACTACGGACCTGAATGTTGCCTTTTCTGAAATTACAGGGGCTACTCAGACTTCCTATACTCCAAGTATATCTACTACCACATACTTCAAAAGAAAAGTTACTGATTCGGACATTTCTGAGGAGACTTCAGTTGTAACCATTAACGTGGTTCCAAAACCTACCGTATCTGCCATTGCATCAAGTAGATACATGCCTCCAGGAGGCACACAAACATTAAGCGCTTCCGGGGCATCAACATATACGTGGTCTCCTACTGTTACAGGATTAAATCCAGCTAAAAGTCAAGTGAGCATCACGGGCGCAGGCGCAGGTACTACAACATACACTGCTCAGGGAACAGATGTAAATGGTTGTACTGGAAGCGATACGGTGAATATTTATGTCAGAAATATTGCCACCGGAACTATTGGTAGTAATCAGACTTTGTGCGAAGGAGCAATTCCAGCCTCCATAACTGGAACTGCTTCATCTGGAGGAAGTGGAGTATTCACCTACCAATGGCAGAAGTCAAGTGATAATCTTGCTTGGTCTGATATCAATGGCGAAGTGGCTCAGAATTTAGTTTTTAGTTCGGCATCCACTATAACAACTTACTACAAAAGAAAAACAACAGACCAGTCTGCAGAGGCCTTTACCAATACGATTACTGTTAATGTGAACCCAAAGCCTGTTTTAACAATTGCTACAGACAGTGGGGACTCATTACTATGTCAAGGTAATAGCATGATTCTGACTGCTAATGGAGCAACAACTTACAGCTGGACTCTTGGGTCAACTGCATTAGGGTCGACCCAGGCAATCACTGTTTCGCCAACAGCTACTACCACCTATGATGTCACAGGTACATCGGCTCAGGGCTGTGTTTCTGTGCCTGCCTCAATACCAATCTCCGTAACTCCAGCGCCTGTTGTCTTGGTATCAACGGATTATTCTCAAATCCCTCCGGGGGCTACTGTTAATCTGACCGCCTCGGGCGCCTCTACTTATGCATGGTCACCAAATACTGGTTTAAGTTCAGTAATAAATCCAGTTATAACTGCTACTCCGACCTCGACAACTAGATACGTTGTTACGGGAAGTAGCGCTTCGGGCTGTAGCGATACTATTTCTCAATTGATAAAAGTAATTCCATTGGATGGCGGAACTATAAACGCAAGCAAGAGTGTGTGCTCAGGAGATACAGTTGGAACCATTTTAGAGGTTACTCCAAGCCAAGGCGGTACGGGCTCTGGGTTTACTTATGAATGGGAGAAGAGTTCAGATAATATAAACTGGACTGCGATTGCAAATACGAATAATGCATCTGCTGTTTTATCAGAAGTTATTACTCAAACTACATATTTTAGAAGAAAGTCTAATAATCTCAGCGTTTCCGCTTACTCAAATATCTCAACAGTTCAAGCGATTAGTCGACCAACAGTTGTTTTATCTAGTAATAAGTTAACAGCTCCAAGGGGTGGAAATGTTACTTTCTCAGGATCTGGTGCAGCAACCTATGTTTTAAAACTGAATAGCTCATCGATTTCGACATCATTACCTTATCAGACTCAAGTATTTAGTACTGCTACTTATTATCTTGAGGGAACTGATGCTAATGGCTGTGTGGACACGACTGGGTTACTAATAACTGTGGATCCGTTGCAGCCCGGAGCTATTGGACCTGATCAAGCATTCTGTGCTGGTAGTACATTTAATACCATTCAGAATTTAACTTCCCCATCTGGAGGTAGCTCAGTTTATACATATCAGTGGGAATCTTCAATCGACGGCTCTAATTATTCGGTAATTCCAAATACGAATTCATTGAACTATACACCGGGAATTTTACAGGTAACTACATATTTCAGAAGAAGAGTAACTGATTCGGATTTAGATACNATNACGGCAGTTGCAACCCTTACTGTGCATTCGGATCCTCAGGTAAGTGCAACGGCCTCGGCAAAAACAGTTCCCCCAGGTGCTTCAATCACCTTAAATGGAACTGGAGCAGTAACATACATTTGGTCTGGAGCTCAAAGCAGTAATTTAAGTTCAACTAGTGGTTCACCGGTTACTGCATTAATCAATGCATCTACGACTTATACGGTAACAGGTACAGATGTTAACGGCTGTCAAGATACCGGAGTTATATCTATTACTGTAGTGCCTATAAATCCAGGAACTACCGATGCCTCATCCACNGTTTGTGTTGGTGAAGTTCCCCCGCAAATTTTCTCTATCACTCTCGCAAGTGGAGGGTCTGGAAATTTCTCTTATGAATGGGAAACAAGCTCAGATGGAGTTACATGGAGTGCAATTAGCGGAGCAAATGGTACAAACTTTACCCCGGTTAATNCAGCAANNGCAACGGTNTTCTANAGAAGAGTTGCAGTNAATCTCGGCGTTAAAGAGCCTGCAAATGCTGTTACAGTTACCACATTAAATCGTCCGTCAATAACAGGATCAACGAATTTAGGAACTATACCTCCAGGCGCCTCTGCCATTCTATCAGCCCAAGGAGTAAATGCTCAAGGTTCTTATGACTGGAGCGTCAATGCTTCCAGTATTGCAAGTACACAAACAGTTACTGTAACTCCATCAAATACTACAAACTATATCCTTACAGGGACAGATGTAAATAATTGTAGCAATACAGATACGGTTACTGTTTCAGTAGTCCCATTAGATGGTGGTGTTATTNCTGCATTCCCTGCGTCGCTTTGTGAAGGTGAGGCTCTTGATTCAATTGTTTCCACTTCTATTGCCTCGGGAGGTTCTGGCGTCTATGCATATACTTGGGAGGAGAGTACTGATAATACGAACTGGACTGCCATACCAAATCAGTTTGGTGCTAAGCTTTATTATGCTCCACCAATCACTCAAACAAAATATTTTAGACGTATTACAACAGATAATGGAATAGAAGCATTTTCGAACATTGCTAGTGTAACAATGAACAGTAATCCTCTTGTCCAGGCTAACAGCCTTTCTGGAAGGTATTTGCCTTTTGGGGCACAGGTTTCACTTGAAGGTTCTCAAGGTTTAGTGACTTACTCTTGGAGCCCAACAAATGTTCTTAATTCAAGTAATACAAGAACAACAAGTGGGACTTTAAATTCCACAACAATATTCACATTAGATGCAATTGATGCTAACGGCTGTTCAGGCCAGGATACGATCAAAATTTTTGCTCGTACACTAAGCCCAGGAACCATAGGTGCTGACCAGATAATTTGTGCGAATGAACAACCCAATTCATTTACCTCAATTACATCAGCGAGTGGTGGGTCTGAAACATTCACTTATAAATGGCAAGACAGTGTCGCGACAGGGAATTGGATAGATATCTTGGGTGCAGTCGCACTAGGCTATACTCCTGGCCCCGTAGCTACAACTAAATTTTATCGTAGGGTAGTTATCGATAATTCCATTGAAAAATCTTCGAATATTATTACAATTACCGTAGCCACAAATCCTGCGGATGTTGTTACATCTGATACAGCTGTATGTCAGGGATCTGACCCCATCAGCCTATCCATTATGGCCACTGCTGCTCCAGGACATACTTTATATTGGCACTCTAGCTTGACCGGTGGAGTTGGTTCGGCAGTTACGCCTATTTATACACCAACTACTGTTGGAACAACGGACTATTTTGTGTCTCAAAAGAATAATAGTAATGGTTGTGAAAGTTCGCGAAAGAAAATAGTCATGGAAACTAGTCTTCTTCCATCTCAGCCGGCGGCTGCAACTACGGTTAATTATTGTTTAGGTGATCCTAATGCTGCTGCTCTAACGGCGACTCCAAGTGTTGGTACAAATGTTATTCGTTGGTATGATTCTGATGGTATAACCAGACTTAGCTCTGCTCCAGTCCCAAATACCTCAAATGCGGGAAATAAGAAATATTATGCTTCTGAATATAACCCAATATCTCAATGTGAAAGTTCTCCAGTGGAAATAACAGTCGTTGTTTATCAACCAACGGCTACAGCTACTCTTACTCAAGACGTTAGTTGCTTCGCAGGTTCTGATGGTCAGGTCACAGGATCAGGGAATGCAGGATTAGCTCCATATAATTATG
>NYSL01000006.1 GCA_002682945.1 Cryomorphaceae bacterium | reverse complement strand
CAGCCGCCGGTTGATGAGGCGGTAATGTCCTCCATGAAACGGGCCACCTGCATACGTTGGTCGTACGGGATGTCCGGACGCCCTGCCAGCACTGAGGCGAGGTCCCCGGAGGTCGCAGGGTTATGATCTTCATCCGGCCCGGGCAAGGCCACGATCAACCCGCCAGACACCTCGTGCGCGATGCGATGCATGTCGTAGATCTGCGTGGCCAGCAGCAACTTGCCGACGTTGGAGAAGATAGGTTCCGGCATCCACGACCCGCAGGGGTCCTCAACGCCATAGACCGACGCCGCCACGCCGCAGGCAAAGAAGCCTTCTACCAGCTTGATCAGCTCGGCCATGCTGTCTCGCAAATGGGGGACGGTATCCATGTCGAGACCGTTGGCCTCGGTCATGAGAGAACCGGCACCGATCAACAGATCCCCAAAACCAGCGCGCGCGCCGATGCAGCTGTGTCGGTGGTGGTTGGCGTAGGACGTCACCAAATGTTCGGTGTAGTCATGCTCACCCGCAAAAAACACCTGATCCCACGGCACCAGCACCTGATCAAAATGGCACACGGCCGTGCTTTGGCCATATTTGGCACTGAAATGGGCTGCCGCCTCACCGGGCCGGCCCGCCGGCCGCGAAATAATCGTCAGCCCCTTGGCATCGATGGGTACCGCACAGCAGACCGCAAAGTCGGCATCCTCCTTGCGCATGGTTCGGCATGGCATTACCAGCAACTCGTGCATGTAGGGGCCACCCGTCACAATGGCTTTCACGCCTGAAATCACGATGCCATCCGCACGCCGCTCAACAATGTGTACGTAGCTATCAACAACCTCTTGATCCCCGGGTCGCTTACTCCGATCACCTTTACCGTCGGTCATGGCGACACCGAGGGTCAGATCTTCATCCTGAATGCGGTGTAGGTAGGACAGGAAGCGTTCATGCTGCTCTCCCCCGGTGTCCTCGGTCATCTGCCAAGTGGCCTGATAGATGGCATTGAGCGCATCGTGGGTCAGGTAGCGCTGTGCGCAACCACTCTCGCGGCAGACCAGTCGCACCGCCTCCAACTTAGAGAGCAGGTCCTCGCTATGCCGATTGATGTGCAGCATGCGGTTCACGGTCTTACCCGAGGTCGCCTGCTCGGCCAACATCAAGCCGCCGTACTCAGGTTTCTGGGCAAACTCATAGGTCACGCCGACCGCTCGGACTCCCGGCTGCAGCCGCGGGTCATCCGCGACCGACTCGACACGGTCCCCGTCGACATACACCTTGGGGCTGTACTCGCGCAAACTTTCTTCGTAATCGGCCGCGCTCATGATGCGACCACCAGCTTTCATCAACATGCTTCGCTCCCGGAGGGCTGTTGCGCCGCCCTGTTGGATTCAGTGCGCAACAGCGCCATCAACTCTGCTACGTCATTCATTTCATCAAGGTTCAACATTGCGTTCCACAACCGCTCGGCCCTGTCAGTTGGAATGGTCAGCGCACAGTTTTCGAGGAATTTGGCCTTCACCTGCTCGGCGGAGAGTAACTGTCCCTCCGCGCCCCGATTCAGGGCCTCAAAATGCTCAAGCTCAGTGCCGTCTGTCAGAGTAATTTTAACGCCACCCGAAAAAGCGTCGGGGTAGCGAGATCGCGCGTCATGCGCGCAGACAACGCGCTGCGCCAACGACAGGACCTCCGGGTCCATCCGCGCGGCGTCCTCAAGGTCAGCCAGACTGAAGCTGCCTTTGCACAGCGCGGTGGCCACCGCATAGGGCGCACTAAATTTGGCGTCATATTCGCTTTGGGGCGCTCGCTTTGCCTCAATAGGGCTCGCCACAACACCAAACTGCCGGTCGTCGAGCAATATGGTGACTGACTTGATTACGTCAGGCGTGATTGCATGCTCCGACCGTAATGCCAGCGCGGCATCAACAGGCGCATGATTAAAGTGGCAGATGGGATAGGGTTTTATCGCCACGGTAAGCAACGCCCAATCGCGGAACAGTTGCGATGACACCGCCTCTGTCTCCACCGAGGTGCCCGGCGCGTAAAGCGCATAAAAACCGAAGCGCCCTCCATAGGCTTCGCCTGGTCCCTGAAACCCAGATACACCGAGCGCCGCCGCCTGCAAGGCAGCTGAGGCTGCCCAACCAGGGTGTAGTCGCTTGGTCCAACTGCCATCGTCCAAAAACGCCATGCTGCCGCTACTCAGACTGAGTGCCACACCCTGCGCACGCACCATGGCCTCGCTGTCTGCGCCCATCATACGCGCCGCGGCGACCGTGGCGCCAAATACCCCCACGACACCGGTAGGATGGAAACCTACCTGCTGGAATACGCCACCCGCCTGCGTGCCCAGCATCGCGTCGACTTCGATCGCCATCAGGGTGGCAAGGAGTAACTCTGCACCGCTTAGGCCACGCTGNTCAGCAAGCGCTAGCGCAGCAGGAAAGGCACTGGCGGAACAGTGGACGACCGACGCCAGATGGGTGTCATCGTAGTCCAACCCATGTATCAACAACCCGTTCATCAAGGCNGNNTCACGCANNGAGACGGTTGCGGACTGGCCAATAATGGTCGAGATNCCATCGCTGCCCAGCAGATTCAGCGNATCTAGCGATTTATGGGCAAAATCGTAGGCGCGCGAGGCGAAGGCAATCCCAACGGCGTCTGCAAGACACAGCTTGAGGTAGTCCCATACATCTTGCGGCACCTGATCTCGCTCCAGGGCGCTGACCCTGTCAGCGATCGCGCGACTTAGCGGTGCGGTTTGGTGGGTAAGCGGTGATACCTGCATCAGCGGCTCCGGAAATGTCCGGACATGATACACCAACCGTTTTCAGATGCCGACTGATCAGCCGGCCATCAAACCCTTAGCTCACCAAGTTGTCGGCCAACGCCAGAATGCGCTGACTCTTATAGACAATGGGGTAATCAATGAAGTAACCGTCCAGCTGAATGGAGGCCGAGCCCTTGGCCTCGGCAGCTTCAAACGCCGCCACGACTGCCCGGGCATGGGCAATTTCCTCGTCGGAGGGTGTGAATACCTGATTAGTTAGGGGAATCTGGGCAGGGTGGATACAGAGTTTGCCGCCAAAGCCGAACTGTTTGCCGTGGCGTGCGGACTGCAAAAACCGCTCATCATCTTTGATCTGCAATACCACCGTGTCGATCGGCGGCTCTAGATTGCCCAGACGCGCGGCATGAGACAGCTTTGCTCGCGCATAGCCCAACACCGACTCATCAGCGTTCCATTCGTAATTCAGATCCAGCGTGTAGTCCCCGCCGCCAAACGCCATGCGCTTGATGCGGCTGTCGGCAGTGGCAATCTTCCTCGCTCGCTCTACCCCTGCTGCCGTTTCAATGATCGGCATCAGGTCCAAGCTGCCCACAGCCATGCCCTGCGCCGTCTCGGTAGCGGCGAGCAAGTTTTCCAGCTCGTCTAGACACGCCCGCGACTCCACTTTTGGCAACACCACACCATCGAGCCATGGCCCGACGGTGGCTTTGATGTCCTCAGCGCAATAAGGCGTATCGATACTGTTGACGCGGACATAGTGTCGAGTACCACTGTTGGGGCGGGCGGTGAAAGCATCCACCACGCATTGCCGCGCAGCGGGCTTTTCACTGATTGCCACGGCATCTTCCAAATCTAGGATGACGGCGTCGGCGCCCACCTCAAAAACCTTTTCCACGCGCCGAGGGTGATTCGCGGGTGTGAACAGGAAACTCCGGATGGGCGTGAAATCTTCAGTTGTCATTTCAGTTGTTCCAGGACCAATGATCGGCGGTCTGCCAACCGCGGGTGAATTCGAAGGTATAGCTAAAGTTGCTGGCTGGGTGCTCAGAGATCGACACTTCGAAAATGCGCCCGCCTCTGCCCTCATAAAATCGACTGACGCTTAGCGAGGGTGAGCCTGACTCGACACCGAGGACCGCGGCTTTCCGGTCAGACAGCACCCCTGCAGTCAGGCGAATGGTGATGTTCTCGATCGATTCCTTGAATGTCTCGGCGATCATCTCGTAAACAGGGCGTGAGCTAGCACCGAGACGCTGAGCTATCGAGCCGTACTCCGGAATGACATAGACATCGGCCAAGCAGATCGGCATGCCCTCTTCTCCCAACGTTCTCAATCCTGAAATCTGAACCCACTCGTCTCCCACCTGACAGCCCAACTCCCTCGCCAATGGCTTGTCCGCCTTAATGCGATCATCCGATAACGACCGAAAAATACTGGTATCGGGATAACTGAAGAGTTCCGACGGCGAGCGCACCATTTGCACGAAGGCAGGAGACGCCTCGGTAGACAGCACCAGCGTACCTCGCCCTCGCTGTCGCTTCACGAGCCCCATATCCTCCAGCACACGCAACGCCTCGCGGATTGTATGCCGACTGGCGTCGAAGCGATCGATCAGCTCTAGCTCACCGGGTAAAAAGCTTCCGACGGGAAACTTCCCCTCCCGAATACCTACCAGCAGGGTGTCCGAAATCTGTCGGTATAGCGGCACTCGGGACGAGCCCTGAGGTTCGTCATTGGCCCGCTTTTTTTCTTGCTCAACTTGCATGAAAGGTCTGAACCCCCCAGACTTCAATTGTCCAGACATTTTAGATGGTTAACGGGTGACCACAACCTGTTCTATCGCTCTCACAGGTTATTGGATCATGGCCAAAACGACTGCAAAAGCGCGCTACGCTCACCAAAGCGGCCGTCACTTTGAGGACTTCAAGGTGGGTGATATCTATCACCACCTGCCGGGAAGGACGATCTCGCAACAAGACAACGCCTGGTTCACCCTGCTGACCATGAATACCCACCCGCTCCATTTCGATGAGGAATACGCCGCGGAGACCGAGTTCGGTCGACCTCTGGTCGCGAGCCCACTGACGGTGGCGATTATCGTGGGCATGAGCGTATCGGATGTGAGTGAGGCAGCCATCGCCAATTTGGGCTGGAAAGAAATCAAACTGCCCGCGCCGGTGTTTCCGGGGGATACGCTCTACGCCAATACGGAAGTGCTAGACAAACGTGAGTCACGCTCCCGACCCACCGCGGGCATCGTCAGCGTTCTCACCCGAGGCATCAATCAGGACGACATCGAAGTTTGCGTCTTTGAGCGGCAGATCCTCATTCCTAAGCGCAACCCGGCTTAATCCGGTTTTTCAGGAGAAACAGCATGAGCCACGACGCGTCGGTCGAGCAACAGATGTTCGCCACCATCGACAAGTGGGTCGAACAGGAACTGCGCCCCATCGCACGCGAGTTCGACCAGGCGGACGAGTACCCATCTGATCTGGTTGAGCAGATGAAAGAGCTCGGGCTCTTTGGCGCTACGATCTCTGAAGAATATGGCGGCCTGGGTCTCAGCGCCTCAACCTACGCTCGGATTGTCTCGCGGATATGTGAAGTGTGGATGGCACCCTCGGGCATCTTCAATTCTCACCTGATCATGGCCAGCTGTGTGGAGCGCGCCGGCACCCAGGCCCAGAAGGAGCACTTTCTGCCCAAATTCGCCACCGGTGAACTACGTGGCGGTATTGGCTTGACCGAGCCCGATGCAGGATCAGAC
>NYSL01000017.1 GCA_002682945.1 Cryomorphaceae bacterium | reverse complement strand
CTTCCATGGCTTGACGGGCGGTGTGTACAAGGCCCGGGAACGTATTCACCGCGCCATGGCTGATGCGCGATTACTAGCGATTCCAGCTTCACGAAGTCGAGTTGCAGACTTCGATCCGAACTGAGATAGTGTTTAAGGGATTCGCTCCTGGTCACCCAGTGGCTGCCCTCTGTCACTACCATTGTAGCACGTGTGTGGCCCAGGATGTAAGGGCCGTGATGATTTGACGTCGTCCCCACCTTCCTCTCAGCTTGCGCTGGCAGTTCTGCTAGAGTCCCCGGCGTTATCCGCTGGCAACTAACAGTAGGGGTTGCGCTCGTTGCGGGACTTAACCCAACACCTCACGGCACGAGCTGACGACAACCATGCAGCACCTTGAAAATTGTCCGAAGAAGGACACCTTTCGGCATCTGTCAATTTCCATTTAAACCCTGGTAAGGTTCCTCGCGTATCATCGAATTAAACCACATGCTCCACCGCTTGTGCGGGCCCCCGTCAATTCCTTTGAGTTTCACCGTTGCCGGCGTACTCCCCAGGTGGATTACTTAATGCTTTCGCTTGGCCGCTAACTGTATATCGCTAACAGCGAGTAATCATCGTTTACGGCGTGGACTACCAGGGTATCTAATCCTGTTTGCTACCCACGCTTTCGTCCCTCAGCGTCAGTTGTAACATAGTAAGCTGCCTTCGCAATCGGTGTTCTATGGCATATCTATGCATTTCACCGCTACATGCCATATTCCGCCTACTTCTACTACACTCAAGGTCTTCAGTATCAATGGCAATTCTACAGTTAAGCTGCAGGCTTTCACCACTGACTTAAAGACCCGCCTACGGACCCTTTAAACCCAATAAATCCGGATAACGCTTGGATCCTCCGTATTACCGCGGCTGCTGGCACGGAGTTAGCCGATCCTTATTCTTATGGTACCTTCAGCCTTCCACACGTGGAAGGGTTTATTCCCATATAAAAGCAGTTTACAACCCAGAGGGCCGTCTTCCTGCACGCGGCATGGCTGGGTCAGAGTTTCCTCCATTGCCCAATATTCCTCACTGCTGCCTCCCGTAGGAGTCTGGTCCGTGTCTCAGTACCAGTGTGGGGGGTCACCCTCTCAGGTCCCCTACCTATCGTTGCCTTGGTGAGCCATTACCTCACCAACAAGCTAATAGGACGCATGCCCATCTTTTACCGCCGGAGCTTTCCTCGCTCAATCATGCGATTGTGCGAGCATATGGGGCATTAATCCGAATTTCTTCGGGCTATTCCCCAGTAAAAGGCAGGTTGCATACGTGTTACGCACCCGTGCGCCGGTCTCAAATATCCGAAGACATTCTACCCCTCGACTTGCATGTGTAAGGCCTGCCGCTAGCGTTTATCCTGAGCCAGGATCAAACTCTCCATTGTAAGGTTGTTTGATCTGGCCTCTTGAAGTATCTCATATAGAATCTTCGAGTTGGAGTTCTTTCGATTTCACAATATGTTAAAGAACGTTGAAGTCTTAATCTTCGTCTTTTACCCTTTTCGCAGACTATACTTTTGAAAAGCTATCTGTTTTGGGGAGTGCAAATGTAGAACGACTTTTTGATTGAGCAACACCCTCTATGAAAAAAAAAATAAACTAATTGTTAAATCACTGTTTATCAGCATTTGAACTAAATAAAAAAAAATTATGGAGTAGAAATAGAAACCGGTAAAACCTTACCAACAAAAGATTTTTGCCCAAAAAGAATAAAATCTGCTATGTAATCACCCATTTGGTTTGCACTTGTAGGAGCTAAATAGTCAGGAAAAGCTTCTTTTAACATTTCCGTTTGAACAGCACCTAAACATAGAGCATTGAAAATAACTCCTCCACCAATACCTAATTCTGACTGAAGACACTCTGTTAAGGTTACAAGCGCACCCTTGGAAGAGGAATAGCCAGCAAGACCAGGAAACTTTTCCGAACCTTGAAATCCCCCCATACTCGAGATATTTAGNACATGCGCCCCATGATTCAAGAGAGGGAGTATNTTTTGAATAGTCATAGCTGGACCGATCCAGTTTACTTGAGCTAGGTTTTGAAAATCAGATTCCNAAATTTCTAAAAAAGGCTTATTAACTAATAATCCGGCGTTATTTACTAGACCATCAAATAAAATTTTTTCATCCTGAAGGTATCTAAAAGTGTCTTTTATTGAATCGAGATCTCCNGGGTCCATTATCAAGGACTTACAACCTGGTATTTGAATCTTAGATCGGCTACATGCAAAAACTTGATGTCCCTTTTTTGAAAGGGAAATACATATTTCTTTTCCAATACCTCTNGAGCTTCCGGTGACTAATATAGTTTTCATTTAATTACTGTAATTCCGGTTTACATCCNCAATTTGTGGAGCACGAGGATTGACTACGATCCTTTGGCTTGGGCACAAATGCATACCAGAAGGAAAGAAAAAAGATTGTATAAAGAGTTATTGCAACCATGAGATAAAGATATATATATTCGAATTAGGCTAAAACACTGTAAGACAAAAATGCTGCTCCATATGCCAAAATACCTAATATCAAAAACTGAGTTGCAGCAAATTTATGACTTCTCGTTTCTTTAGCAACTACNGCATATGTACTCATACATTGCATTGCAAAAGCATAAAATAGTAATAATGAGACCCCGACTGCCAGGTTGAAATAAGGTTCACCCGTTTGCGGGTTTTTTTGCTTCGCCATTTGTTCGCGAATGCTTGATTTCTCATTATCATCAACACTATATAAAGTCGCCATTGTTCCAACAAAAACTTCTCTAGCTACAAATGAGGATAATACAGCTATTGAAACTTTCCAATCAAACCCTAATGGTTTCATTACTGGCTCTATAGCTTTCCCCATTTTTCCGACATAGCTATCCTCAATAGGTATGGCTTCATAATCTTGGGTGAAATCAGGCGTTTTTCCTGGCCCAAAACTTGCAAAAAACCATAAAATAACGCTGATTGCTAAAATTATTTTTCCTGCCTCTGTGACAAAACTCTTAGTTCTATTAATTATAGTATGGCCAACATTCCGCAATTGAGGAACTCGGTACGAGGGCATTTCTAACAAAAACGGGTTTGATTTAGCTTTAGGCACTATTTTATTTAAGGCCGCTGATCCCAGAAGGGCAGCAAAAAAACCAGTCATGTATAAACTAAATAATACTAATCCCCTCAAACTCAAACCAAACAATGTCTCATCAGGAATAACCAAGCTAATCAATAGAGCATATACCGGCAACCGAGCCGCACATGTTATCAATGGTGCGACAGCAATAGAAAGCCACTTTTCACGACTATTCTCCATATTTCTTGTTGACATAATAGCTGGAATAGCACATGCTGTGCCCGATACCATTGGAACAACAGATTTACCACTCAATCCAAAGGGGCGCATAAACCTATCCATTATAAAAACCACTCGTGACATATATCCTGACTCTTCCAAAAGAGATATCAATCCAAATAATATAGCTATTTGAGGAATGAAAATTAAAACTCCAGCAACACCGGGAATAACACCATTTGTAATTAAATGAGTGAAAAATCCATTGGGTAGATTGGATTTTAAAATATTTGACAACCGCGCAAACTGGTCATCAATGAAATTCATCGGTGCTTCACTTCCAAAAAATAAAGCTTGAAATAAAAAAAACATGAGTGTAACGAGAATGATACTGCCCCAAATCGGATTAACTGCCCACTTATCGAGACGAGCAGTCCATCTGCGGTCTTTTCCAGGGTGTTTAACAAAGAATTCTCGCAACCATTCATTAACTTTTCGATACCTTTTAATCGCTTCATCCGCTCGAGCTCTTGCAACTGTTTTACCCGTACTGCCAATTAATTCTTCATATTCAGAACCACAAAGTCCATATAGCCATGATTTGTAAGGAATATCAAAATTATTATCCTCAGATACCTTGTTGATCCATTCTAAGTGAAGTCCACCTGGTTGGAAAAAGGGAATATTAGTTGAACTTGAGGCATTCAAAAGATTATTCTGAAGCTCCTCTATGCCATGACCCAATCGACCATTTATTAAAGTGATTGGTACCCCAAGAGACTTACTAAGACCTGAAACATCAAGTTCCATTCCTTTTCGCTCCATTTCATCACTCATTGTTACTGCCAACAATGCCGGCATCCCTAAATCAAGAACCTGGGTAAAGACAAATAAACATGTTTTTAAGTTCGTTCCATCTGCTAAACCAATGACTACATCAATTTTCTCATCTACTTTTTCATTTAAAAATGAATCCATTACTACCTGCTCATCTGGAGATGAAGGGTGAAGAGAATAAATTCCTGGGAGATCTATTATTTCTGCAAGTACTCCTGGAGCGAGCTTAATAAGGCCCGAGCGCTTTTCCATGGTTACCCCAGGATAATTACCAACCTTTTGACTCAAACCTGTAAGGCGATTAAATAAAGATGACTTTCCAGTATTAGGCCTCCCAACTAGTGCAACCCTAATTGCTTTTTTTTNAATCATTTCTCAATGATTTAACATTAGGGTCAGTGATAGGCACCAATTGAGCCAGCTCTTTCCTCATACTAATTANTGTACCCTGCACAAGAAAGCACATTGGTCCTGAGAATGGAGCTGCATAATTTAATATAATCTCTTCTCCTGGCATACAGCCCATCTCGTATAGCTTAACCGGCAGACTTTTGGAAGCCTGCAGAACAATGGCCTTTTGACCAACCTTAAGATCACTGAGATACATTAGTTTATTTGATATTTAGAATGATTCTATGTTTAAAGTTAAACACAAAAAAATAAGCCATTTTGCCTGATTTTTTTTTTGGAAATGCTTAAAGCATCATTTTAACAGGAGCCTCTAAGAAATTCTTTAAAGTATTTAGGAATGCCGAACCTTTTGCACCATCTACTACACGATGATCACAGCTCAAGGTTAGCTTCATAATATTTCCCGGAACGACCTCACCATTCTTAACTACAGGAATAGNCTGGATGCCNCCTACTGCGAGAATACAGCTGTCAGGGGGGTTCACAATTGCAGTAAATTGATCAATTCCAAACATTCCAAGATTAGAAATTGTAAAAGTATTTCCTTCCCAGTCTGAAGGCTGAAGTTCTTTATTTTTCGCTCTAAATGCAAAATCCTTGATCTCATTTGAGATTGCTTCAAGATTTTTTACATCAGCATTTTTAACAACAGGAACAAGCAAACCATCTTCAACGGCAACGGCAACTCCGACATTAATATCATAATTCGTTCTAATTATATCTCCTAGCCAAGAGCTATTTACCTCTGGATGTCTTTTTAAAGCCTGAGATACTGCCTTTACAACTAAGTCATTAAATGATATTTTAATATCACTATCTAAATTTAACACCTTTCTTGCATCTATTGCTGCGTCCATATCCACAGAAATAGTAAGATAAAAATGGGGAGCTGTAAACTTACTTTCCGCCAAACGTTTTGCAATAGTCTTTCGCATTTGACTAATAGGAGCATCGGAATATCCAGAACTCGAGTGTGATTTTTTAGCAACCGGTGACACCGAAGTTATTACTTGGTGACTTTCTACATCTCGTTTTATAATTCTTCCCCCCTCGCCAGTACCTCTAACATCAGTAATATCAATCCCTTTTTCTTTCGCAAGAGATTTTGCAAGTGGTGATGCTTTCAAGCGCTCATGATTCAATTCTTCTTTTTCTTCCGGAGTCTCAACGGATGTCTTTTCTGTCAATGGGGTTGNTTGAGAAAGTTTCACCTCTTCATCCTCTCTACTCTCCTTTGATTCTGATACATTTGAAACGTTACTCATGTAAGAAGAAATATCCTCTCCTTCTTCTCCTAAAATTGCTAAAATTGAATCTACAGGAGCAGAAGCCCCTTCATCAATTCCTGCNAAAAGAAGGGTCCCTTCTTGACCTGGAAACGCCTCGAAATCCATAGTAGCCTTATCAGTTTCGATTTCCGCAAGCAATGTTCCTTCCGAAATTTTATCACCAACTTTCACGTGCCACTTTGCTACGACGCCTTCAGTCATCGTATCACTTAATCTGGGCATATTAATTACTGTTGCCATAGCTTATTCCTTTATAAATGGATAATCATTTTGAACATATATATCTTGCCATAATTCGTGAGCCTCAGGGAATGGAGAATCTTCACCAAACTTAACGCAATCAGCGACTAATAACTTTACTTTCGAGTCAATTTTTTCAAAACCTTTTGTATCTAGCCATTTCTTTTTTTCTATCATTTTCTTTACGATTATGATAGGATCAACTTTCTGGTATTCTGCGACTTCATCTTTTGTTCTGTAATGCTGAGCATCGGACATCGAGTGGCCTTTATATCTGTATGTTCTAATTTCTAAAAAAGTTGGACCTCCTCCNGAGCGAGCTCTATCTATAGCTTCTTGAAGTGCTGAATAAACAACTGCTGGATCCATACCATCTACAGCTGCACAAGGCATTTCATACCCTAAACCTAATTTCCAAATTTCACTATGATTTGCAGTTCTTTCAACAGACGTACCCATAGCATAACCATTATTTTCACAAATAAAAACCACAGGAAGATTCCAAAGCATAGCCAAATTAAAGGTCTCATGCAAAGAGCCTTGACGTACTGCCCCGTCACCCATATAGGTTAAAGTAACATGATTTTTATCTCTGTATTTATCTGCAAAAGCTAAGCCTGCACCCAAAGGAATTTGACCTCCAACAATCCCATGACCACCAAAAAAATTATGATCTTTTGAAAACATATGCATAGAACCCCCTTTACCACGAGAGGTACCTGTTACTTTACCCATCAATTCAGCCATTATTTTTTTTGGGTCAACTCCAAGGCCAATGGGCTGGACATGGTTACGATATGCCGTAATCATTTTATCACCGGGCTCCATAGCTAAAATAGAACCTGCGAGCACAGCTTCTTGTCCATTGTAAAGGTGCAAGAAACCACGAATTTTTTGCTGTATGTAGAGTGCGGCCGACATATCTTCAAACTTCCGCCACAACAGCATATCTTCATACCACTTGAGGTATATCTCCTTTGTTAATTTTTTCTTTGCCATTTAAACTATAATTCAATTGGCAAAAATAGTGCCCAGATATGAAACAAAGCCTTATTCAAATTTTAATCAATCTAAAATTTGATTCAAGTCAATTAAAGCACTAAATCTAATTGTATTTTCTAAAGGAGATCTAACAGTTTGATCGGCAGGAAATAAATAGGCGAAATCAAGACCTAGTAAACTATATCTAAGTCCAAAACCTAATGTAAAAAACCTACGATTACCCTTATTCCTGTGCTCATGTTGATAACCTCCACGAACCGCAAATTTATTGTCATACCAATATTCTGCTCCAAAATTATACATGAATTCTTGAAAAAGCTCCCTTGATCCATTGGGCTTTGCACTTGGGTCCCAGCTTTGAATTATACCCTGGATCACCCCAACATTATCATCTTTTCCACCATTTTGTAAAATCTCATTTCGATCACCATCACCATCTTCATCCATTAAATCTCTTCTCGGCTGAGTTGGAACAAGGAGTTTGTTGATATCAAACAATGCTACAACTCGATTNTATTTATCCAAAGACCAATTATAGCCTACCCCCATTTTAAAATTTGTGGGAATAAAATCTGCGTCACCACTTTCTGTGTACTTAACTTTTGCTCCAATATTAGATATATTCAGACCACCTAACCACTGCCCTTTTTGTCCATCAGGAAGATTATTAACTTCGCCTTGGTAATAAAAGCTGACATCGGTAGCAACGGTTTGCCCAGGCTTTGTTTGAAGATTCCCTACAACTTGACCTTGTGTTAAATCAGATAAAGCATATCGCAAACCCACTCCAGCTGACCAATTTTCAGATAATTTCAATGCATATGCAACATCAAGAGCCATTTCATAGGGTCTGTAGGTTCCTTGCTCATCTCCCTGTTCATTTCTGAAAGTAATATCACCTAAAGAAAAATATCTCAAGCTAGCTCCAATGCCCGCCCGGTCTCCAAGGCCAATCGCTACGTTTGCAAACATCAATTCAACATCGGGTACCAATCTTCTCAGCCAAGGAGTGTATGAAATACCTCCCTGCATGTTCCCTGAACCCATAAAAGCTAACTTTGATGGATTCCAAAATAGAGCATTTGCATCTGGTGAAGCTGCTACCCCTGCATTAGCGAGCCCACCCATTCTTGCATCTGGGCCAATGGCTAGCATCGGCAAGGCAGAAGTGACAACATTCAGNTCATCTCCAAATGCAGTAGTTTGAGCTTTGAGCGTTTGTTTCAGGAAAAACGTTGTTACCAGTAAAATTATAATTTTAGTCTTCATTCTTAATCGCAAATATAAGTCTCTAATTCAACAATATTATTCGCTCAGCGGAACGAACACTTTGACCATCACTCAAACGCGTAATGTCAACCCTAGCGATATACCATCCAGCAGGAAGCAAATTACCAGAGTGACTCCTACCCGTCCAGGGATTCGCATTTAAAACTGCATCTTCAGCCACTCCCAACCATCGATCTGAATAAACAACAGTTCCATTTGAATGCTGTATAGACCATACCACAGATACACTGTCATCTTTTAAGTTGTGCTCGACATCTAATTGAAACGGTCCAAAACCAGGATTTGGGTAAATGCGAAAATCACCCAANCGAACATCATCTTTTGAAATCACATAAAACTCAACGCTTGATTGCGATATGTTATTGTATGAGTCCCATGCGCGAACAAAAAACTCATGAGGGCCATCTTCTAGATTTGTAAATGGCCATGTTGCAGTTCCACGTTTATATGTATTGAAATCTGAAGAATATCGGGAATTTAAAGAAAATGACTCATTCCAATTACTGTCTAAACATCCCATCAAGTCATGACCAATTCCTGTACCAATCGTATTAATACCATTTTCATCCATCAGTTTGACAATGCCCAAAGGGTTAGGATCAGTAACGCCCCCTGAAACAAATGTTGTGTCGTCCATAAAAATATTTATGACAGGACCCTCAATATCTACGGGTGCTTCAGTATTAATTCCTCCAATCCAAATACGTTGATCACTTCCAGCTGCATCNGAGGAATCAAATTCAGCATAATATGAAAACTTACCTTTACCCAAGTCTAAAGAGATATCTAGTGGCATGATCCATTGAGCACTAAATCTTCCATTTCGAATCTTTGCTTTTCCGCGGTATGCAATATTTTTTCTTTGATCAAAGGTTATAACTGGTCCCTCATTGTCGTTCCTTAAAGTGTTTTCCTCGATTGACTTATCAAATAACGTAATGAGAATCTCACCATTAACACCTCCAAGCAATTGATTATTGCTACCGTCTTCAATATGACCAGATATTTTATTGTAACTGAGAGCTTTNAAAGTATCAGAAATATGATTAAAAGAAGAATCAATTCCAGGATTTAAATATTTACTGTTCAGACTATCTAAAATAATATTATGCTCTGGCACATTAAGCCTTAGAGCTGGATCTCCAAGAAGGGAAAACCTGAGCTTATCAGAGGTATATGTTGAATTTTTTGCACTACGAAGAATCTGACCAAATGTTTTAAATCGGTTATTCTCTTTTTCAAATACAACACGAAAAATAGAATCATTTAATAACGACGCTCCATCAACATAAACTATTCTTGTGGTTGATAATAATGCGATTGCACCTCCTGATGGATTTAATAGAAGATGCTCTCCAGCTGAAGTTCTTAATGGATCATCTAGCCTGGCAAACTCGCAAGTAACCGTAATAAAAAGCGGCAAACGATTACCATTACTAAAAGTTTTGGTATCATTAAGTTGAAGAATATTTTCCGAGCTCCAACCCACTTCACCACCATGCCCAACATAAGCAGTCACTAAATTTCCGTCATTAATATTTTGAATCAATTCTAACCTTAAATCAGGATAACTTTGACTGCCACTACTTGACTTTTGCTCATAGCTGTCCGAATACATCTTTTGAACATCTAAAAAGGGATACATCGTATCTATTCGTTGTGCTATGGCGTCAGGAATTGAGGTCAAAACAGCTTCCCACCCTGCGTCAACATCATCAGAAACAAATAATACTTTTTTTCTCCAAGCCCCGCGAGAATTTGAGGGGTCTGAATAGGATAAAATTTTATTTACTACACTTTGGGCCTCAGAAATTGTATTTACAGGAATTCTACCAATACACAAATCTAATTTTTTTGCTCTTAAATTATTTCCTTCATCATCATCCATAAATCCGTAAAAATCATCGGTTGAAAAAGATGAATAAAGAGAAAAACTCTTTTGGCTTTGATAAATAGGAATTTGGTTTGTATTGGGAATTATACGGTTCTTGAAGTCATATGAAGCGTCACCAAAAAGTAATAGAAATTCAGGTCTATCTTCTTCTTGAGAAGCCTTCTTCCAAAGGTGTCTTAAAAAATCTTTTATCGCCGTTATATCTTGAACACCTGAGGAAAATTCATTATAAATTTTTTGAACATCCACTGCCATGGTCCTTAAATCGCTATTACGATTGTGAAATTCAGCTAACCTCTTAGCTTCTAATAAAAGATGCTCTGGCGAAACAATAACATAATCAATTGATTCTAATGCACGTAAATTTTGATTCGGTATTGAACCTAAAAGATTTGGTGAGACCGTATTATCTAATTGAAAAATCGCAATTTTTTGAGCACTATCGCCGGGCATTTTAATTCCCCAGGTTGCATTTCCATTTTGTGTAAATGAGAGTGGTTGAACTTTTGTCGGCGATACTGGATTTGTAACATTCCATACTTGCCCATTTGCTAATAAACCACCTGTCACCGTTGACAGGTTAGCTTGAACTACCGATGTATCCATTGATGGGAAATTCCAAACCATAGACTTCTGCCTCCATCGAAATGGTGAATCAGCAATCACATTTACATAATCCAGCCATGCTGAAGCACTCGGGTTAACAGATCGATCAAAGCTTAGGTTAATAACACCCCAATTCCCAGATATAAATGTTTGATTCGCTTTTAAGTATGACGCATCTGCATAGTCAGCTCCAGATGAAGAGGACACCGCTCCAAATGTTAGTGCACCTATAAATCCTTGACCGGAAGACAAATCTAATTTAGTTCCAGCAACCGAAGACCGACCTACTGCGCGCGCTTGAAATTGAGCTACACTGAGCGAATCAAGTACATCCAGACCAAGACTAATATCACGGCTTAAGGTGAAATCAAAAAGCTCCCCAAACCACTGCCTACCGCTACCAACGAGATTTTGATCATCCATCTCATGGTGCGAAAGATGCGTGTAGCGATTAATTGTTTCAGCTGAACCCAGAAACTGCGGAGAGGACTGAATTCGTTCACCACCTTGGGTGCTTGTCACAAAATAAATCTGCTCATCGCTGTAGATATTTTTAGAGAATTCATATTCATTTGAATTCGGATTAAATTGCCATTTGTGGGGACTTTCACCATAGAAGTAAATCCTATCTGAACCTGAAAATTCGCCATCATTACCGTCTTCAATTAAAATGTGTAGGGGTAATAAATCAGCTTCCTTTTCTACCGAATTAACCTCTGGCAATATTCCTGAAGTCCTACCATGGATTCCGATTTTTTCAGAATCAAATGGGGAGCTACCCAGACCAAGTGTTTCCAAATCCTGCGGCGTTAGAGAATAGACTCCATGATCTGTAACACCCACTTTTGCCCAGGCACCGTTGTGTAAGACTGAAGAATCATTTTGACCAAATAATTGGCCAGATAGAGATGATAAAACTACAATCTTGAATAAAAAGTGGCGCGATTTATGCAAATGGTTTATATTTTTGCGTTCTATTCAATTAGGTTACATTGTAAACGTTTGAAACGTCAATTTGTTATTATTTGACCACAAATTTGGCTTTTTTTCTTCAAAGAACGAGGAAAATCGTATACTTGTGACTCCTTAAAAAAGTGTATACCTATGGCATTTAACCGCCTGTTTGTAGTTTTTTTCTTTATTCTAGGGATTTCATCTGCCCGAGGGCAAGACCCGCACTTTAGTCAATTCTATGCGAATCCACTCTACCTAAACCCTGCTTTTGCTGGGGTTAAGCAGTGTCCAAAAGTTAATGTCAACTACAGAAATCAGTACCCAACTTTGGGAGTTTACCAAACCTACTCAGCTTCTTTTGACCAATACGTCGATGTCCTAAATGGAGGTGTTGGGGTTTTAATCGTTCAAGATGAAGCAGCAAATGGAGCACTAAGTCTTACAGAAGCGTCTCTAATATACTCTTACCACCTGACTGTTTCTAGAAAATTCTCGATTCTTTTCGGTGCGCAAGGAACATTTCGCCAAAGAGCACTAGATTGGGGAAGCTTAACATTCCCAGATCAGATAGATCCTTTTTATGGATTTGTAAAACCCACCAATGAAATCCAACCAAACAATACTGTAAACAGTCACTTAGATTTATCCTTCGGAATAGTTGGATTCACAGAAAATTTCTACGCTGGAATTACTGCCAGTCATGTTACACAGCCAAACGAAGCTTTCCTATCAGGAAACAATTTACCTCTCAAAGTATCTGCTCAAGTTGGAGGCACAATTCCAATTGGAAGAAAAAGGTTATACAATAGTCTCGATAATCTTTTGATACCCAATATCGTGTTTCAAACACAAGGAGGAGCATCTCAACTAACGGCAGGAATGTCATTTAACAGGGGTTTAATCACTGGAGGTTTAGGCTACAGACAGGCTTTGGGAGTTTTAAGTACAAATCCTGATGCTTTAGTGTTTATTGTTGGATTGGCCCCAAACGACGTCCCTTGGACTTTTGGTTATTCATATGATTACACGATCTCGCCATTAAAAAATACTTTGGGAGGCGCCCATGAATTAACCATGTCATACCAATTCCCTTGTCGAACACGTCGAACTCGATACAATGCAATTAAGTGTCCAAAATTTTAATTTAAACATTCAACTATGAAAATTCGCGGTATAATTTGTTATTTAGCAGCCACGGCTTTCCTTTTAGCTAGTTGCGGAAAAACTGTTTCAAACACAACTGGTATGTCATATAATGACAAAAAAAATGGTGGTTTTCAAATCAACTTAAACTATAAAGGNCAAGAAACTGGTCCAGGACTTGTTTTTATTGAAGGTGGAACATATGTCATGGGTAGAGTTGAAGAAGATTTCATGAGAGATTGGAACAATACTCCGTCAAGGGTGACTGTTGCATCATTTTACATGGATGAGAATGAAGTAACCAATGCCGACTACCGTGAATATCTCTATTGGTTGCGTCGTGTATACGATTATGGCTATTACCCACAGATTTACACTTCTGCCCTGCCCGACACTTTGGTATGGAGAGATAAACTTGGATTAAACGAGACTTATGTCGAGAACTACCTGAGACATCCAGCTTTCAGCTTTTATCCTGTTGTAGGAGTTTCATGGGAGCAAGCCATGCGATATTGTTCTTGGAGAACAGACCGTGTGAACGAGCAAATTTTAATTGATAAAGGAATTTTAAATGTCATGGCCAATCAAGCTGATGACCAAAATTTTAATACTGAGGTATACCTCTATCGTCAAGGAGAATATACCCAGCAAAACAAAAAAGGCCTAAAAGATATTTCTCCTCAACAAGTTTATGGTAAAGAGGGCCGACCTGCTAGAATTGAAGACGGAATTCTCTTACCAAAGTATCGTCTCCCAACAGAGGCTGAATGGGAGTATGCAGCGTATGCTGAAATTGGTAATCGGATCTACAACAGAACCATTGATAGAAATAAATATACATGGAATGGCTCTAGCGTTCGTGAGGGAGAAAAACAAGGGCGTGGAGACATGCTAGCAAATTATAAAAGAGGAGGAGGAGATAACATGGGTATAGGAGGATACTTAAACGACCAAGCGAATATTACAATGCAAGTAGGATTTTACCCACCTAATGATTTTGGGTTATATGACATGGCTGGAAATGTGGCTGAATGGGTCCTTGATGTTTATCGCCCATTATCGGGTACAGATATGGCAGAGCATAGACCTTTTAGAGGGAATGAGTTCACAACCTTTGACGATAATTACGAAGGAATAGGAGAGTTGGCTGTCTTGGCTGAACCTCAATATGGACCTGACAGTTCACTGATTCGTCTCCCAGGGCAATTACCAATAAGAAAAGTTACCGAGGAAGAAAATCTCAACCGTAGAAATTATCAAAAAAGTGATTACAGAAATTTTGTAGATGGGGATGTTGAATCNTCTATAGTNTATGATAAAGGTGGCGTGTCGGAAACTGATGCCCCCATGTATCAATATGGTGAATCAACTCTCATAGGAAATAGTTCAAGAGTATACAAAGGTGGCTCCTGGAAAGACAGAGCCTATTGGCTATCACCTGGAACTCGAAGGTATTTAGATCAAGACTTATCGACAGATTTTATTGGATTTAGATGTGCTATGGACCGAGTTGGCTTCCAAAACAATAATTCTAATCGNAACAAAAGCAATAAAGATCCAAAACAAGAAAAATTCAGAAGATACCAGCCTAAATAGGAAAAAATGAAAAGCCTCTACGAGCGCTTTGATGAAGAAAAAGGAATCTGTACAGACTCTCGAATCCTGAGATCTGGGCAGATTTTTTTTGCATTAAAAGGAGATACATTTAATGGGAATTATTATGCAGCTGAGGCTATAAATAAAGGCGCTTCTGCTATTGTTATCGACGAATTAGATNAAAAAATTGACCCCGATCAAAGTGAGGTTTTCATGGTTCCGGATGCTCTTCTCCACCTACAAAATTTTGCTTCTTATCATAGAAAAAAATGGGGNAAAACTATAATTGCAATTACTGGTAGTAATGGGAAAACTACGATGAAAGAATTATTATTTAGTGTTTTCCGTAAAAGTTTTTCTATATATGCCACTTCAGGAAATCTAAATAATCATATCGGTGTCCCATTAACTCTATTAAATATCAAAGATCATCATGATATTGCAATTGTTGAGATGGGCGCAAATCATATTGGTGAAATAAAAACTCTATGTGAGATATGCCTCCCGAATTTTGGATATATAACTAATTTCGGGCTCGCTCACTTAGAAGGGTTTGGAGGAATTAAAGGTGTTATTAAAGGTAAGTCAGAGCTGTATGAGCATTTAGAAAAAAACCAGGGGACAGCATTTATAAATCCTTCCGATCCTATTGCAANAGAAAAATGCAATTCAAAATCCCTCAAATTTGATTCAGATGTNAAATTTAGCAGCCTAAAAGGCTTCGTCAANACTTCATTTGGAAAAGAAACGATCACAACCCATCTATCAGGTTCTTATCAAGAGTTAAACATTTTAGCCACAATAACAATGGCTAGACAATTTGGGATAGATGATAAAAAAATAGCTTCGGGTTTATCGGCATACAAACCACAAAATAATAGGGGTCAAATTATACAATCTAAGCGAAATAGTATTTTCCTCGATGCATACAATGCTAATCCGTCTAGTATGGAAGCTTCATTGCGAAACTCAATAAAACTTAATGAAGAAATGCCACATTTTTATATTGCTGGTGGGCTTCTCGAACTAGGATCTTTCTCAAAAAAATACCATCAAAAAATAGTTGATTTGTTTACCGAATTAAATATTTTAAATGCATGGTTTATTGGAAATGAATTTCTTGGAATAAGAATGCCAAAGTCATACCGAATATTCAGAAACACAAATGAAGCCCTTGATTCTCTAAAAAAAATAAAAATTCAAGGTCAATTTATATGGATAAAAGGTTCTCGCGGCTACGCTTTAGAAAAGTTACTGGAGGCTCTTTAAATACTCAAACGAATTCCTGTCCTTAAACCAATGAAAATTGGTAGTTCTGAAATCCCATCTCCAGAAGGCTCCTCAAAATCATTGAAACCATAGTCCATGATTCCCATAATAGTCCATTTCAAATATTCTGAAAGCGTAATAGAGGATCCTATATTTATCCCCGCTGACCAAATTATATCTCTATAATTTGGAGCCATATCAATCAGCCAATCCTTTTCAAATGATATCGCTTGACGATAAATTACTTGGGGCCAGACCTCCAGATTTACTAGATCATTTAACGGGGTAATAAGGCCTGCGCGAAAGGGTAAACTGATGTAACTAGCAGAAGTCCTGATTATTCCATCAGTTGAATATAAAGGCTCATCTTCGACAACTGAATAATTAACCCAAGAATGCCCTAGACCAATACCTACTCTTAGAGGTCGGATATTAAAATCAATAGAGAAACCAATATCTAAATTTGGCCCCGTTCTAAAGCTATTATTTACTTCAGGCCTATTACCATTTAAATCCGCACCTATCCTGCGAAATAAAACCATGGGTTGAGAATATGTACTAATTGCAAATCGCCTTGTCCGGACTTTACTATCTGTATAAAATTGTGGGTCGGACTGGGAGTATAAAACCGATGAGATGCCAATTAAAAAAAGAGATACTAGGACGCGCATTTTTCTATTTTTTTATAAAATTTATCAAGTAAATCATTTACTCCTTTAGGGTCTTTTCCTCCTGAAGATGCATATGAAGGTTGACCTCCACCCCCACCTTTTATGTAATTGGATAATTCTTTCACCCACAACCCAGCATTGATTATGGAAATGGAATCATCGCTGACGCCTAAGTGCATTTGAACTTTATCATTTTTTACTGAAATTAATAAAATTACTATTGATGAATTATTTTCTTTAATCTGGAANACCAAGTCCTTGATATAAAGGGATTCCAAGTCTACTATTTTTGTAATGACCCTAATGTTACCATATTGCTTTGCTGAACTCAAAAACTCTTGCTTTAAGTTAGAAACTTCCTTCCTGTTTAAAATGGTTAATTTTTTCTCAAGCTGCGAAACTTCTTCCTTTAGAGATTTTATTTTTACGATGGGATCTTCTTGCCTTACCTCATTCAGGATTCGATCTAATTTATTGCTTTTTTCTAATAAATATTCTATTGCTGACTCACCCGATAAAGCCTCAATTCTCCTTATTCCTGAGGCAATTCCAGACTCACTTTTTATCAAAAAAGTTGATATTTCAGATGTATTTTGAACGTGAGTCCCACCACAAAGTTCAATACTTTCATCAAATTGAACTACTCTAACGACATCATCATATTTTTCGCCAAAAAGAGCCATTGCTCCCATTTCTTTCGCTGATTCAATTGGTATTTGTTGATGTATTTTAGTTTTAATTCCCTTTTGGATATTTAATCGTACAAGGTTTTCTATTTTTTGTAAATCAGAATTGGATATCTTCTCAAAGTGCGAAAAGTCAAAACGAAAACCACCAGAATGAACTAAAGACCCCCTTTGCTCTACATGTGATCCTAATATTTTTCTCAAAGCAAAATGAATTAGGTGTGTCGAGGAATGGTTTTGACTTATACGATTTCGATTTTCGATATCAATTTTTGCAATTATTTCTTTGGACCAAAATTTTGGCTCTGCTGCTAGATTATGAATGATAAGCCCATTTTCTTTAAATGTTTTAACAACATTAATTAACTCATCACCAAATTGAATTTTTCCGACATCGCCAACTTGTCCACCACCCTCAGGATAAAAGGGAGTCGGATCAATAACAACCTCAATTCTTGAATTCTTTTTTTCTTTTACTCGACGATATCGAATCAATTTCGATTTTACCTCANAAGCTTCATAACCGATAAATTTATCGCTTTCCCCTTTGGCTATCTCAACCCAATCTCCTATCTCTTTAATAGAAGCTGATCGAGATCGATTTTTTTGATTTTTCATTTCTAGGTGAAACTGATCTTCATCAATATTAAATCTTTTTTCTAAACAAATCAATTTTGTTAGATCCAAAGGAAAACCGTANGTATCATATAATTCAAAAGCACGAGTGCCAGAAACAGTATTATTCTTAGACTCTAGCATTGCCTCATCAAGACGCCGAAGACCTGTCTCTAATGTTTTAAGAAAAGAAACTTCTTCTTTTCTTAAAACTTCTGAAATTAAGGAAGATTGTTTTTTTAACTCAGGAAAAGTATGAGATAAAGAAGAGGAAACGATAGGAATTAAATCGAAAAGAAATGGGTCTCGAAAATCTAAATTTGAGTAACCATATCTGACTGCACGTCTAAGTATTCTCCTTATGACATACCCTGCACCTATATTTGAAGGGATTTGGCCATCAGCTATTGCAATGGAAACAGCCCTTATATGATCTGCAATAACTCTAAAAGCAATATCAACGTCTTCATCAATACCAAACTTTTTACTCGAGATCTTTGAGAGCTTCTTTATGTACGGTATAAAAAGATCAGTGTCATAATTTGACTTTTTCAAGTTAATAGCACGAACTAATCTCTCAAGCCCCATACCCGTGTCAACATGTTTATCNGAAAGAGGTTTTAAAACTCCATTTGAGAGCCTCTGAAATTCGATAAAAACAAGATTCCAAAGCTCAATTACTTGAGGATGGTCTTTATTTACCAAATCTGCACCATCTACCTTATTTCTTTCCGAATCATTTCTNAGATCATAATGAATTTCAGAGCAAGGACCACATGGGCCCACATCACCCATTTCCCAAAAATTGTCTTTTTTATTACCATTAATGATCCTATTAGAATCAACAAATTNTAACCAGAAATTTTCAGAATCATTATCGTGAACAAGTCCGTCTTTTGAATCACCCTCAAAAACTGTTACATAAATCCGATCCCTATCAAGACCGTAAATTTCAGTTAAAAGCTCCCACGCCCANTTTATAGCGTCTTTTTTGAAATAATCACCGAAACTCCAATTACCCAACATTTCAAATAAAGTGTGATGATAGGTATCTAAGCCGACTTCTTCGAGGTCATTATGCTTGCCACTGACCCTGAGACACTTTTGAGAATTAGCAACTTTAGAATTTTTACTTTTTCTCAAACCCAAAAAAATATCCTTAAACGGATTCATTCCAGCATTGACAAAAAGCAACGATGGGTCATCTTTTAAAACTAAAGGTGCTGAGGGAACAATCTGATGCCCTTTTGATGAAAAAAAATCTAAAAACCTATTACGTATTTCCGAAGAAGTCATTGTTGCCTACTTTTGAATTACAAAATTACTAAGAATACTTCTCTTAATGCGGAAATCAAAATATATATATGATCCCTTGACTCTTGCTTATAAAAAAGTAGATAGAACATGGAAGCATATTTTACGGGATACGAGTCTTTTTCTATTGGCTTCTAGTCTCTTGGGAGTTTTATTTTTTTTCGTAATTCAATTAGTTATCGATTCACCAAAAGAAAAATCTTTGAAACGAGAGCTAGATGAAGTACTGTTAACATATGAGCAGCTTGACGAGCGCTTGAATAAATTGATGTTAGTTTTAGGGAATATGGAAAAAAGAGATGATGAAATTTATAGAGTAATTTTTGAATCCGAACCTCCCCCTGCAGAAATACGTCTTAGTGGACTTGCGGGAGGGGCTTTGAGGTATGAAAGTATACGAGACTTTTCAAATGGTGTTCTTCTGGAAAAGACATCAAGAAAGGTTGATGAATTAACCAAAAGAATTGCTATTCAATCAGAAAGCTTAGATGAATTAGCGAGTTTAGCCAACAATAAAGAGGCACTACTCGATGCCCTCCCGGCAATCAGACCAGTAAAAGACCAACCTGGGACTAGATTTTCTTCCGGTTTCGGATACAGAATTCATCCTATCTATAAAGTCCGAAAAAAGCATCCTGGGGTTGATTTTTCGGCAAAAAAAGGAACACCAATTTATGCCAGCGCTAACGGCATTGTAATCTCCAATGATATCTTTGGTGGCCGTGGATTCGGAAAACATATAACAATTTCACATGGTTTTGGATATCACACGTTATATGCCCATATGGATAAGGCTATTAAGAAAAGAGGCCAAAGAGTCAAGCGAGGAGATCTCATTGGGTATATCGGGAATACAGGTAGGTCGACAGCACCACATTTGCATTACGAAGTAATAAAAAATGGTAGAAGGGTGAATCCAATTAATTATTTCTTTAACGATCTAAGTCCAACACAATATGACGATTTAGTGCGATCCGCCGCAATCTCAAATCAAAGTTTCGATTAATTATGATACCAAGTAAACTGACCAAAAATTATTACAGCATAGGAGAAGTCGCAAAAATGTTTAATTTAAACACCTCCGCTCTTAGATTTTGGGAAAAAGAATTCTCAGAATTAAAACCAAAAACAAATTCAAGAGGTGTCAGAAAATATACTCCGAAAAATATAGAAATTATTGGCAAAATTCATCATCTTATCAAGGAACGTGGATTTACAATTAAAGGCGCCAAGGAAAAATATAAAACCAACCCTACGGAATCGTTTAATACAGATGAATTAATCCAGCGTTTGCAAAAGATCAAGCAAAGTATGGAATCACTAAAAAAACAAATAGATATAACCAAATAAAAAATCTAATGATAACTATTTTATCTATCTCTAGGTGATTTTTACTCTTATTTTTCCGATCTTTGTTTAAAATAAAATACATCATGAAAAATTGGGTTGCCNTACTTTTATTAACATCATTTATAATTTCTTGTAGTGCCCCCAAAGCAAGCATTCTCGAGAAGAATTCAAATGAATTTCTTGTATCAATAGATAAAAAGGCAACAAGTCCAATGGACATTGTTGATGTACANCTTTCAGATGGAAATAATTGGATGTCCGGATCTTTTCAATACATAGATAAAGATGGATCTGGAGATATAATTTTAAATTCAAAAGGTTACAGCTCCTTTGGGCTTGAGGTTTCATCACCTCAATTAACGTTCAAGCCCAATAAAGCCATGATTTCATACCGAACAGAGAAAGATGGATTAATAAAATCGATTTTAATAGAGTTCAATTCAAAGAATTAGAAAAATAGAAATTATTACTCATGGTGTACATCCAAAGGCGTGAAACTTTTAGCGCATCACACCGACTTTACAACCCATCTTGGACAGAAGAAAGAAATTTTGAGATCTTTGGTAAGTGCTCAAACAAAAGAGGTCATGGCCACAATTTTCAATTAATTGTGGTCGTAAAAGGTGAAGTCAATCCAGAGACTGGTTTCGTTATGAATCTGGCGGATTTAAAAAATTTAATCCGCTCAAATATTATAGAATTTGTAGACCATACAAGTTTAAATGAAGACATTGATTTTTTAGACGGAATAATTCCTTCCACAGAAAACCTGGCAATCGCATTCTGGAAAATTCTTTCCCCACTTATTGTTGATCATGGGGCAAAATTGCATTGTGTGCACATAATTGAAACTGAAAATAACTCTGTAGAATATTTTGGAAAATGAGAGCATATGTTTTTCCTGGGCAAGGTGCCCAAAGCCCGGGGATGGGAAGAGATCTTTATAATGAAAATAAAGACCTTTTCGACCAAGCAAATTCAATTTTAGGATTCGAATTATCCAAAATAATGTTTGAAGGATCGATGGAGGATCTGACAAAAACAAAAGTTACTCAACCAGCAGTATTTCTTCATTCTGTAGCAAAAGCAATATCTCTAGGCTTAGATTTTAAGCCATCAATGGTCGCTGGACACTCACTTGGAGAATTTTCTGCTCTAGTAGCTGTGGGATCATTAAGCTTTGAAGATGGAATCAATTTGGTTTATCAACGCGCTTTGGGGATGCAAAAGGCATGTGAGGAGCAATCATCAACAATGGCCGCAATTATTGGGCTTGAAGATGCAATTGTAGAAAATATTTGTGAAAAAACTGAAGGGATTGTTGTTCCTGCTAATTATAATACCCCAGGCCAATTAGTTATTTCAGGCGCTACTGATTCAGTGGGAAAAGCATGCGAAGAGTGCAAAGAAGCCGGAGCTAAAAGAGCAATAATGTTACCTGTAAATGGTGCCTTTCACAGTCCTTTGATGTCTTCTGCTGAAAAACAATTAGGAGAAGCTTTAGATTCCATAAACTTCAATGTACCAAGATGTCCCATTTATCAAAATGTTGTTGCCCAAGCAGTAAATGATCCGGATGAAATCCGGGCTAATTTAAAAGCTCAACTTACAGGATCTGTAAGATGGAACCAAACAATTAATGTCATGATCAAAGATGGAGCAACAGTATTTTATGAGGTAGGACCTGGTCGGGCATTACAAGGAATGATCAGAAAAATTGCTCCCGAAATCAAATCAACCTCAGCGTGAAAATTTCTTGGGAAAGCCCATCCAATATTGCCCTAATAAAATATTGGGGCAAACGTGATATTCAGATACCGTTAAACCCATCTATTAGCTTTACCCTAAGTAAATGTAAAACAACAACAGAAGTTCATTTTACAAAAGGGACTGGTATTGATATAAGCTTGGATGGAAAAGATAAACCGGAATTTATTCCAAAAATAGAAAACTATTTACAGCGAATAAAAGAACGCCACCCATGGCTAGTCTCATATCGTTTACAAATCAAAACAAGCAATAGCTTTCCTCACTCAAGCGGAATCGCAAGTAGTGCATCAGGAATGAGCGCTCTATCATTATGTATTGTTGAATTTGCCAATAAAATAGGGTTCAAACTTGGTGCTTTAGACTTTTATCAAGAAGCGTCGATACTGTCTAGGTTAGGTTCCGGGTCAGCGAGTCGGTCAATATATGGTGGCATAGCTGTATGGGGGGAATCTTCTTATCTGAAAAATTCGAGAAACGAGTATGCAATTAAATACCCAGAAATAATTCATCCGATATTTAAAAACTATTGCGATGTAATATTGATCGTAGATACAAAAGAAAAACAAGTCAGTAGTACCTTGGGCCATTCATTAATGGACTCACATCCTTTTAATGAACAGCGTTTTTCTCAAGCACATAAACATGTCAAAGACATTAAGAGAATATTACAGACCGGAAATGTGGATGATTTTATTCAGCTCACTGAACTTGAAGCATTAACCCTTCACGGTTTAATGATGAGTTCTTCACCAAATTTCATTCTTATTAAGCCCAACACATTAAAAATTATTGAAAAAATAAGAGAATTCCGAAATAATTCTAAATTGCCCATTAGTTTCACTTTAGATGCTGGGGCGAATGTCCATTTACTTTTTCCAAATTCTGCAAAAAACAAAACGATGGAATTCGTAAAGAACACTTTGATTCAATTTTGCAGGGGAGAAAATTTTATCTCAGATCACGTTGGATTGGGACCTAAACGTTTAACTAACTTTGAAGAATGAAATCGTCTTATTTTGCTAAAATTCTCCTATTTGGAGAATATGGAATCATTAGGGATACTATGGGTTTATCAATTCCATATCGCAATTTCTGGGGTAATTTGAGTTTACCGACTAAAGATTCCAATGAAAATCATTCGCGCTCGAATCATGAATTAAAAAAGTTTTATAATCACTTACAAGAACTAGAGATTAAGGGCTCTTTAATTGCATCTCTACGTTTAAAAGAGTTTAATAAAGACCTACAAAATGGATTATATTTTGAATCAACAATACCCCAAGGCTATGGCGTTGGTTCATCTGGAGCTCTAGTAGCAGCTATCTATGATCGATATTCACAAAACCAACTCAATCTCGATAAAAACATATCTCCAGACTCAATCCAAGAAGTTAAAGAGTGCCTTGCACAAATGGAAAGCTATTTTCACGGAAAAAGCTCAGGTATAGATCCCACCATATGTTATCTGCAATTACCTCTTTTAATACGCTCGCAAACTGATCTGGGTACGGTAGCTTTGCCCTCAACAGAAAATGATGGTGAAGGCGCGATTTTTTTACTGAATTCGGGTAATCCAGGAGAAACCCAGCCAATGGTTAATCTGTTCATGGAAAAATTGAAAGAAGAAGGTTTTAGATCAGTAATGAACGATCAGTTCAAAAAGTATAATGATGCATGCGTCCATGCTTTCCTAAATGGAGATTGGGATCCTTTGTTTAAAAATTTAAAATCACTAAGTGGCATTGCCTTAGAGCATTTCACCCAAATGATCCCTAATAATTTCCATGAGCTCTGGCAAAAGGGGATTGACAACAACTCATATTACCTGAAATTATGTGGCTCTGGTGGCGGTGGATATATTTTAGGATTCACAAAAGACTTTGATAAGGCTCAAAAAGAATTATCACCTCATTCAATGGAAGTTGTTCTAAGGTTTTAGAATAAATGGGCGGGCGTAATAAAATATTATTTCGACTAATCGCCTTTCTTAGCCTTATAAGATGGACCCATATTCTTTTTATTTTTATCGCCCAAACNATGGCCCAATTCTTTCTTTTTTCCCCNGGGAAAAGTACCATGGAGATTTTTTCCAATAGTATTTTCTGGGCTATCTCATTTACTACAGCGTTCCTAATTGCTGGAGGTTCTCTCTTAAATAGCTTTTATGATTTAGAAAAAGATATAACTCAAAGACCATTCCGGACAATATTAGAAAGACCTGTGGCGCGTAAGTATGGAATTAGACTAGCGGTATGGTTTTACTTCTTTGCTATGGCAACTGCATGGCTAAATCTAGAGTATCTAATATCGATATTATTTTCGATTTATGGAGTATTGCTATGGTTATACTCTCACAAATCATGGAATACCAATGTACTAGGGCCATTAATTGCAACCTTGTTGGCCTATACTCCTCTATTAATTTTAGCTTATGCAGGATATCCTGAATCCACAGAGGGCTTTTTGAGATCTCTACCTATGGCTTTTGCTATGATTCTGTTAGAATGGAGAAGGCAGAGCGAACGTATTAAAATGTATACTGTTGCCTATGACAAAAGAAAATCANCTATTCAGCGTCAATGGATTTATAAAGCAATACTTGTGATTGGCGTAATGTGTGTAGCCATTGTATGAAATCTCTATCTAACTAGAGTGAAAATTCCCGTCTGTTCCTTAATATCGCCAAAGGGGAGATATAGAACAATCTTATAAGAGTATGCTCCTTCCGGAGATTGCTGTCCATTTATATTACCGTCCCAGGACTCCTGAATATCGTCTGTTGAAAAAACCATCAAGCCCCAACGATTAAAAATTTGCCAAATTAGCCCTTCTATCCCTATTGCCTCAACTTTTATTCGGTCATTAATTATATCTCCATTTGGTGTAAATGTGTTTGGAACATAGACNTAATAATGCATTTTTAATTCGATCTCTAAAGAAATAGAGTCCTGACAACCAATAGAATCAGAAATCACTAATCCTATCTCATATTTACCTGGTTGCGNATAAGAATGAAATGGATTGACTTGATTAGAAATATTACCATCTCCAAAATACCATTTGACATAATTGGTATCACTTGACTGATTATTAAACTCGACATTTAAGGGAAACCCTGGGTTTGGGTAATAAGTGAAGGCTGCTGACGGAAAAGGAGCAACCTCAACCCAGACTGAATCTTGAGCTATAACTCCGCAGCCATCAGTTACCTCAAATGAATACCAATCTGATTTTCCAGGGGTAATTGTCCAAGACGAATCATTGGGTCCATTATCCCATTGGAAAGAGTATGGAGGTGTTCCCTTTTTTGCTTCTAATAATATTTCTACTGACTCCCCAGAGCAAATTGGATAAGGATTGTCACTTATCGTTTGTATCGAGTCATATGTCTGTAAATAAATAGTTATACTATCCATTACAGCAACAGACATGCATTCATCAATAGCTGAATAATAATAGGTTGTAGTTGATAATGGAGTTACCGTTAGTTGACTTGGACCTGTAGTATCGGTACCCCACCATCCATTTGTAATGCCCTGCCCAATTGAAAAGGCACCATCTAAAACTACTTGATCTCCTGGGCATGTAATCGTATCATTACCCTGAGTAATTGTCGTACTTGCAGTTAATGGTATTTTGTCTGCAATTAAAAAAGTTTTATACTGGGGCGGATAAACAGCGCAATTCGTTGTGACGGGTTGCATAACAAAACGAATAGTATCCAATGACTCNACTATTCCATCATCAAATGCCAATATTGGAATAGAATCTAATACAACACCAGGCAAAAGAGTAACAGAATTTGGAAGTGGAGAATAGTCAATTCCAGAGATTGCATTTCCAGAAATATTGAAATTTATCGTCATTGTATCATTAATTGCTCCATTTCGGCTCAAATATAAATACGAAGGTTTGCAACCTTCAACAACTATTGTATCATTGAAAGTATTTCCTTGATTAAAAGCAGAGCTCAGCGAAATTGTTGGTAATTCAAAGCTTCTTGCACCCAGAAAAACTGCAGAATTAAATAATCCATCAACCACATCTGCAATTAATAATTTAATGGTATACAAAGATCCACATGACACCTCAGCAGCTGCAGTGAAAACATCTGTGTAACCCGGATAATTTATTATTCCGGAAGATGAATTTGGGTTATACATAGACGAATGAGCAACATAGTTTGGATTTGCTGTAAGACAATTGGATGCTGGATAATTACCAGATGGGTATCCCTGATTAATAGTATTTATAGCCACTGGAACATTAGTACCTGGAATAGTAGCCAAGTTAACCGTATCCATATTTGGATTCCCATTTATTCCTGAGCCAATTAGAAAAAACCCAAAGACATCATTAAATGGAGAACATGTAAAGCCGGTATATTCCTTGGAAGCAAATACATAATCAAATTTTACAGAATCACCAGGTGCAACAAAGCTAAATTCAATAGCCCCTTTGTCATATAAATTTCCACTTGTTCCGATGGCACTCAAAACTGTAGATAGATTGGCAGAAGGGGTTGAGGTATTATTAGTAAATGTCCCTGATTGTCCAGGTATTGCGTCTGTAGCATCAGTCGTGGAAATTACAATCCCTGAATCTAATCCAAAAGCCGCATTATTTATGTTAAATTTTCCAAATTGAACAGAAGGAGATTGAACTTTAGGAACTCCCAAAGGGCCTATTGGAGAAAAAACTGTAAGGTTGGGACCAACGAAAATATTTTGGATTAGCCACATTGGATCATTTCTGGGGCTAGCGGAACTAACCGTAATATTTTGACCGAGAATAGGAGAATGCATTCCTAATAATATTAGAAATGGAGTAATGAATTTATAAGTTTTAAATAAAAATAATTTCATTCGTCCGTAATATGAATTCCGAAGATAGAAAATCCATTACCGCATACCTATATTCGTTAGATGGTAAATTATATAAATAAAAACAAAAAAAGATTCCTCGATGAGCTCTTTGAGCTTCTCGCAATACCGAGTGTTAGTGCTGATGCTTCTTTTAAAAAGGATGTTCTAAAAGCGGCACAGAAGACTGCAAAATTCTTAAATAATGCAGGAGCTCATTCGGTTGAGGTATGCGAAACACCGGGTTACCCTGTTGTATATGGAGATTATATTATTTCACCAGAATTACCAACTGTTTTAGTCTATGGACATTATGATGTTCAACCCGCAGACCCTATTGACTTATGGTCATCTGACCCTTTCAAGCCCGAATTACGAAAGACCCCAATTCATCCAAATGGAGCAATTTTTGCCAGAGGAGCGTGTGATGATAAAGGGCAATTTTTCATGCATCTAAAAGCATTTGAGACCATGGTTGCTACAAATAATGTGACATGCAACATTAAATTTATGATAGAAGGTGAAGAAGAAGTAGGATCTGAAAATCTAGCCTGGTTTGTGAAGAAAAATACTAAGCGACTGTCCTGCGATGTTATTTTGATTTCTGACACAGGCATGGTTGGGCCGGGAGTACCTTCATTAACCACAGGTTTGAGAGGTTTAAGTTATGTTGAAGTAGAGGTCACAGGACCAAATAGAGATTTACATTCAGGTTTATACGGCGGAGCTGTCGCGAATCCTATAAATATTCTTTCAAACATGATTGCACGTCTTCATGATGACAAGAAAAAAATTACAATTCCGAATTTCTATGATAAGGTTTTAACCTTGAGCTCTGAGGAACGCGAAGAACTTGCCCAAGCTCCTTTTTCACTAGAAGAATATAAAGACGCCTTAGATTTAGTGGATGTTGATGGTGAAAAAGGGTTCAGCACTCCGGAAAGAAATTCAATACGTCCAAGTTTAGATGTAAATGGGATTTGGGGAGGTTATACAGGCGAAGGAGCAAAAACAGTAATTGCATCAAAGGCATATGCAAAGATTTCCATGAGGCTTGTACCGAATCAGGACCCTACAGAAATAACAGAATTATTTACAAAATATTTTAAATCAATAGCGCCTAACTCAGTAAAGATAAAAGTCACTCCACACCACGGTGGACAGCCATATGTATGCCCTACTGATCACAGAGGATATGCTGCTGCTGTAAAAGCCTTAGGTGATTCATTTGGTAAAAAAGCGGTTCCGGTTAGAAGTGGCGGAAGTATTCCAATCGTTGCCTTATTTGAGAAAGAATTAAAAGCAAAAAGTATTCTTATGGGTTTTGGGCTGGATAGCGACGCCATTCATTCCCCTAATGAACATTTTGGTCTCGACAACTACTATAAAGGCATAGAAACAATACCTCTGTTTTATAAATATTTTTCAAAAAAGTGAATTCGAGATTATTTTCTTGAATTTTTGCAAATCATCAGCATTTCATAATGCTTCAAAATTAATTAACTCACCGGCAACCCAAATTTTGGGCTACCTGGCCTAAATTTCTTCAAATAGTTTGGGGTCCAAGATTCAAGATTTACAAATTCTTTTTTTTCCCAAGCATTTAAAACCAACGAAATTCCATGTTTTGCCTCAGGGAATCGAATACCGGTATCAATCAATGTTGGCCAATAATCTTTAGCTTTTTCAACACCGTCTCCACTGGCATAAACATTTTTGTAATTTGACCATAGATCTGGAATAGGAGTTTCATCAAGCACAAATGGGGAATCCTCAGTTATGCGATTAAAATCATTCGAAAATAGAGAACAGTAAATCTCGTTTCGTCTTGCGTCCATTGCCGACCAAAATGCATCTATTTTCAGATTACTAGATATAGAATTTTTGCTGGCATGAGAAAGAGCCTCAAGCGTGGAATATGAAATTAAAGGAATACCAAGCGGAAGAGCTAAACCCTTTGCTGCTGATGCACCAATTCTAAGACCCGTATATGAACCTGGGCCTCCTGCTAATGCCACCGCAGAAATTTCTTTTANTGCTGATTTTGATTTCCCAAATGTTTTCTCGATGCATCTCTTAATTAGAAGATGTAAATATTCTGAATGACAAAATCCAGTTTCACTTATTTCCGATTCCGACCAAATGATCTTGTCTCCATTTGCCATAGAAACGCTACATAAGCGCGTGGATGTATCCAGAATTAAGAAATTTGGCACTTTAAAATACTTAAAANCTCGTTTTCTCTGAGACTATGACATTGCTTCCATCCGATAGCTTTCTACTTACAGCGTCAAAAGGTCCTCTAACAACTTTTTTAACATCTTCAATCCCAGATTTAATTTCAATATATTTTTCGTCCTGAATTCCAGTTTCAACAAGGTTCATTTTGGCCTTATCCATATTGATAGTAAAGACAACTTCTAACATTTTACTTCTATCNGTGGAGTCCTCTCTCGTAGTAACTGCCTCAACCGGAACACACAACACATTCATAGATCTTTTTGTACGAATATCCACCGTTGCTGTCATTCCTGAAAGTAATGGCTGTTTTCTTTGGGAACTTATCAGCTCTTTATAACTAGATGGAAGAATTTCTAATTCAACTTCAAAATTTGTTACTTGATTTACACCCATTTGCTGACCCTTGGCAGCAATGCTTATTTCAGTAACAATTGCTTTAAAATCGTGGCCCAAAAAAGCATCAACACGAACTATCGCTGTGTCTGCTANGTTAACTCGAACAATATCATTTTCATTAACATCAATTAAAACCTCCATAACATCTAATTGAGAAACATTCATCATCTCAGTTCCTGCCATCTGTGCGGTTCCAACCACTCTCTCACCAACCTCAACATTTAATCCAGTTACAATGCCATTCATTGGAGCTCTTATTATTGTTCTTTTCAAATTATTTCTTGCCTCTTTAAGGGAACTTAAAGCACTTTCCAATTGATAATTTGCAGACTCCACTCCAAGTTGTGCAACTTTATAAATTCTCTCTGCAGCATCCCATTCTGCTTGAGACAATACTTTTTGAAGATAAAGCGTTTGATTTCTCTTATAAGTCTGCTGAGCTTCGAGAAATTGAGCTTCAGATTGCGCTTTTGAGGACTTTGCTAGATTAACGCTTGCGTTGGCTCGACTAACGATTGATTGGTATATATCCGGATTTATTTTTAAGAGTATCTCATTCTTTTCTACACTTTGTCCCTCACGAACATTTAAAGCAATAACCTCGCCCGAAACTTCTGGAGAGATCTTAACATCAAGTGCAGGTTGTATTTTTCCAGAAGCATTCACAGTTTCAATAATTGTATGCCGTTCAATAGGTGCAAGCTCCACAGAGATGACGTTGCTTTTATTTCCCCACCAGCCTTTTTTCTTTCCAAAAATTCCGATAACAGAAATAACTGTCAAAACGAGAATACCAATTCCAATTTTTCTATTCATTTTCATTTATATTTTTTGCTTTGATTAATGGTGACTTCATGTAAAACTTAAGAATAAAAGCCTTAAAATGAGCATCATATTTAGCACTAGCAACATCTGAAGCAGCAGCCAGATAGGTGTTTTGCACATTAGAATAATCATAGACTGTGAGAGTTCCTTCCTGCCTTCGAACCGAAGCGTCTTCAAAGGCTTTTTTTGCAGCTTTCAGGGTTTTTTTTGCAGCCAAATACTGCTTCCAAGCAGAAGATGCATCCGCATGACTTCTTTCTATTGTTTGAGCATAATTATCCATTTCTTGCTGGTACTGTAGTTCAGCATTCATTTTACTTATTTCTGCTCGTTTAATATTGTTGGATATTTGAAACCCGTTGAAAATTGGAAGAGTTAAATTTAAACCAACGTATTGTCTGATATTGTCTTTTAATTGATTTTGTAGAGTTTTAGTTTCAAATCCAACTGGAATATTTTGTTGCGTGTATACTGGAATACTATTACCCGAGCCATCAAGCCAGTAACCGAACTCTAGAACTTGTAATTCACTTTGAATATTTCTTGCCTGGTCCGAATATGAAGTTGCAATTTGACCATTTACCGAAAGGCGNGGCAATCGACTTGCGTAAGCCACTTTTAATCCTAGATCTGCAGATTGAATCAATAATTTTGCTGCATTAATATTTGGCTGGTCGTTAAGAGAAGATGCATAAATTGCTTGTGGCCGAATACGAATAATAGATGGCTGTTCATTAATATCTTGAGCTCCTAAATCAGAAATAATAAAATCATCAACTTTCATTCCCATTCCTTGAGATAACAACAACTTTGATAAGATTAAATTATTTTTTGCCGTAAGTTCACGTTGTTCATCGCGAGCAAGTTGAGCTTCTAAAGAAAGTAGTTCATTTGGAGAAATTGCTCCTGCATCATTTAGTTTTCTCAAGCGCGAAACTCCTATTTGGGTTACCTTGAGTTGTTCCGCGGCTATAGTTAAGGCTTCTTTTGCCATCAAAACAGATAAATACTGCGATGCTGTATTTAATGCCACTGTATTACGGGTATTTTCTAAATTATATGTATTTATTAATGCATTGACCTTTGCTTGTCTCCAAGTATTAAATGTTTGAAACCCATCGAATAAAATAGCGCTAAAACCCAAACCTCCATTAGCGGACGATAAGGGAACTCGGTCAATAATATTAGTTACCGGATCAACTGTTAAACCCGTATTCCATGCATTGCCTGAACTTCCCGAAAGCTGTGGCATCATTGATCCCAAGGCAGCCAAATTATCGGATTTAGAAAGAATCAGATTATTTTTTGCTTGTCTTACTCCATAATTATATTCTAAAGCTCTTTCTACACATTCATTTAAACTTAAAATTTGGGTGTCTTGAGCATTCAAATGAAAATTCATTAGGACAACCCAAAATAAAATACTTTTAATATTANTAGATGAAAACTTCAAAAACATAATTTGAAAAAACCAAGTGATAACAGATATACTATCCAGTAAAGATAGCTCTATTTCTTTTCGTGTCTCCACCAAGCAAACGCGATGGCACCCAAAATTAAATATGGAAAAGCCATTAAATAAAGAATTCCTTCATTCAATCCATCAGCTAAAGCGCCTCCTGCCTCAGCATTGCTTTCAACAGTTGCCTTGCACATAGCGCATTGTCCTTTTAGCCAAAGATGATTCATCAGAAGAATTAGAAAAAAAAATTTTTTTATCATTTCGGATAGTATGGAGCCATAAATATATAAACCAACACACCAGTTACAGCGACATACATCCATATTGGGAAAGTCCACTTCACCAATTTTTTATGAGCGCTAATTTGATTATTCAAACCTCTGTAAATAGAAAGCATGGCAAGGGGTAAAACAGGTATGCTTAAAACAATATGACTGATTAATATGAAAAAATATACTGGACGCACCCAACCCTCACCTCCAAAATGAGATTCAGGGTTTGAAATATGAGCAATGACATAAGAAATGAGAAATACAGCAGATAAAGAAAACGCTAGGATATTTGAAAGGCGATGCAATGCAACTTTTTTTGTTTTTATCATTCCAAAAGCCACAGCTAACAAAATTGCGGTGCAACCGTTTAAAATTGCATGAAAAAAAGGAAGGCTTCTGAAATTCGCATTCCCAAATTGGATCTTCCAACTTTCGGGCAAAAGAAATAATGAAGCAACTAGTAAGGGCACAACAATACTCAGCACAACAATTATTGGTACTATAACTCGGTCATTTGGATGAGGTTTCATTTCTGACCCAATTTTACTTTTCGATGCTCTTTAACTAACACTCTCACATCATCTACAAGCTGATCAATTAAAAAGGCCTCAGATAAATCATAGGCACCTAATATATTTCCTTCATCAGTAATTCTACTCCTCAAATTTCCCTCCCAATCAATCAAAACAGCTGACTGCGAATGCGCATAGCCACCAGGGGATTCAGAATCCTTTAAGGCGGTTAAATAATATGAATTTGCCAATTTGTATAAATCCTCTGAAACACCCGTGATAAACTGCCATTTATTTGAATTACCAACGCCCAAATTTTCCTTGTACTTATTTAAAACAACTGGAGTGTCAGTTTCTGGGTCAACAGTACAACTTATAAAAGTCAAATCCTTAAAGCCATATAAACGATCATGGGCTTCTTTAAGGTGAAAATTCATGGCAGGGCAAATAGTTGGACAAGAGGAAAAAAAGAAACTCAAAACTATTATTTTACCTTTTGAAGAATCTGGAGACCAAACTATATTTTTTTCATTCCTAAAAACTAATGAGTCAGAATCAAAATCGGGGAAACCTAAATTTTCTAATGTCCTAAAATTTACTACTCCGCTTATCGCGATAGAAACCAGATACATGGAAACCGGAACAATCAAAAGACCCATTAATAAAATGCGCTTTCTTGTCATCGATCTCATTAAAATTCAAAAATAGCTTGCCCTTCAAAAATTAAAATAAATGTCAGGTAAGGGATCAAAATTATTGCTGGCAAATAAATAGCATAACGAAGTGAATTAACCTCATATTTTAAGTGCATAAAATACTGAACGATATATGCAGCTTTAACTAATGTCAAACCAATAAAAATGAGATTTAGGATAGATGTTCCCGCAACAGATGTTAAAAGTATTGTTGGCTTTATAATACCTAAGACTACCTCAACAGTAGTAATCACTAGTAAAATCCAAAATATCTTCCAAATCCATGAAGTTCCTGAAGGCGAATCGTGATCAGACATAATTATTAGGTATTAAACGAGGTAAAAGAAAGTGAAAACAAAAACCCAAACTAAATCAACAAAGTGCCAATACAAGCCGACTTTTTCAACCATTCCATAAGTTTTTCTACGGTCATAAGTTCCTAACATAACATTGTAGAATACCAAAACGTTTAGAACTACCCCGGAAAATACGTGGAAGCCGTGAAAGCCAGTGATGAAAAAGAAAAAATTTGCGAATTGCTGTTTTCCATATTCATTATGATACATATTCGCACCCTGAACAACATGGGCATTTTTTAAGGCTTTTAAAGTTTCTTTTCTCGTCATCGGTATGTGCTCCTTTCCTGGAGCCTGAAGAACTAATTCATTATTTGATTTAATTGACATCATAACCTCATTATCTGAAAAATTTTCTTCATGATTTGCAGAATGACCATCTTGCATCCCGTGCACAACTTGTGATAATGAAAGGACCTCNCCTTCTTTATTAGCAACTTTATAAACCTCACTTGTAGAAAGTTCAATGGCCCCTTTATCGCCAATAATAAAGTGGTACCACTCCCAAGCCTGGCTCCCTACAAAAATTATTCCTCCTATAATCGTTGCAACCATCCACCAAGCTGTCAAATTCTTTTTTAATTGGTGACCCGCATTTACCGCCAAAACCATGGTCACAGATGACATGATTAAAACAAATGTCATGAACGCAACATAAAGAAGCGGTTGGTCTCCTTGGAGACCGGGGAAGTGAGTGAAAACATCCTCTGCAACAGGCCATTGGGCTTCAAATCTAAACCGTACAAAAGCATAAGCAGTTAGAAAACCTGAAAAAGTAAGGGCATCTGACATCAAGAAGAACCACATCATCATCTTCCCATACTCAGCATTCATGGGTTGATTGCCTCCGATTGACCAGGCGCTAGTTGTAATTTTTGCCATAAACTGAATTAAAAAATTTAATATTTTTGATTCCTACAAAATTAACGAAGAAAGGTTAAAAACAGAAGAAGATATATCCATAAAAACCCGAGAAAATGCCAAAATTGAGAAGATAATTTAAATTGAAGGATATTTTTTCCAGTAAAAAAACCTTTTGAACTCCGAATAGATGCAACCAAAAGGACAATAACCCCGGCTAAAGCATGTATCCAATGAAACCATGTGATAACATAAAGCCAACTCCCTGCAGGACGGCTTTGTTCTCCGGTAAAAAAGACGCCTTGATTCTTCATCAAATCATTCCAACCTAAAACTTGGGTGTACAAAAATGCACAACCAAAAAGAAATGCAAACCAGATCATTAAATTGGATGATTTATACATTTCAACTTTCAATCTATTCGAGGCTAAAATGAGCATAGCACTGGATATTATCATAAAAATAGTACTGATTAGAAACTCATTTGGCAAGGGTATTGTTTGCCATGCTCCGGCAGAAACAAGAGAGGATTTTGAGACAACATAACCTGATGTCAAACCAGCAAAAGCCATTCCTATGCTTGCCATTCCTATCCATAAAAGAGGTTTGGATGTTTTATTTCGAATTTGTTCTTTATCCATGATTAAATTAAAAAGTTATCAATAACGTATGCTATTTGAAGTAATGGTAGATAAACTATTGTAGACATTATCAAAGCGCGTGCCGCAGAATCTGAAGGATTGCGATGATGGAAAATAGCTAAACGCAGGACGTAAATTCCCAAACCTAAAATAATCAACGCAGCTGGAGGAGATAATTTCAANGACCCTGTTAATCCGAATGCCGGGAGCATGGAAACAAAAATCATAAATAGTGTGTATATAATACTCATATAAGTGGCTGTACTATTTTTTTCTCGGCTTGGAAGCAAATAATAGCCTGCTTTTGCATAATCATCATATCCAACCCATGCAATNGCCCAAAAGTGGGGAAACTGCCATAAAAATTGTATTGCGAAGAGTGTGCCAGCTTCGATACCAAAATCTCCTGTCGCTGCGACCCAACCTAATAAAAAAGGTATGGCGCCAGGAAAAGCACCAACTAAAACTGCAATAGGGGATTTGGATTTCATTGGAGTATAAACAAGAACGTACAATAACATGGAAATGATTCCGAATACCGCAGTTGGGATATTTAAAAAAGCTAATGAAGCTGTTCCTAAAACGGCAAGACTAATAGCCCAAAAGTAGGCTTCAGACTTGTTCATTCTACCTGCAGGTAATGGTCTTAGTTTTGTTCGATCCATTAGTGCATCGGTATCAATTTCCATTATTTGGTTCAATGCATTGCTAGATCCTACAATCGCAAATCCTCCTAAAACCAAAAGAATAAACTGANTTAAAATAAAGTNGGGCATTCCCAACAAATAACCAGCTGCTGCTGAAAATACTACAGTAAAAGCAAGCCTGAATTTCAAAAGAATTCCTATGTCACGCATCTTTACATAGATCTTCTGAGCCACAAACAATAAAGAAAGGGTTTAACAAATTTTGCTTGTTATAGACCAAAGGAGTAGTCCAGATTAATTGTTCATTTAACTCCTCCATTTTAAGAATATGACAATTTGAGCCGATAGCAATGGCATGCCCAGCAGCAGTATCCCACTCCATTGTTAATGCCGCTCTTGGATATGCATGAGCAACACCTTCAGCAACCAGACATATTTTTAGAGAACTACCCATAGAAATTCGATTCATTTCTCCATGCTCTTTTTCCCACTTTTTGAGCAATTTTTCAGTTGCATGACTTCCATGCGAACGGCTAGCAATAACAGTGAGTTTTTCTGGTAATTTTTTTGGAAGGACTTGGCCTTGACTAATTATATCATTGTATGATAGTTTTCCTTTGCTTTTGTATGAACCAGAATCCGGACCGCCCACATAAGTCCAATCTAAAACAGGGCTGTGTACTACTCCCCATATTGGAGTATCACCCTTAACTAGAGCAACATTAATTGTAAACTCACCATTTCCTTTGATGAATTCTTTAGTCCCATCTAGAGGATCAACTACCCAAAACAGATCCCACATTTTTCGTATTTCAAAATCTGCATGCTCCCCTTCCTCTGATAGTATCGGCCATCCTGATTTTGATAATGTTTCTGATAAAATATTATGAGCATTTATATCCGCAATTGTGACTGGACTGTCATCTAATTTCATTTCAGATTCAATTTCTTTCTGATTATATACCTCCATAATTGCGTCCGCAGCGCGATAGACGGATTCCATAACATTATCTGGCGTTAGATTTGGGTTAGAGAAAGGTATCATAAGGTTATGGTTTTCTAATTTCCATCAAGTATAAAATGGAAGCTCGTCCCAGATCACACTAGAGTTGTCAAACATACTCTTATATTACTGAAGTTTAGCATTGATGGGAAGACTATAACGCATTCGTACAGGTCTACCACCAACTTTAGCAGGTAACATTTTTGGAAGTTGACGCACAACCCTCAATGATTCGTCATCTAAAAGTTTGTCAACTGATCGTTCAATAGTAATATCTGAAACTTTTCCATCTTTTTCGATAATAAAAGAAACCCATATCTTACCCTGAATTCCCATTTGCTTGGCCATCTCTGGAAATTCAAATTTTCTACCGACAAATTGTCGAATCTTTATGTTGAAACAGTTAAACCTCTCATCTTCTGAAGCAAAATCTTCACAACCTGGATAAATCGGCTTACTCTCTACATTCACAAAATTGAAAATATCATCATCAACGATTTCATCAATGAGTTCGATTTCATCACTGTTATCAATTTCTGTAGACTCCATTTCTAATTCGTCAATATCTAGTTTATCATCAACAATTGTAATGACTTCTGGGGGAGCCGGAGGAGGNGGAGGAGGAGGAGGAGTGTTCCTCTGAGTAATCACCACTTCCTCATCATCGATAAAAGCATCTAAATCACCCAAACTATTTGGGCCATCGGCATAAGTTTTCCATTCAAAAGCACCCCAGACAATAGCCAAAGCTAAAACCAAACCTATTTGTAAAAAGAGGCCTTTTTTNTTTTCTAAGTCCGCCTTGAAAGTTTTTCGGTTATTCATTTTGAGTGTATTATAATGTAAAGATACGGTTCCCTAAAAATCGAGCAAAGATGAAACCAAAAATTAAACCAAAAGTATTGGAAAGAATATCATAGAATGAAAAAAATCTCCCAATTGTTATAATAGGCTGAAATATTTCTATCCCTAGACCCAGTGAAAAAACAATAATTAGTAATACCCATGGATTTAATATTGACCTTGTTCCTAAAGTAAAAAAAAATTGGATCAGAAAATAGGCGATAAAATGTAAAATGAGATCCTTAATTGTGTAAAGTATGTCAGGAAGGTTATCGGCTGGCAGAAAACTAAAATAAACGACAATGATTGTCCAAAGGCATCCTAATATCAGCCAATGTCTATCACTAAATCTCATATAAAATTAATTTCCAACGAGTTCCGAATATTGATCCGCCGTCAATAAATCATTTCCCGAGTTCGGATCTGTGATCTTTGCTTTCACCATCCAACCCTTTTGATAAGGATCCTCATTAACAAGCTCCGGGTTTTCATCCAAAAGGGGGTTTACCTCAATAATTTCACAATCTAAAGGAACATATAAGTCACTGACAGTTTTCACTGCCTCAACAGATCCAAAAACCTCTTCCTTTTTTAATGTGTCTCCTTCCGAATCAATATCAATAAAAACTATATCTCCTAATTCACCTTGAGCAAAATCAGTTATCCCAATCATTGCAATTTCACCATCTAGGCGAACCCATTCGTGGTCTTTAGTATATTTTAAGTCTGAAGGTATATTCATTTTCAATAAAATTTAATTGCCAAATATAATAATAGAATTAGTTGCCGAGATTGAGTCGCAAAGCTATTCCACTTTGCCACTGATTGGTGGGGAATGCCATAGAAGTTTTAAACGTACTTATTGTTTGGTCATAATAAAATTGAGCAGCAAGGCGGCGACTCAATCTGTAATCAGCCGTAAGCTTTATTGTTGTTCTTCTTTGGCCTGCTGTTGGTTGATTGAAACCCTCTAAAATTCTTCGAATAACTGTTTGATTATCACTTATCCGAAAATCCAGTTTTAACTCAAGATTAGATTTTATATTATTTCTCTGACCTGATTCGTCAACAATCGTGAATTGAACATCACGAATTATGTAACCCAATCCGAAAGTCACATCCGTCGCCTTACTCTCCGTAATTTGGTTGTTTGCCAAACTCAGTGCGATTTGTCTTTGTTTTCCTACTTCAAATTTAAATGATGTGTTTTTCCGAGTTCGAACATCAATTCCAATTAATGGAGCAAATGATTCTGAAATTGACACCTGCCCTATTTGCATTTCTGGAAGTATATCTAGATTAGCATTTCTGGGAAAAGGATTGCTGGGGTCGTTTTGAATGTTTTGTGCGCGAAGCATATTAGTTTGAATATTCTGTACCGTCAAATTATTTTTATAGCTATGGCTCATTGCAAAAGCAGTGAAAACTTTTCGAAATGATTTTATTCGCATTAAACCCGTGTAATTAATTGACCAATTTGGCATAGGTAAAATCGATTTAAAATCAATTCGACTCATACTTTGAGCATCCTGATAACCATAAGCTGAGAAGAAACTATTTAGTAAAACTTCGCTCTGAAGGACTGAATATCCATCAAATCCATATCTCGAAGAATCAGATTCGCCAATAAAAGTCTGTATGTATCCTGGAATATGATTTAAAGCACTGTCTGATAATTGTTGAGAAAATTCTAATCTATTTTTTAAAAAATCATTAAAAGCTGCACTCCCATAACCGGGAGCACTACTTGTATCAAAAGCAGATTTTAAAGAAAGCCAAGAGGTAGAAAATGTTTCGATATTTTGAGGACTAAAATGATGAAACCCTTTAGAATACATAGAATCTAAACCCAATCCATCTGTGTAACGAAAAGTACTACTCATTTGGGAACCATAATTCTGATTCGCTGTCATCGTTACCCGAAAATCCTTGAATGGCTCAAGTTGAGCTCTACCATTGAAACTTCTTGTTTCAGTTTTTAGATATCTGTTAGGCTGATTTGGGTTTTTTATTAACCAAGAATTACTGTTATCTCCAGCTCTACTTGCTATATCAATTGGCAAACCAAAAAGCATATCTAATCCAGGTGCCATGGCATCCGAAGGAGAGAATCCACTTAAAACCGGCCTTGGGTTAAAGCCTGGAAGNTATAGCCCTGTATTTAAAGTGNCGCTTAAATTAATCGACTTTACTAGTGTTATTGCATCCACAGCAGCAATCAAAATTTTCTTTCCAAAAGNGTCTTTTTTCTTCTCCTCTTTATTTAAACTCCTCGAATTATTGCCGGTCAGCCTCTGCTCCATGGCTGATCTCGCTCCACGAGATTTTGCACCCCCACTTTGTTTCAGTTTCTTATACCAAGAGAATTTATTATAAAAATTTGCAAAGTTGAGATTTGCTGTTCCATTCCACTTACCTGAATTCTCAATTATATTTCCAAAATCCAGACTNTCAATTGACCGTATAGAAGCGAGCAAAGAATTTGCTTTCCAATCATAATCCGCTGTATACCTTAATTGAAATTGAGTAAAGTCCATAAATGGCAATTTATTTATTGGGATATTCCATGACGTATTAATCGTATGNTGATACTCTACAGGACGACCCCCATTTCTTAAATTTTCGACTAAAAATGTTTTAACCGAATCAATTGAATTTGATCCAGGTAATTCATCTACTCTAACNCGCATTCTTGATGTATAATCAAATTTCAAACCCTTACTTAAGTCCCAAACAACATTATAATTTCTATCCATAGTAAAATTTTTGCTAAACATCTCNGGTAATTCAAATAATGGATTATCCACATTTCTCATTTTCATAGTTTGAATTGATCTGAGTAAATCGCCTCGAACACTTATTTTTGAGGGAGTTAAATTAAAATTCCAATCTTTGATTAANGCTAAATTTTTATTTTTTATTCTTTTAAATGGCTGAATGTTTAAAGGTGTAGTTTGAAAATTATATATCAAAGTGGCCTTATGCTCCTCACGGTCGTCTTTCATTGTATTCGCGTCACTTTGAAGTATCTCATTAAATGAATAAGATGCGGCCCAATTACTAATATCAAAAGGATTTGGGGCCCTGAACTTAGCTTTTTGATTCCCTTTATTGCTTACTTTATTTACCTGATTACCTTTTTCTGGTGATNAGACCTGAGAAACCTTTGAATTNCGATTTTGCCCCGTAGATCTGTCAAATCTAACATTAGTAAAATTAAAACCTCTGCGAACTGTTCTATCCGCCACCAAATCTCGTAATTCAGAGCGTTCATCCTTACTATTCAAATTTTGCAAGGCCTTGCCCATTTCGATATCTGGATTTAATGGNTTGAACATCGGNGTTTTCCAGTCTTGAGCATTATTTATAAAAAGTGGTAACCTTAGCCGAGTTTTAAATGGTAAAAGACGGCTAAGTTCAAGATTTGTTTGAAAATCATAAGTAGCAGCAGAAAATTTATTTCTTTCTTGAGGGCTCATATCTAAAGATCCAAAACCCACTGTACTATATGTTCCACTCAAAGCAACTTGGCCGATATCAGCAAGTTGTGTATTAGAACGCGCTAATGCAGATACACCTCCTCGATTGTCAAAATCTGTCATTCTTAATTCATTAACCCAAACTTCAGCGCACTTTTCTAAACCATCATCTGAACTACCAGAAGATCTTTTTTTGGGGTTACGGACCCCTATCATTATAGTTCGAACATTTCCTAAATTCGGTGCACCTAATACTTTAATTATCCCTTCTCCATTTCTCTCTTGCTCCTGATAAATTGTGGAATTTGAAATTTGAGCTTTATCTCGATTTAATTTCAAATTTGTTAGCTCTTCAAAAGCAAGATCAATCTCGTTTGATGCTGGCCAGACAATTCCTGGGTCAGAGCTTCCCCATGGGGTAACCTTAAGTGGAATTTCATACTCATAGTAATTTTGACTGTAATCATTCCCGAGTCGAATAAATAATTTCAAATCGTCATCATTCAACTGCTCAAATTGATTTCCGGCCTCAACGTGAGTGAATAGCCTTAACCTTTTATTCATTCGCATATCGATGGAAGTATTTTTAAATGCCGCCCGAGCGTCTCCATCCCTTAATCCACAGACCCTCATGCTTAAAGACTGTTCGTTCTGCTGAACCAAGGAAGTGTTACCCAACAAAACTTGTCTTTCGATTCCAGGTGGAAGAACGTAAGGAATCGGTTTTCGACCTCCATTTTCCTCAAGATTTACCGCATTCATAACAAAAGAGGTTTCATCAAATGCATCAATTGGAATCATCTCTCGAGACTCCTCCAAAGAAAAACGATAACGTCTCCATTCTCCTCTCACAAGATCCAAACGAGCCATTCTTAAAACTGTTGACTCTTCCCACCCCTTAAGAATCATTCTCAAAAACCTAATCGAACGAAAATCTGACGCTCCCCCTATGCGCTTGGAGGGCTCAAATACCGGGATTTTAAATTGAATCCACCTTACTGGCCTCCTAGTATTATCCGGTAATAAATCTGTTTGAGTTTCATAAATATCTGCAATATGATTTTTGCCGATGACTAAGTCCTCAGGTCTCATAGATATATGATATTGGAAATATTGTTCGGATTTATTAAGAGTTGCATCTCTATTCACATCCTCTTTATCCGGTAAATTGGTATATGTTGCCGGGAGACCATTAATTAGTGTTGTCTGAGAATTCCCATCCGTGTTATTAAAATATCGATAACGTTCTAAAATATCTGAATTCATTGAATCTTGATCCGGGCCACGATAGTAGGAGAAATTATCTCCTGAAGGGTCTTCAATTGCTTTTATGTATGCTTGACTNTTGGTTCCATAAACATTACTCAACTTNGATAAATATGTTTGAGAATCCTCTCCTTTTAACCTCGCCTCTCTAATATCNCCCATACCATCTANACCTACGTCCTGATGAACCCTTGAACTCGGNTCATTATCAAATGCTTGAACAACAGGTTGATATCTTGATGTATAACCCCAAACCGAGGAATCAACATCGATCAGCTGTCCAGANGATGATANTCCATTTTCAAAACTTTGNCTACCGTCCTTCAAGATATCTTCAGATAAATTGCCTAAATGGAAATATAAATCACCTCCTAAAGCGGCTGGATTATCTAAAAATGGGTCTAACATCCAAAACTGGATGAATTCTATATTTTGCTCCTCAAAGTTGTTTATTGATAATTGACGCATTATTCCTCCCCATCTTGATTTTGGATCAATCAAAAAGCCGTCCGAATTTATTCCTTGACTGTAGTTAGGGTATCCAGCTACATCAAAGTTATAAGGCCCTCTCTCATTCGGATCAAATTGGAGATCAAACATGGCAATATTCCGCGCCATTCCAGGTTGCAATGGAACATTTGGAAAAACTTCATTTAACGGAACCAAACGCTGTCTATGATCAGAAGTGATAGAAGGATTACCTCTGATATTTTGTGGGGTCTGGCTATTGTTTGCAAAAAATGAAGGGTCAATGATATACCAGCTAATTCGAGCGCGGTTAGCGTTATATGCCCAATTATTACTCAGAGAGGCTTCGGGAAAAAGTTTCGTTTGCCCTTCAGGTGTCGAGGNCAAATTCCAAGTAGTAGTACCTCTGAGGTCAATAGTTGTCTGACTNGTCTCAAAATCATCCAAATACGTTGTCGCATCGCCATTTATCTTGATTCCCTTTGGAGACCCAGGTAGAAGTTGTGCTATTTCGGCTTGAATCTGAATTTTTGAAGGAGCATTGGTGGATATAAAAGGAAGCTTATCCATAAATCGCGTCAATCCCGGCAAATTCTTTTGATATTGTGTTTGAAATCCCCAAATACTGTTGGCTATTGGAATCTCAGTTGTATTCACTTTCTGAGTCAATGGTCTTTCCGCCAATCTTAAAAAAGTACCTCCCACGGTCCAGTCTTTTGAAACCTCATGCTCAACNGCAAGTCCAGAAAATGTTTTTGCTTGAAAATTAAACATAGTATTNTTTTCAAAAGAAACCTTTACAGGCATTCCTGATTGTAATATGCTTTCGTTTAAAATTCTCACTTGCCCAAGTGAATAGTCAACTGTATAATCCTGATTTTCTATAAGTTTTGCACCACCTGCAGTTACTGAAATTGACCCTCGAGGTATGTTAAATGAATTNAACTGGATCAGAGATCCCCCCGCACTTTTATACCTTCCACGAATAAGAAATTTATTNAATTGTGTCTGCTCCTGTGCACGAAAGAGCGTAGAGTCATAGAGCTGTTGAAAAACATATTTTTCTTTTTCACTCTGGTTGGATAATTTATTCGATAAGCTTGATCCGAATGGTTCCAAAACAGGAAGAATAACACGACCCTTTTGGCTTAATACTGTCACACCTTCTACATAATCAAAAAGACCATCTGGAAATGGATCATTATTGTTATTGACATAGTCCATGTCAAGAACTTGAATCAGAAGTTTGTCTTTCACAGTACTCTCAGGCAAAAATGGAATAGGTAAGCCTGTATCGTCATTCAAATACATCACTTCCAATCTGAAGTCTTCTTGAGATAATTGAAAAGCATTTAAACTATATACATTTTTCATCATTAAATCCCATAATGGGGACTTTACATCCAAAAGAGTATGTTTCAATAACTTCAAGACAAGACTTTTTGGAGCCATTATCCCATCGTTAGAAAATTCACCTACTTGATAAGTTCTTCCATTTGCAGTATACTGGTATGCAACAGCCAAGACCTCGTCTTGATTCAATGAAGTGTTTAGGGTCAAATAACCTAATTGAGGATGAAATGTATACTCATTCGACTGTAATTTTCTTGCATTTGTAAGTTCGGAATACTCTACATTGGGATCATAACCCGACGCTATTAGAGAAGAACTGGCAGTGGCGGCATCTCGAATATTTGGAAATCTTGTAAGCAAATCATTAGGGTCAAGACGATTGACTCTGTTGCTGGGTAATGGGTCTATGGATTGTCCTGGAAAGATAATATCACCATTCCTGTTAGCACTGGTGGATCGCCATGCACGGGACTCACCCTCACCTAGATCTGTAAAAGCAATAATATTTCGCACCTCCGAAGGTGTCGTCCTTCTATTGGTAACCCAAACTTCTAAGCGAGTAATTTGAACTGGACTTTGAATAACCGGCAAAGTACTTAGCCATTGTTCGTAATTATTTCTAAAATGATGGCTTAAGAAAAAATGCCGATTTGCCTCGTATGCATCACCTTGAATTAAGAATTCTTGAGTGGTAGCCCCACCCTGGATATTTAGACTTTGACTTTGACTTCTTTGCTCAGCCAAGACTGTAGTAACTGTTGTTTTCCCAAATTGAAATTTACCTTTCAAACCAAACAGACTCTGAGCTCCATTTATTAAGCTACTACCGGTTGGCATGCTGACATTACCCATCTCTAAAGACTTAATAATATCATCTTCCAAACCTTTAAAATTGAGTTTCATTTTGTTTTCAAATCCAAACGTCGCCTCAGTATCGTAATTTATTTGAAGATCTAATCTTTCTCCTAATTTTCCAGTCGCATTCACTTGCATTTTTTGATCAAAGTCAAATGCAAGGTTTTTTCTATTCCTCTCAGGAACAATGGGGTTTTTAATATGTTGAAACCTCAACCCAAATCTAAGTTCAGCTGTACCTTGAGGCCTTATTTCTAATTCATCAGATCCAAAAATATCCTCTATCAGATTCGAGCCTAAATTCATATCCGGAACGATATTCACTCCATTCCTTTGATCTGCTGAACTACCTTGAGACCAACGGCTCCTCCAACCATCTAGTTCCTGTTGTTGAAATATCATTTTACGATAATCTTCTTCAGAATAATATATTGGCGAGCCAATAGGGGTTTCTCCAATATATTTTTGCCCGATATAAAATCCTGTTATAGGATCATATGTAAAGGAGATACTGACATTTTTGGGGATATCAATTCCAAGCATAGACCAATTTGTCGCATTTGAATCACTGACTTGTGCATTAGACCCCATGGAAATAATCACAGCAAAGAAAAAACTGAAAAAAAACTTCGGCTTCAACCGCATTAGAGCTGAGATAACGCAATTCTTAAGACCTCTTCTAGATTTTGATCTCCTTCTTTGGCAAGAATAGATGATACTATTCTTTCTACCGCTTGTCTCGAGAAGCCTAAAACGATTAATGCTTGTATGGCCTCATCCCTTACAGATGACGATACTTCATTCCCAACATCTTTGGTTGACGAAACCCCACCCACTTTATCTCTTAGGTCAATGACAATTCTTTGAGCTGTCTTCGCCCCTATCCCTTTGATTCGCTGAAGCATCCCACTGTCGCCATTCGATATCGCCTGAATAGCCTCATTTGGCCTAAGTGCGGATAAAATCATTCTCGCTGTATTGGCTCCTACTCCAGATACGCTTAAAAGTAAAAGAAAAACATCTTTTTCTACGGGAGTATAGAATCCAAATAAAAGTTGAGCGTCCTCCCGGTAAACAGCATGAGCAAGCAATCTAATTTCTTTGGCATCGCCTATTTGACCATATGTTGTAAGAGAAATATTTAAATAATAACCAACTTGCCCACATTCTATAACAACATGTGCCGGAGATTTTTCTATTATGCGCCCTACAAAGTGATTAAACATTGGACTCTATTAACGAAGAAAATTAAAATTTAGTATTTACTGAACTATAAATTTTCCAAATTCAAATTTTCCAGCGGAATTTATGCGCTTTAGTATATAGATACCTTTTTCTAAACCAATAAGGTGAGGATTAAAAGTCACTTTTATTTGATTCGGTTCAACCTTAAATTCTCTGACTTTTCTCCCATTAAGATCTAAGACATACAGGTAAGTAATGCCGGTAGATGAGAGAATATCAATATTCAAATTCTCATCACCAATAGGATTCGGATATATTTTAAAATCGTTGACTTCTTTCTCTTCGAGGTTAAAGGTCTTTGAGAAACCATATACCATTTGTACTTGAAGAGTATCCGTAGGGTCGATCGCATTTATAATTGTATACCAAATAGTATCTCGACCCTCCATACTTGTATCTTTCACATATACATAGCCTGAAAAATCATATGCTGTAGCTCCGGCTGCAATAGTCACATTACCCTGACTTTGAGATGCCCAACTAGGGTAACATAAGTCCCAACAAAAAGAGTTTGAATCCACAAGGCCTGTTAATCCTTCTCTTCTTCGGATCAAATAATAATCTTTCGAGGAGTTTGAAATATTCTTTAACGCAAAATATCCTTCTGCTTGCTGTCCAACAATCGAATTTACATAAGCGATTGAGTCTTTTGATTCAACCACAAGGGATTGGCTTGAAACCCTTGAGGAAAAAATTAAAATAGATAGAGTAAAGAAAATTCTAAACATGATCGAAATATGAACAATTTTGATTCAAAGTTAATACGTTGAAGGAGTAATATGCATAATACTAGCAATTTATTGTCAATTATAGTTGCATTGCATTGCAATTATATAATAGAGTGTTAACTTTAACAGATTCAACCTCCACAGTAATAAATATAATTATGAAAAAAAATTTAACACTTTTAATTTTTTTGTTTGCCTGCAGTCAGAGTTATTCTCAAGCAACTAGATTAGTCTTATTTGAGCACTTTACACAAGCCTCATGCGGTCCTTGTGCATCTCAAAATCCGCCTTTTACTGCGCTTTTAGCAAATAACTCTTCAAAAGCTGTTAAGATTGCTTACCAAACATCATGGCCTGGAACAGACCCTATGAATGCTGCAAACCCAAGTGAGGTTTCTACTCGTCGCAATTACTATGCGGTGAATGCAGTTCCAAGTGTTCGGAATGTATCCATGTTTGCAGCAGGTACTTCACCTGCAAATGTTACACAGTCTCAAATTGATGCTAGGTATAATACAACCCCTGATTGGAGTGTAACTGTAACTCATCAGTTGACAAGCGGCTATGATTCCGTTCAAGTTGTTGTGCTCGTAGGAAATGCAACTTCATCTACCTTAACTTCAGGTAGTACAGGATCGCTAAAACTTCATCTTATGATGGTGGAAGAAACTATTACATATTCATCCCCGCCTGGATCTAACGGTGAAACTGTTTTTCACAACGTAATGCGTAAAATGGTTCCTAATGATAATGGAACAACTCTAGCTAACTCATGGACAGCAGGGCAATCCCAAAGCTTTCAATTCAAAATTCCATTGCCCACATATCTCGCGAATCTCGGAGAGATAGCGTTTGTAGCATTTGTTCAGGATGATTCTAATAAAGACATCAAGAATGCCGCTTTCAGCCCAAAGCAAGCTGTTTCTGGATTGGCCGATGCAAGTATCGCAAGCATAGGTGCTACTACAAGCGGATATTGTGATCCAAACCTTACCCCTTCGGTAACTTTTCAAAATTCAGGTTCAGTGACTATAACTTCTGCAACGGTATCGTATACAATAAACGGAGGAACCCCTGTTTCTCAAAACTGGACAGGTAGTCTCTCAGCGGGACAAACAGCAACGGTTTCTTTTCCCCAAGCAACTTTGTCTACCGGAAAAAGTGAAATTGTAGGTTCAGTTGACAACCCAAATGGAAGCGTGGATTATGCTCCGATAAATAATTCTTCAGCACCTACCACAATAAACATATTGAATAATAATCCAACCTACGCTCCTTACGATCAGAATTTTGAGGGCGTGGCTTTTAGTCAAATTCCCTCAAATATGATCAAAGAAGCATCAGGTGAAGGCAGGGTTGGTGCCATTAGTAAAGCTAATGTTCAAAATCTTCCGCAGGAACTTGGAGGATGGGGGCAATCCGCATCATCAATATTTTGGGATTATCCAACAATAGCCTCAGGGACGGTCATAAGCTTAATTACTGAAAAGATTTCCTTATCGACAATATCAAACCCCAATTTATATCTCTCCACATCATACGCTGCGCGAGGAGGCAATTCAAATGACCAGTTAAAAGTTTATGTTTCCACTGACTGCGGATCATCATGGACCAATATATTTTCTCCCTCCGGAGCATCATTAGCGACTGGAACAGATCCTGGCTCTCAGTACCGCTACTGGGCAGACCCGAACAAGTGGCTAACGCATAAAATATCTTTAAGTAATTATGCCTCAGCTGGTCATATTCTATTAAAATTTGAAGGGACTTCTGCTGCGGGTCAATGTTTCTACCTAGACAATATATGGGTATCAACGAATGTACTTAGCGAAGATGAAGAAGATATTCAAAATAATATCCGTGTATTTCCAAACCCAAGCTCAGATCTCACAAAATTTGAAATCACACTTAATAATGAATCTGAGGTTTCGGTAGCGATTTTAAATATCTCAGGTCAAAAGGTTCTAAATATTGAATCACAGACACTCCCGTCAGGAAATCACATAATTGAGACATCAGTGAGTGATCTCCCCAGTGGAATTTATAATGCACANATTNNGATNAATGGTGAGATNNAGAACNTAAGGTTNACNNTTTCTCATTAACAGACAAAATTTATCATTCAACCTGGAGAGCAATGCTCTCCAGGTTAAATAAATCACATGAGGTATTTAACTTTTATTTTTATTTTTTTTCTAAGCCTCCAAATAATGGGGCAGGAATTGGCAAATGCCGAAATTAAAAATTTGCAAGGGCAAACTATAAATACATCAANCCTAAAAAATAATGATGGCCCCTTAGTTATCAGTTTTTGGGCCACATGGTGTAAGCCCTGCATAAATGAGCTAAATGCATTCCATGATTACTTCATTGATCTCGAGGAAACGGGCATCAAGGTTTTGGCGATCTCTATCGATGACTCTAGAACCATGAGTAAAGTTGCTCCTTTCGTCGCCAGTCAAGCTTGGGATTACGATGTTTTCCTGGATCCTAATAGTGACTTCAGAAGAGCTATGGGTGTCAATAATATTCCTCACACCTTTTTACTTAATTCAAAAGCAGAAATCGTTTGGCAAGCCAATAAGTATATTCCGGGTGAAGAAGAGGAACTTGCAAAAAAAATTATTGCGTTATCTGAAAAAGAGATAATAAAAACTGACTAAATGAGAGTTTTCATAACTTTTTTGGTATTGGCTCTTCCATTATTAANCAGAGCCCAAGAAAAAAAAATACGAGCTATAATTCAATCTGATGCCCAATGGTATCTTCGTGATGAACTCTTAGATCCATCAGGAGAATTTTATCCTGATGAAAAATTATTAGGTCAAGGATTTGCTTTGTTCACCTATACGGACGGTGATTTTGAGGCAGGAATGAGATATGAAAATTATCAAAATGTCATGCTTGGATTTCCAAATGGTTTTCGTGGTGAAGGTATTTCTTATCGATATGCCAGAGTCAAAAGAGACAACTGGGATATTACTGTTGGAAATTTTTATGAGCAGTTTGGGTCAGGTCTTATTTTTCGTTCATATGAGGAAAGAGGCCTGGGTCTTGATAATGCAATGGATGGAGTTAGAATTTTAACAAAAATTAATGGAGGCATAAAAATTAAAGGTGTCCTCGGTCGCCAAAGGAAGTACTTCGCTAAGAGTGATGGAATTGTACGAGGGTTGGATATCGAATGGTCTGCAAATGAATTAATTCCAATTTTAAATAAGAAAGGGATCGTAACTAGCTTAGGAGCAAGCTTTGTGAGTAAATTTCAACGGGGCTTCGACCCTATTCTTAACCTACCTGAAAATGTTGGGTCTTATGCTTTAAGGTCNAATCTGAATTTTAAAGGCTTTAGTTGGACAAATGAATGGGCCTACAAAATAAACGATCCTAGTTACGATAACGGATATATTTACAGACCCGGAGAAGCATTTATTAGCACCTTAACCTACAGTAAAAAAGGCTTGGGTATTCTGGCATCCATAAAACGAATTGATAATATGAGTTTTCGATCGGATAGAAACGCTCAGCAATTCGATCTATTTATAAATTTCTTACCTCCGACTTCGGAACCTCATACATATGCCCTCCCCGCATTATATCCTTACGCTACTCAAGTTAATGGAGAAATCGGTGGTCAATTTGAAATTAGCTATATGATTCCTAGAGGCACTCCACTAGGCGGCAAATATGGAACAAGACTTAATTTTAATTCTGCTATTTCCAATAGTATTGATAAAAGTGTCCTTGAAGATGGGACTAGAGGTCTAAAAGGAACACAGGGATATATATCTGACTATTTAAAATTAGGGCCAATAAGATATTTTCAAGATTTAAATGCAAGCATATCTCATAAGTTTTCAAAAAAATATAAAAGTCAAATAACATTCTATCACCTAGAATACAATAAAACTGTTTTAAATGATGGTGTGGGTGACATAACGATTTTAGAAAATCCAGGTATGGACACTGTGATAAATATAAATGCTGTGGTATGGGAAAATCAATTCAAAATTCCTAACGGACAGACCATTCGAAGTGAATTACAATTGGCATTAGCTGACGGATTTAGAGGAGACATGGCAATGGCCTTAGTTGAGTGGACAATTAATCATGACTGGACCATAGCCCTTCAAGATATTTTTAATTATGGTCATCCTACTCCGAGCAGGCGTATACATTATCCAATTTTATCTCTTATCCATTTTAATGGTCCAACAAGAGTTCAAATTGGATATGGAAGACAGCAGCAAGGTGTTTTTTGTGTTGGAGGAGTTTGTAGAGTTGTTCCTCCATCAAGTGGTTTAAGCATATCTTTAACAACAAGTCTGTAGGAATGAATCTCATTAAATATTTTACACTTCTTATTCTTTCATTTGGTATTCTACTAAATAGTTGCGATGTAATTGATGAGCCATTTAAAGATTCGATATCACCAATTGACACTGTTGGTTTGGTTCAAAGTGATACAATAATTCAAACTCAAAAAGCCGTTCTTATCGAAGATTTTACCGGCCACAGATGCAAAAATTGTCCAAAAGCATCTAAAGCGATAAATGAATTAGATAGTCTATTTAATTCTCAAGTTGTTCCTCTTGCCATACATGCAGGACCCTCTAATTTTACAGGGGTTAATAATGAATATCCAACAGATTTCACGACTGAATATGGTGATGATCTCGCGACACATTTTGGAATTTCTGCTTTACCCATGGGTCTTGTTCAGCGAATCGATTATCCAAATTCTCATCAAAAAACATATACTGCTTGGTCGGGTATTACCAATCTAGAATTGGCAAAATTGCCTGAGGCTTTATTCACTTTAAGTACAGAATATGATGCTTCGAATCGAGTAGGTGTTCTGAATTATTCCGTAGAAATGATTTCGAATCAATCAAATTCCCTCTGGGTCACAGTCTATATAAAAGAGACAGGAATTATCAGTCCACAACTAATGCCAAATAATTCCAGAAATGAAACGTATGTTCATAAAAATGTTTTCCGAAGTGCTCCTCTGGGGCCATTAGGATTACCTATTTCTGAAAATGGTGGGACATCTGGACAAGTTTTTACTGGAAGTGTTACGGCCAACTTAGACCCTTTATGGGATGCAAACGAATGTGAATGGGTCATATTAATATATGACCGATCGAATTATAAGGTCATTCAACCTGCATCCATTTCTCTGTATTAATTCCGTCTAAATTGATGAATTCAGATTGCGCTTTAGACCCGCAAAACCTGCTCGCTTAATAGCGCTTCTTTTAAAAATCCGACCAAATGTTTCTTCTGTGATTTCTTTCCAATCATTACTATTCCAATCCTTCCATGGACCTGGAGTGAAACGTTCCTCTTGATGCGGCTTTGAGTGCCTATTCCATGGACAAACATCTTGACAAATATCACAACCAAAAACCCAAGGCGAAATTGAGTCTTTATAATCACTAGGAAGAGATCCGTGAAGTTCTATGGTCATATGACTTATACAGCGATTACTATCGATGACTTCTGGCTGAATTATTGCTCCTGTAGGACAAGCATCTATGCACTTTGTACAAGTTCCACAATGATCTATTTCGACGTTATCGCTTGGTAAAGCTAAATCAATAATTAATTCTGCTAAGAAGAAAAAACTTCCTTCACCCTTTCTTAAAAGCAAACTGTTCTTTCCAATCCATCCCAAGCCACTTTTTTTAGCCCAAGACCTCTCCATCACTGGTGCTGAATCAACAAAACAACGACCTTGTATATTTCCATAGCTCGAACGTAAGGAATCTAATAACTCAAAAAGTTTATCCTTAATAACATAATGATAGTCTTCACCATAAGCATATTTAGCGATTTGAGGCATTGAATCATCTATAGAAGAGATTTCTTTTTGAGGGAAATAATTGTAGGCAAGACTTACGACAGATCGAGCGCCTGGTACTAATTTTCGTGGATCTAAACGTTTATCAAAATGATTTTCCATGTATGACATGGATCCATGGTACCCTTTATTAAGCCATTGCTCTAACCTTGGAGCATCTTCCTCAAGAAATTCTGCATCAGATATTCTACAAGACAAAAACCCAAGTCTTTGAGCTTCTTTTTGTAAAAAATTTTTAGCATTCATTTGGTTTGATCAAAAAGGCCTTTTTGATTTGGAGCCTTTCTTCCCAGGTGTTCATAAGCCAAATCCATGGCAACTCTACCCCGAGGCGTACGAGCTAAATAACCCTCTTGAATTAAGTACGGTTCATAAACCTCCTCTAATGTCTCAGATTGCTCAGAGACTGCAGTTGCTAAGGTTGAAAGACCTACTGGGCGTCCCTTAAACTTATCTATCAAGGCTGTCAGAATTTTATTATCCATTTCATCCAATCCGTGCTCATCGACATCTAGAGCATCCATTCCAAAGCGAGCTATTTCTAAATTAATAATACCTTTTCCTTTTACCTGAGCAAAATCCCTTAGACGCCTCAGCAGGGCGTTAGCTATTCTTGGAGTACCTCGACTTCTTCTAGCAACTTCAATTGCTGCATTTGGTTCAGTTTCGATATTTAAAATTCCTGAAGACCTTTCAACAATTGTGCTGAGCAATTCAACCTTATAATATTCAAGGCGTGTCGAAATACCAAAACGTGATCTCAATGGGGCGGTAAGCATTCCAGACCTAGTTGTTGCACCGACCAGTGTAAACGGTTTTAATCCTATTTGAACTGAACGAGCTGAAGGTCCACTTTCAATCATAATATCAATGGAAAAGTCCTCCATTGCAGAGTACAAATACTCCTCTATAACTGGACTTAAACGATGAATCTCATCTATGAACAAAACGTCATTCTCCTCTAAGCTGGTTAATAAACCAGCCAAGTCTCCTGGTTTATCTAAAACTGGACCTGATGTTAGTCTTAGATTAGAATCCAGTTCATTTGCGAGAATGTAAGCCAAAGTAGTTTTTCCAAGACCAGGGGGGCCGTGAAGTAATACATGATCCATAGCCTCTCCGCGATTTCTCGCAGCTTGAACAAATATCTTTAAATTTTCTAAAGCCTTTTCCTGCCCGGCAAAATCTGCAAACTTATTCGGCCTAAGCTTTTGTTCAGACTCTTCATCTTTTGGCGAAAGTGGCTCATCATCAAAACGTTCCATTAAGACAAATTTAACAGGAAAGGGATATCAAACAGATAATCCAAAAAAACTATATCAACAAATCAATGACCAGGCTCATCTTTTAACCGAGGAGTAGATTGTGGAACAAAGTCTTCCTCATGGCCAGGTTTACTGTAATCATATGGCCATCTATGAACTGCAGGTATTTCCCCTTCCCAGTTTCCATGTATATGTTTAACTGGTGTAGTCCACTCTAAAGTGTTTGAGCGCCAAGGGTTCTTCGGTGCCACGGGGCCTCTCCACATCGAATAAAAGAAATTAAAAAGAAAAATAAGTTGAGCAATTCCACCGAAAATGGCAAACATAGTTATGATGACATTTATATCCTGAAGTTCATCAAACATCGGGAATTCAGCATTGCTATAATATCGTCGGGGCAAGCCTGCTAGGCCTGTNAAATGCATTGGNAAAAAAACTCCNTATGCGGANACNAATGTTAACCAAAAATGTAAATAACCCATGGATTTATTCATCATTCTTCTNTACATTTTTGGGAACCAGTGGTACACTCCTGCAAACATNCCNAATATGGCNGAAAGNCCCATGACAATATGGAAATGAGCGACAACAAAATAAGTATCATGAACATTTATATCCAGTGCAGAATCNCCTAAAATAATTCCTGTCAACCCCCCTGCAACAAATGTGCTAACTAAGCCAATAGAAAAGAGCATTGCNGGAGTAAACTGNATATTTCCTTTCCATAAAGTAGTGATATAATTAAANGCCTTTACAGCTGAGGGAATNGCAATAAGGAGAGTAGTAAATGTGAAAACTGACCCTAGGAAAGGGTTCATTCCGGTAATAAACATATGGTGACCCCAAACAATAAATGAAAGAAAAGCAATCGCTAAAATAGAACCGACCATGGCACGATAACCAAAAATGGGTTTTCTTGAATTTGTAGCGATAACCTCTGATGTTATACCTAATGCAGGTAACAAAATAATATATACCTCAGGATGCCCCAAGAACCAAAAGAGATGTTCATAAAGCACTGGACTGCCTCCTTCATTATGAAGAAGTTCTCCAGCGACCATTATATCTGACAAATAAAAGCTTGTACCCAATAATCTGTCAAACATCAAAAGAAGAGCAGCACTTAATAAAACTGGGAAAGAAAGAACTCCTAAAATCGCAGTAACAAAAAATGCCCAAATTGTCAAGGGAAGTCGAGCCATACTCATTCCTCGAGTTCTCAAGTTTATAATAGTAACAATGTAATTTAATGATCCCAAAAGAGAACCAGCAATAAATAATGTCATCGATACTAGCCAAAGAGTCATACCTGCACCTGAACCTGGCATCGCCTGGGGAAGAGCACTTAAAGGAGGGTAAACAGTCCACCCACCAGAAGCAGGTCCAGTTTCAACAAATAGAGATGTAATCATAACTACCGAAGAGGCCGCAAAAAACCAATATGAAAGCATGTTTAAGAAGCCTGAAGCCATATCACGAGCTCCAATCTGAAGAGGAATNAAAAGATTAGAAAATGTCCCTGAAAGCCCTGCTGTAAGAACGAAAAATACCATGATTGTACCATGGATAGTTACCAAGGCTAANTANATATTAGGATCCATCTGACCTTCTGGAGCCCATTTTCCAAGGATCGACTCAAGAATTACAAATTTTTCATNAGGCCATGCTAACTGNAGGCGAAAAAGCATAGACATAAAAACACCAACAACTCCCATGAACATNCCAGTAATCAGAAATTGCTTTCCGATCATTTTATGATCCATGGAAAATATATACTTTGTCCAAAAATTCTCTACATGATGATGTTCATCATGAGAAACAACTTCTTCAACTATTTTTTTTGCCATCGTTTACGNTTTATATGGATTCTTTAACAGTCTTTTGTTCTGATAACCAATTAGTATACTCTGCCTCAGTTTCTACAATTAAAGACATCTGCATATTATAGTGTGCAGACCCACAAACTTTGTTACACAANAATAAATAATTGTATTCATAAAACTCTTTTCCTGATGCTAATCTAATTTTATTTATTCTCTCAACTTTCTTAATCACATCAGGGTCAGTTCGAATCTCTTCCGTTGTGATTGTTGGCGTNAATTGAAAAGATGTTTGAGCTCCTGGCACACAATTCATTTGGGCCCTGAAATGAGGCATGTATGCAGAGTGAATGACATCCTGAGCTCGAAAAACAAACTTTATTGGTTTACCTACTGGAAGATGTAATTCACTTGTCACAATATCATCTTGACTTGCTGGATCTAGTGTATCAACCCCAATAACATTCACACCCTCGATAAGGCGAACATTTGCATTNCCTAGAGTATTATCACCTCCTGCATACCGAGCTGTCCAGCCAAATTGTTTACCATAGATTTCTATGACAATCGGCTCTTCGTCCAGCTCTGGGTTCCAAATGTTTGACCATGTTGTCATACCATAGACAATTAAGCCNGCTAAAACAATAGCAGGAATAATAGTCCAAACAAATTCTAATTGATTATTGTGCTCTACATAACTTGCTTTTTGACCTTCTTTACCACGGTATTTGTATGCAAACCAAAATAAAATTGGCTGAACAATAAAAAATGTGACAACAATCAACCCCATGGAGACATCCCATAACCTATCAATTTCAACACCATGCAATGACGAAGGCTTCGGAAGAGCTAGAGGATTCCACGCAATCGCCATAAAAACAAAAGAAACTAACAAGGCAATCCCAAAAACTAACATGAGCCTTCCTTGGTTCGAGTTGTCCTTATTTGTTACAACATACTCATCACGATTACTAGCTTTGCCCGAAAGTTCGTATATACGAATGATCTGCGCAGTGGCAAAAACTAATAAAAACAGTACAAGAGCTAATAAAAGACCGGTCATATCGATATCGAGTTATTGATGGAATAGTTTACTTTCATGCATCATAGCATTATTCTTCATCAGAAGAGGNGCGGAAGAAAGGTTATACAAAACAACATAAATAAAAATTCCTGCATAAAATAAAAAGCCACCGATTTCTGCCCAAGCAAAGCCATAATTATAACCAACTGAACCTGGCATAATCATAATGTAATGATCCAACCAATGGCCTGCTAAAACAAACACCGCAGCAAGAGATATAAAACCAACTATACGTTTCGCATCTCTTGACATCAAAACAAGAACCGGCATTAAAAAGTTTAGAGCTACCATAGAAATAAATAGAACTTTATATTCTCCAAACCTCGCTAAATAATAAGGAGTTTCTTCAGGGATATTGGAATACCAAATCAACATATACTGAGAAAACCATAGATACGTCCAAAAAACACTGAAGGCAAACATAAACTTACCCAAATCGTGCTGATGATTTTCATTNACCCATGGAAGGTNTCCNCCAATTCTTAAATAAATAACCAATAAGTTCAGTACAGTTAANGCTGTNACNAACATNCCAGCAAAAGTATACCATCCAAAAAGNGTAGAAAACCAATGCGCGTCAATTGACATTATATAATCCCATGCGCTAGTAGAAGAGGTAACAGCATATAATACTATGAATGCAGCAGCTAATTTTCTTTGAGTAAAGAATAAACTCTGACCTGAGGGTAAACGATCCTCTTTGAGNCTATTTCTACGAAGTAAGTAAGCTGCNCCTCCCCAAATTACTATATAAGCAACTGTACGAANTATAAAAAAGGGGGCATTTAAATATCCTTCTTTTCCAGCGATTAAAGAATCGTAATTAGGACTCGATGGGTCCATGATACCTTCCTGCATCCAATGCCATATGTGATGAATATGCATGGAACCTGTAATGGCTAAGAATAATAATCCCAATAACGGAATAGAAACAAATAATGCCACCGCTTCCATTACTCGTAAAATTCCCGCAGACCANCCTGCTTGGGCAGCATATTGAATTGCTAAGAAAAACAAGGTTCCAACTCCTATACCCAAAAAGAAAATTGTATTCACTAAAAAAGCAGACCAAGGTCTATTCGCAGCGCCATGATCATGATGCCCTCCATGGTGAGAATCTTCAGAATGCGATGCTTCTTCGTGTTGAGTTCCATCAGAATGAGAAACTTCTTCATGATGCATTACCTCAGAATGAGAATCTTCTTTATGATGCTTTACCTCAGAATGTGAACCTTCTTCATGATGCATTACCTCAGAATGTGAACCTTCTTCATGATGAGAGTCTAAAATATCATGGCTAGCACTTGAAGGAGAATTAAAACCAATTACCAACATAACAGAACCAATCACTGTTAAGGATATTGCTAAAATTTTGGCTTTTGAAGTAAAAACAAACATCTTTATCAGCATTTAGTTATTTCGCGTCTGCATCTGCTGCAGCAATTGCGGATTGATCTTCACGAAGCTTCAAGACATACTTGATTATTTTCCATCGCTCATCATAATTTAATTGTGATGAATGTGAGCCCATATTATTTTTTCCATGCATGATGACATGGTAAATAGAGCCTGGGGTAATATCTGGTAAACGATCTCTTCCATATCCTGGGATTCCTAATATTTTCTCTCGCTGCATCAAGATTCCGTTACCATCACCTTTTTCGCCGTGACAGTGAGAACAGAACTGCCCGTATAACTCTTTTCCATTTTCTGGATCTAATGTTGAAAAATACTGGGGAACCGAAACATCAAGTTTTGAATTTTCATATCCTTCATTTGTATTTGGAATATCATAAGGCACATATCCTCTTGAAATTGTTCCCTCTACTGGTTTTAAAGCTGAAGAATTTCTGAAATTATTAATTGATGGCTCATAAGTTTTTACCGCAGGAGATCTATACATATCATCCATATAAGTATAGCCAGGCGTCCCCTTATCAATGTTACACGATACGATCATTATGAAAATCGGAATCAATAAGATAAAAATTCTATGTGTATTTAATTTCATAGTCNTCATACTTCAGAAATTTCTNTAGCACCTGATTCCTTTAAAACATCTACCAATCCCTTCGTAGAGTATAACTCTATCATAAAGTGATCGTCGGTTGTTCTTGGGTCCGGGTTTTGAGGTTCTGCACCCGGATATAATTTATTAATTACCATAAAAGTCCAAACCATAAGGTGAGCAGCAAAAAATACAGTTAATTCAAAAAGGATAGGAACAAAAGCCGGCATATTAGCTCCCCAAGTCATACTCGGCTTTCCACCGATATTTTGGGGCCAGTCAAAATTCATTGTATACGCTGTTAGCGTTATTGCAACGGTTAGCCCAAATAATCCATACATGAAGGACGCCATAGCAATTCTCGTCTCCTTTAGACCCATCGCTTTATCCAAGCCATGGATGGGAAAAGGTGAGTAAACTTCTTTTATTTTCATCCCTTTCTCACGTAATATTTTTACAGCAGACAAGACCGTATCATCATCTGTAAATATCGCGCGCACTAGATTTTTATTATCAATGTTTGCCATTCGGATCATGATGTTGTTTCTGGGATTCCCCAGAGGATTTTAATATTGTTTTCAATTCTGCTTGAGCAATTACAGGAAATGTCCGAGCATAGAGAAGAAACAAGACAAAGAAAAAGCCGATAGTCCCTAAGAAAATACCTATATCCACAAAAGTGGGAGAAAACATGGCCCATGATGAAGGTAAATAGTCTCGATGAAGAGACGTTACGATAATCACAAACCTTTCAAACCACATACCAATATTAACTACAATTGAAATCAAAAAAGTAAATATCAAATTGGTTCTAAGTTTTTTAATCCACATGAATTGGGGAGAGAAAACATTACATGTCATCATCGACCAATACGCCCACCAATAAGGGCCTGTCGCTCTATTTAAAAATGCATATTGTTCATACTCTACACCCGAATACCATGCAATAAATAATTCCGTTATATATGCGACACCAACAATNGACCCNGTTACCATGATAACAATGTTCATCATTTCGATGTGTTGAATTGTAATATAATCCTCCATTTTGAATATTTTCCTTACAATTAGAAGCAGAGTTTGAACCATTGCAAATCCNGAGAATATTGCACCAGCAACAAAATATGGAGGAAATATTGTGGTGTGCCAACCTGGAATAACAGAAGTTGCAAAATCCATGGATACTATGGTGTGAACAGATAAAACAAGAGGTGTTGCTAAACCGGCAAGAACAAGTGAGACCTCTTCAAACCTCTGCCATGCCTTGGCTTTTCCACCCCATCCGAAAGAAAGAATTTTATAAATATATTTTTGAAGAGGGTTTACAGCTCTATCTCGAATCATTGCAAAATCAGGGATGAGACCAGTGTACCAAAAAACTGTTGATACCGTCAAGTAAGTTGATATTGCAAATACATCCCANAAAAGTGGAGAGTTAAAATTTACCCAAAGTGAACCATAAGTATTGGGCATAGGAAAAACCCAATATCCAAGCCATACTCTACCCATATGGATTAATGGAAATAATCCAGCTTGGATTACAGAAAAAATTGTCATTGCCTCTGCAGAACGATTTATAGCCATTCTCCATTTTTGACGAAAAAGAAGTAATACTGCTGATATCAATGTTCCAGCATGACCAATACCAACCCACCATACAAAATTGGTTATATCCCATGCCCAACCGACAGTTTTATTTAGCCCCCAAACACCAATACCAGTTCCAATCGTGTACGCAATACATCCAAAACCCCATAACATCATCGTAAGNGCTATGGAGAAAGCAATCCACCAAAGGCGCGGTGCCTTTGTTTCTATCGGGCGAGCAACGTCATTGGTGATATCAGTATATGATTTATCACCAAGTATTAGTGGCTCGCGGACGTTGGATTCGTAATGCATAATTCCCTTTTTCTTCTTTTAAACTTTGTTACGAACTTTTGTTTGATAAAACACTGAAGGTTGAGTNCCTACTTCTTCAAGAAGNTGATAAGATCGACTATCTTTTTTNNCATCCCTGACNGCACTNNCAGCANGNATTTANATCACCAAATGTTATNGNTCCAGTNTCNCANGCTTGAGCGCAAGCAGTCGTAATGGCGCCATCTTCAATTGGCTTACCTTGTTTTTTTGCTTCTAACTTACCATATTGAATTCGCTGAATACACATGGTACATTTCTCCATAACACCTCTAGCTCTTACTGTAACATCAGGATTTAAAACCATTCTGCCTAAATCATCTTGAGCCGGATTTACCAAAGAAAATTGCTCATTTTTTTGATAATTAAACCAATTAAATCTTCTAACCTTATATGGACAATTATTTGCGCAATACCTAGTTCCAATACAGCGATTATATGCCATGTGATTTAATCCTTCTCTAGAATGCACGGTAGCACCGACAGGACAAACCGTCTCACAAGGCGCATGGTTACAATGCTGACACATGACTGGCTGAAAAACTACTTCTGGGCTTACTCCTGGCTTCTCCATTTCAGCATACTTTTCGACAACACCAATATTTTCATTTTCTGCACGCTCTGGAGTCATATCGGAGGAATAATACCTNTCTATTCGCAACCAATGCATATCTCTAAAGTTGCGAATCTCTTCTTTACCGACAACAGGAACGTTGTTNTCAATATGACATGCGATTACACAGGCACCACAACCATGACAACTATTTAGGTCAATACTCATATTCCACATGTGCATAGTTTCGTGGTCATGGTTTTCCCATAAATTGGCCTCATCTGCTGATACAGTTCCGTCCAAAGTATGGAATGTAGGCTTTTCATTCCACGATGAGCCCTTAGGATCATTTATAAAGTCAGCTAAAGAAACTTCATTTACGATTTTACGACCCATCATTGTATTTCCTAACTGGGTAGAAGCAAATTGATGCATATCTTCAGTGGGTAAAATTTCAACAATACCAGACCCTTTAGCAAAATTTAATTTGTACGCATTAGCACCTAAGCCATCTGCAACCTTTCCAGCATTAGTCCTACCATAACCNAANGCTAAACCAACTGTGCCTGGAGCCTGACCAGGTTGAATTAATACAGGAACATTGGATAATAAAGAGTCTTTTGTTTTAATATTAACTAAACTACCGTCAAGTGCTCCATTGCTTCGTGTCTTGTTNACCAAGCCCATTCTTAAGGCATCAGCGGCTGACATAGTCAAATAATTGTCCCAGCAAGCTCGTGAAATTGGGTCTGGGAGCTCATGCAACCAGGGGTTATTAGATTGGTAACCAGCGCCTACTGTTTTTTGATAAAGGGATAATTCAAACTGACCACTTTTAATAGAATTGGCAGTCTCTACAGCGACTTCTAATCCTTTTAGAGCACGTTTAGAGATCTCTGAATTTCCTTGCGTTTTTGAGTCTTCCTTTATCGATGCTCCTCCATCATGTAAAGTCTGAGACCAATTTAACCCTAATGACAAAACACTTTCTTTTACGAGGTCTTTGGAAGATCTCTTTTGACCCAACAATTCCGACAAAATTTCAATAACAGGCTTACTATTAAATAGAGGTCTAATAACTGGTTGAGAGACTGTGAAATCTGTATTTGTTGGAGTAAAATCTGCCCATGACTCGAGAAAATTAGGACTCGGTGCCGCGTATTTTGTGACCGATGCTGTTTCATCTAAACGTTCTGAGAGACCAATCGAATAAGTAACATTTTTCAAAGCAGATTCAAAACCTGTCCTGTTGTAGGCAGGGTTAGCTCCAGCAATAATCAGTGCTCCAACCATGCCTTCTTTCATATCTGAAACGGCATTATCCATCGATTTATCATTACCCGACTTAAGGTAAATTGGTTTGTCCGGCCTGAGGGTTGATCCTAAGTTGTTCAACGCTGCATTTAGAGCGGCGCACAAGTGAGCGTTTACTCCTGAATTACCACCTACGAAAACCAAAGATTTTCCACGAGCCAAGATTAATTCATCAGCAACTCCGTTTAATTGATCTAAAAGTACTTTGTCTATTGACTTTGTCGGGTANCGAGAGTTGGTAATTCGGTTTAACAANATGGTAAGAGNATTACCCGTCTGTGTTGGTTTGATTTTAATNCGCTTATCCGCATTAGANCCCGTTAAGCTCAAATTCGATTCAATTTGAATATGGCGAAGCATCNCTTTACCGGGTTTTCTNCGCANAGCGTAGTCTGAAGCCACCTGTTGAGGCAAACTCGAAGAAAGAAAATCTTCANTAAAAGAAACAACCAAGTCAGCGGCCTTNAGATCATAAGTTGGCATGGCTCTAACCCCAGTTAATTCTTCCCAAACATCTAATANCTCAGATGAGGATACTGCATCAACTTCAACATGGACAAAATTGGCATAGTTCTGNCTTAATCTTTCAATAATACGNTTAAANGATGGACTGAAAATGGAGCCNGTCATTAACATAAATTGCTTNCCATCATTTACAGATTCCTCAACAGCTTTTTTCAAATCATTAGCAATTGTATCCCAATCGGTNTCAACTCCGCTCTTTACGGGCTGCCTGAGTCTTGANGAATCATAAAGAGATANGACACTCGCTTGAGCTCTTCCATTTGTCCCCCAATTAAAGCGGTCTTTATCNCCNGGCTCAATTTTAATCGGTCGACCNTCTCTNGTTTTAACCAAAATAGACGCGAAATCNTGCCCATCAACNTAAGTAGTTGCATAATAAGTTGGCATTCCCGGTGTTAAATTATCCGGCTTGACNACGTAGGGTATNCTTTCTATAATCGGTTGTTCACATGCAGCNAAAGTCGCTGCAGCAGTTGAAAAACCTAAATATTTCAAAAAATCTCTTCTTGTTGTNGAAGAGTTTGACATCAAATTATCATCACCTAAAAACTGNTCNATNGGAATGTCTTCAGANAATTCATTCTCAGATAGGCGCTTTGAAACCTCTGTATTNGCNAGATGGTCAAANCCTTTCCAATAAATTTTNTCCTTTGCCATGTTTTTAAATTAATAGTGGCATTTACCACATTCTAAACCTCCAATTTTTTCTACAGTNATTATTTCATCATGAAACTTTAAAGCCAGACGCTCATTTATGCTCGTTCCGNTTNCATCNGCATCCGCGTAATANCCATTTGATGTNTTTACTTCTGTTTCNCGGTGACAATTTATACACCANCCCATTGTNAANNNCGANTANTGNTAANCNACNTCCATTTCTTCGATGGGACCATGACAAGTTTGACATTCGACNCCTCCNGCAGTAACNTGCTGAGCATGNTTAAAATANNCTANATCAGGTAAATTATGAATTCGNATCCATCGAATTGGTTTTACTTCGTAATCCTCGATATAAGTTCTTTCATCGGGATCCCAACCAATGGCTGCATAAATTTTTGAGATCTCAGGTGAACGTTCGCCGGCATATTTTGAAACACCAGCTTCATTTAGTATTTCGGTTCCATCTATGTACATATGGCAATTCATACAAACATTTGCAGATGGTATTCCTGAGTGCTTAGAGTATCTCGCTGAAGTATGGCAGTAATTACAATCTACTTGATTTTCACCAGCATGAATCTTGTGACTAAAAGCTATAGGCTGAATCGGTTGATAGTTCTGCTCTACACCAATACTCATCAGCCACCAAAATAATTGATGAACAAATGCAACAATTAAAATAATAGTAGAAGCAGTAACGAAACGTTTATTGCCAATTAACCATCGCGTTAATGCACCGAAATCTTGAATGACCGTAGAAGAATTGTCTCCATTTATTTTCTTTAAAGTATTTCGTATCCTCAAAAGAAGAACAAGGAACAATAATAAAAACGCTCCCAAAACATAAAGTAAAAAAACTTCATTTACTGGTTCCACAGCCCCTGCCGGCGGAGGCAATTCTTTGGGCACGGCAACAACAGGCTTTGAATCTGTATAAGCCAATATACTTTTGATATCATCGTCAGAAAGTGCAGGAAATGCAGTCATTACGGACCCATTGTACTCTTCGAATATTGCTTTAGCATCAGCATCACCTGATGCTCTTAATTCCGCATTATTTCGAATCCATCTCAATAACCATTCTTCTGAACGCCTTTCAGTAACTCCTGCAAGTGCAGGACCAATCAGTTTTTTGTCCAGTTTATGGCACGATGCACAATTGATTTTATATAGCTTTTTGCCCAGGTCTACATCCACCTCTGCTTTTAGAGGAATTGATAAGGCACTAATTGTCAATACAATAGTTAAAAACCGCAACATTAAAAACTTTAAGAAACCTTTATTTATGTACATTTTAAAGCTATTCAATAGCATTACAAAAGTACAAAACAACAAGCTGTAAGGAAGTGTTCAAATGATGAGGTTTTCTTAATTTAAAATCTTTCTAAATAAGGAATAGTGTTTAGTTTTTTCTCACCTTTGTATTTAGATGAAAATTAAGTCTGCTTTGTTATTTTTTATGATCACAACAATTATTCAACCCTGTGAATTGTTTGGTTCTTCTTTTGCGAAAGAAAATATCTCCAAAACCTTGAAATTGCAGGATAGTATAATTGTCGTTTCCGGATCCCTANTTGAATCCGCATGGAAATCTCACCTACAAAAAATTCGCCAAAAAGAAAACTTCAATACATCGGGAAATATAGAGAGGTATACTATTCAAGTTTTTGGCGGGAATAGAAAAGAAGCGATGAGAATCTACAATGAACTAAAGTCCTTAGAAGACATAACGCTACATTTTGATGAGCCGAATTTTAAAGTTTCTGTAGGGGTTTTTTCAATTAAACTTTCAGCTGAATATGCACTAAGAGAGTGGAGAAAAAAATATCCTGAATCTTTTGTGGTTAAATCACCTTTTTAATTCCTTTTTACCTCGGAAACCTCAAATATCATCGAGCTTCTTCAAAAAAATTGAAAGCTTTAAGACCGCCTTTTAGATGATAAACATTTTTAAATCCATTGCTTTTTAAAAGCTTTAATGCTTTAAAACTTCTATTTCCACTATGGCAATAAAGATATAATTTCTGTGACTTATCGTGCCCAAATATTGAATCCATTTTGGAAATAAAGTTGCCTTTGAGAAAATCAACACATGTAGACCCATCAATAATTCCATTTTGCCATTCTTCATAGGTTCTTACGTCAACTATTATTCCGAACTGGGCCTGATTTTTAAATTCGGAGGGACTCAATTCCTCATGATCCTTAACCTCAAGATTTACCCCTTCAGCATCGGCCAAATCCTCAAATGTACAGGAATCAAAAAAGAATGATAATACTAGAGAAAAAATTAAAGCATTGATTCCCGGTTTAAAATTTTTTTTGGAGAAGATCACATTTTCAATTTTAAAACATCCTCATATCCCCCACCGTTGAATAAATCTGAAATCCCTTGGGCCTCTAAAACCATTAATGCTTGACCACTCCTCCCACCAGACTTACAGTATAAAACTATGGGCTTTGACATGGTTCGAATCGACTCAATGTTATCAATTATTTCATGCAAAGGAATATTTATAGACCCAGGGACATTTCCTTCCTCAAATTCGTCTTCTCTTCTAACATCTAAAAAAGTTGAATTTGGATTATTNATAGCTTCTTGAANATTTTTCATTACTATTCATTTTTCANTTGGTTTTTCTTTCAGTGAGCGNCCCTTGGCCATCCAATCAGGTTTAAGAGAATTCTTGAGATAACAATCGAAAAATTCGCTCATTCTGATAGACAAATCTAATCGATTTGCTCTTTTTCTTAAATTGTGCTGCTCCCCATTATAAACAAGCATCCAAACCGGCTTTTCCAAACGCCTTAAGCCCATAAAAAGCTCAACCCCTTGAGTAAATGGTACAGCACCATCATTATCATTGTGCATTATTAGCAANGGTGTATNAACCTTGTNCGCATAAAAAACTGGAGAGTTTTTTTTGTAAGAATNAAAACCTTTCCATGGAGTTTTTCCAATTCGACTTTGTGTTTTTTCATATTGAAATTGTCTCGACATTCCTGAAGAATATCTAATCCCTCCATATGCAGAAAACATNTTACTAACTGGGGCTCCAGCCATAGCACAAGCATAACGATTTGTTCNAGTTATCAAAAATGCTGTTTGATACCCTCCCCAACTTTGTCCCTGCAGTCCCATTCTTTTTGGATCAATTCGTTTTTCAATCTTTAAAACTTGATCAACTCCCTTATTTANGCATTTTAAAGCACTTTCCCCAGGACGACCTACTTTATAGATTATGTCCGGAATAAAAACTGCATATCCATTACTCACAAACCAACTTACATTTATTGTTGAGGCGCTAGGAGCAGGAGTCTTATAGTCATGAAATCTATCCGAATACCTCTCATAAAAGTAGATTATCATTGGTAGCTTCTCACCAATTGATGAAGCTGACGGTGTATATAGTAGGCCTTGTAATTTTTGTCCAAAAGCGCGATAATTTATCATTTCAACTTTTGGCCAAACGAAGCTATCTTGTTGAAGATTGATATCTGTAAGTTGAAATGCATTATTTTGTTGTTTTAAAAAATCTTGGGTTTCCAAATTACTACTGTCAAGGAAAGAAAAACAAAACAGGTTTGGAGAGGATCTTATTGTTTCCTTTGTAAATAAATATGTATCCGCATCNTTGGCACGAAGATATCTTGAATGCTTTGATTCCCCTTGGGAAATAACTTTAGAATCTCCNGTGAGCAGATCGATTTTATGAAAACCAGACGACTTAGTTTGCGTATTAAATNCTCTAACAGTTATGGATTGATCACGGTTGTCAAACCCTACTTTTTTCTTTAGATCAGATCCAATTTTAGGTTCTAAATTCAATATCCGCATTCGTGTTTTAGAATTTCGCCCTTGAAAATTTGTTAAATTTTTCACCTCATTTGTACGGAGATTATAACTCCAAATGTCATAAGCGTCATAAACAACAAAGTCACCATTTGAAAGCCATCCTGGAGACCCGTATGGATATGGATATGAGGGGGAATCGTGCTCTTCGTTCCAAACCGGTTTTGGGATTGGCACTTTCATTTTTTTAATAGAAACTTTCTTGGAGGAAGAAGAATCAACTATGGCAATTTCCCAATGACGCTTAGCTGATAAATAATANGCAATAGCATTTCCCGATGGATTCATCTGCGGAGATCTAGCTATTTTCATTGCTTCTCCAATTTTTAAAATATTTCCATTTTTCTTTGAAATAAGTTCGAGATCATAAGGCAATTGGACATCATATGAGTATTGACGTTTGTACTTGTTTTGAGAATATCTAATAACCCAATCATTATCATTTGAAGCAATTGCATNTGAAAAACTTTTATCTGAAAGTTCAACAATACTTGAATCCATAAAGGAAAAAAAGGCCATATACCTCGGTGATTTTTCCCAGCGATTTTTTTTCGCCTGCTGAGGTTGAATGAGATCATCATTCCAAGACCAAATATCTAGATTAGATCTTTCTTCTTTTAGAGTCAGGCTATCATCCCACTGAATTGGCCGAAAAGCTAGTTCGTAGTAAAAAAATAAACCGGTATTCTCTACAGTCAAACCAGCATAAAAACTTGGGAATGAGCCCGGGGGCAGCCCTGGAGCATTTAATTCTACAATGAGTGTNCGAAAATGTTGTTGTCTTTTATCCGATCCCGCAAACCAAATCGAGGAAAAAGTATCTTCTGATTTGTTTTTCTTTAAATAAAAGATTGAATTTTGATAGCGCTTATTTTTATTTTTTCCGAAAACAATTGAACCGAAGTCGGCGCCTTTATCATATAATGAATCACTTTCCATGGGATTGAATAACAATTCTTGATTTTTAGTTTCTGAATTTTCAATAATTAAATAAAAGCCACTTTCGGATAATTTATTTTCTGGAAATCCCCATTTCAATACATTCCTCCATTCACCTAAAGTATCTAGCTTAAAAGATTGTTCAGTTTGGGCAGCCCCCGGAAATATTTCAGATTGGGATACAGAAAAAATGCTCAGGGAAGGGTTTTCTTTTCTTTTTGATGGCCGCTGTATCCCAAAAATATCGACAAACGTATCTCTTCTCCCAAAATCAATTTTATAGCTAGTGATTGGTCCCAAAGAATCTAATATTTCAAATTTCCCTTTTGAAATAGATCCGATCACAAACTCATTTTTGAGAATATTTTCTGATTTTACTTTTCTCAATTTCTGTTGCCTAAGCTTTTCAAAAACTGGTTTTACAGAAAAAACTAAAAACCCTGTATTTGGTAAAAAATTTAATTGAAATGCTCTTTCTAATCTGACTATCTCATCGCCAGTTTCTAGATTAAATAAAATTGAAACTCCGTCACCCACTTGGGGAGCTATAGAAGCAAAAGCATATTTCCCATCATCACTGACTCCGTAATCGCTTATTTTCTCCCAAGAGTCATAATCGTCGTGCTTCAAAGGCTTTAAATCAATCTCTTGAGCATAAAGGTTAGAAAAGAGTCCTATTAGGCAAAGGAAAAAGAAGCTTTTCATCATGTCATATTATGAAAAACAGCTTGAACATCCTCGTCTTCTTCAATCTTTTCTAATAATTTCTCTACCTCATGGCTATCATCAGAATTCAATTTTTTCGTATCCAAGGGAATTCTCTCAAAACCTGAATTGAGAATTTCTATACCTTTGACCTCGAGGGTTTTTGTAATTGAGCCAAATTCTGAAAAGGGAGCATACATTATCAATACCTCTAGCTCTTTTTCCTCATCATACTCTTGAAAAATTTCTTCAACGCCATAATCAATCATATCAAATTCAAATTCTTCGATATCCATATTAGACTTAGGCATCTTAAAATGGCATTTTCTTTCGAACATAAATTCAACACTTCCACTCGTTCCTAGACTCCCATTACACTTATTAAAATAAGACCGGACATTAGCAACAGTTCTGGTATTGTTATCAGTTGCCGTTTCAACTATAATAGCAATACCATGAGGCCCATATCCCTCATAAACGACTTCCTTGTAATCTGCTTGATCTCTAGAAACTGCCCTCTTTATAGCCCTATCAACGTTGTCTTTTGGCATATTCGCATCGCGTGCATTTTGAATCAATGCCTTTAAACGACTATTTGCTTCCGGGTTTGGGCCGCTTTCTTTAACAGCCATAATAATATCTTTTGATATACGAGTGAAAACTTTAGCCATCGAAGCCCACCTTTTCATTTTTCTCGCCTTCCGGTATTCAAATGCTCGTCCCATATTTAAAACTGTTTATCTACTAATTTTTAAATGCAAAAAAAATCAAATGAATTATTCAACCAAAGGTAATAGGAACTTGCCGCATCAGAAAAGAACTCGAAAAGTAGACAGGATAGTATGCCAATTATTGAAAAGGTGAAATTATCAATTCGAGGTTATTTAATTCAATCGAAATTGGTATTTGACATGAAAGTCTACTGTTTTCTTTAACATCATTGGCATCCAAAAGCATAAACTCCTCTTCGCTCGAAGGGCTTTTTAATTGATGCTTTGAGGTTATGTAACAATGGCAAGAGGCACACATTGCCATCCCCCCGCAAATTCCAATCATTCCCTCTTCTGCTAATTCATAAGATCGGATCACCTCCATTAAATTCATCGACATATCTGTAGGCACGTTTAAATGGTGGTGTTCTCCTTGCCTATCCGTGACATGAATTTTAATAGTTAATTTCTCCACTACAAAATCTTTTTTACCAGGGTTTTTGGGGTAGATTTTTTAGTACCATCAAATCCACTGACACCTGTGACAGTTGTATACTTTAAGAGGAATTTTTTCTCTGGATTGATAATTCTATATGCATATTGACACATAACAGTCGCCTCATGAAACCCGCACAATATCAATTTCAATTTACCCGGATATGTATTTACATCTCCAACGGCAAATACTCCCTTTATGTTAGTTTGGTAATCTAGAGAATTATTAACCTTGATTGCATTTTTTTCAATTTCTAAACCCCATTCTGAAATGGGTCCTAATTTTGGAAGCAAACCAAAAAGAGGAATAAAATAATCTACGAGAATCTTTTGCGATTTTTCACCTGAGGTTTTAATAGATATTGATTCCAAGCGAGATTCGCCTTCTAGTTTTTCAACCTGAGAAGAGGTGATTACTTTTATGCGTTTTTCATCTTTGAGAGATTGGACTTTCTCAACAGAACTTAAGGCACCTCTAAATTCATTGCTTCTATGAATCAACGTAACTTCTGAAGCTATATCTGCTAAAATAATTGTCCAATCTAAAGCCGAATCTCCACCTCCGGCGATAACAACTTTTTTACCTCTATAAACTTCAGGATCTTGAATAGAATACCGGACTCCATTACCTTCATATTTTTCTAGATTAGACAGGGTTGGCTTTCTTGGCTCAAAACTCCCTAGTCCGCCTGCAATTACTACAACTGGCGCCTGGTGAACAGTCCCCTTATCAGTAACTACAGTAAACAATCCATCTGAACTCTTTTTTAAGGTTTCAGCTCTTTCTCTAAATGTGAACCCAGGCTCAAACTGCTTACTTTGCTCTAGTAGTTTATTTGTTAATTCATCCGCAAGTATTTCAGGATATGCTGGGATATCATATATCGGTTTTTTTGGATAAAGTTCAGAACATTGACCGCCAGCTATTGGTAAAGTATCGATTAGATGACACTTCATTTTTAAAAGCCCCGCCTCAAAAACAGTAAAAAGACCAACTGGCCCAGCTCCAATAATTAAAATATCTGTTTTAATCATATTTGCCTATAGCGGAGCATTTACTTGAGTGACTACATCGATCTCTGGAGCATGTTTTTTAATAGAAATTTCAACTCCATTTTTCAGTGTCATTCTATTTACTCTACAATCATGACAAGCTCCCAGCAAAGCCACTTGTACTTCTTTCTCCTTAACAATTTTAAGAAGCTTAATATCACCACCGTCATTTTGAAGGAAAGGGCGAATTTCATCCAATGCCAACTCTACTCTATCTTTTAAATTATTCATACTTCTCTTTTAGTTGTTTTACACCCTGCCATTGTGGTTATTCTCACAGCCTCTGAAGGAGGTAAAGACTTTACTCGTTCAGTAAGGGAAAGTAGTGTGTTTTTCACAATTTCTTCAAATTCTTTTGGAACTTCACTATTTGTCTGCAATGCTGCAGGGCGACCCACATCTGAAGCCTCTCTTATACTCTGGTTTATTGGTAATCCGCCTAAAAAAGGCACATTAATATCATTGGCCAAATTTTTAGCACCATCTCTACCAAACAAGTAATATTTATTGTTTGGCAACTCTTCAGGGCAGAAATATGACATATTCTCAATAATACCTAAAACTGGAATATTTATAGCATCCATTTGAAACATTCCAACTCCTTTTTTTGCATCAGCAAGTGCAATAGGTTGGGGTGTACTTACCACAACAGCTCCAGTGACAGGAAGTGCTTGAACAATACTTAAATGAATATCACCAGTGCCTGGAGGAAGGTCTATTATCATAAAGTCAAGCTCGCCCCAATGAGTCTCAGATATCATCTGATTTAAAGCCTTTGTAGCCATAGGACCTCTCCAGACTACGGCCTGATCGTTCCCTGCAAAAAACCCTATTGACATTATTTTAACACCATAAGATTCTACTGGTTCCATTTTTCGAACCCCATCCTGCTCAATACTTCCCGGCCGATCACTAACGACATCCATCATCAGAGGAATACTAGGACCATAAATATCTGCATCTAAAATTCCTACTTTGAACCCCATTTTTGCCAATGCCACTGCAATATTTGCACTTACTGTTGACTTTCCAACACCACCTTTTCCAGAGGCCACAGCAATAACATTTTGAACTCCAGGTATCGGCTTTCCTTTTATTTGATCTTTAGGCGGAGTTTTTGGAGCTTCAATGATAAGGTTAACTTTCACTTGTAATTTAACATCTACCCTAGCATGAATAGCCTGTAAAATGGATACTTCAAATTTCTTTTTTTGATGCAAAACGGGGCTATCACAAATCACGTCAACGACTACCTCTTTTCCCAGAATCTGGATATTTCTCAATCCATCAGATTCTATCAATAACCCCTTTCCTGAAGCATTTTGAATATCACTAAATGCCTCTTTTATTTGCGTTTTAGTTATCATTTCATAGCAAAATTACGTAGGACAAATGAAACTCTTTGATTTAATTTTTATTAATTAATGGAAAGACCTGTCTTATTTGCGAGTTGACCACATGCGGCATCAATATCTTCGCCTCTAGACTTTCTTATGTGAGCTGAAATTCCATTTTCTTTTAATTTTCTACGATATAGGTCGATACTTTCATTTTCAGCTCGTTTAAATCTTTTGTCTCCAATGAAATTATATTCAATCAGATTAACCTTAGAAGGCACTTGCTTGCATAATTTGACTAATGCTTCAACATCTTCTATTTTGTCATTTATTTCTTTCCAAACAACATATTCAAAAGTTATTTTCCTTCTGGTCAAACGATACCAATAAACCAATGATTCTGCTAATTCTTCAATTGGCGCTGAGTCGTTTATTGGCATTATTGATGATCGAATATCATTTATAGCTGAGTGAAGACTCACAGCAAGGTTAAATTTTACTTTATCATCTGCGAGACGTTTGATCATTTTAGGAACCCCCACTGTACTCAACGTAATTCTCTTGGGTGAGAAATTAAGACCATCAGGTTGAGTTATTTTTTCAATCGCAGATAATACATTTTTATAATTCATTAGAGGTTCACCCATCCCCATAAAAACTACATTTGTAAGCGGTCTATTAAAATTTTCCAATCCCTGTCTATGAATCGCCAGAACTTGATCATATATCTCATCTGGATCAAGATTCCTCATTCTTTTTAGCCTAGCCGTAGCACAAAAATTACAATCCAAACTACAACCCACCTGGCTCGAGACGCAAGCTGTTATTCTATCAGGAGTCGGAATTAAAACTGACTCAACTAACAAACCATCTCTCAAAAGCACTGCATTTTTAATTGTACCATCTGAACTTTTTTGAATACTATCAAACTTTATAGGTTGAATAAAAAAAAATTCTTTTAGACGACTTGAGAGGTGTTTTGGAATATTATGCATTTCATCAATACTACTTACGCCCTTTGCCCAGAGCCAATCATAAATCTGATTCGCTCTAAAACCCGGCTCTTTCCAACCTAGCAATAATTTTTTAAGCTCTTCTTTTTTTAAAGATCTTAAATTCTTTTTTTTGGTCATTATTTCTGATGTAAAAAGCTTCCAAATTTGATTCGGGAATTTAGACTTGAAAACAATACCGCATCTCTTTGCAACTGGACATTACTTGCACTTTTCTTAGGTAATGTTAAAACACGTTCTTTCCGATTATTGAATAGAATATTATAATGCATTTCTGAATTCTCATTTATTGATACGCAAACTAAATTTGATGATCTAAAGTTTCGAGTAGACAAAGGCCTGCGATCCCCGAACCTCTTAGAATTCGAGGAGTGATCATTAAAAAGGATATGTAATTGCTGACCATCAACCAAAGGAAGATAGCTGCTTGCAAATCCACCATCATTTTTCGAAAATTGTCTTTTGGGAATATGTCCAGACCATTCAATCTTTCCCAATGGTGAGATCCCAACGGCTATAATATCGTTGTAATAATAATAATAGTCTGTTGTAGTGGTGTTTCTAGATTGAACTGCTCGTATTTCCATCTCATAATCCTCAGCTATAATGTATGCTCCTCCATCTTCCCGGTGTAAAAAATGTCTAAAAACAAAATCCTCCCTAATTTCATTTCCACCCCTAGATCGCCCCAAAAATCTAAATCCATCAATAAAATCTTTCTTGAAGGGGACAACTTCTGAAGAAATCTTATTGTTTTTGGACTGGTCGATCGTTAAATAAAACATCCCTTTAATTGATGAATTTCTATACTCGCGTTCCGAGTAAAAACCACCAATCGCAGCAATATTATCTGAGAAATCTAACTCTAAACCCAGATTTGAAATAAAAATAGTATTCAGGTTTAAATCAATTTCAAGAAGATTATCATTTTCTCCAATAATTTTATAAATCAAAAAATTAGAATATGGGCTAGACCAAAAATTATTTTGAGCCCTACTTGTCATGGTTTTTTGACCAATAAGATATACTTCACCTTTATTCGTTAAATCGACGTCCTGAATTCGAAAATACCTATCTAGCACATCAAGTTGAATATCCTTGGACCAATTCAAATTTAGATCGCGATCATACATTGATATCGCAAATTTTTCCGGTTCTTTCAGACTAAATCTTGGGCTCGAAAAAATCATGAAATTATTTCGATTTTGAGAAAATTTTATTTCAAAATTCCCATGATTTCTTCTCTTGGAATCCAAACTTTCAATAACTGTTAAATCTTTTGGATCACCATCTTGGTCGAGAATTTGTAAAAGAAGATATTTTTTATCATCACGTCTGTTAAAAGACTCTAAAAACAAATAAAACTGGCCATCCACAATATTAACTGAAACTAAATTGGTCGGCAAGCCTTTAAATAAAATCCTATCCATTTCAACCTGCCATATTTGTTTAGATTCTCTCCTATCATATTTTGCTAAATACCATTTATTTGAGGTTAATAATCCTGATCTTACTCCATGTGTGTAAAAAAAATTTGAATCGAGATCTATAACTTTCGTAGTAAAGACATCTCGATATCTATAACTGGTACCCCATTTCAAGTCATATGGGTTTAACTGCGCAAGAAGAACTTCCGGGAGAAAAAGAAAAAATAATATTTTTAAAAAAATTCGAAACATTTAAATGATTTTGGTACGATTTTAGTCACTACAAAGAAACAATTCTATAAAGTATGAGACGACAAATTAACCTTTTTCTTTTTCTCCTGATAGGTTTTATTGCAAAAGATGCATTCAGCCAAGAAGTTATCATTAAGAAAAGAAATGTCGAAAACGAAACTTATTATGGAGGTTCGCGCACCGGGTCATACAAATCTGCAAACGACAAAACCTCAAGATCAAGAGCGAAGGCATCAAGTAAGTATAATCATTGTCTGAAATATAATTTATTACCCTTTTTCATAGGTGAATTTCCAGTGAGCTATGAGTACAAGATAAATCCCTTTATAACTCTTGAAGGAGGGCTCGGGGTTACCACAAACAATCACATGGACCAGCTTTTGTATATAACCGACGATTTCTACGCAGACCCTACCAATGTGCTAAGAAATGGTCTGAACCTTAGTCATAATGCGACGATAAAAGTTTTCCCCGATGCGGGTGCAATGGATGATGGGTTTTACATAGCAATTGATTATAAAAACAGACCGTATTCAAAAATTTTAGATAATCCAAGTTTTTCTCAGAAAGCAACAAAACTTTTTATCGATATCGGGCTAATCCTGGGACTACAAATTCGTTCTTCTGAAAATCTTTTAATGGATTTTTATGCTGGATTATCTCAAAGGCATATCACATGGGATAGACTCTCACTCATACAATCCATTGATCCAAATACAGGCGATTTAGTCACCCTCGTTGATATAACCCAAAATCAATATCCTACTCTAGGCGTTTTGTTGGGGTTTAAATTAGGATATCTATTTTAGATCATTAGCAAAGAGTCACCGTAGCAAAGAAAACGGTATTTCTCTTTGACAGCAGTCTTGTATACTTCCATCGTTAATTCATGACCCAAAAATGCGCTGGTAAGCATTAACATAGTACTTTGAGGTCCATGGAAATTAGTTATCAGTGAATCTGCGATGGAGAACTTATAGGGAGGAAACAAGAATTTACTTGTCCATGCCTCTGTCGGCTTAACTCGATTATCAGTAATCATGGAACTTTCCATTGAGCGAATAACTGAGGTCCCAACAGCACATACACGATTCTTGCGCGCTTTTGCAGCATTTATTGCCTTGGCCGTTTCTGGATAGAGCCAAAACTGTTCCGATTCCATTTTATGCTTGGAGAGATCTTCAACCTCCACCAATCTGAAAGTTCCTAGGCCGACGTGCATAGTTATCTCAGCCGTTTCTACTCCTTTAATCTCCATCCTCTTTAATAAGTGTTTGGAATAATGTAAGGACGCGACAGGAGCGGCAACCGCACCTTCAACTTTAGCAAAAATACTCTGATAACGTTCGGAATCTTCTGGCTCTAAAGGTCTATTGATGTAATTCGGTAATGGAGTTTCGCCCATTTCCTTGAGCTTATTTCGAAATTCTTCATATGAGCCATCGAACAAAAAACGTAATGTTCTTCCTCTTGAAGTTGTGTTATCTATTACCTCAGCAACCAATGAATCGTCATCCCCAAAATAAAGTTTATTCCCAATTCTAATTTTTCTTGCGGGGTCAACTAGAACATCCCAAAGTCGGCTCTCTGCATTTAACTCCCTGAGTAAAAATACTTCAATTAGAGCTCCTGTTTTTTCCTTGTTACCCCACATTCTTGCCGGGAAAACTTTGGTGTTATTCATGACCATAAGGTCACCAGGGTCAAAATAATCTACTAAATTCTTAAATTCCTTGTGCTCAATTTTTCCAGACTCACGATGAACAATCATCAATCTTGAGTCATCGCGATAATCTGTTGGATATTGAGCGATCTGATTTTCTGGGAGTTTGTACGCAAAGTGCGAAAGTTTCATTTTTGCCATAGCCGGCAAATATACCCTTTTGAAGATAGCGTTGTCAAGTATTTTCTCTGAAAAAAAATAATTTTTTTAAATTGTCTCTAAAGTCTTAAGACAATCACTCAGCGCCATGGAGTTTTTAAGTGTGTGAGAACCCACTTCTGTTCGAATCAGAGAACTCAAGTACCCTCCACATCCAAGAAATTCTCCGATATCATTTGCTAAAGATCTAATGTATGTTCCTTTTGAACAGGTAATTTCAATTTCCCACTTTTCCCCCTCAGTTTTCAAAAAAATCAATTCATGAATATTGACTTGCCTTAATGGCATATCAATTTCATTGCCTTTTCTCGCATGCTTGTAAGCTCTTTCACCGTTTACTCTTATCGCACTATAAATGGGTGGCTTTTGACTTATCAGACCCGTGAACTTTGACTTAATTTCTTTCTCAATTTTAGTCGAAAATTGAGGAGGAGTTATATTAGTTGGAATTATTTCGGATTCAGAATCATATGTTTTTGATTTTGCACCAAGGGTTATTTGAGCATGATACTTTTTATGTGTCTCCACAAAACTCACAATTTTCTTAGTTGCCTTACCTGCACAAATTACAAGCACTCCCGTTGCTAAAGGGTCTAAAGTTCCAGCATGACCTACTTTAATCCTAACACCATATCTATTTTTTATTGTATTTCTAAGTTTTGCAACCACATCAAAACTAGTCCACCCCATGGGTTTGTCAACAGAAAATACCCAACCAGAAGATATTGATTCAACATCTTTTGGGATTAGAAAATCTGAGTCCATATCAATACCAAAATTCCAATGCTCCCGCAATAAATAGCAAAACCTTTTAACCTTGCCCTCTTTACCAATCGAATCATCAATTTACATGCCCATAATCCCGTAAAGAAGGCTGAAATAAATCCTGTTGCAAGAATATAAATTTGATTGGAATCTGTAAAACTTGAAATGTCCTTGAGGTCTATAATTACCTTACCTAAAATTAAAGGGATTACCATTAAAAAACTGAATCTAGCCGCCTTTTCTCTATCCATGCCCAATAAAACAGATGTTGATATTGTGGCACCTGAACGTGAAATACCAGGAAGTATTGCGATTGCTTGGGATAAGCCAATTATTAAAGCCGTAAAATGATTTAGTTCAATATTTCGGTCTTTCGCTTGATCCGTGAGAATTAACAAAATACCAGTTACAATTAACATAAATCCGACAAGAAGAATATTTCCAGAAAATAACACTTCAATAAAATCATTAAAAAAAATACCAATTATTGCAGCCGGGAAAAGTGATACTAAAATTGCAAACGAAAACTTACGATCTGCTTTGTCTCCTTTGAAAATATTAAGGAAAATGGATTTAATATCTTTTCGAAAGATAACTATGGTTGCAAAAGCCGTAGCTAGATGAACAACTATTGTAAACATCAAGCTTGTTGAAGGGGTGAGTTCAGAACCCATAATTGCTTTTGCAATTTCCAAATGACCACTTGAACTTACCGGCAAAAATTCAGTTAAACCCTGAACTATGCCCAGAAGTAAAGCCTCAAAAAAACTCATTTCCTAAGATTTTGGACGTCTAAGAATAGCAAAAACCTCAATTACGAAACCGACAACAATTAATAATGGAGAAAGGATAATCCTTCGTGAATTAAATAGCTCTTCATTATATATCTGTGGATCATCAGAACCGCCACCTGTCATAAGGATAAATCCTAAAATAATAAATGCCAAACCGATACCAAAGAGAATGTAATTCTCTCGTTGAAATAAAAATTTTTCTTCCTTCATTTTGATTTATTGATATAGTTGATTTGTTTTTAATGCTAAGTATTTCCTTACTGCAATTGCAGTGGAAATTGCTGAAATTAATAACCCCAAAAAAGAAAGCATTAGAGCTTCTTTTAGCCATAAAATCCATGTAAAAGAGATCTTTAACTCAGGGTAAGCTTGTCTTGCCAGTTGAAATAAACATGCGAGTAAAACAGAAGCGAAAAACCCTCCTACCAGTCCCAGTTTTATCCCTTGAAACAAGAAAGGCTTATGAATAAATCTTTTTGTAGCTCCAACTAGTTGCATAGTTTTTATGGTAAACCTCTTGGAATATATTGAAAGACGTATTGAACTATTAATTAATGCTATAGAAACTAAAAGCAGGACGAAAAATGTAATAATCATTACAATAGTTATTCTACCGATATTCTTATTTATAGCTGAAATTAAATCTCTGTCATAAACCATGTCAGAGACGATTGATTCTTTTCTTAATCTTACTTCTAATTCCTTTAGAACTTTAGTAGAAACAAAAGTTGAATTTAATTTTAAGTCCAAAGCATCACTCAATGGGTTAATGCCAAGGAAGTCAACAAAATCCTGTCCTAGCTCTGATTGAAATTGAATAGCCGCTTCTTGTTTACTTATAAAATCTATTGTTCTTATCTCGGGAGCCAAAGACCATTTTTGCAAAAAAGCCTCGCGTTTTGCAAAAGAGGTGTTGGGTTCTAGAAATAGAGTGAATGTAAAATTTTCTTTTAATTCATTAGCAAGAGTTCGGGCTTGATAAATCAGTGTGACCATAGCCCCCATGACGAATAAAACAAGACCAATACTGATAATTACAGATAAATATGAATATCTCAATCTGCGTTTATTGAATTGCTCTTCGGGTCTTGAAATTGCCATAATGCAAATCTAACTACTTAAAAGCTATTTATGCATGCCAACTAAATCGGAAGGCACTACTTTTGTCGTACTATGGAATATGACCCATCTGTAATAGAGGAAAAATGGCAAAAATTTTGGCGTAAAAAAAATACTTTTAAAACGTCATACCCATCTCAATTGGCAAAATTTTATGTTCTTGACATGTTCCCATACCCCTCCGGAGCGGGGCTTCATGTAGGACATCCTCTTGGCTATATTGCATCCGATATCTTAGCAAGATATAAAAGACATAAAGGGTTTAATGTTTTGCACCCCATGGGATATGATTCTTTTGGTCTTCCTGCTGAGCAGTTCGCTATTCAAACTGGCCAGCACCCCTCAATAACCACAGAGTCGAATATATCCCGATATAGGCAGCAATTAGATCGAATTGGATTTAGTTTTGATTGGGATCAAGAAATACGAACATCGGATCCAAAATATTACAAATGGACCCAATGGATATTTATTCAACTCTTTAATTCATATTTCAATTTAGATACAAATAAGGCTGAATCTATCACAAAATTAATCAATACTTTATCTCGAGAGGGTAGTGCCAATATCAATGCTGCTAGGCATAAAGATCAAAATTGTTCGGCAAAAGAATGGGCAGAAATGAATACCAGTTCAAGGGAAGAGTTTTTACAACAATTCCGACTTGCATATCGATCAAAAAGTATGGTTAATTGGTGCCCTGAATTAGGTACTGTGCTTGCCAATGATGAGGTAAGTGAAGGGTATTCTGTTCGAGGAGGGCACCCCGTCAGCCAGAGAATGATGATGCAATGGAGTCTTAGGATAAGCGCTTTCGCAGAAAGACTTCTATCCGGTTTGGAAAATTTAGATTGGTCTGACTCTTTGAAAGAAACTCAAAAAAATTGGATAGGAAAAAGTAACGGTGCCTTTGTCAAATTCAATGTAATCGACTCATCTAATAAAAGTATTGAAGTATTCACTACCAGGCCTGATACCATTTTTGGAGTGAGTTTTTTAGTTGTTGCTCCAGAGCACTCAATCATAAAAGAGATTACAATTCCTTCTCAAAAAAAAGAGATTGAATCTTATCAAAAAACAACCAAAAAAAGAAGTGAACGGGAACGTCAAACAAATGTCAAAAATATTTCAGGTGCTTTTACCGGAAGTTATGCAAAGCATCCAGTAACCGGGGAGAAAATTCCTATTTGGATATCTGACTATGTACTATTAGGGTATGGTTCAGGGGCGATAATGGCCGTACCTGGTCACGATGGGCGAGATTGGAGGTTTGCAAAGCACTTTAAGTTGCCCATAATTCAAGTTGTCGATGGTGGAGATGTGCAAAAATCGGCGGTAGAAGGAAAAGAGGGAAAAATAATCAATAGCAATTTTTTGAATGGCTATGAGGTGAAAGACGCCATATGGAAGGCTCTTGAGAATATGAAAAAAAATAATTGGGGTAGCCCTCACGTTCAATATCGTCTTAGAGATGCGGTTTTTGGTAGACAAAGGTATTGGGGGGAGCCAATACCTATTGTATATCGAGATGGAGTGCCGGAGACTGTTGACTTATCTGAATTGCCATTAAAACTCCCTGAAGTAGATAGCTTTTTACCGACAAAAGACGGAGACCCTCCTCTTGCACGTGCAAAAGATTGGAATTTATCTAAAAATCTAATAAGAGAGACAACCACTATGCCAGGTTGGGCTGCAAGCTCATGGTATTTTTTAAGGTTTATGGATCCAAAAAATTCAACCACTTTTGCCGACCAACAGAAAATTAATTACTGGAATCAAGTCGACGTTTACGTTGGAGGTTCAGAACATAGCACAGGCCATTTATTGTATTCTCGATTTTGGTCTAATTTTTTGTGTGACCTTGGGCTCATTCCATTTTCAGAACCATTCAAAAAAATGGTAAATCAAGGCATGATTCAGGGGGTCTCTGCTTTTGTTCATCGTTTAAATAATAGCCAAACGTATGTCTCTTCAAATTCAATAAAAGGGCGTTTAACTCAGCGTATCCCGGTGGATATTAAATTAATCAATGAGCGAAATGAATTAAACATATCTGGATTTAAAAACTGGCTCCCAGAATACAAAGATTCAGAGTTTGAACTTAATGATGGCATTTTAACTGTTGAGAGAGAAGTAGAAAAAATGTCCAAATCAAAACATAATGTAATCAGTCCGGATTCAATATGTGATGATTATGGAGCTGATGCCCTTAGACTTTATGAAATGTTTTTGGGGCCAATTACGCAGTCTAAACCCTGGGATACCAAAGGCATAAATGGGATCACAGGATTTTTACGTAAATCATATAGGTTACTTGAGAAAGATAGGTCGGATATTGAATCCTTGGGAGAAAAGAAAATCGTGCATAAACTCATAGATAAAGTAACTCGAGACATGGACTCTTTATCTTTTAATACGTCAATTTCAGCCATGATGATCGCCGTAAACGATCTAACAGGATTGAAGGAAATTCATATAAATTCTTTAAAGGCTTTTACCATTATTTTATCGCCATTTGCACCCCATTTGGCTGAGGAAATGTGGGAATTATTAGGAGGTGAAACCAGTATCTCCCGGGAACCGTTTCCGATTTGCAATAATGAATATTTGCAAGAAGATTTAATTAAATATCCCGTACAATTTAATGGGAAAACACGGTTCTTCATAGAAGTTAGGTTTGACATGAAAGCGAAAGAAATTGAACAGGAGGTATTAAATCACGAAAAGACCCAAAACTACATTCAAGGAAAATCAATAAAAAAAATAATTATTGTACCCAAGAGAATTGTCAATCTAGTAATCATTTAATCCCAGTGGCTTCGGAAATTGATAATTCAACTATTGAATCTAGTTTATATTTTACTGGTTCGATGGTTTTCTCGAAATCTTTCCATAATTCTCTTGGTAAAGGCTCCGTTCGTTTCAGAGGTTCTTTCAAAGGATCCACTTGTTTTCCGTTTTTCCAAAAACGATAGCAAACGTGAGGGCCTGTAGCCAATCCCGTAGAACCTACATAACCAATAACCTGTCCTTGCTCAACATAGATCCCTTTGCGAATACCTTTAGCTCTTTTGGTCATATGGAGATACTGGGTAGTGTAGGTGGCATTATGACGAATCTTTACATAGTTTCCGTTTGATCGATTATAGGTTGAGGCAATTACAGTTCCACTTGCCGTAGCTAATATCGGTGTACCTCGCGGAGCCGCATAATCTGTACCAAGATGGGCTTTCCATCTTTTTTGAACGGGATGAAATCTTTTTTTAGTGTATCGAGAGGTAATTCTGGCAAATTCCAAAGGGGCCTTTAAAAACATTCTTTTTAACCCTTCTCCTTTTTCACTGTAAAAATCACGAATACCGGTTTTATCATCCTCGAAATAAAAAGAATAAAACTCTTTTCCAAAATGGACGAAACGAGCACCTAAAATTCTTCCAGTTCCAACAAAAAGTGTGTCATCAACATATCTCTCTTCAAATATGACTTCAAACCTATCGCCTTTTTGAATTCGAAAAAAATCAATTGTCCATGCGTAAACCTCACTTAACCTGACCGCTATTGCAGGGGAAACATTTTGTTCCGAAAGTGTTTCATAAAGAGAACTCTCTATTATTCCTGAAACCACACGGTTTGAAATTTTTGTAGGTCTAATTACCTTTTTAACATATAAACTATCTTGAAGATGAAACAGAACGTACTCTGTGTCTGACGATTCATAAATAAAATAATCTGCAACTTTTGATGAGTCTAGTCTTTTGAAAACCCAATACTTATCACCATAACGCCACATTCTTGGATCAAATTCCTTTTTGGAGATTTCTAATAATCTTAAAACCCTTCTGTAGGGAATTCCAAGATTATCCATAACGGTGCCAAATGCTTCATCCTTCTTAACAAGATATTTGTTTGCTGAGTATTCACCCAGAGAAATTCCATAGATCTTCTTTGGTTCAGTTTTTAAATTGAAAGATTCAGAAAAACTACTCCCACTTGCGCAAGATCTCATTAAAACCCATATCAATAAAAAAAATAATACCGTTACACCCAGGTATAAAAATCGGAAACGCTTCTGATGATTTTGTCTCAATTTATTGTAATGATTTTTAGGAAATCAAATCTAAGCATGAGGATCAATAATTCCACCAGAAATTATTAATATTCTTTGATATATGAATCATAAAAGGACTTACCCCATTCATTTTTTTCTTTTTCTGACCATAAAAAAGGAAAGAATATTCTTTTTTGAAATTTCGGAGGAAGATATTTTTGCCAATTCGTGCCTCCTGTAGCTCTGACATCTAAAGACTGTTTTGCTAGGTATCTAACTGCAGATCTGTAGTGCTGCAGAGGCCATAAAACATTGATATGCTGATCCAGATTTCTCAAGGAGTTTTTTAATTCATCAGTCAAAAGCCCATTCTTTAAAAGTGATTTTGCCTGATCCGAAACTGTATTCCCCTGATATTCCTCTGCTTGGCTTTTAAATTCATTACCATATTTAGATTCAAACTGCAGAAGCGTTAAGGTCTTTTCTCCACTACTTTCCATCGTTGCTCCTTTTTTCCAATAAATATTATCAAGGAGAGTAGAAATATTCTTTTCATTTGAATATTCCTCACGCTTTTCTAAGTGAACCAAATCATTTAATCGCGCAATTGCCAATTCGATCATACGATACTGCGCAGATTGAAAACCTGAAGCGGGAATTAATGACATTCTAAATTTTAAAAACTGATCCCTTTTCATACCATCAACCATAATTGAAAAACTCTGTTCAAGAGACTCAAAATATCGATTGCAACGACGGATGCCCTCGTTAAATGATTCTAGATCTATTTTTTCATTTTTTACAATGAACCTTAGTTCGTGAAGACATAATTTAAAATAGAGCTCAGTGATTTGATGATAAATTATAAAAATGGATTCATCATGGTGCGGTGTTCTGGGTTGCTGGAGAGACAGAAGGCTATCTAATCTTATATAATCCCAGTAAGTAATATAATCTGCCTCTAATAGGCCATCTAAAAAATCCAATAATTCTTGCCCCGAAGCTGAATACTTGATTTTTAATGCCTCTAATCTTGATGTTAATTCTTGGTCCATCTTTAAAGTTTAAAACTAAGTTAATAGAACTAGTTCTGATTCTTATGGTTTGGCAATGGTTATTGAAAACGTCGTTCCTATTCCAAGGTTAGATGTCACTCTAATTACCATACCATGAGCTTCAATAATATGTTTTGCAATTGCAAGACCCAGTCCTGAACTTCCCAATTTACCTTTCACCGATCTACTTCTATCAGCTCTGAAGAAACGTTCAAATATCCTTTGAATATCATTCTTGGCTATTCCTATACCGTTGTCTTCAATGCTAATTAAAAAGAAATTATCAAATTCTTCTATTTTGAATTTGATTAGTCGATCCTTAAAGTCTGGTTTAGAGTATTTAATAGCATTACTTACTAAATTTAGAAAGACTTGTTCCATTCTCTCAGGATCCGCGAAGGCTATGCGCGTTATACTAGTGTCATAATCATGAATCACCTTGATATTTAAATCATGAATTCTATCGGACACCTGCTCCAAAACATCATCGATTTGCTCGGTGAGGTTATAACCTTCTTTGTTGAGAACCAGCTTGCTTGATTCCAAATGGGCTAAAACATCCATATCTCTTACCAACCTTATCATTCTCCGAACATTTCGGTTAGCTTTCTTTAGATATTCATTTTTGGTGTTTTCATCATCAACACCATCGAGAAGAGTAAGTATATAACTCTGAATATTAAAAATTGGAGTTTTTAATTCATGAGATAAATTGGCGATAAATTCCCTTCTAACATCATCTTGGGATTGCAAATCACCAAAATCATAAATCTTGTTATTAGATCGTTTTGACATTATTTATTCACCCATTTTATATCCGACACCTTTTATCGTTTTTATCATTTTGTCACCAATTTTCTCTCGAATTTTTGCAATATGTACATCGATTGTCCTACCTCCTACAATCACTTCACTTCCCCAAACTTTATCCATCATTACATCCCTGGTGAATACCTTACCAGGGACACCGGCAAGCATATATAAAAGTTCAAACTCTTTTCTGGGCATTTCAATCAAGTTCTCTCCTTTAAAAACTTGGTATTTCCCCCTGTCAATCTTTAAGTCATCAAATTGGATAACATCTAATTTAAGATCATTTGATTTTGAATTTCTCCTTAAAAGAGCCTTTATTCTACTAATCAATACTTTAGGTCGAATCGGTTTAGTGATGTAATCATCAGCTCCCGCATCAAAACCAGCAACTTGAGAGTAGTCCTCACCTCTTGCGCTAAGAAAAGCAATCAAGATATCTTTTGTCTCAGGATTAGACCTGATGGCTTCGCATGCCTCCATCCCATCCATACCTGGCATCATAACATCCAAAATAATAATGTCAGGTTTAAATTTTAAGGACATCTCTACTCCTTGAACTCCATTCTCCGCAATTTCAACATTGTAACCCTCCTTAATAAGATTAAAACTTATGATTTCTCGTATGTCAGGGTCATCATCAACTAAAAGAATCTTGTTTTTATTCATGTAAGTTCAGATGGAAATTATTTTTACTGATGTTTACTTTTTTGGGCTTAATCAAAGTTACATCTCCAATCAAGAATTTAGACATTAAAATTCTAAAATGCACATAATTCAAAAGCATCTATAANAATCGACAGGAATCAAAAAGTGAAATTATTTAGTTTTAACCTGGAAAGTAAGGGTCTTGAAGATCATGTGATTAACAAAATTGTCATTGATTTTTTAGACAAAAAGCAACGAATGAGTAACAAAGGTTCAGTAACTTTGTCAACTCCATGAAGAACATCAAACGGCTCCTTTTTACCTGCTTTTCAACCATTTCAATTTTGTGCTCTGGTCAAACCCCGGAAAGATTGAAAGCCATGACGTACAATCTATTGAACTACCGAAATTTTACATCATGGTGCCCCTCNTCAAGCAATAACCCAATATCAAAAGAAGGTTATCTAAATGAGATCGTTAATCATATAGAGCCCCATCTTTTAGTTTGTAACGAGATAAATGGAAACAATTCTTCAGCACATTCAAGAATTTTAAACCACGCGCTAAATATTAACGGTGAAACTCGATGGGAAAAAACTGATTTCTTTACAAATGGATCTTCCATCGCTAATGGTATTTATTACGATAAAAATATTTTAGGCCTAAAGAGTCAAGAGAGTATTTCAAAAGATTTAAGTAATCAAAATTTAGTTAGAGTCATTGATGTATGTCATTTTTTCTATAAAGACTCATTATTGGNCCTAAACCCGGACACTATTTTCTTTACTCTTTTCGCTGGTCATTTAAAAGCAGGATCGTCTAGCTCGGATATAAGTCAGAGGGATAAAGCCACAAAAGCAATCATGTCATTCATAAACTCCAACTCTGGAATAGATAATTATTTAATTGCAGGAGATTTAAATATGAAAAAAAGCCAGGAGTTAGGCTTCCAAAATCTCATAAACTATTCGGTTTCGAGTATTAATTTTTATGACCCTGAAAACCAACCAGGCAATTGGAATAACAACTATAATTTCAAAGACCTTCACAACCAATCAACTAGAAATGGAGCTACTAATAATGGATGTTTTTCTGGAGGTGGGCTTGATGATCGATTTAATCATTGGCTTTTTAATAATGATATTAATCAAGGACTCTCAAGAATAAGCTATGTTCCAGGATCATTAACCGCAGTTGGTAATGATGGACTTCATTTTAATAATTCCATAATATCNCCAACAAACAATTCTGTTCCAAGTAATATTCTAAACGCACTTTACGAAATGTCTGACCACCTTCCAGTAACTATTGATCTCGATATAGAAAGGCTTCAAATTGGAGAAAAAGAACATTATAGTCCAGCGGTCCGGGCTTGGAAAGATCTAAACGGCGTTTCTTGGGTTGACGTGAGCCAACCATCTGTAGGAGGAACTTGGCGCTGCTTTGACATGATGGGTCGCACAATCCATTCAGGAATTATTAGNCAAACACGTTTTGATCTCCCCATGTTACCTGAGAAAAATGGAATTCTCTTGATTACAATTCGAAATAATTTGAATCAATCAAGAACTTTAAGACTACCTCTATGAGAGTATTTTATTTTTTTACCGTCATATTNNTGTGTCATGAATTACTTGGCCAAAATTTTATAGAAAATTTAACAACTGCGAGCAATGTGAGGCTCACAGTTACGAACGTTGGAACATTCGGGAATGCATTTCGGGGCTATAAAGATGGGACAGGACAGCCGAGTGGAGAGTTTCCAGCTGGCTCAGGCACAGAGCACCTTTTTGAGAGTGGTATATGGATTGGTGGAATCGATCAAAGCGGTTCTATTCGAGTAAGTACAAGCGCATATGATGCCCCGCAAGGGTATGCTCCAGGTAGGGGAGGCTTTGAATTCACAAATTCTAATGGGGGTATGGAAGTGACCTCATCTTTGACAGATAATCCAAATTATAGTGCCAACTCGGTTTCGCATCAAGATTTTATTTCGAATTTTTCAGACGAAAACTTATTGATNCCTGGAACAACAATACCGATTTCAGGACATATTAACCCTATGGGTTTAGGCATAAAATTATCTACTTATAACTGGAACTATAGATTCAGTGATTTTTTTGTTATCGCAAACCTTGAGATTCAAAATACTGGGAATCAGACATACGATGATCTTCATATTGGGCTTTGGGCAAATACAGTAGTTCGAAATATAAATTCAACTCCNGCAGGCTCAGGAGGATCTAATTTTTACAGCCAAGGAGGAAATGGATATATAGATAGTCTAAATATGGCTTATTGTTTCGATGCAACGGGAGATGTAGGCATTACAGACTCATACATAGGTCAAAAATTTCTTGGAGCAGAAGATAAAAATGGGTTTCATCATCCTGATTTAAATCCTAGTTTTAAAGATCACTACAATGCTTGGATTTTCAATAATTCTGGTCAATCGCTTTTTTTCTTCCCTACCTCAGATCAGCAGAGATATTCAAAGCTTACTGATGGTTTGAATCAGAATCCATGCTGGGAAGATCCNCAGAGTTCACAATGTTTAAGTGGTGTTGGCATGGATATTCAAGGCCTACTGAACTCGAGTGGAAACCGCTCAGACCTAGTTAGTGTGGGTCCATTTGACGATTTTAAACCTAATGATAAAATCAATATTGCTTTTGCTTTCATTNTAGGTAAAAAAAATGATGATGGCAATCCAAATGCAACAAATTCAAGTCTACAAAAAGAGAATTTTATATCAAATGCAGAATGGGCGCAGGTTGCCTATAATGGAGAAGATGTAAACTTTAATGGGATTTTAGATGAAGGGGAGGATCGCGACGGCAATGGAGAAATCACTCGTTTCATTCTTCCGAGTCCGCCGAACGCTCCGCGAGTTAAGGTGATTCCTGGGGACCACCAGATTGACTTATACTGGTCCAAAAACTCAGAGAATAGTATAGATCCAATTACCCAAGAATTGGACTTTGAAGGGTATAGAATTTATTTGAGTAAATTAGGTTTCGATGTTACCGGAGCTCAAGATTTATCCTCTGACTTTATTCGAGTCGCAGAATTTGACATTCAAGGGAATGGACTTTTTTATGAAACGGGAATGGAAAATATAAGACTAAGCGAGCCGATTTACTTCCCCGGAGACTCGGTCGCATATCAGTATCACCACAAAATTGAAAATTTACCTAATGGCTGGCAGCATGCATTAGCAATTACAGCTTTCGACAAAGGTAATGAAGCAACAAAACTGGAATCATTGGAATCAAGTTTTCTGGCTAATGACGCCAGAGCATTCACTGGGACACCCCCTTCGGTCTCTATGAAGACTCATCCTCCCTATGTTTATCCCAACCCCTATTATGCAGGTGCTTCTTGGGAAGGGCAGTCAAATTTTCAAGAAGAAAGTAGAAAAATAATTTTTGCTAATCTTCCTGCGCGATGTGAGGTTACAATTACTTCTCCCGCTGGGGATGTTTTGGATCAATTCTCTCATAATCAGGACTATTCAGGGTCAGATATTCGATGGTTTCAAAGCTTCTCGGGAGAAGCGAATAACAATATCAAATTTTCGGGTGGAGAACATTCTTGGGACTTACTTACAAATCAAAATCAAATCCTTTCCAGAGGTATATATCTTTTTTCTGTTCGGAATATAGAATCAGGGGAATTTTATACAGGTCAATTCACAGTTTTAAAATAATTATCATGAANCAATTTTTTACCACTATATCATTTATTCTTATCTCATTTAGTTCACAAAGTCAAAACATTTCATACACGAGTATAACAGATCTCCAATATGTAAGTCCAACGAACCTTGCAAACTGTAACGATACTTCAGCATATTATGGAGATACAGTAATGACCTACGGAATTGTTGTTGTTCCTGGTGACGTATCTGAAGTTTCTTCCAGCTCTGTGCAGGGNGGNCATAGACCCTTCATTTTCCTTGTTGATACAATTGCACAAGGGGCTCCTGGGCCATTCAGAGGTATCGAAGTGATGGGAGTTTATACCAACAACCAAGGCCAATCTTTACCCTTAGCAAATATTGAATACTTAATCCCTGGCGATCTGGTGAAATTTACAGGAATTTTAAGTGATTACAATAACGGAACTCAAATAGAGGCTATAAATGCAAGTAGTTTGCAAGTTATTGGAACTCGACCTGTTCCAACTNCAAAGCAATTAACGATTGGTGATTTAAATGATAATTTAAGAGTCAATATACTGAGCACAGGAGAGCAATGGGAAAATAGCTTCGTCGAGTTTAATAATGTTACGGTGACTGAGGTGATACCATTCAGTGGTAACCGAGTTAGTTTTAATTGTGTTGATGGAAATGGAAATAAAATTAATGTCTCAGATAGATTTTTAGCACAAAAAACTCCTTCATGGCAGACAGTAAACCCATATTCACCCCAGACAACTGGGTCATTCATCACGCCTGTTCCTGGCACATTTTATTCAAGCCTTAAAGGCATAGTTAGACATGACGGCAATGGGTGCCTTCTAAACTCTGGCTCTCGAGGTTATGAGTTAAATCCTTTTGACTCAAGTCATTATGAGATAGCNTACGCCCCGCCTTACATTTCAAATTTTGAAAGGGACCCAATGGTTCCTACCCCGAATCAATCAGTTGAATTAATATGCTCAATAACAGACTTTGATGGAACTGTGGATTCTGTATTTTTATTCTACTCTTCGGATACGAGCATAAGTCCCAATCAATTTACAAAAGTGTCAATGTCACTTGCGGCAGGAAGTACAGACGAATACGAAGCAACGATACCAAATTACACGAATGGGACTTTTGTAAGATATTTCGTCAAAGCCATTGATAATGAATCAAATGTTTCTTATTTCCCAACTACACCTGTTGGGCAGCTGCAACCAAACGTTGATTATTACACTGTAAGACAAAATGGTATGTTAATTAAAGACTTACAGTACTCATTGGCCAGTAATGGGACCTCTCCTTACAATGGAATGAATATATCAGTAAAAGGAATCGTTACCGCTTCCACGAAACAGCACGATTTAGGATTTTTATATATCCAAGACCCGGGAGGTGGACCATGGTCTGGCATCTGGTGTGTTGGATCGGGGATTACTCAATTTTTTAGAAATGAGGAAGTTCAAGTTTCTGGTACTATTGAAGAATATTATGGAATGACACGATTAAATGTCTCTTCAATCAGCAAAACAGGACAGCTCCAGCAAGCTGTTTCATCAATTGTAGACCCTAGCGATAGTCTTAGCAAATACGGCTTCGCATGGGAAAAATATGAGGGATGTTTAGTTAGAATGGAAGATCCTAATTCTCAAGACTTATTAATTAGTCAAACAAATTTAGGGTTTGGAGATTATGCGATTTCAAATTCAATGAATGCAGGGTACTGGAATCGTGCCATTGTTTCTGCAGGAAGACAATCTGCAACCTCGTTCAGCTCTCTTTATGTGCAATTAGTTACTGAATTACGATATGATAGTATCGATGGTCAAATGGAGGTAAATCCAATTGTCGTAAGCGATACCATGAAAATGGATGCTTTAGAGGGAATTTTATTTTATGCCTTTGGTAATTATCGCGTTTTGCCAAGAAATAATGATGATTTTATTGGCATCAATGTTTCTCTTGATTCAACTTCTTTGCCAGTCTCAAATATTGGCATTGACGAACAAGGCAGAAGTAAAGGGAATTTATTTTCTGCATATCCAAATCCCGCTCGTGATAACTTAACAATTGAAGGACCAGAGAATAGTAATTGGAAAATCATAGATGTTTTGGGTAGAAATATCATTTCTGGAAAACTGAAAAATCGAATGAATGAAATAAATGTAGAGTCTTTATCAAATGGAACCTATTTTATTTATTTAAATCATGGATCAGAAAATCAGATCTATCAGATAATCATATCTCGATAAATATTCAGATGATCTGGGATAAGTATAAGTTCTCCACTTACTTTCTAAAAGTTCAAATTTTAGTCTGTATAACTGTATTTATTGGCTGCGACAGAGGAAGTTCCGTCGCAAACAACCCACCAGATACTAAACTCGCAATTGATGCTATAAATTTAAGTGGGCCAAATAGATTAAATTCCATTGTTCAAATGTCCTGGTATGGTACGGATCGCGATGGATATGTTGTAGGCTATGATATATCTACTGATACGAATGTATACGATACCGGGAATGGGCCTCAAATTTTCTACAACTGGCAAAAGACAACCAAGCAAGACAGTACATTTTATTTTTCCATTCCCGAGGGGCAGGACACTGCAGATATTTATCTAAGTGTCAGATCAAGAGATAATGAAGGTGCTGTAGACCCCACTCCCGCATCTGTCATAATACCTCTAAAAAATTCTGTTCCCANTGTTGAAATTGATCAATCGACGCAAAGTTTAGGTAGCCAAATTGGAGTTTTAACATACCGTTGGAATGGCTCTGACCCAGATGGTGACGAGACTATTCAATCTGCAGAATTTAGATTTAACGATGGATCTTGGGCAGAATTAGACCCTAATGAAAATCAAATAACATTTGTTTTGAATGAGAATCTAAGCAGTCCATTTCAAGCAGAATTATACTATGGAAATGATTCTGAACCCGAATACTCGGGTGTTACTGGTATTAAAATAGATAGTGCAAATATTCTTCAAATTAGAGTAACTGATATTGCAGGCGCGACGAGCATCCCTGATAGTGCTCTACCTGTTACATTGACTAAGCCTAACTCGAATATACTTCTCATATCGGGTCAGACCTCTTCGATAACAAACAGCTACAAAAGCTGGCTAACATCTATCCCTGTAAACTATGATGTTATTGATTTTGAAGAGAATAATGGTGAATCTCGACCATACTATTGGAATCCCACCTTTCGGCATATTCTTAATCAATATTCCAAAGTCATAACAGTTACAAACTCAGACAACATTCTCGACCCACTTACAGGAATTACCCAGCCCTTACTTGCACACATGGCTCTGGCTATGCAGCAATATATTAACTCTGGAGGCAAAATAATAAATACCACCTCTTTTGGCCCTTCGACTGATTTAACTCCTTACATAGGTACATTTCCAATTAGCGGGGTCGTAAGTTCTACAGGCCAAGTCCGACTAATAACCGACAGCAGCATTGTTTCCCAAGTCGGAAGCAATTACCCAAATCTCAGCCCTTCGAGTATTCTTATTGGAATTAGTCCTGTTACACCTTCCGCAGATGCAGAAATTTTTTACCGAGCACAACTAACCAAATTAAGCGGATGGCAAGGGGATAATGTTGTGGGTGTTAGACGAAAATATTTAGGGAATCCCAATAAAATTAATGAAGTTTTTTTCTCCCTTGAGCTCCATAAAGTAGCTGCAAACAATTCTGCGATAAGCAATCTATTAGAACAAATTTTGGTATATGACTTCGATTGGTAAAATATTTACTTTTCTATTAATCATGACGATTTCGTTCTATTCATGGGGCCAAAATTTAGGTGGACTAAAGGGAGTGGTTTCAGATGATAAAAATGNTGAGCCACTGCCAAATGTCGGGATTACATTAGTNGGGACTTATATCTCTACAGTATCNGATTTTTCAGGAAAGTATTCTATTTCNGGAATCCCNTCTGGAGANTTCTCTATNAAAGTTCAAGTAATTGGTTATGGAACAAAAGTTATTAATGGGGTACGACTTAAGAAAGGCGAAACTAAAGTCTTGGACATACAACTATCCTCCTCTGTTGATGTTTTACAAACTGTCACTGTCGTAGGTCAAAAATCTCAAGTTGATCTTGAATCTGCGAAAAGTGAAAGATCGATTAGTCGAGATGATATAAGCCAGATGGGGGTCCAAGGTGTAGAGGAAGTAATATCCCTTCAAGCTGGAGTAGCTAAAACAAATGATGGTATTCAAATNAGAGGGGCTCGAGTATATGAAACTGAATATCTTGTTGACGGCATTTCTGCACAAGACCCTCTTGCAGGGACAGGGTTTGGTGTTCAAGTGCAATCTTCAGCTATTCAAAGTATAAACGTGACAACAGGCGGCGCTTCAGCAGAGTTTGGAGGCGGTTCATCAGGTGTTATTTCCACCAAAATCCGTGAGGGAGGAGAGCATTTTGAGGCCTCCGGAAGAATAAATCGTGACTATATCAATCGAACATCGGATATGCCAAATTCTAGTTTTAATACTGACCAGGCAGAAATAAACATTTCATTTCCTATACCCTTCACCAAAAAGAAAGTAACTGTTTTTAACGCGGCGACAATGGATTTGACTGATGATTATTTCCCATTCGTTGCCGATCAATTAAAATCTAGTCTTTTTAATGAAAATCAAGCATTTTGGGCCCCTCGACAAAGGAACTCATGGACTCATACCGCAAAGATTAAATGGCAAATATCATCTGCCACGAAACTGAGCGTTACGAATCAACATTCTTTAAACATCAATCAAAATTCAAGAACGCTGCAAATAGTTGGGTTCGATGCAATTCTTGCTCCAGGATATCAATATCGAAGAAGTTTAAATTTAGATAATGCAACAACATATACCCATCACAGCAATCTTACGGCTTTGAATTTTACTCACGTAATAAACCCAAATTGGGGACTATCAGTGAGTGCAGGAAGAATGTTTACAAACTTAAGAGCAGATGCCAATGGACGTCCATTTCGCTCAGAGACCTTGGACGCTCTCCTGGATGAAGATAATATAGCGTCCTACCCTCTTGGTATTTTTAACCCCTATGACCCATCAGGGGTCTACTACATACAACCTGGAAACGGACTTGTCAATAATGGTGGGATAACCTCAACCTGGCATGATCATTATGCAGAGGAATATACCATTAAAGGAAAAATGAACTTTTATCCCGACGATGGAGTACAGCAAATAGTTTTTGGATGGGAGCATCAATTCAACGCATATCAGTGGGTCGATGTGATAAAACCATGGGTTGGAGCCCCTATCAGGGTAAACGACAGTGTTACTACAGCTTCAATAAGCATCGGCTCCTCCAATGACATTTGGAAGGTTCAACCTCAAAAAGGAGGCTTGTTTTTTGAAGATAAAATCAATTACAAGGGTATCCAAGCGAGTATTGGATTGAGAGGTAATTATTGGGCTCCCGGCAAATTTGCTGATAATGCCGTATTAAACCCGAATGCGCCAGTCGTAGATGAAATTCGAGACAATTATAATAATAAAACATTTAATATTGGGGGATTAAGATGGAAGGCTAGACTATTACCTAGAATAAATGTTTCATTCCCGGTCACCCCAAATAACGTTCTCTATTTTAATTACGGGCATAATATGAGGCTACCTCATCCAAGATTCTTATATGCCGGTCTAGATCCTGTATATCAGGATCGTAGTTTTTTAAGTTTCCTCGGGAACCCGGACTTAGATCCAGAGGTGAATGTGTCCTATGAAGTTGGATATAAAGCCGCAATCACCAGAGACCTTGCTCTCACAGTAAGTGCATTCAACAACAATAGATTTGACTACATCGTTTCGCGCCGCGTAATAGTAAATGATCAAACTGGTAGGCCTGTTACCAAAACCATGTACATCAATCAAGATTATGCCAAAATTCAAGGTATAGAATTAGGTATAGACTACAGGTTGGGTAAATATTTGAGACTTTTTGGAAATCTCAGCTTACAAGTTGCAAGAGGTAAATCTAACTCTGCCAGAGAGTCCTCATTACAAATTGAACAAAATGGAGAAGTATCGTTGACACGAGAAAACTTTCTGGCTTGGGACCGTCCATGGAGCACAAATTGGGGTGTTTTCTTCAGCCCTGATTCGAGTTTAAAAATCAAAAATATTTCTCTTTCCGGTCTCAATGGATATATTCAATTTAATGGGTCGTCGGGCTATAGGTATACCCCTTATGAATTTGTAGGCACAAATGACCTCGGTCGCCCGCAATACCAGCCTCTAATCGATCAATATTTATCTGAACTGGCAATCCCCTGGTTTAACTGGGACACAAAATGGAGTTATACAGCATTAAATGGAAAACGGGGAAGAGGAATAACATTTTCTATTGAAATTCGAAACATATTGAATCGTCGGAATTCACAAATAATAAATCCAATCACAGGAAAAGCCTATGAATATGGAGATGATGTTCCAAATGAATGGAGAGATCCAAGACCAGAATTCAATGGCCCTCAAGAGAGAGGTGTTGACCCAAGGAACCCGGCAAGATACCAGGCTCCCAGACAAATTTTATATGGAATAACATTTAAGATATGAGAGTTTTTATTTTCATATTATCCTACATGTTTTGCACAATGGCTAATGCCCAAATTCTTCCTTCGTATGGTGGAGAAAGAGCGGGACAATCAGCTTTCACTTTTTTAAAAAATGACATGAGCGTGCGCTCAGCAGGAATGGGGGGTGCCTCCGCAGCACTGCCCGGAGATAGGTATTCTGGAATGCAAAACCCTGCCGGGTTATCATCTCTAAGTTCCTCTTCATTGGCTTTAAGCCACATTCAGCTTGGAGGGAACCTGAGTCAAATCGGTATTTTGACATCCATTCCAAATAAAAAAGCATCATCAGCGTGGGGGCTTTCTTTAAATAGAATTCAAACACCTGCTTATGCGGAAAGAACAGAGTTTCAACCGGAAGGAACAGGATATAAGCTTTACTCATCTCAAACTAGTGCGGGACTATCATACTCAAAGCAGTTAACTGAGCAATTCCAGCTCGGAATTACATTAAAATCTATTTCTGAATCTTATACAACAGGAGGTCAAAATGGAACATATAATGCATTTTCAGCAGCTGCTGATGTTGGATTTCTATACACAACAGATCTGAAAGATCTTCGTTTTGCTGTTCTCCTAAGAAATTTTGGAGGGTCCTCAAATCTCAGAGGCAGTTATCAGGCATCAACTTTTAATCGATTTCCGATTCAAAGTCTAGAATCAAATACTCTACCCACTGAATTTGCAATGGCCTTAAGCTTCATTGCCTATGAAAAGAATAATTCATCTTTAAGATTAGCAGCACAATTGGTACATCCAAATGATAATGCTGAAAATTACCGAATCGGTGCTGAATTTTTAGCAACAAAAGATTTTGCAGTTAGAATGGGATACCGCTTAAATGAAANAGGTCAATCATGGCCCGTTGGAGGCTTAGGNTGGGTCATAAATNTGGGACAATACAAAATGCAATGTGATTTTGCTGTTCAAAAAACAGACGTAATGGGATGGAANAACACCATTGGATTAGTTTTTTATTCTAAAAAANCNAAAACATGAAAANATTNAATTTTATNGCAATTGCTTTGAGCTNGNTNNTTCTTGGTTCATGCGAGGGATATTTAGGAACTCGTACGAATTTAGATTTCATTGAAGTTCCCAATTATGGGATCCGAGACATAGCTTATGTTCCTATCCAACCGGCCTTTTCTGGTTTTGTTTATCCCAATGATATTTGCATCGGTTTTGATGAGCTTATATACATAGTAGACGCCTCAACGGAAGAAGTGATTTGTCTAAACGAGGCTGGTGTCGANCAAGGACGTTTAAAAATTCCTGGTGTTCGCCATGTTCGTCAAGATCGAAGGTTTGAACTCTTAGCGATCGGATCTCATGACACAACTATTAACGGCGTATCCTATAATCTAAGTTGTATCTATCGAATAAATCAACTTCAAAACAATGGAACTTACAACTTGCCTGATGCTCAAATCACCAACAAAATTGTACATCCATTTTACTTCAAGAATACTTTCTCAACTTCGGATGCGCAAGTAGAATTTTCGCAGATTGGAATCCTAGCAAATGCAAACTCAACAAAAAATAATCGTTACTACGTCAGTAGAAATGGCCCTTCTTTGAATAATGCGAATCAAGGACCTGATGATGCTATTATTTTATTCGATAATGAGGATAAATATCTATCTCCTGTATCCGTTAGCACATCTTCAGGCCTTTATACTAACTATTTCAAACAGCCAAAAGGCCTTGTCTCTTTTGCCCAGCCTCCTCAGTATACCGCTACTAATGGTGATGATTTTTGGTTCAGTAGCGTGGATGAAAATCAAGCCATTCAAGTTCAGAACATCCAGTTTGTCGAAACTGACTTTGGTGCGGACTATGTGCCTTCTATTTATCCAAAAGATACCAGCCTAGCATTGCGCTCAATCAATGAGCCAAATAGATTCAAATATCCGGCATCGATAACTATGGCTGGTGACGCCTCAAGATATTTATTTGTTGTTGATAGCGAAAAAGACTCTTTATTTCAATTTACATCGACTGGGCTTGAGGGGATACCTCCGCCTCCGGCAAGTGGAGAAAAAAAATATGTCCAAGTATCTTTTGGGGGAATGGGAGATGGCCCCATGCAGTTTAACGAACCCGTGGCCGTAGCCTATTGGAACAAAATACTCTATGTCGTTGATGCAGGAAACGGGAGAATATCTCGATTTAAATGCACACTTGACTTTGAATAAAATTTTAATAATCATTATCACTAAAACTATCAAACATCTCTTACTTTTACAGTACTGAAAATACCATAAACTATGAAAAAAATATACTCCTTATTTCTTATAATTCTTTCTGTATCAGCATTTGCGACGAATCACAACATTTCCGTGACCATGTCGTTTACTCCTTCAACATTAACAATTGACCAAGGAGATACTATAACCTGGACACAGATGAGCGGAACCCACAATGTCAATGGAAGTCAATCGACTTTTCCAGGTAACCCTGCAAGTTTTGGCTCTGGCGCCGCGGCAGGTGGAACATGGACATACTCCTATGTTTTTTCAAATCCTGGAACATATACATATCAATGTGACCCACATGCATCTTTTATGGTTGGAACCATTACAGTAAATTCAAGTCCATGCTCAGATTTATTCTTCAGTGAATATGGTGAAGGTTCTTCAAATCATAAGTACATTGAAATATATAATCCAA
>NYSL01000036.1 GCA_002682945.1 Cryomorphaceae bacterium | reverse complement strand
TGCCGCCATTATGAAAAGACCTTCAGCAATCGATAAATCTTTAGTAAATGGGAATGCGAAAAAGCAGATATAGATCATAAAAAAGTAACATGTCCAGATATAGAACGTGTGTTGCCAAAATTTTATTTTTCTTTCAAGTTTCCAAACGGACTGAAACCCATCTAAAATTCCAATCATAAATGTTTTAATTTTTTTTATCCAAATAGTTGATTTTAACTTTTTTGAAAAGATAAGAACGACAAAAAAAGATAGAATCACAAAGAGGATAAAATATTTTATGCTTTCTTTCGAAGCTTTTGTCGGTTCTTCTGTGTCACTATTGGTAATTGAGAGAAAGCTTTCAATGTCACCGCTTGAGAGAATAAATGTTACTCCAACTAACAAAGCCATCATAATTAAATCAATGGTTCTCTCGATTATAATTGTTCCAATTAAAATATTTATGGGAATTTTATTTGATCTATTTAATGCTGTTGCTCGAGCAACTTCTCCAGCGCGCGGCAGCACTTGGTTCATTAGATACCCAAATGCGGTCGCGTGAGTTGCGTTCCATGGGGATACAGGCTTACCTATGCTTTCCAGCACAATTGTCCACCTGAATCCTCTGGATATTACGGCTGAATAACCTATGGCAAAACTGATAATGACATATATCCATGATGCTTCTTTTGCATACCCCCACACTTCAAAAACATTTACTTTTTTAAACGCGAAATAAATCAAAAGGAAAGCAAGTCCAATTAAACTTATGGTTTTTAACCATTTTGGGAGTCTAAAACTCATGTTAGATTAATCTATTTGACTTTTCATCAGGGAAAATAACAGTAGGCTTGTGATTTTTCACTTCATCAAGAGTCATTGAAGCATAAGAAATAATGATTATTACGTCTCCTTCTTCTGCTAATCTTGCCGCAGGGCCATTTAATTTTATTTCTCCTGAATTTCTTATACCTGGGATAACATAGGTATCGAATCTCGATCCATTATTCACATTTACAATACTCACCTTTTGTCCCTCGGTTAATCTAGCTGCTTCAATTAGACTTTTATCTATGGTAATTGACCCGACATAGTTTAAATCAGCACCTGTAACGGTCACCCTATGGATTTTACTAAAAAGTACCTCTATTGTCATTCTGGGAACAAAAGTAATGTTTGAAATCAAAGGACATATTGTTTTTAACAAATAAAGTGGTTATCTATTAGACGAACATCTCCGGCATATGCAGAGATAAAGCAATGCACTTTTTTATTGTAATGATCAAGGGGAAAATCAGGGTCATTGATAACATCTAAGTTATCGCTGAAGGCAAATGTTATTTCCTCTACTTTTATATGCCCGGTAGAATTTATAATCGATTTCATTTCTCGAATCAGTGCAGCCGGCGGAGTTGGGAAAACTTTAACTTCTTTTTCTGCAAATTTTAGAGCTTTAAAAATAGAGGCTGCAGCTTTTAATTCTTTTACGTTTAACCTCGAGTTTCGTGAGCTCATAGCCAAGCCAGAATCTTCTCTTATTATTTTGCAGGCAATGATCTCCGGTGTGCCTCCTTTGATTAAAGATAATTTTTTAATTATTTGTACCTGCTGAAAATCTTTAAGCCCAAAATAGGCTTTGTCAGGTTGTGTTAATTCAAATAACCTGTCAACCACGGTGGCAACTCCTTGAAAATGCCCTGGTCGCATGGCGCCTTCTAGCTTCTCATCAATACCGTTAAGATCGAATACCTTGGAGACAAGCCCATTGGGATACATTAATTCTTTATTTGGAATGAATAAGAAATCAATATTTAAGCTGTTAAGAATATCAATATCATCATCGATTGATTTAGGGTAATTTATGAGATCGTTGGAGTTTTCAAATTGAGTAGGATTTACATAGATTGAAACAATGACCTGACTGCATTCTTTTTGTCCTCTTTTTATTAGCGAAACATGCCCTTCGTGAAGAGCACCCATCGTAGCAATAAGGGCTAAATTTGAGCCTTTATTAGACTCCTTTTGCATGGATTTTAATTCATTAATGTTTCGTATTATTTCCACAGATAATAAAATTTTTAGCTAATCTATAACCAACCACCAGTAAAACTAGGAGAAAGATATATTTCATACCTTTGCAACAATGGCAAAAAAACGAATTTTATATGTCTCTCATGAGATAAAGCCTTATTTCCCGGAAAGCGATTTGGCAAATGCGGGGCTCATGTTCCCCAAAAAAATGAACTCAAAAGGTAATGAAATACGTGTTTTCATGCCGAGATTTGGTTCTATTAATGAAAGACGGCATCAGCTCCATGAAGTAATTCGATTAAGTGGTATTAATGTGGTTATTAATGATTTAGATCAACCACTAATTATCAAAGTAGCTTCTATTCCTGCTGCTAGAATTCAAGTCTACTTTATTGACAACGAAGATTATTTTAAGCGTAAAGGAACATGGGTAGATAAGGAAAATAAATTCTATAAAGACAACGGTGAGCGCACTTTGTTTTTTTGCAAAAGTGTTATTGAAACTATTAAAAAATTGGGCTGGAAGCCGGATATTATCCATTTTATGGGATGGATGAGTACGGCAATGCCAGCGTATTTAAGACAATTTAATGCGGATGACCCGTATTTTAACGATGCAAAATTGGTTTACAGCTTGTTTGGTGATGGGTTTGACGGGGAGCTAGACTCAGGATTTACCAATGGAATTAATTTTGATGGTCTTGAAAATATGCAAGAGTTCAATACTCCATCCGCAGACAATTTATATTCTGGTGCGGTAAAACACGTGGATGCTGTTTTAACGATGAATGACGATATTCCCGAAGTGCAATTAGGTGCAGCTGCCTCTGCAGGTATACCCATAATTGATGGTAAGAAATTTATTGAAAACCCTGCAGAACTTGATTCTTTTTATGAGTCGCTATTCGAGTAATTTATATCACATGCGTAGTTTAAAGTTTTTAGTTCTTACGCTACTACCTTTTTTTGCATGCGAGCGAAATTCCGGTTCAATTGCTATTGATTTTGTTGATGGCACTGGATTTGAGGCAGATTATTTTGATACAATCGAGGTAATAAGCACATCAGAAACCTTGGACTCTTTAGTTACCCTAAATCCAAGTTCTCTATTAATTGGGAAATACATTGATCCCATATTCGGATCTTCTTCTTCTGAATTTGTTTCTGAATTTGTTTTGGCTTCAATAGCTCCTGATTTTGGAGACAGTAATGTCACCGTAGATTCAGCGTTTATGTTGTTACCATATTCTGGTTGGTATGGCGATACCACTTCTGATTTTGGAATAAAAATTTCACATTTAGATGATGAAATTATGGATGATAGCCTGTATTACTCAACCAGTAATTTTTCTAGTTCCACTGTTATTTGTGATACCGTGGTAAAGCCTTACCCAAATAAGCGTATAATTCGAACGGGCATGTTTGATGCCAACCAGGTCATGTTTTTAAAAATTGATAAAGCGTTTATTAAATCAAATATTATAGATGCTTCAAAAATGAATCCTAGTTTGTTTGAAACCAACGAAAATTTTGTGGATTATTTTAAGGGTTTGGCTTTTGAGGGTTATCCTTCGAATAAAGCGATTTTAAATATCACTCCAGGAGAATCAGATTTTCGAATTAGAGTCTATTATAGTAATGATAGTTTAAGAGCGGACACTGTTGGCCCAGGGTATAATTACTTAGATATATTAGGCTGGAGGGGAATTACAGGTAATAACTATGGTCTTAAAAGCGTAAACCTTTTTAAGTTTGATCGCTCAAATTCTCAAATTAGTCTTGATAATCAAGACACAGTCAATGGAGAGGTTACCTCTTATGTTCAGTCAATGGGAGGAATTGTAACCTCCGTTAGTTTTAAGAACTTAAATCAGTTTAGAGATTCTAATTATTTTGTTAATCATGCTGAATTAGAAATACCTATCCGGGAGGGAAGTGCCTTAGAATATATACCTCCAGTTAAATTGAATGCTTTTATGATTTCAGGTCATGATAAAATTCTAATGCAAGAATATTTGGATGCATCTCCTGGTGGTGGTCTAAGAATTCAATCGGTCTTGCGTGACAAAAAGTATAATTTGGAGGTAACGAAATTTGTTCAACAAATACTTAGTAGAAAAGATTCAACTGAAGATAGATTATTATTACTTCCTGATGGAAATGCATCAAACCCAAGAAGGGTTGTCTTAAATGGTAATCTTGACCCAGTTTTACCAATTTCTTTAAAGCTTTATTTAACAAAAAGGGAATAACACAATAGGTCTATGTGTGGAATCGTCGGATACTTAGGAAATAAGGAAGCGTACCCAATTTTAATAAATGGGCTAAAAAGGCTTGAATACAGAGGTTATGACTCTTCTGGAATTGCCTTATTTAATGGAGATATGGAAATATATAAATGCAAAGGAAAAGTTGAGCGCCTCGAGAGTTTAAAAAATAAAGACTCATCCTCTGCTAGCTTGGGAATCGGGCACACTCGATGGGCTACACACGGCCCACCTAATGATAAAAATGCCCACCCTCATGTGTCTAATAATGGAGACCTCGTAATTGTGCACAACGGTATTATTGAAAATGTAGAATCACTAAGAACATTGTTAATTGAAAAAAATTACTCTTTTAAAAGTGATACTGATACTGAAGTGTTGGTGAACTTCATTGAGTATGTTCAAAAAGAGGAAAAAGTATCTCTAGAAGAAGCAGTTCGACTTTCCCTAAATCAAGTGATTGGGGCGTATGCTATTTCCATTATTTCCAAAAGTCATCCGGATGTTATGATAGCAGCAAGACTTGGGTCTCCGTTAGTCCTTGGGCTCGGGAATAAGGAGTTTTTTATTGGGTCGGATGCTACGCCATTTTTAGATCATACAAAAAAAGTCATATACCTGGAAGATGGAGAGTTAGCCCGGATATCAAAGCAAGGTATTTCTATTCGAACTATTGATTCAGATAAGCCTGTTGATGCAATAATTCATCAACTTCAGATGGATTTAGAGAGTATAGAAAAAGGTGGCTTCGAACATTTCATGTTGAAAGAGATATATGAGCAGCCAACATCAATTCAAAATACAATTAGAGGTCGACTTTTTCCAGAAAAAAATGAGATAAAAATGGCAGGCTTAGAAATGATTTCTAGTAACCTAAAAGTAGCAAATCGTATAATTATTTTGGGATGTGGAACCTCATGGCATGCTGGTTTAGTCGGTGAATATTTAATTGAAGAATTTTCGAGAGTCCCCGTGGAAGTTGAGTATGCGTCAGAATTTAGGTATAGAAATCCAGTAATAAATTCAAATGACGTTGTAATTGCAATTTCACAATCGGGGGAGACGGCAGATACTCTTGCAGCTATAAAACTGGCTAAGGAGTCCGGTGCGTGTGTTTTCGGGATTTGTAATGTAGTTGGGTCCTCTATTGCTCGCGAAACTGATGCTGGAGCTTTTACTCATGCCGGGCCAGAAATAGGTGTTGCTTCAACAAAGGCTTTTACTGCGCAAGTAACTGTTCTTGCGATGATGGCTCTATACATGGGGAAAATAAAAAATAAATTGACTAAAACTAAGTTTAGAGAAATCGCTTTGGAGATTAACAAAATTCCAGAAAAGATTGAATCTATTCTCAAATTAGATTCAGCAATCAAAACTATTTCAAAGAGTTTAAAAGGATTTAATAATTCATTGTTTTTAGGTCGTGGATTCAATTTCCCAGTAGCGCTAGAGGGAGCATTAAAACTTAAGGAAATTAGCTATATCCACGCTGAAGGTTACCCTGCGGCAGAAATGAAGCATGGCCCTATAGCTTTGATTGATAAAAAAATGCCGATTATTGTAATTGCGCCATTGGGCGGTTTGTACGAAAAGCTGGTATCGAATATTCAAGAAGTTAAAGCTAGAAAAGGCAAGATTATTTCTATTACAGGTTTTGGGCAAAGCGAAGTAAAGTCGCTTTCGGATGCTGTAATTGAAATTCCAGATACATTAGATTGTCTAAGTCCAATGCTAACAACAATCCCATTACAGCTTTTAAGTTATCATGTGGCAGTTGNAAGAGGATGCAATGTAGATCAGCCGAGAAATTTGGCAAAGTCAGTCACCGTGGAGTAATCTTGATAGTGGGTATTTCTTGACCCATTTATTAGTTGATGTAGAGGTAACATCCCCTAAGTTTTGGGTAATTCCACTTTCCTCATCTCAAATAGAAAAATACAATTTCATTAAGGAGAAAAGGAGAGAAGGTTTCTTCTATTATCAAATTAGTGACATGATGAATGAATCTGAATTCACTCCTCAGAGAAGTGATAAATTCACTCCTCAACAAGTGTGGGGAATAGAATTTAAGATGGAAAAACGACTAAAAAGATTAAATAAAATTGAGAATCCAAAAATCTCTTCAATAGGAATAGTCGTAAAGAAGTCTCAATAATACCATACTCACCTCAACCTCAACACCCCTTTGGTTTTAAGTATAAAATCAAAGGGGTGTTTATTCGTTGAGGTCTTCTTTCCAAAAAGAATTTCAAAAAAGTTGTACCAAAGTGGTTTTTAGTGGTCACAACTACATACTTATTAGAAATAAGGAAATGAAAACCCAATCGGTGATTGGTATAAAATGAAAATTGAAGTGACTGAAATCTATAAAATCCCTACCCAAAGGGACTGACCAAACTATATCAAGTAATGAACGAACCAAGAGAGATAACCAAGTGGATTACCCAACATCAATGGGACTTCTTCATCACAATAACCTTTGACAAAAGGTATAGTGATACTCATATCCTAAACATTATGGAAGACATAGAGAACCATTACCTCATACAACAAATATGTTGGTTCAGAGAGTTCACAACGACAGGACTTCCCCATATCCATATGGTCGTAAAGTCCAACAAACTAACCAAGTCCATTAAGACCCTACCCATCCACTTAAAGAAATGGGGTCAGATAGACTTTCAACTATTCAGAAACAAAACAATGAATGAAGGAATTGACTACATCTCCAAACTATGGGGTAAGGACAAAGACTTGATTTGGAATGTTAAACTACCCAAAGGAAAACAATATGAAAGACAACTTTGAAGAATTAGACCAAAGGTTTCTTGAGATTACAAGAGACCTAACCAACTCATTAGGACACGAACTACTCACCGATGAGTTGATTGTAGTCAAGGAACACTTTTTTAACCTAATACATCAGTATTACCGAATTTCTGATTTTCTCATTGAGAAGACTCGTAGAGAATTAGAAGAGGTAATAGAATCAAACCCTAAACTCAAGAAGATGATTGAAGACAGTTTACAAGGAACAAGATGGAACGTCTGATAAGTAAACAAGAAGTTATGACCTACTTAAACATCAGTAGAAAGACCTTTGAAAGATTCGTTAAGGATTATGGTCTCCCTATGATTAAACTCGGTTACAAACGATATATCAGAGAGAACGACCTCAACGATTTCTTAAACAATCACACCATCAACAAAGTAGAAAACACCGTTGAGGTTTCAGAACCTTCAGAAGAGTTTGAATGGAAGAAGATTTGGGGTTAATCACTTGATTTACAGTAANTTATTTCGTATCTTAAAGAGTAACCGATTGATAATGAGTAGAAAGAAAAAACAAAACAAACTACTTCGTAACAAGTATCAAATAACGGGTGAGGAACTCATCAAACAAGGTAAGTTAGACCCTTACTTTCATCTTAAAGACCATATTGATATGAAAGAGGAACAACTGAAGAACAAAACCGATTGGTGGAAAAGGATGAGTTAAAATCAGATTATCAATTACGATACAATACTCCTTTTTTTCTTTTAGTCTTTTCATACCAATGGGAATTATCCACATATGATGATATCAAATCCTCTTTTAAGTAAACTATAGAGTCAACATAAAATTTAAGGGTATAACGAGAATCCCAAGTATCACCTCTAAATAATTCTTCATAACCAATATAGAATATAGTTTTACGATTGGGTTTTAATTGAAAGGTCGTGTCCTCTAATTGGAAATGGTATTCAAAATTCAGACTATCATAGATTACTTTAATTGTATCCGAGTTTATTTGACCATAGTAAATTGAGTCAATAATCGTTGTATCGTAATATTCATTTATTTCATATCGGAAACTATCTAACACCCCTGTGTATTTGTAGGTTTCAGTATGTACAACATTCTCTCTTTCACAACCAAAGATTACAAACACAATAAAGAACAATGGTATAAGTCGTTTCATTATTACTACAGTTTTATATTAAGTAACGAATTAAAGATAACTATTAAACTCTTTCATCAGACAGAGGGTGGGTGGGGTATTTTCTTGTAAACCAAACGGATTGAAAAGTCTTAATTCTGATGTAGTCCGTTTTCACAAAGATGTTGGTTTTTGACCCTTGGGAAAAGTCCCCTCTCTTTAACCCTTAGTAATTAAAATCATAATAAAAATGACCACACTCATCAATTTGACTTTTCCCCTCTCTTCCTTGTTTAATTCACTCAAATGTAGTAAATTTATATANAATAATAAATTACTACACGCAAATGAGAATTAAATACAATAGAACCTCTACCCTTCTTCAAGATGGTAAGAGGTTTGAATTAGATAAAGACCAATATGATTTAACCTTGTTTGACAAGGGAGTTAGTGGTTCTGTTCCGTTTTCAGAAAGAAAGAATGGAAAGAAAATAATAGACTTGGTGTTAGAGGGGAAGGTAAATGAAATTGTAGTTGAAGAAATCTCAAGAGTCGGACGTCACACTCACGATTGTTTGAACACTCTTAAGTTTTTTGAAGACAACAATGTGAATGTTGTTATCAGGGGTATGGGAAATCTTCAATCTATGATTAACGGAGAAAAGAATCCTATTTGGAACCTTATTACATCAGTAATGAGTTCACTCTACGAAATGGAGAGGGACAACATCAAGGAAAGAACCATGAATGGTAGAGAAGTCTACAAACTAAAGGGTGGTGTATTAGGTAGAAAGTATGGAAGTGTTGAGGACAGAAATACATTTCTTCAAAAAGAGAAAACCCAACAAATAATGAAACTCCTCAAAATGGGGAAATCCGTCAGAGATATTAGTGGAAGAGTTGGATGTAGTGGAAAATTAGTCACTAAAGTTAGAAAATACATGATGACTGAGGTTTGATTTTTCCCATAGTGGGTAATTTATTAAATTTGTATTTGTGACTGAACAAACACTACATATCTACCGAAGAGTTTCTACCCGTCATCAAGAGGACCAACATTCACTTGAGGACCAATTGAAACTTGGAAAAAAGAAAATGAAATCCTTAGGTCTAAAGAAGATTAAGGATTGGTGTGAAGGTGGTGTAAGTGGTTCATCAGAAAACATTGAGGACAGAGAGGTATTAACTGAACTATTCACACAAGTCAGAGAGGGTAACGTTAAACACCTTTATGTTTTAGACTTAAGTCGTCTTTCAAGAAACCCTATGGTGAGTTCACTACTCCGTAACGACTTGGAAGAACAACAAGTTAAACTACATACTGATGAAAGTAGTGTTGACTTCAAAAGTGACGAACAAGTCCTTATGTATGATTTCTTTTCATCTATCAATCAATTCTTTGTCAAGGTTCAGAGAAAGAAGTCAATGATAGGTAAAGTATCTCACTTCAAAAAAGGTGGGTGGAGAGGTGGTCAACCACCTTTTGGTTACACTTTGGATAAGGTTGATGGAATAAAATCTCTTGTTATTGATTCAGAGAACGGAGAATGGGTTAGAAAGATATTTGAATGGTTCTTAATAGGTGAAAGAACCATTGATATTTGTAGAAGACTTGACAAAAACAAAGTAAAACCACCAAGGTCAGACTTTTGGAATCCAACCTCAGTTTCCAACATATTAAGGAATGAAATCTACATTGGAACTGATTCCATGACTGATAATTCTACCGACCCGAATAAACCCAAAAGACTTTATTATACAGACGAGAGATTAAGAATAATTGATAACTCATCTTATGATTTAACTCAAAGGAAGTTAGATGAAACGTTAAAGAAAAAGAATCAGTTAACGAAGGTCAAAAATCATGACGTCTTATTGAGAGGATTGATTTATTGTGGTGACTGTGGTGAGTTATATGGATGTAGAGTAAACCACAAAAAAAACGAGTATTACTACTATTGTAGAAGTAGAGAAAACAATTGGAGAAAGATTGATGAATCAAAAAAAGTAAAGTGTGGAGTTAAGAAATCCATTAACATACCGAATACAGATAAAATCGTTTGGAAAACTTTAATTGACATCCTTCAAGACTCTCACATTATTAAAGAACAAATTAAAGTTGAAGTCCTTAGTCAAAAGTCAAAATCAGACGAGGAACAAACTCATAAAATCAATGAGGAGTATAAGGTCAAACGAAGTTTGAATAAGAAGATTAAGGAACTTGAAGAAAGAGAAAGAGAGAATAGAAATTGGTATTTGATTGGGGACATCTCTAAAACACAATTTGAAGAGGGTATAGAACTTATTGGTAAAAGAAAGAATCAGTTGTTTAATGAGTTAAATCAAATCAATCTTAGGATTCAGAATCTAAAAGACACTCAGAAGTGGTTTGATTGGATAGAGAAACACAGAGGGTGGATTTCTAATCTGAAAGACAACTTCACATTAGATGAGAAAAAGGAAATCNTTAAGGAATACCTTGAGAAAATCACTTGTCACTTTGACCACAAGATTAACCAACACAGATTGGTGTTATCCTTGAAGTTACCAATTGTTAATGATAGATTTTTGAAGGATGGGAAAAACAAGGATGGGTCTCAGTCTTACAGAATTCTCAAAGGAAATAGAGAGACAGAAACATCAGTCCCAATGACCAAACGAGGACGAAAAAAAAAACTAAATTTGACAACGAATAATGAGGTGGGTCAAGAAAAACCCACTATCAAAACAAATCGGTTACAGTCGAGTGATTTTTTCCAACCCCAATTTTAAGTCACCTTTATTATTTACCCCATTTTTATTTGCCTNTTTGATTTTTGCAATTATTGCATTTAGCCCTTATAAAAAAGACAAATTTTTAAGCTACAAACTAATTAATGAAAGCATCTTAATAAATACATCTTGTGAAGTAGCATATAAATATCTTGGAAATTCTCATAATACTAAAGATTGGTCAGTATATGTCGACCATATTAGTCCGATTAATGAAGACAAAGTGGCTGACGGTCATCTTGGATCAATAAGAAGGTGTTTTAAAAATAATAATGAAAAGGATGGGACATGGGATGAAGAAATCCTATTTATTGAAAAAAACAAGTTAAGAAGGCTTAGTTGTTTTAATTTCCGGGATCTAATTATTAGTCCAGGATTTCTACATGCTGAACAAATTTATGAAGATAAAAACGGAGATTGCTTATTAAAATTCACGTTATTTTCTCCTAAAAATGAATATGGTCTATGGAAAGAATTTAAAATTTATTTAGCTTCTTACCCTACCGCTTATATTTTTAGAAAGAATTTAAAGAATATAAAGAAACATCTAGAACAACAAAAAAACGAAGTAGAAATTTAAGCCTTGAATTGAGTAATCTATTGAAAATAAAATTTGTACTAATAAGAAATCAGGCTCTTGTTCAAGTCAATACCTGAGGTAAAAATATTTCTGCCATCATACATCTTGCACTGCCCCCTCCAAGGCTTTCAATTGTATCAAGATCAGAATTTATAATCTTTGAATATTTTAATATGCTTTCAATTTGTTCAGTATTAAGACAGTTTCTCGCAGTGCTACTCATAACCAAAACACTTTCTCCGTTACTGTTTTTTAATTCAAGCATATTTCCTGCAAACTTCTCAACTTGATTTTCTTTTATCTCTATAACCTCTTTCCCTGATTGGGTAATGGTCTCAATAAGCCGTTTTTTCTCATGAATATTATCAATGGAATCCACACAAATAACTGCATACTCACCAGCTATACACATCATTACATTTGTATGATATATAGAAAGTCTTTTCCCATTTATTGACTGATAGGATTTAAAAACTAAGGGTTTGAATTTGAAATCTTCACAAAAAGTATAAAACAAGTCTTCATTTGATCTTTTTGAGAGTGAACAATAAGCAATCCTATTTTCTCGATCTAAAACCATACTTCCTGTTCCCTCCAGATATTTTCCCGATTTTTCAGCGGGAGTATAATCTATAATTTCTTTGGTTAAAAATCCTTGAGCATTTAGATATTTTAATATTTCAGGTCGCCTTTCTAATCTTCTGTTTTCTGCAAACATTGGATATAGTCCAATATTCCCGTTTTCATGAAATGAGATCCAGTTATTAGGAAAAATTGAATCTGGGGTATTGAACTTTCCGTCATCATTAAAAACAAATACTGAAATACCATTTTTTTTCAATTCAAAAACCATTTTGTCAAATTCTTTTTTAGCTTTTTTATGAGCATCTTTTAAAGAATCATTTTGATTTTGATAATGATTATCAGTAGCTGTTTGATTATTGAAGTGAAAATTAAACGGGCGAATCATTAAAATTGAATTTGTTTTCTTCATCGTTATTTATTAACTCTTTCCAATGGTAATGTTGAGCATCTAAGAAGCCCTCCCTGTTTTGATATTTCTTTATAGTCTATTTCTTCAACGGTAATATCAAAGCTCCTCAACCATTGGTTTACTTTTGAAAATCCTTTTTCGCTAACAACTATATCCTCAGAAATAGAAAAGAAATTACATTGCATATTACTCATTTCTTTTAAGGAAATTTCTAAAATATTATTATCCCCGAAGTGCTCAATTATCCATGAATATTCATTTTTATTAGAGAATGCTTCCGGACAGACTACGACTTTATTTTTCCCAACAGTTTGTAAACAGCAATCTAAATGCAATGCATTTTTTTCAGGATCTGTATTCGATTTTATTAAATGAAATGAAATTATTTGTTTTTCCGGAAATAGAGACTTGAGGTATTCAATGGCATTGATATTTGTCCTTGCTGTTTGAATTTGGGAATAGTCTCGTCCTGTATATGTTCCAACAAATAAATATTCGTTATGTACGATAACATCACCACCTTCGAGATGACAGTTTTCCGGCAGATTAATGATTTTTTTGTTATCAATAGCATCAAGAATAAAACTCAAAGCCTCAATTTCTCTTGATCTTTCAGGAAGAATATTTGAAATGATAAATTTATCCTCAATTACAAACCCAATGTCTCTTGAAAAAATTTGATTGTAGTTCTCAAGAACATCGGGTCGAAAAACTTTAACATTATGCTTCATCAAAATAGTTGCGAAGCCCTCCATTTCACAATGCATATCTATTTCTTTGGGATAAGTTTCATTTAAGATATGCTGTCTGCTTTTTGGATCATAGCATTCTTCAATTTTTGGGACAGGGCCTGTACTTTTAGCTATCCCAAGAACAACCGATAAAAGCTTTGATGTTTCGTTATTTACATTAAGCTCCATTTAAAAAATCTTATAAGGTTTTAGCTTTTTTGGATGGTTTCTGGTCCAAGTGTTTTATAAAAGTGTTGAATTCGTTTATGTCAACATATAAAGATTCAGACTTTTTGCTTAGTGCGTTTATTTGTCCCCATTTATTAGGACAGGAGTTTTGCCATCAGTAATTATAAGCTTGGCATTTGGTGAGGACGCCAACTCCTTTAAGACTTCTAAACTTCGCCACTCTATATTGTCGTCAGTTATTCCTTCTTTGATTATTTTTTGAGCATCTCTTATCCCTTTGGCTTCAATTCTTTTTCTATCAGCTTCTTTATTTTCCCGTTGCAAAACAAATTCCATCTGCTGAGCTTCTTGTTCAGCCCTTAACTTAGATTCTATTGCGGCATAAAGCCCTGGAGGTAATGTTATGCTTTTTAGCAAAACAGCTTCTATAACGAAACCACGATTTTCCAACAGTTTGCTCATCAAATCTTTAATTTCCCTCTCAATAAATGATCTCTTTCCAGAATGCATGTCTTTGGCAAAAAATTGGGCACAAACATCTGCTGAAGCAGAGCGGAATGTACTAAGTATGAGGACTTCTTCAAAGTTTATACCTACATCATTAATAATATCAATAGACTTCTCTTTTTCACAATGGTATAAAATTGATATTTCGGCTCTTACATTCAGCCCCTCTTTTGAGGGTAGGTTCAGTCTTACTTCTTGATTTACTGTCCTTGTCGGGATTTTAACTAATTTGGTTATTAGGGGGTTTATACCTGTAAGCCCAGGGGTTATAACACCTCTTTTTAGTTTTCCAAATGTTTGTTTCACTCCAACCTCTCCAGGTTTAACAACTGCGCAAGATGAAAAAATTATTGAAAAAATTAATGTTATTGTAAATGTTTTTAAATGATTCATTTTTTAAATATAAATACCTGCATTATTGCAGGTTATTAAGTTAGAAACAAAAATGTTAGTTTCAAAAATACATATCTTATTCAAATCTTTTGCGAGCGTTCTTTGATCCTTATAAAACTCACGAACCCGATAATCTTTAACTAAAATGTTAATCATTGATTAACAGATTATTTTATTGATTTAAAAGCATTTTTTACTGAGAAGTATGCATCTTTTTTGTTTCCGTAATAATCTATGACACTCCAGCTTGGCCCTGGCCAACAGTCATTGAATTGCCAAAATAATGTGCCCATGCAATGTGGGGTTTTATTCATGTGCGAATTTATGGCCATTTCTAATCCAATTGCCTGGGTTTTTTGACTCATACTAATAAATTCATTGAAATTTTTTGGATTCGGGAAATACTGATTTATGTGACTTTGAATCAATTGATTCCCAACATAGCTTTTTTGCCGATGTTTCATTGCCAAAGATTCCAAGTATAAACTGGAATCGTTCATGATCATCTTTAGACTTGATAATTTTGGGAATGATTGAAATCCATATTCTACCATAAACCGTCCAATATTATTTTCGAAATTTTCAAAAGGCTCTTTGCCATGCCAGACTCCCCAATAATGCATGGAAGAATGATTAAAATTTTCTTTTTCTCCCCAATTCCTTAAAGGTGAAGTTGGGGTATAACTTCTCAATGGATCAAGTTCTGATATTTGCTCAGGTATGAGTTTTCTAAAAATATCGAAATAGTTTTTCCATATGATTATAGAGTCTGAGCTGCTATACTCAAATTGCTTTTGCCAGCCCCAATTTTTCCATGCCACTTCAATTTCGTTATTTCCGCACCAAATTGCAATGCAAGGGTGGCGCCTTAGCCTTATAATATTTTCTCTTACTTCTTCTTTTATATTTTTTTTAAATTCAAGTTCATTAGGATATAGGCTGCCTGAAAACATGAAATCCTGCCATACCATAATGCCAAACTTATCACACAGTTCATAAAATATATCTCTTTCATATATCCCTCCACCCCAAACTCTGAGCATGTTGAAGTTTGCCTCTTTTGCAGCAATAATTAATTGTTGATATTTTTCTATTGAGACCCGTGATAAGAAAACGTCTTGAGGAATATAATTTGCCCCTTTTATAAAAATAGTGGTATCATTTAACTTAAAGTAAAAAGACGTACCAATTGAATCAGGCTCATTAATAAACTCGATGGTTCGAACACCAAAAGAATTTTTTTTCTCATGGATTTTTTCTCCTTTTAGGATTAAAGAAATATTTTCTTCATATAAATATGGCTCACCCATATTATTAGCCCACCATAATTTCGGATAAAATATCTTGAATTGATGTTTCAAATTATGAATACCTTTATCATAGTGCTTTAAAATCTCAAAAGTGTCTATTCTTATTCGATAATTCCCTGGAGTTTTTACTTCTAAGGTTATGTTCGTCTCAAGAGACGCAACTCCTTTATTAATATCCTTAGTAATAGTGTAGGCATCTTCAATTTTAGCATCGCTCCAACTAATTAACTCGATGGGTTTCCATATGCCCATAGTTACAAATCTTGGCCCCCAATCCCAACCAAATTGATATGCGGCCTTTCGGGTAAAATTAGCAGTTTTCGTAGCTATATAGCTAGGTTCATTGCCAGAGGGGAGTGCGTAGGGGTACTCATTCACGAGTTGTTCATTTTCGTTAAGGGGTGAGGTGAATACAAGTTTTAATTCATTTTCTCCTAATTGAATTAAGTCTTGAATTTCTATTTCCCAAGAGCGAAACATATTATTTGTAGATAAGATTAAAGAATTATTTAAATAGACCTTAGCATATGTATCAAGTCCATTGAAACGTAACATTAAATTCTTTTTTAAAAGATGTGAATCGTCAATTAAAATTTTTGTCTTGTATGTCCAATTTTTTTTTTCAATCCATTGAAGATTTAATTCGTTTCGTTCAAAAAAAGGATTATCAATAATTGCATTTGCCAGTAAATCCATGTGTACCGACCCTGGCACAGTGGCCGGCCTGAAATCATTTTCTCCCAACTCCGAAAAAGACCACCCTTCATTTAGCGCTATTACTTCATAAGATTGATCGTAATCATTTCGACTACAAGAGCAAAATACTATGATGAAAAAGCCTAGAAATATCGGTTTCATTTTCGAAAGTTAAAATTTACTTGAACTTCATCTAAAAATGTCCATGAGTCTGAACCTGCAGCTTCATGCCATTGAGGTACTTTGCCATAATTTTCTATAATTATTTTCAAGTATTGCGCTTTAAATTTTTTCACTGGATTTATTTTAATTTCTTGAATCCTTCTATTTCTATTTTTCTCGTTGTTTTTTGGAAAAAATTTGATAAAATTATTCTTCACCCAAAGTTTTTTATCCATTGAAGTTTCTACAGATATTGATTTTGGAATAAAAATCCATGAATTGACATATTGATAACAATTCATAACTAGCTCATAAAGATTCTCACTTGGGTGGCCTAAGTCTATTACGACTTCAACATCTTTTCCAAAAAAACCTTGCCAATTTCCATCTCTGAAATCAAGACTGCCAATTTTCCCATCCACTAAAGCCATCTCTTTATTGGCTGGATAAAATTTATTAAGTTCACACGAGTACTCTACGTCCTTAAAAAGTCCATCATGGATGGTTAATGGTATTTTGATAATATCACCGTATGGTTTTAAGTTTTTGTAGGCTTGAACTTTGATTATAGAATTATTTTTTATCAGAATAGGATGATTATAATTCATTAGTCTAGACTCACCTTTTTTATATTTTATATTAATATTTTTTTCTTTAGAAAATAGCTGAAGAAATAATTGATTTTTTATAAATACTGTATTATAAGATATAGGAATCATACTCTCTCCATACTTAACGTCGAGGGATTCAAGAATTTCATAGTGGGGTTGGAGTCTAAAATTGAATTCCTCAAAATTTCTCATTCCATGGCTCCATAAAGCTTCAGCCATTCCGATCATACGAGGGAAGACTTTATTATCAAGTACTTTGACATTTGGAACATGCTCAGTCCAAATATTGCATTCTCCACCTAAAATTTGATCATGGAATCTAGATTTTGATTCTGATGGGATTGGGTCAAATAAGTATATCTTCTTTAAATCGATAGATTTTAAGTCATAATCTAGGTAAGAATGAGATGTCGGTGACATTATAACAGAATTTCCAGCTTCTAACCCTTTAATGGCATGTTCAACTCCACGCCATGATTGAATCAAAGCCCCTGAAATCTCACCATCTTCTATAATTTCATCCCACCCAATTATTTCTCTTCCTTTTGAGTTAAGAAACTTTTGTATTCTTTTTATAAAATAGTTCTGTAATTGATGCTCATCAAGAAGGCCATTATCGTGAATTCTTTTTTGACATTTTTGACAATTTTCCCATCTGATTTTTGGGACCTCATCTCCACCAATATGTATATACTTTGATGGAAACAGTTCAATTACTTCTGTAAAAACGTCTTCTAAAAACATGAATACGTCCTCATTGCCTGCACAATAAATTTCTTTGAAAACACCCCAATCATTTGCTACTGGAATTTTTTCTTTTTTGCATGAAAGTGCAGGGTATGCCGCGATTACTGCTTGTGAATGCCCAGGGAGTTCAATTTCTGGTATAATTGTTATATTTTTTTTTAGGGCATATTCTACTATTTCTCGGATATCTTCTTTGGTATAAATCCCTTTATAAATATCTCCATTTGGTTCAATTCTAGACGAAGCTATAGAGTTTAATTTTGGGTATTTATCTATTTCTATTCGCCAGCCTTGGTCCTCAGTCAAATGCCAGTGAAGAGTGTTCATTTTATAAAATGCCAATAGATCAATATATTTTAAAATTGTTTTTTTATCAAAATAATGACGAGCACAGTCTAACAATAATCCACGGTGACTAAATTTTGGCTCATCAATTATCTTAGTTACAGGCAGACTTATTTTTTCATCTTTTCTATTTAATAATAGAAGCTGCTGAAAAGTTGCGATACCTCGAGATACTCCTGCGATTGAATTTCCATGTATCCAAACAGAATCCTCATTTATTTTGATTTCATAGGATTCATTGTTTTGCTTTATTTTCTTCTTAGATAAGAATAATGTTTTTTTTGCTTTAGAAGAAACTTGTATACCCCTCTCTTTTAGAAATATTATTAACCATTCCCCTTGATCACTTAGCTCTTTTTCAAAAGAAACATGTATTTGGGGATCCCAGCTTAATAATTCGCCGACGTTGACAATATTTTGAGGTTTTGGAATAATCCCAAGATTTACACTTCTTAATTTTTCAACTTGGGCTTCCGCTGAATAAATTGAAATAAATAAGAGGAAAATAATTTTTAGAATTTTTTTTAAGCTCATTTTATATCCTTACCAAAGACCAATTTACTTTTAAATCCTCTAAAAAGAATTAGATACTAGATCAAAAAACAGTAAGAACTTTTAAAAGTCAAAAATCATCCCTATTGTCGGTAATACTCGTCCAGTATCACTTTCGAGTAATTGCATTCTATAACGAGAAGGGTCACCTGATTGTAAAATAGGTTGAGAATTTGGATCTCTTTCAACTGTTAAATAGGGCATTAGTGGGATATTTCCACTTGCAATGTTAGAAAGGTCTAAAAACCAAGAAAAGCTCCATTTTTTATTTGCATAAGTTTTATCCAACCTCAAATCAAGTTGAGTAAATGGGGCTAATCGTTCACTATTAACTATTGAATAATCAAAAACACCTCGCTGTAGGATATCCCAGTTGCTTACAAGAGACGAGGAAGATCTATCAAAAGGTGTATAAGGTGTCCCAGACGAGAAACGCCATTTCGCTCCTATTTGCCAGCCTTTACCCCAAGTGTAGCCATTTGTTATACTAACGGTATGACGACTATCCCAGATAGACGGAGCCCAATTGTTATTTTCAGATAGGTATTCACTTCTCCCAAAATTATAAGCAGCCATCCACCAATAGTTTCTTTTTAATTTTTGTTGTAAAAAAATCTCAAAGCCATAACTGCGGCCTAAAGCATTTGAGCTTGAGGGCTGATCTCCAATGGCAACATATGTCCCAATCGAATTCGCGAAAGCTATTTGATCATTTTCTAAAAACGGTGCTCGCCTGTAATTTTTCCGATATAATTCCATTGAAACTCGGTATGTTTTACCACTTTGAAACTCTATCCCCGTGCCTAAGTGATCTGCCAGAGTGAAATGGGTAAAGTTGGAGCGATTATTAGATCTATTTGCAGCCATTAGTATCGACGGGGGGAGTTTAGCATATCTGCCGATATGAGTATTCCATGTCCATTTTGAGCTTAGTTGATATTTAAATGAAGCTCTTGGGGCAAGCTGGGCCAATGGGTTTATCATGTCTAAATTGTAATTGGATAAGTCTGTTCTTAAACCAATATTTAAGTCTCCGCGATTATTTAATACTCGTTGATTGTATGTGATAAAAACACCTGTTTGAATTATAAAATCATTACTCTTTAATATTGCTGTGTCTATTCCGCTTGGTTGACCTTTTAGCGACCACGAATCGAATTCCCATTGAATACCGTCAATATTTAAGCCAATTGATAAATTACGATTCTTATCAAAATTCCAGAGCCTTTCATGCCTCATACGTATTTTTTGCTCAGAAGACTCATACCTTAATTGACGATCGCCTTCACTATCGTTTCCGATAAATTTATCAGCATTATTAGTAATAAAATCTGTGCTCAAAGTCAGGGTTTTCAAACCATTTTTAAGATATTTTCGATAACGCCCTCCGAGGACTCGTGTACTTTGGTTACCTTCAGGTATATACCCTACGTTATATAACAAACTCTCGCTACTTTTATCAAGTGGTTTAATAAAAAGTTCATATTTGTCCCAGCCTCCAATGCCAATGATGGTTAGGTCTTGACTTTTTGATATTTGATGATGAAGACGTAATTGTGCGTCCTGATATGTGGGAAGTACAGGAATACTGAATAATTTAAAATAATGTTGAGAAAAACTGTTTCTTCCGGAGATCATCAAGTTTGTTTTTTTTCCCATTGGGATCTCTAAGCTTGCCCCATAATCTGTCGCTCCTAATGTGACTCTTGAGCCAAAACGATCAGTTCTTGAGGTTCTTAATTCAATATTTAAAGCTCCTGAGAGAACATTGCTCATAGATGACGGGAAAGCTCCGGAGTATAATTCTACATTTTCAATAAAGTCCATATTAATGAGACTTACCGCTCCCCCAGAAGCACCTTGAATGCTAAAGTGGTTTATTGTTGGGATATCGATTCCATCCATACGATATACATTTTCGCTTGAACTGCCTCCCCGAATAGAAATATTATAGCCGAAGCTGGATTTTGGCAAGACCCCTGGGAAGCTTTGAATTGCCTTTGATAAGTCTAAAGTAGCTCCGGGCATTCTTTGCATCTCTGCCCAATTAATCGATTTTAGAGAAAGGGGAGTTTCTGAAGTGGTTTTAAATGCATCTGCTGTAACTGTAGCTTCGTCTAAAAAAAATGACGATTCTAGTGGAACCACAAGCAGTAAGGGCTTTACAGGGGAAAGATACAATTCATGAATAACCATACTAGATTCATCACGATCGTTGGAAATCGTTAAATTACAAAGACCTCGCGGTAAGCCATTGAATTTAAAATTATAACTTGAATCGCTTTTAGTAGTTTTTTCCCACCCATCACCTTTCAAAGTAATTTGACATGTGGTGATAAGGCTATCGCTTTTGCTTAAAACTATTCTTCCTTCTAAAATTGAAGTTTGGGCCTGCGAATAACCTTGAATTAAAAAGATAAATAAAAGGCAAATACAAGCTGGAATTAAATTACTGTAGTTTTTCACAATGCGAATTTATGCTTGGAAACAGATGAAAAATGCCCTCAAAAAATTAGAATTACCTAATTTATTATTAATTGGCTATTGGTTGTATTTATTCATAGCACTAGCTGCCCCTGACAATACAAAAGTTTCGAGAAGTTTTTTCGAGTTTGTAATCCCATGATTTACTCGTTCCAAACTTTCCTTTTCCCATTTCCCGAGAACAAAGTCGACTTGTTTCCCCTTCGAGTAATTATTTCCAATTCCAAAGCGAAGTCGAGCATAGTCGTTTCGGCCAAAAATTTCTTGGACACTTTTAAGACCATTATGTCCACCATCGGAACCTTTTAACTTTAAACGAATTTCTCCCTCTGGTAAAGCTAAGTCATCGAGGACTACAACGAGATTCTCGAAAGGTATTTTTTCTTCTTGAACCCAGTATCGGATTGATTTTCCGCTTAAATTCATAAATGTATTTGGCTTTAGTAGAATAACTATTTTGCCTTTAATTTTAAATTTTACGATTTCTCCATAGCGGGATGAAGAAAATATTTTTTCCACGTCGTGTGCCCAAGAGTCAAGTATACTAAAGCCTATATTATGACGGGTTTGTGAGTATTCTTCCCCAGGATTTCCGAGTCCAACAATCAAGTATTTTTTCATTCAGTAGCTTCGCCTTCAGGCGCACTCTTCGCACCTTCAGCACCTTCAGCACCTTCAGCACTTTCTTCGCCCTCAGCACCTTCTTCACTTTCTTCATCTTCATCCAAGACAGCTTTTCTTGACATCTTAATGGTAGCTACAACGGCAGCATCAGCATTAAGAATTTCAAATGGTTTGTTAGATTTTAAATCTGCAACACGAATAGCTTCGCCAATTTTTAGTTCAGTTATATCATGCTCAATAATGGATGGAAGATTTTTTATATCTCCTTTTACCCTTAATGATCGCAGAATCGATTTTAAAGTTCCGCCGTTCCGGATTCCACGCGCATTTCCTGTACATACTACGGGGATATTTATTGTAACTGCTTTACCTGGAGTTACTTCAATAAAATCCATGTGGGTCAATACATCGGAGATTACATCAAACTGCATGTCTTGGATAACAGCAACAAATGATTTTGAATCGAGCTCTATGCTAGCTACTCGTGCTTCCGAGGTATATACTAAATCTCTAAAAGCTAAAATGGGTGCACTAAAATGAATGGTTTCCTTACCACCGTATATCACGCATGGAACTTCACCGGATGCGCGCAATGATTTTGATGCTGTTGTGCCGAGTTCTTTTCGAACTGTTCCTTTTATAGAGATAGATTGCATTTAAATATTGGTTTTCAGAGTTTACATTAAGAAGTGTCCACTTATGGACTCATTTGAATTTACCTTCTGCATTACAGATGCAAAAAGATCCGCGACATCTAATGTCCGAATTTTAGAATTTATATTTTTTTTAGGTATCGTGTTGGTTATAACTAATTCCTCCAGTTTTGATTTTTCAATTTTTTCAATTGAATTTCCTGACAATACTCCATGAGTACAGTATGCCCGAACACTGAGAGCCCCCTTTTCTAGAAGCATTTCGGCTGCTTTAACAAGAGTTCCTCCAGTATCAACCATATCATCAATAAGAACGACATTCCGGTCTTTAACATCTCCAATTACAGTCATTTGGTGAACTTCATTGGCTTTTTTCCTTTGCTTGTAGCAAATTACTACTTCTGTATTTAGTTGTTTGCTATATGCTGTTGCTCTTTTTGACCCTCCCATATCTGGAGATGCAATTGTCAAATTATCCAGATTTAATTTTTCAATATCTGGAATAAATAAAGAGCTTGAATATAAATGATCTACTGGAATTTCAAAAAACCCTTGAATTTGATCAGCATGTAGATCCATTGTCATTACCCTTGTCGCTCCCGCTGCTTCTATAAGGTTTGCGACTAATTTAGAAGTTATCGGGACTCTGGGCTTATCTTTTCTGTCTTGACGAGCATATCCAAAATAAGGGATTACCGCTGTTATATGTCTAGCTGAAGCTCTTTTGGCGGCATCGATCATCTGAAGAAGCTCAAATAAATTATCTGAACTTGGCATTGTGCTCTGAATAAAAAATACCCGACTGCCTCGGAAAGAATCAGTGAATGAAGGTAAAAATTCACCATCTGAAAATTCCGATATTTTAACCTCTCCCAAAGGGATTCCGTAGGACGAGGCTATTTTATCAGCCAGGGCTTCTGTTGCTCTTCCAGCAAAAATTTTTGCTTTGGGTTGCATTCTTTTGAATTATTTGGCCTGCAAATGTAAACATTTTTACAGTATGTTTGCCTTCTAAAATAGCCCAGGTGGCGGAACTGGTAGACGCGCACGACTCAAACTCGTGTACCTCTGGTGTGCGGGTTCGATTCCCGCCCTGGGCACAGCTTAAATAGAATAGGGAAAAACTATTATGAAGAAAGGTTTCGGACTCGAATGAACAAGCAAGAGAGATATGATTTGGCTTATTTGAAAATGGCAATGGAATGGGCTAAACTTTCTTATTGTAATCGTCGAAAGGTTGGAGCCTTAATTGTTAAGGATAGAATGATAATTTCGGACGGTTATAATGGTACTCCTTCGGGTTTTGAAAATTTTTGTGAAGATGATAATGGTTATACTAAATGGTATGTTTTGCACGCTGAGGCAAATGCAATTTTAAAGGTCGCTAACTCAACTCAAAGTTGTACTGGTTCAACACTATACCTTACAATGTCTCCTTGTTCGAACTGCAGTAAACTAATTCATCAAGCTGGAATTGCGCGAGTTGTTTATGCGAATGAGTATAAAGATTTATCCGGAATAGAATTTTTAAATAAAGCCGGTGTAAAAACAGAATTAAAGCCGATATGCTGATTATAAAATATTATAAAAAAGCCGTATCATTTTTTGATACGGCTTTCTGATTCTTACAAGAAGAATCTTTAATTACTCTTCTGTAGCTTCTTCTGTAGCTTCTTCTGTAGCTTCTTCTGTAGCTTCTTCTGCAGCTTCTTCGGTTACTTCTTCGGTTACTTCTTCGGTTACTTCTTCGGTTACCTCTTCAGTTACCTCTTCAGTTGCTTCTGAAGAATTGTTGCAAGCAACAAGGGCAAACATTGCCAATGCGCTCAAAAATAGACTTACTTTTTTCATAATTCTTTGATTTATATTGTTTAAGGCTCTGCCAAAGGTATAAAAATATGAACTTTAGACAAGTTGTTTATTATTTCACCTTTTTTTTAAAAGGGCTTCTATTGATGTGGCTGAACGGATAATCTTATTTAAATCATCAGAGTTCACTCTTTTTTGTTGCATGCTGTCTCGATCACGAATCGTAACGGTATTATCATTTAATGTTTGATGATCTATGGTAATGCCAAGGGGGGTGCCAATTGCATCTTGTCTTCGATATCTTTTACCAATCGCATCTTTTTCATCAAATACTAATTGAAAATCAAATTTCAAATTGTCGTAGATCTTGCTTGCATACTCAGGAAGTCCATCTTTTTTTAATAATGGTAGTATTGCAGCTTGATTTGGAGCTAAAGAATAAGGAAGTCGGAGAACCACACGAGAAGTATTGTCCTCAAGAATTTCATTATCGAGGCATTCAGACATAACGCTTAAAAACATTCGATCTAAACCAATTGATGTTTCGATTACGCTAGGAGTAAAATTATCATTTATTTCCGGATCAAATATTTGGAGCTTTTTCCCAGATTCTTTTGAATGCTGCTTTAAATCAAAATCAGTTCTACTATGAATTCCCTCTAGCTCCTTGAAGCCAAACGGGAATTTATATTCTATATCTGAAGCAGCATTGGCATAATGAGCAAGTTTTTCGTGATCATGATATCTATAATTTTGCGTTTTAAAGCCCAAAGATTTATGCCAATCCATCCGTGATTTTTTCCAATATTCGAACCACTTTTTCTCATCACCAGGTTTAACAAAAAATTGCATTTCCATTTGCTCAAACTCTCTCATTCTGAAAATAAATTGTCGCGCAACGATTTCATTACGAAAGGCCTTACCTATTTGAGCAATTCCGAAGGGAACTTTTAAACGACTTGTTTTTACAACATTTAAAAAGTTTGTAAAAATACCTTGGGCAGTTTCCGGTCTGAGAAATAAGTCATTAGCCCCATCCGCAACTGACCCTATTTTTGTCCCGAACATGAGGTTAAAATGACGTATTTCAGTCCAGTTCGTGCTGCCACTAATCGGACACTTTATTTTCTCATCGATGATTACCTGACGCGCCTCTTTAAGATTATCATTTTTTAAAGCTTTTGAAAAACGTTTCATGATCGACTTTGCTTTCGATTCATATTCTAAGACACGACTATTAGTTTTACGATATAGTTTTGAGTCAAAAGAATCCCCGAAGCGAGCAGCAGCTTTTTTAATTTCTTTTTCTGCTTTTTGAAATAATTTTTCTGTAAAATCTTCAACTAAAACATCAGCTCGATATCTTTTTTTTGAGTCTTTATTGTCAATCAATGGGTCACTAAAAGCCTGAATGTGTCCAGAAGCCTTCCAAACATTTGGATGCATAAATATTGCCGAATCAATCCCTACTATATTTTCATTTAATTGAACCATTGATCGCCACCAGAAATTTTTAAGATTATTTTTTAGAAGCGATCCATTTGGTCCATAATCGTAAACGGAGCTAAGGCCATCGTAAATTTCACTGCTTTGAAATACAAATCCATATTCTTTTGAATGTGAAATCACTTTCTTAAATATTTCATCAGAATTTTGAGACATGGGATTTTTAAAGTTTGAATTTATTTCTTCAAATAAGAAGAGAATTAAAATTAGAGGTAAAAAGTTTCACAGAGATCGCTAATAATATTATTCCAAAGATCTTCCTAATTATTGAAATTCCGCCTTTACCCAATATTCTTTCTATATGATGGGTATTTTTCAGGACAACATAAACTAGAGAGGCATTTATAATTATTGCAATTAGGATATTTATAGTTTCATATTCACTTCGAACAGAGATTAATGTTGTTAGAGTTCCTGCGCCCGCAATAAGGGGAAAAGCTATAGGAACGATACTGGCAGATTCTGGCTCTATCTCTTTATAGATTCGAACACCGAGAATCATCTCCAGCGCAAGAAAAAATAATATTAAGGAGCCAGCAACTGCAAATGAAGCTACATTAACTCCAAAAACTGCAAGTAGATCCTCTCCAATAAACAAAAAAATAATCATGATTAATGCAGCTGCGAGAGTTGCTTTTTCAGATTCAATGTGCCCGACTTTTTCTCTTACAGAAATTATTACAGGGATACTACCAACAATATCAATAATAGCAAACAGAATAATTGCAACGGAAAAGATTTCAGAGACATTCATATTTTAAAAAATAGTTTATTTATTTCCGGTACAAAGGTAGACCTTTACCATATGTTTGAAATTGGAAAAACCTTAGTTTCAAAAGTCCTCCTGGATCATGCTTTTTGTTGCGATTTGTCTAAATGTAAAGGCGCATGCTGTGTTGAGGGAGATGTAGGGGCCCCCTTACTTGAAGAAGAAAAGAAAATTTTAAGGGAGATTCAACCAATTATTAGACCTTATTTGCGCCCTGAGAGTTTGGTGGAAATTGATTCACAAGGACCTTTTATTCTCGATGAGGACGGAGAATATTCTACTCCTTTGGTGAATAAAAAAGAATGTGCTTATGTGGTTTTTGAATCTGGCATTGCGAAATGCGGAATAGAAAAAGCATATGAAGATGGTGCTATTAAATGGCAAAAGCCTCTTTCATGCCATTTATACCCTATTAGAGTAAAGAGGTATGAAAGTTTCAGTGCAGTTAATGTTCACCATTGGAAGGTTTGTGAGCCCGCTTGTATTATGGGTCAAGAATTGCAGTTGCCTGTTTTTAGATTTTTAAAAAATGGTATAAAAAGAGCTTTTGGAATTAAATTTTACGAGGAATTAGAATCGATATACCAAGAAACTCGTTCAGGACAATAAAGAGATGCAAAGGTTATTAACAATTGATGTGGATTATTTTTAAGGAACTAGGGGAAAATAATTTGTTTTATTCAAACACCCAGATTTTTCGCGATTTTTTGAGATTTTAGCAAAACAAAAATGTTGAAAACTCCAACTTAATGTTCAAATCTATCCCTTGTAAAAACCCGAATGCTTTCCAAGATTTGTAAAGCTCACTTGCAGTAGGTTTTTTTCGGCACTATCCGTTTCTTCTGCTAATACGCACCCTAAACATATTAAAAACCTCGTCGTCAGGCGATTAGATATATAAAATGAGCAAAACAACTACTCAAAATGAACCGATTCTGAAGGAAAATCCAAATAGGTTCGTACTTTTTCCGATCAAACACAATGACATATGGGACATATACAAAAAAGCAGAGGCAAGTTTTTGGACAGCTGAAGAAATCGATTTGCATCAAGATATTACAGATTGGGAAAATAAATTAACGGATGATGAACGGTATTTCGTAAAACATATACTTGCCTTTTTTGCCGCTTCGGATGGCATCGTAAACGAAAATCTTGCTGAGAACTTTGTTAATGAGGTCCAGTATACTGAAGCAAAGTTTTTTTATGGTTTCCAAATCATGATGGAAAATATACATAGTGAAACATATTCATTACTTATTGATACATACGTAAAAGACCCTAAGGAAAGAGATAAATTATTTAATGCGATTGAAAATTTTGATGCAATAAAGAAAAAAGCAGATTGGGCACTAAAATGGATAGACTCTCCTTCTTTTGCTGAGAGGCTAATTGCATTTGCGGCAGTTGAGGGTATATTTTTTAGTGGTGCATTTTGCTCAATTTTTTGGATGAAAAAGCGAGGTCTTTTGCCGGGGCTGACTTTTTCTAATGAATTAATTAGCAGGGATGAAGGTATGCATTGTGACTTTGCAGTTCACCTGCATAATGAGCATCTAATTAATAAGGTTCCGAAAGAAAGAATCATCCAAATCATTACAGAGGCATTAGATATTGAGAGAGAATTTATAACGGAATCGCTACCGGTCGATCTTATTGGAATGAACAGTAGATTAATGGAACAGTATTTAGAATTTGTCACGGATCGCTTGTTAACAGAGCTAAATTGTCCAAAGAGTTATAATTCTGAAAATCCTTTTGATTTTATGGATATGATTTCTCTAGAAGGAAAAACAAATTTCTTTGAAAAGCGAGTCTCAGATTATCGAAAAGCTGGAGTTGGGATGGAACAAGAGACCAAAGAAGACTCTTTTTCATTTGATTCAGAATTTTAAAATAACATTTATGATGAACGTATTAAAGCGCGATGGCCGCAAAGAGGCTATAAAGTTTGATAAGATCACTTCTCGGATTCAAAAACTCTGTTATGGTTTAAGTTCTCATGTTGACCCTGTTGCTGTTGCAATGAGAGTTATTGAGGGCCTTTATGATGGCGTGAGCACTAGTGAGTTAGATAGTTTATCTGCGGAAACCTCAGCATCCATGACTGTTAGACATCCGGATTATGCAAAACTTGCCGCTCGAATTGCGGTATCAAATTTGCACAAAAATACGAACAAGTCTTTTACAGACACTATGCGTGAACTTCATCAGTTTGAAAGCCCAAAAACAGGAGAGAAAGCTCCTCTTCTCGCCGATGACGTTATGGAGATCATAGAAGCGAATTCAGAATTATTGGACTCAACTCCAATTTATGATCGCGACTTTAGTTATGATTATTTTGGATTTAAAACCCTCGAAAGGTCTTATTTACTTAGAACCAATGGTAAAATTGCTGAAAGGCCTCAACAGATGTTGTTGAGAGTGGCTATAGGTATTCATAAAGATAAAATTGAAGATGCCATAGACACGTACAATGGAATGTCAAAAGGCTTATACACTCATGCCACTCCGACACTTTTTAATTCCGGAACACCAAAGCCTCAAATGTCCAGCTGCTTTTTACTCCAGATGCAAGACGATAGTATAGACGGGATTTATGACACTCTTAAGCAAACCGCGAAAATTTCCCAAAGCGCCGGTGGAATAGGTTTAAGTATTCACAACATAAGAGCAACTGGATCATATATTCGGGGAACAAACGGAACTTCAAATGGTATAATCCCATTGCTGAGAGTTTTTAATGATACTGCAAGATATGTAGATCAAGGAGGAGGTAAGAGAAAAGGTTCTTTTGCCATGTATCTAGAGCCTTGGCATGCCGATGTATTTGATTTTTTGGATTTGAGAAAAAATACTGGAAAAGAAGAAAATAGGGCGAGAGATTTGTTTTATGCCCTTTGGATTCCAGATTTATTTATGAAAAGAGTAGAAGACGACGCATTATGGACTCTTATGGACCCCAATGAATGCCCTGGGCTGTTTGATTCTTATGGTGATGACTTCGAGCATTTATATTGTAAATACGAGTCAGAAAAAAAAGGCCGAAAAACTATACCAGCAAGAGAGTTATGGACCAAAATTATGGAAGCTCAAATTGAAACAGGAACTCCATATATGTTGTACAAAGATGCATGTAATTCCAAATCTAATCAAAAGAATTTAGGTGTAATTAGGTCTTCAAACTTATGCACAGAAATCATTGAGTATACAGCCCCAGATGAAGTTGCTGTTTGCAACCTTGCATCAATCGCACTACCAAAATATGTGAGTGATGGAGCGTTTGATCATCAAATGTTATTTGATGTCACATATAAAATCACAAAGAATTTAAACGAAGTAATTGATCAAAATTATTATCCTGTTCCTGAAGCCAGAAATTCGAATTTGCGACATCGTCCAATAGGGATTGGGGTTCAAGGCTTAGCAGATGCATTTATAAACTTAAGATTACCATTTACAAGTCCAGAAGCTAGAAAACTGAATAAAGATATTTTTGAAACAATTTATTTTTCAGCAGTATCAGCTTCTTGTGATCTCGCAAAAATTGATGGTCCTTATGAAACATTCAAAGGATCACCCATTTCAAAGGGTGAGTTCCAATATAATTTGTGGGGAATAAAAGATGAAGAGCTAAGTGGTCGTTGGGATTGGTCAGGGCTTAGAAAAAAAATTAAAAAGCATGGCGTAAGAAATTCTCTTCTTTTAGCCCCTATGCCAACGGCTTCAACTTCTCAAATATTAGGAAATAATGAATGCTTTGAACCCTACACTAGCAATTTATACACCCGTCGAGTTTTGTCAGGTGAGTTTATTGTGGTGAATAAACACCTTTTATTAGATCTTGTTAATTTGGGACTCTGGAATGAGGACGTCAAAAATGCCATTATGGCAAATAATGGTTCCATTCAAAGCATTGAAGGCATTCCTGATAATATCAAACTTTTATACAAGACAGTCTGGGAATTGTCTATGAAAGATATTATCGATATGTCTGCGGATAGAGGTGCCTTTATTGATCAGTCCCAATCCTTGAATTTATTTGTTGAGTCACCGAATATGGGTAAATTGACATCAATGCATTTTTACGCATGGAAAAAAGGTCTCAAGACAGGAATGTATTATTTAAGAACCAAAGCCGCTTCGTCTGCTATTAAGTTCACTGTAAAGAAAAAAGAAGAAAAAATTCCTGAAAAAGAAGTTTTTTCTGAAATTGCCGACAAGAAATTAGAGCCATCGTCTTCAGAACCAGTAAAGAGTTTTACTGAAGAAGAGATTTTAGCTTGCTCTATTGATAATCCTGATGATTGTGAAGCTTGTGGCTCGTGAGATACATTGGGTTGATCAGAGATATGGGTTGTTGAAAAACCTTGTAGTTTGATTTGCATCAAGCACATTTTTTTAGGTAAATATTCTTACTTTTAGTAATGACCTATAAATCAGTGCTTAACCATGAAAAAACGAGATCCTAAAGCTTATCAAAATCTTCAGCAGCGCATATCTATGAAAGAGCTCAGGGAAAAGAAAAGACAAGAAAGCGCAGAACATGATTCACATTCGATGGCCACTACTATTTTTGTTGTAGTCTTAATTCTCGTAATTATCGGTGCTGCTATCTACTTGACAACTTAAGAATAGAATATCTAATTTAAATAATTCCACTTTTCGTAAAGTAGTGTAAAGTAACTTTTTTATTTGGCCTAATAATTGGTATTATTTTGAACCTGCTAAACATCCATCACTAGAGGTGTTTATGTAAAATATGTGTTGGATAGAAGGGGAATGAAATTTCAATCTGCGATAAAAAAGAATTGGAAAAATTTGATAAGATTTTTCCCAAAGCGTTTAGCACTAAAGTCGCGCTGTTAGATTTAATTTTAAGGTATGCCGTTAAGAAAAAAGGCAAAAGAATTAGACCAGCATTGGTTTTATTGAGCGCAAAGGCGATCGCTGGTGAGGTTACTGAAAAAACATATCGGGGAGCAACTCTGGTTGAACTTATGCATACGGCAACTCTGGTTCATGACGATGTTGTCGATGAATCAATGATTCGTCGTAATCGATTTTCAATTAATGCTTTATGGAAGAATAAAATTGCGGTATTAATTGGTGATTATATGCTTTCAAAGGTTTTATTACTAGCTGTTGATCATGGAGATCACGATCTTCTTATGCACATTAGTAAATCTGTACAGCTTATGTCTGAAGGTGAACTTTTACAAATAGAAAAAGCCAGAAAATTAGATATCGATGAGGAGACTTATAATGATATTATATCTAAAAAGACGGCATCATTAATTTCCACTTGCTGTTTGATAGGCGCTAGTTCTGTTAAAGCCAAAGAGATTGAAAAGCAGTGGTTTCTAAAATTTGGCTATGCTTTAGGATTGGCATTTCAAATTCAAGACGATCTTTTAGATTATCAAATCTATGGAGAAAGCGGAAAACCAACAGGAATAGATGTTAAGGAGCAAAAAATGACGTTGCCTCTCATATACGCATTAAAAGTATCATCGAAATCAGATAAGAAAAAGATGATGAAAATTATAAGGAATAAAAAAGATGACCCTGAAAGTATCTCATGGCTTATGAATAAAGTTCTGAACCTTGGAGGGATGGAATATGCCCGAAAAGCGATGCATAAATACGAAAATGAGGCTTTGTTCTATTTAGACAAATTTCCAGAGTCAAATAGTAAAAAATCATTATTTGATCTTGTGAAATTTGTCGTAAAACGAACAAATTAATTAGTCTGTAATTTGAAAATCAGTACCTTTCAGTTATGGGTAGAATTACATCAGCTTGTATTGAGAAAATTCACGAAGCTACTCGAGTTGAAGAGGTAGTCGGAGAATTTGTACAGCTAAAAAAGAGTGGATCAACTTTTAGAGGCCTTAGTCCATTTTCTAATGAGAAAACTCCGTCCTTCTACGTAGTTCCATCGAAGCAAATATTTAAAGACTTTTCCTCGGGCAAGGGCGGATCAGCTATTACGTTTCTGATGGAGCATGAGCAGATGTCGTATCCTGAAGCTTTGCGATGGATTGCAAAAAAATATAATATCGAAATAGAAGAGGAAGCATCTTCGGAGGAGTATGAAGAAAATAAAAATATTCGTGAAAGTCTCTTGGCAGTAAATTCATTTGCATCACAAAAATTTTCAGAGTGGTTATGGGAAGATGATCATGGACGTGCAGTTGGTCTATCATACTTTCGCGAAAGAGGTTTTAGTGATGAAATCATTCGAAAATTTGGATTAGGCTATCATCATGAAGTGCATTCAAGATTTCATAAAGAAGCATCAAAAGCCGGTTATAAACCAGAGGTTATCGAGCAAACCGGCCTTTCAATATTGAAAAAAGATGGGTCGTATATGGATAGGTTTTTTGGTAGAGTAATGTTTCCAATCCATAGCCTGAGTGGAAGAGAAATAGGTTTTGGCGGTAGACTCTTGAAATCTAATGTAAAGGCGGCAAAATATTTGAATAGCCCAGAATCCTTGGTTTATCAAAAAAGTCGTGTTTTATATGGATTATTTCAAGCAAAAAAGTCGATTGTTCGAAATGATAAATGTTTTCTAGTTGAAGGTTATACAGACGTTATATCATTATCTCAGCATGGCATTGAAAATGTGGTTTCATCATCTGGAACAGCTCTAACTCTAGAGCAAATAAGGCTAATAAAGAGATTAACGAAAAATGTAACTCTAATTTTTGATGGAGATGCAGCTGGATTAAAGGCATCATTTCGAGGGATTGATCTCTTACTTGAAGAAGAAATGTCAGTTCGAATAGTCCCCTTAAAAGAGGGACAGGATCCAGATTCATTAGCCAAAGAATATAAGGAATCGGCTATTGATTATTTCAATGAAAAAGAACAAGATTTCATCCAATTTAAGTTAGATTCTTTAATTGAAGACGCTGATAATGACCCTATAAAACAAGCAAAATTGGTCAGAGATATTGTGGAAAGTATTGCCAAGATACCTGATGCAATTTTGGTCGAGGTATATATAAAAGATTCTGCGAAAAGGCTGAATATTGAGGAAAAAAGTCTCTTTCTGGAGTTAAATAAAATTAGAAATTCTAATAATCGAAAACTTGAAAAGGCTCCTAAAGAGCCAAATGGCATTGACCTAATAAAGGTTCAGGAAGATGAAAATGTAACAAAGGCACCCGCACCTGAAGTCGCATTAATTAAGATATTACTACTCAATGGATCTGATGAAGTAAATATCGAAATACCTGATAATGAAAATTATGTTGGAAGTGCAGCGCAATTCATTATCGATGAATTAGATTATGATCAATTGGAGTTTTCTTATCCTTATTATAAAATAATTTTTGAGATTTACAAGAATGCTTATTTGAAAAAGGGAGAACTTTTAGATGCATCATATTTTGCGAGATCCCAAGATTCTACCTTATCACAAATTATTGCTGAGCTAGTAGTCGATAATTATGAACTTGCAAATTGGGAAAGAAAAAATATTTATATACCAGATAGTCAGCACAAGCTTTCCGATCATGTTTGTGAATCTGTTTTTCGTTTCAAAGAAATAAAACTAAAAGAAATGATTGCAAGAAAACAATTGATTCTCGATCAAACCCAGGATGAAAAGGATAGAGCTGAAAAACTTAAAGAATTCAATGAATTGATTTCAATCAAAAATAGTCTTCATAAAAAACTTAATCGTGTTGTTTAAGGTTTTATTTCAATAAATCGTCGAGGGTTTCCTGAGAAACGGAGTGATAACCTGATCTTGCTTCTGAATAAATTTTTTGTGCAAATGCTTTTTTGCCTGAATTAATAAGCGCTCGATAAATTGGAGTTAAAAATTTTCGTCGACCAACTCTTTTTAGAAACTCAGAAACTTTGTCGTCAAAATCAATGTTTTGATAATCCCTGGGGATGACTAAAGTCGCCCAAGCAGCGAAAATTTCCGAATTTTCTATGTGAGTAAAATGAAAGCGTTTTTCTAATTCCTTTAACCCCATTTCTGTCACTTCACTTTTCTTCAACAAATCAATGAAATAAAGCCATTCATGAGTGCTCCATAATTTTGATTCAAACTCATGGGATTCATCCAATATAAACTTGTTAACCACTTCATTAACGGCTTTAAATCTTTGAGGACTTACTGTGGGACAATTAGAAGGTAACCCTACTCCAAATATCCATTCTTCAATATTTGTTGTATTCCATTGATCGTCATCGATTAGATTAGAACGTAAATATTTTACAAATTCTTTAGTGGTTATGGATTCGAACTGAAAGAATTCAAAGTATTCTTTTAAAAAGCAATCGAACTTTTTTCTACCTACTAGATTTTCTAAAAGCAATAAAAAATGGAACCCTTTATCATAGGCGATACTCGTTACTCCATCATCTGGATTTCTTCCATCTAGGTTGATTCCTAATTTTGTTTCATTAGGGCTGGCTATCATAAACTCTTGAACTTCGGAATACAGCTCCGAATATGATAATTTTCTAAGCATATCAGAATAGTCTTTACCGTAAACGGCCTCCATAATCCGATTCTCGAAATAAACAGTAAAGCCCTCGTTGAGCCAAAAGTCATTCCAGGTCGCGTTCGTTACCAAATTACCACTCCATGAATGGGCCAATTCATGGGCAATTAATGCGACCAAAGAACGATCTCCTGATATAACAGTTGGGGTTAAAAATGTCAATCTAGGATTCTCCATCCCACCAAATGGAAAAGAAGGAGGTAAAACAAGTAGATCATACCTTTCCCATTTATATGGACCGTAAAGCTTCTCTGCTTCAGCTATCATTTTTTCAGTTTCACCGAATTCCCAGGCCGCAGATTCCAGAATTTTTGGTTCTGCATAAACACCGGTTCTGTGACCAGTGGCTTTAAATGATATATCACCAATTGCTAATGCCATCAAATAAGCGGGGATAGGCTGTTTCATTTCAAATTCATAGATTCCATCGTGGGATAACTCTTTTGGATTTGAAGCGCTCATTAAGGCCATCATTCCTTTTGGAACTTTAATTTTTGCATTGTAGCAGAACCTTATACCCGGGCCATCTTGAATTGGTATCCAAGATCTTGCAAGGATTGCTTGACTTTGCGTAAAAAGAAATGGTTTAGTTTTTCCATTTGTCTGCTCGGGTTTTAACCATTGCAATGCCTTTGCTTCTGAACTTGTTTCGTAATCTATATGAATAGTAAAATTCCCAGTAATTTTTTTACTCAGAAATACTAATAATTCTGTTCCAATAATTTTGTCTTTTTTACCAAATTCGAACTTTAAATCAGTCTTTAAGCTTTCGGAATAAACTCTTTTTATCGTTAAATTATCAGTATCTAGTTTAATAGTATCAGCATTTAAGCAGTCTAAAGTCAAAATAGCAGACCCAAAAAGGATGTTTTTTTTAAAATTTGCTTCGAGGTCAAGTTTTAAACTTTTTAATTCCGCTTTTCTAGGATTGGCATATGAATGGGGGTCAGTTTTATTTAAAATTGAGTGCATGTAAGACTTTTCTTGAATTTGACAGCTTGTAAGAAAAAGTGATAATACAAGTATACATGATAAGTATGGTTTCATAATTTAACCTAATAAAATTTATTTTGAATTAATTGCCACCAGTTACTCCACCTGCAATTATATACTTCATTACTTCGGAAGAGTTCACATTCAAAGGTTCAATATAGTTTTCAGGAACTACAAAAACTTGGCCGGAAATTGCTAGCGAGTGGGGTACATAAACTGTAATCATTTTAGAATTGCTTTTCCCCAGATCTTTCAAGTCTTCATCGGTGACAAACCCCACTCTTCTTACGTCTTCTTTTAATGATAGCCTTAAAAGAACCGGTTGCTGAAAGCCTTTCTTTTTGCCTGTCATAGATTTCATAATGTCATTTACCGATGAGTAAATTATCTTGACAAGCGGAACAGTTTTGAGCAGTTTGTCTAGAAATTTAACCAACCTAAACTTTATGGTAAAACCGCCAATAAAGCCGATAAAAGTTATAATTGCGATCAAGCTAAGTAGGCCGAGCCCAGGAATATTTAAAGGAATTAAATCGTCAAGGTAACTAAGGGTTGACCATAAAAGGTATATTGTTATTGCTATGGGTGTAGTGTATAGCAAGCCTTGAATAAAGTAGTAAAGTAAACGTTTCATTTGATGAAATTATGAAATCTTAATGATAAGATGGATTAGATCATTTTTTCTTTTAAAAATGATCATTCTTCCTCTAAATTAAGTTCATAAAGAGGGTCCCAAAAGTGTTTTTTAAAATTTTGAATTTTATCATCTATGACAACAATACCTTCTTGTTCAAGAAGGTATTGCATTTGATTTAAACTATTAAAATGATGTTTTCCAGTAAGAATACCAGATCGATTTACAACTCTATGCGCAGGAATACCCTTAATACTATGACTTTTATTCATAGCATATCCAATGACTCTTGCTGAGCCTTTTGCCCCAAGAGCTTGACCTATTGCACCATACGATGTCACACGGCCAAATGGTATCTCTCTTACAATTTGATAAATACTCTCGTAAAATTTTTTTGGTAATGCCATGGATTATTTGAATGAGAACTTTAAATAATTAATTGGCTTGTTATTTTTAATCCAAATTTTTTCATAGTATGTTTTCAGGTAAAGAGCTTCATGCATTGGCTTATCCAAAAGTTGATTATATATGTCATGATAAGACTCATGAACTTTAAATTCAGAGCTTTCAATAATACCATGCAGATATCCATGCAAGAATTCACTATCTGATTTCAAATGGATAAAACCGCTTGGTTTAAGTATGCTCTCATAGATTAATAAAAATTTTGGACTAACTAATCTGTGCTTAGCTCTTTGGAATTTCATCTGTGGGTCTGGAAAAGTTAGCCATATCTCGTCAATTTCATCAGGGCAAAAGCAGTGTTTTAACCATTCGATTCTTGTTCTAATGAAAGCCACATTCTTCATTTTATTTTCTACAACTTTTTTTGCACCATGCCATATTCTGGCTCCTTTAATGTCAATCCCAATATAGTTTTTGTCAATATTTCTCTGAGCCATCTCTATGGAGTATTCTCCTCTTCCACAGCCCAATTCTAAAATTATTGGATTTTTATTTTTGAAAATTTCATTATTCCATTGACCACTTAATTTGAGTCCTTCTTGAATTTCGTTTTTAGAGGGCTGTAGAACATGGTGAAAATTATTTAATTCCTTGAATCGCGCTAATTTATTTTTCCCACTCATTTATATAGAATCCTTTATATCAATTATTCTAGCTTGTCTTGTCCGCACTCCTCGAAAGTAGTTCCATTCTAATTCAAGAGCTACATCAACAAGATTATTTTTGGGACGAAAGCTGCCCCACCCAAAACCAATTGCCAAAATCCCTTTGCCTGAATCAGGGTTAATTAAATATGTTTTTAAATGTTTATTTGAGGACAGAAATGAAGTTTTGGTCATCTGTACTCGATTTAATCCCCAGACGGGGGAACTATTTCCAATCCCATAGGGTGCCAATTTATCCAGTAATGAGCAAAGGTTATCATTTAGGTCTTCAGGGTCGATAATGGAATCAATCAATACCTCAGGAATTCTTTTATGCATTGGCCAATTCTTGTTAACGCACTGTTCAAATTCATTTTTAAAATTTTGAAGTTTATCGATATTGATTTTGATTCCTGCTGCGGCATGATGTCCGCCAAATTGAAGTAGGTGTTGAGACGAATCTTCAAGTGCGTTATAAATATTTAATCCAGGAACAGACCGAGCACTTCCAGAAAGAACACCTTCATTTTCAGTTAGAACAATAGTCGGCTTGTGAAAAGCCTCAACAAGGTTTTGTGCGACAATCCCTAAAACCCCTTTATGCCAACCTTTTCCATTAATAACCAATGCCAAATTATTTGAGGACTCTTTTGCCAAGGTTTCAGCTTCCAAATAAACTTTTTCCTGAGTTGATCTTCTTTCGATATTATATAGTTCAATCTCATGAGATAATTTTTTTAAAAGTTCCGGGTTTGGAGTCGTTAAAAGTTCCACGGCAAGATGACCATGCCCCATTCTTCCAGCAGCGTTTATTTTTGGTCCAATTGCAAATAATACTTCTTGAAGAGAAATAGGCTTCCCTTTACCTCCCCCTAAAAGTTCAGCAATCGACTCTCGCGGTTTCATATTCATAAGCTTTAACCCCTCCCTTACTATGTACCTATTGACACCTGTTAAAGGGACCATATCTGCTCCTATACTAATAGCTACAAGGTCCATTAAGGAATTAAGTTTATTAGGGTCTAGAGAAATAGATTTATAAGTAGCTATGCAAAGCATATATCCAACGCCACAACCTGAAAGTTCTTTGAATGGAAATGAGCAGTCTTGCCGTTTTGGATTTATTACCGCAAGAGCGTTGGGAAGGATCTCGCCAGGGTTATGATGATCAGTGATAATTATATCGAGAGATTTTTCATTTGCATAGTTTACAAGCTCGAGAGCTTTAATACCGCAATCCAAAGTAATTAAAAGGCCAGCTCCTTCTTCAATAGCTTTATCAATACCCTTTTTTGACAATCCATAACCTTCGGTATATCGGTCTGGTATGTATGTAATAACATCCCACCCTGCGTTTTTTAATCCCAAGCTTAAAGTTGCTACAGCTGTGGTTCCGTCGACGTCATAATCCCCGAACAGAAATACTTTTTCTTTTTTCTCAAGAGCAAGTTTTAATCGTTTTGTCGCCACTTTCATATCCTTTAGTTGCATCGGATCGCATTTAGATATTGAGAATCCAGGAATCCAATTTTTTATTTCCTCTAAGGTTTTTAAGTCTCTTTGAACAAGAACATTCGCTAATGGCTCAAATTCATTTCCAAGTGAAGCACTAAGTGCTTTAACTTCATGATTTTCTCCAGGGGCTTTTATACGCCAAATTCTCCCATTTTTTTTGTTCATTCTTTATCTCGAAAATGCTGATAAATTTCATTTTGATGTTCAACTGAATATTTATGAATGATTTGAAATAGTTCATTTATAAAATTCTCGCTTAATCCTAGCTCTCGTGCTTGATATCCTCTTTGTTTCAATAAATCAAACCATCGTTCCATTTGAAACACACTGGCATTGTTATTAGCTTTTATATGACCAAGCTCATCAACTATTTTCATTCTTTTTTTCAGAGTGTCAACAATACTTTTATCCAGATTATCTAAAATTTTCCTTTGATCTGATATTAGCTTTTGCAATTCACGAGGAGTAACAGCTTTAGATTCTAAATCCAATTCTTTTAAGAGTGAAATTAATTTGCCGGGAGTTATTTGTTGATCAGAATCACTTAATGCATCTTTTGGAGAATGGTGAACTTCAACCATTAAACCATCCATTTGAATGTCCATTGCAACTTGGGTAATTTGTTCAATTAATTCTCTTTTACCGGCGATATGGCTGGGATCACATATTATTGGTATTGCGGGCGCAGCTCTTCTAAAATCAAAACTAATTTCCCATCTTGGATCATTTCTAAATGGAGCAGAGTTACTCGCAAAAAACCCTCTATGAACAGCTGCGAGATTATGCAGGCCACTTTTTTCTAGTCTTTCAAAAGCACCTAGCCATAAACCTAAATCAGCATGGATAGGATTTTTAATTAATACGGGAATATCAGTTCCTTTTAGCGATTCAGCTATTTCTTGAACATAAAATGGATTTACAGTAGTTCTTGCTCCTATCCATAATGCATCAGCAGAAGCATTAAGAGCATGATCAACATGTCGAGTATTTGCGACTTCAATAACAAAGGGCAAATCAACTTCCTCTCTCATATTTTTAAGCCATTCTAGAGCTACATGACCTTTTCCTTCAAATTGGCCAGCTCGGGTGCGTGGCTTCCAAATCCCAGATCTAAAAAGATGAACTTTACCACTTGCTTTTAGTTCTCTGGCAGTTTTTAAAACTTGATTTTCAGATTCTGCCGAGCACGGGCCAGCAATTATTAATGGGTTTGAACTGGATATATTCCAATATCCCCATTTTCTCGAATTTTCAATGTCTGAATACATATTAAATCAAAGGTATTTATTCTTTTATCCTCATTTTGGTTGATTTTTATTTTTGGGAAATAAGAATAACAAGTTCTCCCTTGATTTCATTCTCTGAGAAATAAAAGATTAATTCATCGATGGTCCCGCGATGATAAGTCTCATATAGTTTACTTATTTCGCGAGCAACACAAATTGATCTATTCCCTCCAAGAATATCTTTCATTTCCTTAAGGCACCTCATAAGCCGATGTGGCGATTCATAAAAAATTATGGTTCGTTTTTCGTGTTGCCATTCTGAAATTCTTGATTTCCTACCTTTTTTCAAAGGTAAAAAGCCATCAAAAATAAATCGGTCACTTGGGAACCCACTTCCAACTATAGCTGGAATCAAAGCGGTTGGGCCAGGAAGCGCCTCGACTAGAACCTCTTCTTGAATACATTTTCTAACAAGTAGATATCCAGGATCACTGATTCCGGGGGTACCTGCGTCGCAAACAAGCACAGTATCTAAATCATTGTCTTTTATATTTTCTACTACATGGTTCACTTTTAAATGTTCATTGTGCATATGAAAAGATTCTAATTTTACTTTTAAACCTAAAAGCTTCATTAGTTTTCCTGTGACTCGTGTATCTTCGGCAAGAACCTTGACCGCACTGGAGATACATTGTTTCGCTCGATTACTGATGTCTTCAATATTACCGATTGGAGTTGGAACAAGTATAAGCTTACCCATTCTTATTTGAATCGTGCATTAACGAATGAAATAAATTTTTCAACAGTTTCTTCTTTTCCAGACCAGTCATAATCTGGTTGAATTGTTTTGAAAATAAACGTATTGCATTCTTCTTTTGTTTCCATGGTCGATAGAGCTGAAATAATCATTTCAAAATCATCAGTAGAACCATTAAAAAGAATTTTAATAAATGCTAAACGATCATTTAAGCCCAATTCTAATTTTGAATATTTAGTATTAACGGAATTTTCAGATTTTTGATCAATTGACTCTTGGGATTTTTCCACCTTTGGTGTAAAGTTTATGTTTTCCGAACTAACCTTTTCTTTTCTGGGGGTGGGTAATAACGATAAATGACTATCTACAAGGGATTTAATGCTTTTTTTATTATCTGATTTTATTTTATCGATTTCGGCATTTATGATTTTAATGTGTGCTAAACTAACTAATTCGTGCAGCTCCAAAAATTCCTTATCTGAGGGGGTCTCACTTTTTAGAGCTTCACGAACTATTTCTATCGATTCATTTAATGACATAAGTTGAAATTTTAAGCTATTGCGTTAGATTTGTGCAGAACTGAAATTTACAAAATGTTCCAAGAGTATTCCGAAATAGAAATCCAAAAGTCTGGATGGATAGAAATTATCACAGGATCAATGTTCTCAGGCAAAACTGAGGAGTTAATTCGACGGATTCAGATTTCCGAAATTTCTGAACCTAATGTCAAAGTATTCAAACCGAAGGTTGATAACCGATATGCTGAAGATGAGATTGTAACGCATTCAAAAGTATCTATTAAATGTGTTTCGGTTGAGAGCTCAAAGGAGTTATTTCGAATGGCCAGAAATTCAAAAATTGTCGGAATTGATGAAGCCCAGTTCTTTGATGACGGAATTATTAAAGTTTGTAATGATTTAGCAAATATGGGTATTAGAGTTATAGTAGCAGGGTTAGATATGGATTTTTTAGGTAATCCCTTTGGCCCAATGCCTAACTTGATGGCGGTAGCGGAGTTTGTTACCAAAGTCCATGCAGAGTGTTCCAAGACAGGCGAACTGGCTAACTTTTCTCACCGGCTAAATCCGGACGGGAAAACTATTCAGGTTGGTGGTAAAGCGGCATATGAGGCGGTTTCACGTTTTATATTTAAGGAAATATTAGATAAATAATATGATACTTCCTCAAAAAGCATTTAGTGATACCATTCTATACTTAGATATGGATTCGTTGTTAAAAAATTTGGAGGTTTTTCAGAGGTTAGTCGCAAAAAATGTAAAAATAATGGCTATGATAAAAGCCAATGCGTATGGAACAGGGGCAGTAATAATAGCTAAAGCATTAGAGAAAAAAAATATTGATTATTTCGGAGTAGCTTATGCAGACGAGGGGAATGAACTTCGTATCAATGGAATTAAAACACCAATTATGGTGATGAACCCAGGAGAAAAAAATATTGATTTGATGATTTCTCAAAATTTAGAACCGGAAATTTTCTCGGAGGACTCGTTGCACAGATATATGGAATTTATTCAACAAAAAAATATTTCAGACGGTAAAATTCACATTAAAGTGGATACTGGTATGAATCGTCTTGGTTTCAAAATAAAGGATTTGCCTATGGTTATTGAATCGTTAAAGAATAATCCTTCTGTAAAAGTATTATCAATAATGAGTCATTTTGCTTCGGCAGATATCTCGAAAGAGGATGCTTTTACTCGAAAACAAAATACGGATTTTAATTTTTTCTGTGAAAAAATAGAGAGTGAGCTTGGATATAAATGCACTCGACATATATCAAATACATCAGCCACAGAAAGGCATACTGCTTTTAATGCAGATATGGTAAGAATAGGTATAGGTTTATACGGGCACACCCCGATAAATAATACTGAATTAAGCCTTTCACCTGTAGCGCACTTACATTCGAAAGTATCACATATACACTTGATTCGTGAAGGTGAAGGAGTTTCTTACGGGAGAGATTACATAGCCAAAGAGGATAGGAAAATTGCAACAATTCCAATAGGTTATGCAGATGGATTTCCAAGAATATTAAGTAATGGAGTGGGTAAAATGTTTATCAATGGTAAACTATATCCAGTAGTCGGAAAGGTTTGTATGGATATGACTATGCTTGACATTACGGATTCAGCTATTAAAGTTGGTGATCCCGTTGAAATATTTGGCAGTAATATTAAGATAATAGATTTTGCAAAGAATTGTAAAACCACATGTTATGAGGTTTTAACTCGATTATCATCAAGGATAGATAGGATCCCAATTTATAATCAAGAATGAAGTCTTTGAATCAATATCGCGGCTTAATTCTTTGTATTTGGATTATTTTATTACCCTTTTGGGATTTTGGTGCTGGGCTATTTCTTGGGATGGCATTTATTTTGGGTTGTTTCTCTAAGACACCTGTTCTCAAACTATTGAATCTCTCACTTCTACCTTGGAGTTTCTTTTTTTTGGCAATATTTGGAGGATTTTGGACATTTTCTTTGGATTTAAAATACTTATATCGGTTACTTCCCTTTTTTTTAATACCCATTGCAGTTTCTGGACATTGGCGCTGGGTAAGGTCATCTTTGCCAATAGGTGGTTTAATTCTTTGTTTATATCTTCTTTCTAATTCGCTTTTCTCGTTTTGGGAGAATGGAGATTTATCACTGATATTTTACCGGGAGCTCACGGGCTCTTTGCATCAACATATATATTTAATTTCCTATTTATCATTGGGGGTAGTTTCTATTTATGAGATTCGTTTAAGAAGAATTTTTCAAATTATTTTTTTTTCGATTGTTTTAACCACAATAAGCTTACTAGGATCAAAAATTGGTTTGTTTGCGCTTTTGAGCGCTGGAATTTTTTATCTAAAAAATATTGTTTCCAATTTCCACCGAATACATCTGGTATTTTTGTTTTTTATTTTAGGAATATTCTCTTTATCCCAAAAATTTTCGGATGGAAGGAGTTTAGGTCATGTTTTTAGACCCATTTCAGCATATTGGGCCACAGGATCCGTTGATACCCGAATTGTTCAAAACACTGCAGCTATTAATATTTGGGGTGAGAACTTTTTATTTGGTGTTGGCCAAACTAAAATTCAAGACGAGCTTATGATTGAGTATCAAAATGAAAATTATCGATTTGGGCTAAAACGCAAATCTAATGTTCATAATCAAATACTTCAATACGCGGCAACCTATGGATTGCTTGGATTAATATGGATCTCTCTAGGCTTTTTCTTATCATACCGTATTAATTTTTTACACTTTGATTCTTTGCAAAAGAGAAAAGCGATCGTCTGTATAATATTCTTTGGATGTTTGTTTATTACTGAAAGTTTTCTGGAGAGATCCCTTGGGATTTCTAGCGCCGTCCTAGGGTGGATGTGGGTTGCTTGTATGGATCAGGATTTTATTTCCTGACTAATTATATTCAGGGCCTCTTTAATGACAATTCGTAAAAAGTCAAGACTTTCTATTTTATTATTAGCATATAAAAAACCAATATAGAGAGGTGGAGATTTTTCATGAAATTTTTTTCGCTCTAAACGATATGCTTCTCTTAAAAGCCTCTTTATTTTATTTCTTTGATAAGCTTTTTTAAAACGTTTTTTTGAGGCACCAATAAGTATTTGAACTCCTCTTTCTAATTTTACTTCAGAGTTACAATAAATAATATTAATGGGATGTTTATAAAATCTTTTCCCTTCTGAAAAAAGATACCTGATTTGCTTTCGGGATATTAATTTTTCTTCTTTTGGGAAGCAATTGTCACTCACTTATTTTTTGATTTCTCAATAAACGAATCGAGAGCTTGAGTCATCGATGTGAATTTGGCAGTAGGAACAGCAATATCAAGTCGTAAGTCATTCTCTTCAATGGCGGCTTTAGTCGTATTTCCAAACCCGGCAATAAGTGTTTCTCCTTGCTCAAATTTTGGAAAATTTCTTAATAAAGATCGTATTCCTTCAGGGCTGAAGAATACCAAAATATCGTATTTGACATCACTTAAATGACTTAAATCGCAAATAACAGTTTGGTACATTTTAGCTCGTGTCCACTCAATGTTAGACTTTTCTAAAAGATTAGGAATATCTGGATTTAGAATATCGGATGTGGGCATCATGAAATGTTCTCCACGTTGTTTTTTTAGCATCGGTATCAGGTCTGCAAGAGACCCTTTACCCGGATAAATTTTTCTTTTTCGATATGGAACGAATTTTTGAAGATAAAATGCAACGGCTTCTGAAGTGCAGAAATATTTCCATTCAGGGCTTACAGGAACACGCATTTCTTTACACATTCGGAAGAAATGATCAATTGCTATGCGGCTCGTAAATATGAAAGATTTAAAATCTCTAACGGAGATTTTATCTTTTCTAAATTCTTTACCAGGTATACCTATGACCTCGATAAAAGGTTGAAAATCAATTTTAACTTTGTGCTTATCCGCAAGAGCAGAATACGGGCTGTTTGCAACTTGAGGCTCAGGCTGTGAGACCAAAATACTTTTAACTTTCATAAGTCCTTAAAATAAAGCCCAAAAAATTGGTGCTATTTCTAAGGCGCAAAGGTATGAAAACCCTAAATACCACGGTGAGGTGCTTTTCCTTAAGAAATTTATTACAGAACTTAGTATACCAAAGCAATATAATATCAAATAAATTATTGTAGTCACATCAAATAGATTCTTGATAAATCCCTCAAGGCTTTGACCCCAGACCATTAACCAAAGTAAAAAAGGGATTCCAAAAAGAATAATGGGTAAATATTTAAATCGAATCCTCCAACATTCATAATGAAGAACTTCTGTGCCCCATATCTTGCCACTTACGATGTTTAAAATAAGTTGATATGATATTACGCAAATGGGAATCAAAATGAGCCCAAATGCTTCATATACCTCATTAAGTGAATTCAATTTTAAAATTGATAGAGAGTTCAAGTACAAAAAGCCTCCAATAGTCAATGTGAAAAGGTGAGGGATCCAAAATCCTTTTTTCTCAATTTTTAATTCCAAAAAGCTTTTAATAAACATATATCTCGGAATACCCTGATTATTGCTATTTTGATAAAGGAAGGCTGATAAAAAAGTGAAGGCAATTGCACACCAAAATAAAATATCATTTTGTTGGTTTATTGGGGTCCCAATTAATTTATTCAATAGCAGCATTTCTTTTTTACATATTACCAATGAAAACGTATCCCCAATTTAGCCCAACGTCCAGGTAAAGGAACATTTCCTCTGTCGTAGATTTCTGAATTAAATAAATTTTGAGCATTCATAAATATGCATAAACCATCATTATCATATGATAATTGCATGTCCATGGTTGAGAATGCCGGATACTTTATTTTTTCTCCAACAGAAGAAATGTAGCTTCCCGCTCTTTCTTGCCGTGTGCCCACAAGTCCAATTTTATATCCATTAAATGATTTACTATGTATTTCTGCTTGAATTCTATTTGCTAAATAATCTAAAACATAAATGGATTGGCCATCGATATCTCCCGTCCGGTGAGACGCAATTTGCGCATTTAGAGAATAAAATAATCGTTTATTTAAATTCCCTTTTGTATGAATTTCAGTACCAAAAATACTGACCTGTGTTAAATTATCTGCTTGTAAAACTTCTTCGTTATTTACTGTTCGATATATCCAATCAATCAGGTTTTGACCGTACCTATGGTATCCAGTAATTACAAACTTTTGAGGAAACATTATTTTTTTGTTTTTAAATAACTTTGTTAACGAAACCTCGCTATTCCATGCATGCTCGGGACGTAGGCTTTCAGAGCCTTGTGCTCCCCCTAAAGTATAATAGAGATCAGTGAATGATGGTAATCTAAAACTTCGGTTGATACTTGCTTTAATTATAAAGTTAGAATTTAAAGTATAAGAATAATCAAGATTTGGGAGCCAGTCAATGCCAAAATTATCGTTTGCGTTTAGCCGAATAGCCGAATTTAATTTGCCCAATTGGAATTGAGCAAAAACTCCTGAATTATTACGCTCGTCTCCTTTAAGGTAATATGCTCTCTGATCAGCAAGCACAGGATTCAACAAATCCGTTCCCAAAATATTACTAATAATTTCATCTCTCCTGAAGTCTAAGCCATATTTATAAGACGCATTTAAGCTTCCAATTTTTAGTTTTTTTTCTCTAGACTCAAAATCAACACCATAGGTATTACTCTTATGGTTATTATGTTCTCGATACCAAGTTGGCGCATAGCTTGAATCTATTGTGTTTATAAATTGATTCGCACCAGCATATTCATAATATCCTATCTCCTCACGAAAAAGTTCAAAATGATCTTTGTGTTGGCGCACATAAGCTTTAATAGTACCCATTCCCATATGTATTTTTGCATTTGCTGATAGGGATTGAATAGCTTCAAATTGGTTCGGGAAATTAAATGAATAAAAATTAAAGGCACCAAAATTTTTAGCTAGATACCCTGCGTTTAAAATAATTTTCCCAAAGCGTTTAATTTCTCTTTCTGCTGAAATAAATGCTTGCCATTGAGCGAAATCTCTATTTAATAATTCTCCATCAGCAGCTTTATACTCTAAATCAATGCGCGAGTAGAATCCCATTATTTTACCCAAAGAAACTCCAGCAGCTCCATTTTGAAAGCCATATTCTCCAATGCTAGCAGAAGCATAACCTCCTTGATCACTTCCTTTTTTTGTAATGATATCTATCACTCCCGCAAAGGCGAATGGACCATATCTGTATGATCCTCCACTGGGCATAATATGGATAGACTCGATAGATCCAGCAGGGACGGGGAGATTCATATTGTGATGTCCAGTCTGAGGATCAGAATAAGGGATTCCATTTACCAGCATCAATACTTGATCAAAAGTTGAGCCTCTCAAAGAAATATCTGCTTGGACATCATTTAGACTTCGACTTCTTATTTCTAGACTCGGAAATACTTCCAATATTTCTCCAACATTCGCATAAGGTGAATTTAAAATATCAAATTCATTTTTTGAATAAACGAGATGACCATCTTCTGAGGGCAATGTGGAGCTCAGCACATCAATGGAATCAAGCAAAACACTTTTGCTGCTTTGCCCAGAAACAAAAATGAATGGCAAGCATAAAAAAGAAACAAATATCACTTTTCGCATAATAATCTTTTAAAAACCTAGCCACGTGAGCTGGGTAAAAGCTATTAATTTTTTAGTTTTAAAGCGCTAAGACCGTAACTTTATTTTTTGATACTTCTACAACTCCGCCCTCTACAGATATATCTTGATTCCCCTTACCCGTATTGACAATGATATTTCCTTGAGTTAAGGATGCCATCAGTGGAGCATGATCTTTTAAAACTTGAAATACTCCGTCTTTCCCGGGAAATAGAATGGATTCAGAAGTTCCTTCAAAAAGAGTTTTTTCGGGCGACAAAATATGTAGTTTTAGACTCATATTTTAGGCTTCTGCTAACATTTTATCCCCGGCTTTAATAACTTCTTCGATGCTTCCTTTTAAGTTAAAAGCGGCTTCAGGATACTGGTCTAATTCACCATTTAAAATCATGTTGAAACCTTTTATGGTTTCGGCTATATCAACAAAAACTCCAGGAATACCCGTGAATTGTTCAGCGACATGAAATGGTTGGGATAAGAAACGTTGAATTCTTCTAGCTCGATGAACTGCCATTTTATCTTCTTCAGAAAGCTCTTCCATACCTAGAATTGCAATTATATCTTGAAGTTCTTTATAACGCTGAAGAATCATCTTAACATCTTGAGCACATTTATAATGATCTTCCCCAACGATTTCTGGAGTTAAAATTCGAGAGGTTGAATCTAGTGGGTCTACTGCTGGATATATACCTAATTCTGCAATCTTTCTTGATAGTACAGTCGTTGCGTCTAGGTGTGCAAAAGTAGTTGCAGGCGCAGGATCTGTTAAGTCATCTGCAGGAACATACACGGCTTGCACTGAGGTTATGGATCCATTTTTTGTTGAGGTAATACGTTCTTGCATAAGTCCCATCTCAGTAGCCAATGTTGGCTGATAGCCTACTGCAGAAGGCATCCGGCCTAATAAGGCCGAAACTTCTGAGCCAGCTTGCGTAAATCTAAATATATTGTCCACGAAGAATAAAATATCTTTTCCTTGTCCTGTACCCTCTCCGTCTCGATAGTATTCAGCCATGGTTAATCCAGAAAGAGCGACTCTTGCTCTAGCCCCTGGAGGCTCATTCATTTGACCAAAAACAAAAGTGGCTTTTGAGTCCTTAAGGTCTTTTTTATTGACTTTACTTAGGTCCCAACCTCCTGCTTCCAATGATTTTTTAAATTCATCTCCGTAATTGATAATTCCCGCTTCAATCATTTCTCGGAGTAAATCATTTCCCTCTCGAGTACGCTCACCAACTCCTGCAAAAACGGATAAGCCACCGTGTCCTTTCGCTATATTATTTATCAACTCTTGTATTAATACGGTTTTGCCTACACCCGCACCACCGAATAATCCAATTTTCCCTCCTTTAGCATACGGTTCTATTAGGTCAATGACTTTAATCCCCGTTAAAAGAACTTCAGTTGCTGTTGAAAGTTCTTCAAATTTTGGAGCCTCTCTGTGTATGGGTAACTCATCACCTTCAGCTGTACCTCCAATACCATCAATGCTTTCTCCGACAACATTAAAAACTCTTCCTCGGATCTGCTCACCAGAAGGCATAGCAATTGGTCGGCCAGTTGCAGTTACTTCTTGACCTCTTTTGAAGCCATCAGTTGAGTCCATAGAAATGGCTCGAACAGTATCTTCTCCAATGTGCTGCTGAGTTTCCATTACGACTTTTTGACCATCAGGTCGAATAACTTCTAAGGCATCATAAATTTTTGGCAGCTTTGATCCTTCAAAATAAACGTCAACGACAGGCCCGATGACTTGAGCGATTTTCCCTTTTAAATTGGTCATATTTTATTCAATAAAAACTTTCTATATTCTGGCTAGCAAAGCTACAAATCAAAAGTTGAATTTATCTATAATTTTGGAAGAAATAATAATGATTTATTTCGAACGAATTAAGAATAATTTTAATGGTGATTTAGCTAAATTTTGATACTAAAATTCTGAATTCTTTAAACTTTTCTTGATATCAAGAAAAAATAACAATCAAAAGCATGGATAGATATCTTTGCCAATAAAATTTAAAGACACCTAATTGAAGATTTTTAAATCTATTAATGATTTCCCAAATCGCACATCGACTGTTGCTACTGTTGGTACTTTTGACGGGTTACACGCTGGGCATCAAACGATTTTAGAGCGCATAAAAAATAGAGCTAAAGAAATTAATGGTCGTTCTGTTTTACTCTCTTTTGACCCACACCCAAGAAGACTGGTTCACCCTGAGTATCCATTGCAACTTTTAACGACAATAGATGAGCGATCTGAGTTACTTTCTAAAATGGGTCTTGATTATTTAATCGTTCAAAATTTTAATGAGGATTTTGCTAAAATTGAGTCAATTGATTTTGTCCGAAATTTTTTAATAGAAAAAATTGGAGTGAAGCATCTAGTGATTGGTCATGATCACCGATTTGGTAAAAATAGAGAGGGCTCATTTAAAAACTTGGAAGAATATGCACCTGTTTATGGATTTGACTTAGAGGAAATCTCAGCAGTACAGATAGAAGAAAATAATATTTCCTCGACACAAATCAGAAAAGCAATAACTTCAGGAAATGTGAAAGCGGCTTCCTATGCTTTGACCCGACCCCATTTTATCTCCGGGAAAGTGATTCAAGGGAAAAAAATCGGTCGGGGTTTGGGTTTCCCAACTGCTAATGTAGGAGAGGTCCACCCTGATAAAATTTTCCCTGCTGAAGGCGTTTATTCAGTTCGTATAGACATTTTAGACGATCCAACGCTTCGTCAAATTATGGGCGTAGCTAACTATGGTAAAAGACCGTCTATTGCAAATGAAAAACCTTTACTTGAAGTTCATTTACTTCAGGGGGGACAAGACCTTTATGACCGACCTATTCGCGTGCATTTTATAGATCGAATTCGAGATGAAAAGAAATTTAATTCAAAAGATGATCTGCGATCTCAAATAATCAAAGATGTTGAAATCGCAAAGTCACAACTTTGAGAATTAATTTAAATCATATATTTTCTTTTTTACCATCTAATTTGATACTGTAGGTTAGAAAGAAATTTATTCCGGCCATCGGGAAAACAAAATTTTCATCGGTTCTTTCTCCACCATACAGATAGCCCCATGTGTATCCATTAGGAGCATAATTTGCATCAAATAAATTCATTACGTCTAACCTTAAATCTCCTAACCTTGATGAAATTAGCCATTGGAAATCGACGGTTTGATAAGGATTCAGGCTTCTGCTTTCATTTTCCGTATTATCTAAATATTGACGACCAATATATTTTGCGCGTAGCTGTAAATGCCCTTGAAAATTTTTGTTCATGTTATAATTCCACTGAATCATCCCATTGGAAATAATATTAGGGGACATAGCTATCTGACTATTTTTAAAAACTGTTTTTATTGCTTCGCCATTTAGGTAGTCGATAATGACTTCATCAAATTCAGAAATT
>NYSL01000016.1 GCA_002682945.1 Cryomorphaceae bacterium | reverse complement strand
GGACTTTAATATTACCGAAGACCTTTGGTAAAAGACTATAATTCACTTTTGCTAAAGGGGCATACATCATCATAATTAAACCAATGGCTATTGGAATATTAATACTTCCATTATTAAAAGAGCCAATAAAAGAAGATGACGATGGAAAATAATAGCCAAAAAGGACTCCAAAAACCATAGCTAAAAGGATCCATAGAGTAAGGTATTGGTTAAGAAATGATAATTTTTTATTCATTAATTAAAATTTTTACTTGAGAAAATAGGTAAAACATTTCGCTTGCAATTTGTAAACAACATTCATAATATTTAGATACTTTTTCAGGAGTATTGTCAAATAATTTTGGATCATCATACATAATAGGAATTCGTATTTCAGCCCCTGAGATAATTGGACAATTCTTATCTGCATGCGAACATGTCATTATAGCAGCAAATTTATCTTTAGGGTTAATCGGATCATTGTATAATTTTGAAAACATCCTGAGTGATTGAAGCTTTGGAAACATGAAAATTTCATGCCCTGAATTATATATTTTTTCTCGCTCAATAAAAAATCCACAATTCTTTAAAGAAATTAAAACTTGTTCGTTTAGTTCAGTAATCTCTACTCCTCCTGAAAAAGATTCTATTGGAATATTATAATAAATTGAAGCTGTATCAGCCCAAATTTGAGAAAACTGGCTTCGTCGAGAATTATGAGTGCAAATAAAATTTAAATATATTTTGTCTTGAAGTTCAATTTTATTTTTAATATAGCTGACGAATGGCTCTAAAAATTTTTTTCGTTCATCAGGAACCGGTATTCTCAATATAGCATTAATGGAATCTTGAATTTCATCCGTGAGTTTCAATTCCGTATTTAATGATTTCATCTTCTTAGCAATTGAACATTTAATTCTTTTTTGGTTTCATGAATTTTTAAAAGTCAAATGGTTCTCTCGCCAACTAAGTTTTCCAAGAATAGTTGCTCAAATACCTTTCCTTGTTTTCCACAACCCAATAACCACATTGTTTTTGTTATGGTAGCTTCTAGAGTCATATCCCCGGCAGATAGAACTCCTGAATGACGTAACATCCTAGAAGCTGCATATGCTGGTTGAGAAACCCCACCGCCTGGACATTGGGAAGTATTAATAATTAATACACCTTTATCACGAGCTTCATCTAGAATATCGGATAAGAAATCAAGTTTCGGAACATTGCCACTTCCATAAGTTTGAAGAATAATTGCATTTCTGCCGGAATTAAGAATTGTATTTCTTAAAAAGGCCTCATCGATTCCTGGAAAAAACTTTAAAACAGCGATATGAGAATCCATTTTGGACTCAAAAAAATAATTNTTCTCTGAACTAAGGGTATATTCTTCATGAATATCAATATGGACTCCCACATCCGCTAAAATTGGATAATTTGGACTCGAGAATGCTTCAAATGCTTGAGAACTTCTCTTGAAAACTCTATTCCCGCGAAACAATTTATATTCAAAATAAACACATATTTCTTGGATTGCTGGAGTGTTACCCCCCCGTTTGGTCATAGCCAGTTCAATGGATGTAATTAGATTCTCGCGCCCATCACTTCTTAAAACACCAATTGGCAATTGGCTTCCCGTTAAAATAATGGGTTTTGAAAAATTCATTAAAATAAAACTCAAAGCTGAAGCTGTATAGGCCATTGTATCAGTTCCATGCAATATCACAAATGAATCATAGGAACTCCTATTATCATTTAGAATATTNGCAAGTTTAATCCAATGATTNTGNTTTATATCACTAGAGTCTAACGGNTCCCAGGCTTGAATTGTGTCAATTTCACAATCCATTTGTTTTATTTCCGGCACTTGCCTTATNACCTCATCAAAATCGAANGGTGACAAATCACCATCTGGACTTTGAATCATCCCTATNGTTCCACCTGTATANATAAGTAAAAGTTTCACGTTTTAAATATATGATTTGCATTTTCGGATGTGACCTGTTTGATATGTTCAATTGTATGACCCAATTCCCGAGATAAATAAAGAGCAATATCAAATAAATAAGAACTTTCATTTCTCTTCCCTCGATGGGGAACAGGTGCTAGGTAGGGGCTGTCTGTCTCCAATACAATGCGGCTCAGGCCTATTTCAGAAATAACCTTGATTANATTGGAGTTTTTAAATGTTGTAACACCTCCAATTCCCAAATAGTGNCCCATATCAATAAGCTCATTAGCGATTTCCAANGAGCCTGTAAAACAATGTAGNACTCCTCTTANTTGACTACTTTTTCTATCTCTTAATACCTTCATCATTGGCTCCCATGCGTCTCTAACATGCATACTAAAAGGCTTCTCATACTCCAGACACCAGTTCAGCTGACGATTCAGAGCTAAAATCTGTTTATCAATATTAGATTTGTCCCAATGTAAATCCAACCCTATTTCTCCTACAGCAACAAAAGCTGATGGGTTTTTTTTCCAAATTTCATCGTAACGATCAATTACTTTTTCCCAATCGCTGTTTATATCGCAAGGGTGTAATCCTAGCATGAGTTCTATATAGTTCGGATATCTTTTTTGAAGATTTCTCATCCTCACTAGACTATTGTCGTCAACATTTGGCAAATACATTTTTTTGACNCCAACAGATACAGCTCTTTTTATCACTTCATCTATGTCATCTGAAAATTTGGTGCTGTCTAAATGAGTGTGAGTATCAATCAAAACTTTCCAAGATTTACAAATCCAAACCCTTTTTCACATCTCCTTGCATTAAAATGTCAATTGGATTTTCAAGAGCTTCTTTGACTGCCACCAATGTACCTACCGATTCCTTTCCATCAATAATTCTGTGATCATAACTCATGGCCACATACATAATTGGACGAATAACAATTTTACCATTAACGGCAATAGGCCTTTCAACAATATTGTGCATTCCAAGAATCGCCGACTGAGGTGGATTAATTATGGGAGTGCTAAGCATAGAGCCAAATACACCACCATTTGTAATTGTAAAACATCCACCTGTCATTTCATCTATTGTGATTTTTCCATCACGAACTTTAATTGCTAAACTCTTTATTTGAGACTCAATTCCCGCAAATCCCAATTGATCTGCATTTCGAACCACAGGAACCATAAGCCCCTTTGGTCCACTTACTGCTACTGAAATATCCATAGAATCAAAGCTCACCATATCATCGCCATCAATCATGCTTGCGACATTTGGGAATTCTTTTAAGGCCCGGACAACAGCAAGGGTAAAAAAGCTCATAAAGCCCAGACCAACATCATGTTTTTTAGCAAAAGTCTCTTTGTACTTTTTTCTTAGATCCATTATTGGTTTCATATCAACTTCATTGAAAGTTGTAAGCATTGCTGTCTCATTCTTTACTGAAACAAGCCTCTTTGCTAATTTTCGTCGCAACGAACTCATTCTTTCCCGGTTTTGTGTTCGCTCTTTACCTATTGAGGAACCCATAGACGCCTTTGCATTTATGGCATCATCTTTCGTTATTCTTCCGTCTTTTCCAGTTCCTTGAATCGATGATGCAAGAATACCTTTCTCATCAAGGATCTTTTTTGCAGCTGGACTAGGTGAACCTGTTGCATAAGATTCTTTTAAAGGTGTAATATCTATTTTCTCTGATAAAGGGAGCGTTTCTTTTATTGGTTTATCACCTTTTGCAGGGGCATCAGCTGATGTATCGATTTTACAAACAACCTCACCTACTCCAACAACATCGCCAGGTTCATAGAGAATTTCAATGGTCCCACTCACTTCTGCAGGGAGCTCCAGAGTAGCTTTATCCGAGTCAACCTCAGCTATCGCTTGATCTTTTTCAACATAATCTCCGGTTTCTACCAGCCATTCCGCAATTTCTACTTCACTAATTGATTCGCCCGGTGAAGGCACTTTCATTTCAAGTATCATATAATCAAATGTTAACTTTCAAATGTTTGAATTATTAATTTTTTTTGTACTTGCTCAGCAGCTTGTTTTGATCCTGGAGCCGTTGAAGCAGAAACCTTTGGGGATATACATTTAAATGGATAATCAGTTTTTACTCTTAAATAAGTCCATGCTCCCATATTTGCAGGTTCCTCCTGGGTCCAAATCAATTTTACTTTTTTGTTGTACTTATTTAACTGCCTATCCATTTCTTTTTTAGGAAGCGGGTATAATTGTTCCAATCGAATAATTGCAGTTTCTTCGTCATTGATTCGATTTCTCTCCTCCAAAAGCTCGTAATATATTTTCCCAGAGCAGAACACAACTTTTTTTACTTTTCTCTCATCTATGAAATCCGGAATAACAGGGAGGAATTTACCTTCACCTAATTCCTCCATTTTAGATACTGCTAATGGATGTCTTAATAGACTTTTAGGACTCATAATCACTAATGGCTTTCTGAACTTTTGAAGCATTTGTCGACGAAGCAAATGAAAATGATTAGCCGGTGTCGTTGGATTACAAACAAACATATTTTGTTGAGCGCACAGTTGAAGAAATCGCTCCAATCGCGCTGATGAATGTTCTGCTCCCTGGCCTTCATAGCCATGAGGAAGCAATAAGACCAAACCATTTTGTACTTTCCATTTATCCTCAGCCGCAGCTATAAATTGATCAATAATTATTTGGGCCCCATTTGAAAAATCTCCGAATTGAGCTTCCCAAATCACCAAAGTATCTGGACTTGCCATAGCATATCCATAATCAAAACCCAAAACAGCATATTCTGATAAGTGTGAATTGTAAATTGCGAAACGACCCTTTGATTCTGGTATGTTATCTAATAGACAAACCTCTTCTTCTGAGTCTTCAATTTTAATAATTGCATGGCGATGTGAAAAAGTTCCTCTCTCTACATCCTCGCCGGAGATACGAATATTAAACCCATCTTGAAGTAATGTTCCATAAGCCATCATTTCAGCCATTCCCCAGTCTAATGCATTTTTTTCGAAAGCCATCTTCTGTCTATCTCCAATTAAACGAGTTATTTTTTTGAAGAATTTCTTACCTGGGGGTAAAGCCGTAAGTGTTTTTGCTACTGAACTCAAACGATCTTTTGAAATTGATGTATCTGGAATATTGTGAATGTCTATTTTTTTTGCCCTCGGATAATCATTCCATTCGTCTAACATAAATGGAACAATTTTATTTTTTTCAATCTTTTTTGAATCATCGAATAAGCCTTCTAACATAGACTTGAATTCAGATTCCATCTCACGTATCAAATTTGAATCTACTTCTCCAGTGGCAAGAAGTTTGTCAAAATATATTTTTCTTGGATTCGGATGCTTCGAAATTGTTTTGTACAGCAAAGGTTGAGTAAACCTGGGCTCATCACCTTCATTATGTCCATACTTTCTGTAACAAAGTAAATCAATAAATACGTCCCGTTTCCATTTCTGACGATACTCAATTGCAAAACGCATGGCGTGAATAACTGCTTCAGTATCGTCACCGTTGACATGCAAAACTGGAGCTAACACTACTTTCGCCACGTCGGTACAATAGGTTGACGAACGGCCATCAATGAAATTTGTTGTGAAACCAACTTGATTATTAACTACAACATGAATGGTTCCTTCTGTTCCATAACCAGTTAATCTTTCCATTTGAATTACCTCGTATACAACTCCTTGACCCGATATAGCAGCATCACCATGAATCATAATTGGTAAAACTTTACTTGGATCCTCAGGATAACTTGAGCGACTTTTTGCCCTTGAAATTCCAGCAACTATTGGATCCACTGCTTCAAGATGAGAAGGGTTTGGAGCAATATTTAATTTCAATTTTTTACCATTATCCAACTCCCTTTCTGCTGTATAACCAAGATGATACTTGACATCTCCATCAAAATCTGCTTCTTCGAATTGTTTACCTTCAAATTCGGAAAAAATCTCAGAAGCTGGCTTTCCAAACAGATTTGTCAAAACATTTAACCTTCCCCGGTGCGCCATACCCAAAACAACTTCTTCAACCCCGATTTCAGCAGCTTTTTGAAGCAAAAAATCTAATCCTGGAATTAAATTTTCCGCACCTTCAATTGAAAACCTCTTCTGTCCAACAAACTTTGTATTTAAAAAACTCTCAAATGCAATTGCCTCATTTAACTTGTGCAGAATATATAATCTATCATTAGAATCTAAAATGGGAGCATTTTCATTGGACTGTATAAACTTTTGAATCCAAGAAATTACATCTGGCTCTCTTACATACATATACTCCACGCCGATAGAGCGACAATATGTGTTTTCGAGATGATTAATTATATCTCTTAAACTCGCAGGGGACTCAAGGCCGAGTTCAGATGCTGCTTGAAACTTTAATTCTAAATCTGAATCATTTAATCCAAAATTTTTCAGTGATAAATCAGGACTGTACTTTCTTCTTGTTCTTACTGGATTTGTCTGAGTAAATAAATGCCCTCGGGTCCTATATCCATGAACTAAATTCAGAACTGAAAATTCTTTTCTTACCTCATCGGGAAGCACTGTCTGATCTTCTAGCAGATCACTAAAATCAGATTTTGAAAAATCGTAACCTTGAAAAAAAGCTCTCCATGAAGGTTCAATAGAATCAGGGTCAGAGAGATACTCTTTATAAAGATCCTCAATAAAGCCGATATGCGATGTCCCTAAAAAAGAAAAGCGATCCATAAAACTGTTTTAATAGCTCTTTCAAAATTACGTCAATTTAATCCTTTCTAAAGAAGGACATGTAATTACATATATTGAATAGTAAAAAGAAAAAAAATCATTTTTAATTGTATTATATTGCCTGAATTAGAATAAAAAAAATTGTCTAATAAAAACAATAATTACGATATAATTTTTGCTGGCTGGGGAGCCAGCACATGCATTCTTTTAATAGAGATGTCAAAGCAATTTTTGCTTAACGATAAAAAAATCTTGATTTTAGAACCCAGTGAAAAAACTGAAAATGATAAAACATTTTGTTTTTGGGCGAATAAACTTGATAACATTTATCAAGATTATGAATCTCTCATATCCCATCGATGGAATAAAATTAGAATTAACAATAATAAAAGTTCATCGATTAAACCCATTGAATACTTTCATATAAATAGTAGCGACTTGTATGATTGGGCAAAAAAGCTGTGTCTAGAACATAAAATTGAACATAAAAGGGAAAAAGTATTAAGGGTTGAAAGTCTTAATTCGCTAAACATTAAGACATCTGAAAATAACTATTCTACCGAATGGGTTTTTGACAGCCGACCTCCAGATTTGAGAAACCTAAAAGATGATAAGTTTAATATTTCGCAATCATTTTTCGGCTTAAAAGTTGAACTAAGTGAATACCAACTAGAAACTGATGTATATCACATGATGGACTTTCGAGTGCCTCAGGAAGGAGCTACTCAGTTTATATATATTTTACCCTACTCCCAAAAAACTGCCCTAATAGAATTAACTCGATTTGGGAAAAAACTCATAAATCAAGATGAAGCAAAAAATACGCTTAATGATTTTATTGAAAAATATTTTGGACCATACCAAATCATAGAATCGGAAAAAGGAATAATTCCAATGAGCTCAATATTACCCGAACAAAAATCTGATGAAAAGATTGTCAATATTGGAACTCGAGCGGGGAATGTAAAACCAAGTACTGGATATGCTTTTAAAAACATGTACAATCATTCGAAATTGATATGTAAGAATGGAAAGTTAAAGTCAAGAAAAGTAAGAGTAAATAAAAGATTTCTTTTTTACGATCAATTATTATTAATTATTCTGACAATCTGGCCATTAAAAGGAAAGCCAATCTTTGAAAGATTATTTAAGATAAAATCTTCCGGTTTCATCTTAAAATTTCTTGATGAAAAAACTTCTATTTTAGAGGATATGTCCATGTTTTTAAAACTACAAATATGGACATTTATTAAATCTGCATTGTTTTGGTTTTATTGGAAAATAAAAAAAACTATGATTCCAATATTAATGGTTTTTTACCTTTTAGTAGATCAAACCCGATCATCCAGTGATTTGTTAAATCTATCTCAAAGTAACCTAGTTGTTATTGCATTAGGTTTGCTATTCATTGGAATACCTCATGGCGCTCTAGATCACTTAATTGGAGTATTCCCAAATGGCAGCAACAAGATCACTTTTAAATTTATTCTCGCATATCTCTCTCTTATGCTGATAATTTTGTTGATTTGGGTTTATGTACCATTAATTGCTCTATTATTTTTTATCCTATACTCTGCATGGCATTTTGGGCAAGCTGAAACTCAAAATTGGAATATTAGCTCAAATTTTATCTCTTTTGTCTGGGGCATTATTTTGCTTAGCTCTTTATTCTTAATTCACTTTGATGAATTTCGAGAAATATTGTCAATACTCGGTATCGAGTTAGTTGAAAATTCCGAAATTCATTATCAACTTATAGGGAATTCAATATTATTTATCCCATCAGTCTATGCAATCGTTAAAAGACATATTGAATGGCTAGTAATATTAATTTTCCTTTTTTTATCTAACTATGAAAGCCTCCTCTTAACCTTTGGCCTCTATTTCGTTTTTCAACATAGTAGAATTGGGTGGAAACATTTAAAGTCCAAATTACAAAAGTCCAATTTTAAAATGTTCAAGGAGGCTCTTCCCTTTAATGTAGGAGCAATTCTTTTATACCTGATATCAATATACGTATTGAAGCTAAACCCAGAAGAAGGCCTGGCTTATTTCTTTATTTTTCTGTCTGCAATTAGTTTTCCTCATGTATTATTCATGCATGTGTTTTATCAAAAAAATTAAAATTTTCTCTCAAAAATCCAATTTGCAAAATTTCTTAAGGCTGAAACCTCACACACCTCTTCAATTTCCTTCAAAGATTTCATGGCATTATCAAAATGATTTCGCCTCCGTTTCTGAACATAATCAAAAGTTCCACTTAATTCCATCTCTGATAATATTTTCTGCACTATTTCGATTGATTGCGAATCAAAAATAGAATCTAATTTGCCTGGATTATTTTTTGAAAAATGTATCCAAAGTAAAGTTTTCTTTTTAGCAAGTATGTCTGCTCCAACATTCTTTCCTGTGGTCTTAGTTGAGCCATAAGCATCAAGAATGTCATCATGAATTTGAAAACTTATTCCTAACTCAACACCAAAATTATATAGAGCTCTGGAGACAACTTTTGATCCTCCGGAAATTATAGAACCCATCTCTAACGAGCATCCCAATAAAACAGCTGTTTTATTCCTAATCATGTGCAAATACTGCCCTTCTTCTATATTATCAATTTTTTCAAAGCTCATATCCATTTGCTGACCCTCACAAACTTCAAGCGCAGTTTGATTAAATGATTTTAACAGCTCTGAAAAATATTTATCTGGCGATTGTGATAAAGATTTATACGCCATGACCAGCAGAGCATCTCCAGATAGTATTCCTGTATTCAAATCCCAATTTTCATGCACAGTTTTTTTACCTCTCCGAATCTTAGCTTTATCCATTATATCATCATGAATAAGTGAGAAATTATGAAATCTTTCTACGGAGTGAGCAACTGACAAAGCAATGCTCGCATCACAACCATTAGCCTCAGCAGCCATGAGAGCTAATATTGGTCTGATTCTTTTGCCACCTAAACCTAGAATATATCGCTGTGGCGCATATAGTTCATCTGGATGTCTGTTCCACTCAGGCTCGCTAAAACCCTGCTCCAACGAATCAAGATAAAATTTACGAAGACGGTCTAATGAATTCATTCAATGAGTCCTCTTAAATACATTCCATAACCACTTTTCATTAGAGGCTTAGATAGCTCCAAAAGCTCTTTTGCATTTATATAGCCCATTCTAAATGCCACCTCTTCAATACAAGCAACTTTAATTCCCCGTCTTCTCGCCATAATTTGCACAAAATTACCTGCCTCCAATAGGCTATCGAAGGTACCAGTATCAAGCCATTGAGTACCTTTTTCCAAAACTTTTACACTTAAATTTTGATTTTCTAAGTAATTCTTGTTAATATCTGTTATCTCATACTCACCTCTTAAACTCGGTTTAAGTTTTGTTGCAAATTCAATGACATCATTATCATAAAAATAAAGACCAGGAACAGCGTAATTACTTTTAGGATTCGTTGGTTTTTCCTCTAAAGAAATAGCATTCCCGTTTTTATCAAAATCAACAACTCCATATCTTTCAGGATCACTCACCTCGTATGCAAAAATCACTGCACCTTTTTTTTCTTTAGCATTTTTCAAAATAGACTTCATTCCTCCCCCAAAAAATATGTTATCACCCAGTATTAAAGCAACACGGTCATTTCCAATAAATTTTTTTCCGATCAAAAATGCTTGAGCAAGGCCCTTTGGTTCTTTTTGAATTTCATATGAAAATGAACAACCTAATTTTTTACCATCTCCAAGGAGTTTTTCAAATAACGGTAAATCCTCCGCCGTCGATATAATTAATATTTCTCGAATACCCGCCTCCATCAATGTTGAGAGAGGGTAAAATATCATTGGCTTGTCATATACAGGCATTAATTGCTTGCTCATGATTTTAGTTAGTGGATGAAGTCTTGTCCCTGAGCCACCGGCAAGTATAATACCTTTCATTCGTCTTCAGCTAAATCAATTAATATATTTTCCATTTCTGATCCTGTCATTACCTTATCTAGGGATATTAAAAGACTCGGTAATAATATTAAATTGGAAAACATCGCAAATACTAAAGTAATCGAAACTAAGAGACCAAGAGCCTGGGTTCCACCAAAATCTGACGCTAAAAAGATAAAAAATCCTGAAAATAGAACTATACTGGTGTAAAACATACTAATACCCGTTTCTCTTATTGCAGTGATTGCTGCATTGGATATATTATGACCATTTCCAATTAACTCTTGACGGTAGCGAGCAAGATAATGTAAAGTGTCATCTATTGAAATTCCAAAGGAAATCGAAAAAATAAGAACAGTGGATGGTTTAACTGGAATCCCAAACCAGCCCATAAGGCCTGCGGTCATTAATAGAGGTAATAAATTAGGAATGATTGCAACAATTACCATTCTTGGAGTCTTGAATAAGATCGCCATAATGATTGATATTAGAACAATTGCAAGCATTAAACTCAATACCAAATTATTGATTAAAAACTTTGTACTTCTTAAAAATATAACGCTCGCACCGGTATATTGGATATCATAATTTTTTTTGCTGAAAATTTCATTCGCAAGGTTTTGAACTTTTTCCACAAGTTGACTCATCTCTGGTCGAGCTAAATCTTTTGCTTGAACTGAAATTCTCATTTTTTGATTTTTTGAATCTGAAAAACCTGCGGTTAAAAAGTCCAAATTTTCACTTTTCAAATTAGGCAATGAAGTTGATATTAATGTTCTCTCCTGTGAGTTAGGTAAAGCATAAAACAAAGGGTCTCCACCATAATATGCTTGCCTTCCAAATTTCAACATGTCAACTAGTGAAAGAGATCTAGAAAGGTTGGGGAATGTATCTAATCTAGATTGAAATTTGTCAACTCTTCTTAGTAATTTAGATTTTTCAATTCCATTTTCAGTTCTTGAATCAATCACAATATCCAAAGGAATAACTCCTCCCATTTCTCTTTCGAAAAATTTCATCTGGGTAACAAGAGGATCCTTTGGATTAATATCTGTCGTCAGGTTACCTGTCGTCTTCATTAAAGTCATTCCAAATAGTCCAAAAATTAAAATGACGAATGCACCCAAATAAACTTTCTTTCTATGGTCTTGTGATATTCGGACTAGCCATTCAATCCATTTTGTGATCCATTTTTGACTCAAATGATTATAATGCCGCTCTTTTGGCTCAGATAGCCAACTGTATAAAACAGGAATTGTTGTTAAGGAAAGAATGTAGACAACAAGAATATTAATTGTTGCTGCAACTCCAAAATGAACAAGTGCATCACTCGATGTTAAAATAAATGTGGCAAAACCTAATGCAGTAGTTGTATTTGTTAAAAAAGCAACACCACCAATTTTTTTTACGGTATGAATTAGTGCCTGTTTAACTTTTTTATCTTTTGAATATTCTTGATGATATTTATTAATGAAGAAAATACAATTGGGAACAACTATGACTATTAACAATGGGGGTAAAAGAGCCGAAAATAATGTTATTTTAAATCCAAGCAAGCCCATTATTCCGAATGAACCAACAACACCAAATGCAACTACGACCAATGCAATAATTGCTGCCCTGAGACTTCTTAGTAAGATGAGCATAATTAATACTGTGACAAAGCCAGTTAAAGCCATAAATAAGTTTATCTCACTTTTTATAGAACGAGCATTTTTTAATCTCAAATAAGGCAAACCAGAAACCTCAATCGGGATACCTGTTCTCCTTTCAAAACGCTTTGTTTCGATATGTATTCTGTCAAATAAGTCGTATATAATTTCACTGTAATTGGCTTTCTCGGTTATCGAAACAGCCATTAAATGAGTTTTATTGTCACGGCTACTTAATAAGCCGTGATAAATAGGTAAAGCTTCATAATGATTGCGAATATTAAAAGCTTTTTTCGGACTATCAATTCTTCCATCCATTATCGGACGAGATTCCATTTGTGCGTTCTCATCATTACCTAGTGTTAGGTCAACAGCATTGTGAAGAGAGAATACTCCTGTAACTTCATTCTCTTTCTCCAGTCTTTCAGCCATATTTTGCCAGGCATTCAAGACAGATGGTGTAAAAAATGCATTGTCTTTAGCACCTAAAACAATTGAATTTCCTGAGCCAGTGAAATCTTTTTGGAATTCGGTGTATGTGGTGTAAACCGAATCATCAGATGGTAACATTTTTGCAAAATGATAACTTATATCAACATTTCGACCCACAAAGCCCATGAATAGAACATAGAGCAACCAAAAAATCAAAACACCTTTTCGATTTTTAAGTATGAAATGTCCTAATTTTTCCCACATAGACTAACAAAGGTAAGGTCAGAAAAACATAAAGAATAAAGATCCAAGAGGAAGATTTCAAATAAGCTTATCTCATCAATGTTGGACGTGATGGCGCAGCGTCATTTGCTATCGATGCCACTTGCATTGCAAGTGACCAATATCCATCTTCTATATCATCATTTATGTAAATAAGTTCGGTTATTGTTGCGTTCAATCTAGCTTCATGCCCAGGCACTTTCTCCCCTTCGTTAAGCCCCCAAAAGCTCCTGTGTGATAATAATTTACCGCCATCTTCTTCTCTATCTACACTCGGTAGATCGACCAACCAATGTAAAATTCCTTTTTTTCTTAGAAAGTAGCCTACCTCCTTGGAAAAAAAAGGAGCATCTTGAGATGAAAAATTCATATTCTTTTTTTCCGCTGAATTCGGATTTGACCTAACAACCAATGCCGTTAAATCATTGGAGGGTCTCCAATGATTCCAAGCCTTCTCAATTTGATCTAATTCTATGATTTTCCCATTTTCACCATAGTCTTTATAATCAACTGTAATAAGAAGAGCAGTCTGGAGAAATGGGATACTAACATCACTGATTGGATGCCAAGTTTTACAAACATGACCGAGAGTTTCAGTATGACTCCCATGAGCGTGAGGATTAAAATTTATATTAAAGAAATTCACATCGCCACCTAAACCCACAGAGCCAATCCATTTATCTATTCTTACAGGGTCTCTTTTCATTCCAGGGATATACCAAGCCCTGGTACGTCCTTCTTCTATCGAAGTACTTAAATCATGGATTATTTTTGGATTTTTCACTGTACTTAAATTAAGGTATAAATCCATCTGATGCAATTCTATCAGCCCAAAACAAGCCCTTATCCAAAAGCTTCCAAAACCCATATTCATCTTTTTTTAACCTTTCGGCATCTAGATGAGGCCTCCAACACTTTTCTATATCACTCAACCATTTGCCTAATATTTTAGAATCTAAGCCTTCCCTCGTTCTTAATTGAGTCATAATTATCTCATTGATAATGTCTCTTTTCTCCAGAAATTCTTCTTCATACCATGAATTATTAACCCCTACTGATTTTTGATATTTAATGTTATTACTTACATTCCATCGCCTTATAGAACCTCCATCATAAGAATGAGCTCCAGGACCAATTCCATAATACGGTTTCCTCAGCCAATATCTAGAATTATGTACGGATCTCCATTCTGGTAAACAAGAATTGCTGATTTCATAACAATCCCATCCTTGTTGACATAAATAGTTTCTATACCAACGAAAATCTTCTTCAGCTCTATCATCACAAAGGGGTTTAGATTCTCCTTTTTTTATTTCATAAAAAAGCTGGGTCTTTCTTTCTACTGTTAAGGCATAAGTAGACAGGTGAACTAATTTCATTTCCAATGCTTTGTTTACGTTGAATTGCCACTCACTTAAAGATGAACTCGGTATTCCATAAATTAGATCAATACTAATATTTTCAAAGCCTGCGTCCTGCGCTCTCAATATTGATGTTGATGCTTCGATTGAATTATGTGAACGGTTCATCCATTTCAATTTATCATCAATAAAAGACTGAACTCCAATACTCAACCGATTAATTCCTAATTTCTTCCAATTCGATAAAGATTCATTATTTACATCCTCTGGATTTACTTCAAGGGTAAACTCACCACCTTTTTTTAGGGGAGCGTTTTTCATTGCTGAATCAACTAAAGACGAAATTATCTTTGCTGGCAATAAAGAGGGAGTGCCTCCACCAAAATAATATGTATCCTGTTCTATCGGGGCTGATAAGAATCTTAAATCAATTTCTCGCTCCATAGCTTTGAGAGTATTTTCAATTCCTCTCAGATTAGTGGAAAAATGAAAATCACAATAATTACATGCCTGGCGACAAAATGGAATATGAATGTAAAGTCCCAATTAAATTATTTTCAAATCCATTCTAAAAACGGTACCCTTATCTAATTGAGACTTTAAAAGGTATAACCTGCCGCCATGAACTATTTCAACAATACGTTTTGATAAAGAAAGGCCAAGTCCCCATCCGCGACTTTTTGTTGTGAAACCTGGTTTAAATATATTCCGACGATCTTTTGTACTTATTCCTTTTCCGCTATCATCAAAATCGATAGAAATAGATTTCTCTAAAACCCTAATTGATATTGATAATACTCCTTTACCATCCATAGCGTCAATTGCATTTCGCATTAAATTCTCAAAAACCCAACCTATTAAAACAGGTTCAACTTTTAAGTTTGGTAATTGATGATTGGACTTAATATTAATTTTTAGAGTCTTTGAACTTCTTTTTTGCATGTAGTCAGAATTTTGATTTAAAAGACCTATTATGTCTACTTTAGAAAAAGTAGGTTCTGATCCAATTTTTGAAAAACGATCGGCAACGATTTGAAGCCTTGACAGATCTTTTTTAATCTCATTTAGAGCTTTAGATTTAACCCCCTCTTCCTCAAGTATGGTTGTCCAACCAAATAATGCAGATAATGGTGTTCCAAGCTGATGAGCTGTCTCTTTTGCCATTCCGTTCCAAACAAGATTCTGCTCAGATTTCCTCGATCGACTAAAAGCTAAGTATGCAAAAAATAAATAAAGGCTAATTATTCCAAGAAATAATTTTGGAAAAAACCTGAGCCTTTTTAGACTTCTAGATTCATCTCGGTAAATGAACTGCTCTACTCCTGGTGAGATATTTACTGTAATAGGGTCGGAGTAATCCATCATTTTACTCAACTCTTTACTTAGAAAATTAATAGATGTATCCTTACTATTGAGGTTCCGATAAGTGAGAATTGTATTTTGATCATCCGTTAGAATCAATGGAATACTTGTATTCAACTCTATGATTCTAGTCGCCATTGTTAAATCAGAATTTGAATTTGAACTCAGTATTAGAGAAATGGCCTCTCCCCAGAGCCTTACTCGATCATTTTCTTGAGCCCGAAGTTGGTCTGTAAACCTCTCTGTGTAAATAAGTGTCAAAACACCTATCAAAATTGCCAAAAGAAGCAATCCACCTTTCCATAACGATTTCAAGAAAAATGAATTTAATTTAAACATAGTGCGAATATAGTTGCTGTTTTTTCTAGTAAATATTAGCTAAAAAGAAATAAAGTGGCTAATTGATAAAATTAATACTATTGAATTATCAATAATATGACCATTTTTGCAAGCTGATTTAAACTATATGAAATTCCTTTTTCTTATTGTCTTGGTAATATTTTTTGCTATTGACTTTTATGCCTTTCAAACATTTAGGTCCTTAGGCTTAAGCAAAAAATTTGAGAAATTATTTTGGATTATTAATGTTATCGGATATATCGGAATTTTTTATTCCGGTTTTTTTTTCAGCCCCAAACAACATTCTTCTTTATCAAGGATTTTACCTCAGTTTATTTCAGCTTACATCATTTTGTTTTACATACCAAAACTCATACCCATTTTCCTTGGCACGATAGAAGATTTTTATCGTACTGGAAACAAAATGCTTTCTAATGAATGGCCTAGTAGGCGTCGGTTTATTGGATTAATCAGTTGGGGTTTAGCTACGGTTCCATTTTTTGGCATCCTTCATGGAGTATTTCGTGGGCGATCAAAATATAGAGTGCTAAATAATTCAGTAAAAATAAACGGATTACCTGATGGATTTAATGGATTTAAAATTCTTCAAATCAGTGATATTCACTCAGGAAGCTTCATTAGCTATGAAGAAGTTCAACTTGGAGTCGAATTAATTAAAAAACAAAAACCCGATCTCGTCGTTTTCACGGGAGATTTAGTAAACAATCTATATTCCGAAATGGAGCCATGGATCAATTTATTCAAAGAAATTGAAGCGCCTATGGGAGTCTATAGTATCCTTGGAAACCATGATTATGGAGATTATGTCAAGTGGCCAAATATTGAAAAGAAAAAAGAGAATTTGAACAAGCTGTGCCAAATTCATGATAAACTAGGATGGAATCTTTTGAGAAACCAAAATGCTACCATAAAAAAAAATGGAGACTTCCTAGATATTGTTGGAGTTGAAAATTGGGGAAATCCACCATTCCCAAAATATGGAGACCTTAATCTTGCTCTTGAAGGCTTGGAACTCAAAACACCAAAAATATTATTGAGTCATGACCCTACTCATTTTGATGGTGAAGTTGTTCATCATGAATCCAACATCCCACTTACGTTGAGTGGTCACACTCATGGTATGCAATTTGGGATTGAAATCCCAGGATGGATAAAATGGAGTCCAGTAAAATTTAAATATCCTAGATGGGCAGGTAGCTATTTTGATGAAAAATCACAAAGAAACCTATATGTAAATAGAGGTTTCGGGTATCTTGCATTTCCAGGTAGAGTTGGAATTTGGCCTGAAATTACCATGCATGAACTCCGAAAATAACATTTTAAATTATTAATACTCTCTTTAAATCCTTAGTTTTATTACATATTGAATAATAATTATCGCTATGAAAACAAGAGTTTTACTTCTTATCACAATCCTTATTTTCTCATTTCCAGCTTTAACTTACAAGAATGGGGCACCTTCCGGAAAAACAGGATCCCCAAAAAGTAACAACAATACTTGTTATAATTCCTATTGTCACAATGGACCTTCTGCATCAACCCAAACAATATCCGTGAGCTCAAATATTCCAGCAGATGGATATATCCCAAATACAGATTACACTTTTACAATAACCTCCAAATCCAACGGAGCAAGTGATGCAAAAATGGGATTTGAATCTTCCATAGAAAGCCTGGGGCAACACCAAGGGTCTTTAACTCAAGTTTCAGGATCATCCCAAATTAAAAGCTCCAATTTTGTAACACATACCAGCACGAGTAATACACCGAGCTCAGGAGAAAAATCATGGGATTTTATATGGAATTCAGGACTAGCACCGGATAGTGTTGTTATATATACTGCTGGGATTTTTGGCAATGGAAATAATGCTCCAAATGGTGACGTATTATTATTAGAAACAAAAGTTTTAAGAAAAAGCAGCTTGACTCTGAATGAAGACGATACAGATTATTTTTTGGTTTATCCAAACCCTGCTAAAAACTGGATTCAAGTTTCTAATTCCAAAGCAAATTCTAATGGTTTCATTTACATTTCAGACCTCTCTGGAAAAGTTGTATTAAAATCAGATTGGGTTTCAAATGATCAAAATGGCAAATTGATGGATATTTCTGAGTTATCAAATGGGATTTATAGTTTCAACTTAATCCTTGAAAATGGGGAAAACTTTCATTTAAAACTAAAAGTCTTAAGGTAAGAAACTGCTTTTTGGCATGAAATTCGTACCCCTCAAGTATGCTTAAAATTATTAATAGGATATTTGTAAATGGGAAAATTTTATGGGTTTCAACTTTTCTATTTTTAAGCTTTGCATCAAAAGCTCAAAATGAAAGTTTAAAATTTTATATCCAAGCTGGGATTAATCAAAATACTGGATCTCTCGGTTTTGATAGTGCTTTAGCATCAGCAAGTCAGTTAATTTCTGATATAAATGCCTTCAATGGTTGGCAAGTTGGATTTACAATACGTGAATACCACAGCGAGACTCAGTATCTAGCTTTTGAGACTCTATACTCATCGAATGAAACAAAATTAGTAATAGGCCCTCCTGACTCTTTAAGCCTTCCGATAACACAAACTTTAAATTCTCAGAAAATCATGCTTTCTATCTCTCCAGGCTTTAGAATCTTTCGACTAATACGCGGTCAGGCTGGGTTAAATGGAATATTTGAATTGAATAACGGTTTTCAAGAAAGCTTTGATAGTTTCAAACTTGCGTACCGCCTAGGGGTTGGATTGGATATTTTTAAATTAAGTGCGGACGTATCTTACAATGCATCTTTTAATAAATCTTTTGGCGTCTTAGATGGAATCCCCTTGAGCAACTCACACTCTCAATTTTTATTTACAATAGGGTATAAATTTTAATGCAATCAGGAAGTTTGGCACGCATTTTGGGTTATAAATGATAACGAGAGATAATGTGTTTAGGTGATTAAGAGTTAACAAAAAATTTTGTTGATCCAATCTCTCGAAAAACCCTGGGAAACCAGGGTTTTTTATTTTAAATCCACATATACATTCTTCGGTTCGGTGAAAAAACGAAGGGACTCATAACCTCCTTCTCGTCCAACACCACTTTCTTTTACACCACCAAAAGGAGTTCTTAAGTCTCTTACAAGCCAACTATTTATCCAAATAATACCTGCAGCAATGTTATCTGCAATTCTATGTGCTTTTTTTAAGTCATTTGTCCAAACCGTAGCTGCTAAGCCATACCTAGAATTATTTGCGAGCTGTATAGCTTCGTTTTCCGAACTAAATGGCATAACTGTTACTACAGGTCCAAAGATTTCTTCTTGATTTGTTCGGCAAGACATATCTAATCTGGAAATGATAGTTGGACTCATATAAAATCCTCCAGAGTACTCACCCTCAAGAGTAATTGACTCACCGCCAAACTCAACTTTACCACCTTCTTTTTTAGCTAATTCGACATACGACAAAATTTTTTCCTTATGATCTTTAGAAACGATAGAGCCTAAATCAGATTTTGGGTCCATCGGGGGGCCAATTTTCAATTTTTTTGTTTCTTGAATAAATGCTTTTAAAAAGCGAGTATATAAGTTACTCTCAACTAAAATTCGACTTCCACATAGACATATTTGTCCTTGGTTTGAGAAAGAAGACCTCACCGTTGTTTGAATCATTTTATCAAAATCACAATCTGAAAAAATAACATTTGGATTCTTACCGCCTAACTCAAGACTAATTTTCTTAAAATTAGCTGCTGCAATTCTATTTATTTTCTCACCAGTAGTCGTTCCACCAGTAAAAGATATTAGAGATACATCCGAGTGACTTACAAGAGGCTGACCTGCATCTTCGCCCTTGCCATGAATGATATTGATTACTCCCTTTGGGAATCCAACCTTATCTATCAACTCAGAAAGAATAAAAGCAGTTGCAGGTGTAATTTCAGAAGGTTTTGCAACAACAGTATTACCAGCTGCTAAGGCAGGGGCAATTTTCCATGTAAATAAATATAGTGGCAGATTCCATGGAGAGATACATGCGACAACACCCAAAGGACGCCTAAGGGTGTAGTTAAATCCACTAATCCCCATATCGTGAATCTCACTTTTTTCGTGTAAAATAGCTGTTGCAAAAAAACGAAAATTATCAATTGCGCGAGGGATATCAACTTTTTTTGCCAAGGACAATGGCTTCCCATTATCTTTTGACTCTGCTTTTGCAAAATATTCTAACTTTTCATCTAATTCATCTGCTAATTTCAATAAGTAGGAAGACCTCTTCGAAGCTGATAATTGAGACCAACTTGGAAAGGCCTTTTTTGCAGATCCCACAGCATGAGTAACATCAGCTTCTGTGCTTTTAGGTATTTCCCCATAGATTTTGCCTGTAGAAGGATCAATATTATCTATATATCTACCATTTTGGGGTTCGACAAAAACTCCGTCTATATAATTTGCTATTCTCATCAGCCTAAAGGTTAGGAGTTCTTCCCCCATCAACGGGTAAATTAATCCCCGTTATATATGAAGAGTCTGAAGATGCTAAAAATACAATTGCGCGAGCAATTTCTTCAGGCTCTGCGAATCTTTGCATAGGAATTTCGTCACGCATTTCTTCTTTAATTTTCTCTTCGCTACTGCCTTGGTTCAACGATTTTCGAACAATAATTTCATTAAGCCTTTCAGTTAAAGTAGCGCCTGGTAAAACATTATTTACTGTTATTGAATCTGGTGCCAGCTCGTTAGCTAATGTCTTTGACCAATTTGCCACAGCAGCCCTAACAGTATTACTTACTCCAAGTCCCGTCAAAGGAGCTTTTACTGATGTACTAACAACATTTATTATTCTACCATAACCTGAGGCTTTCATACCTGGAATCAATAATTGAGAGAGGTTATGGTTATTAATTAAATGATTTCTGAATGCATTATTAAAATCTTCTTCAGAAGAGTTGATGATTGAACCTGAGGGGGGGCCGCCAGTATTATTCACAAGGATATTTATAATCTTTCCTTGATCTAAATAATCTTGAACAACTCTTTTAACGCTAGAAGGCTCACTAAAGTCTGCAACAAGAATTTCATGAGATTGTCCCAATTTCGTGTCTAATTCAAGTCGAGTTTCTTCTAATTTTTCTTTATTCCGAGACAACAGAACGATTGAAACTCCCATCTCCGAAAGCAAATTTGCCGCAGCCCTTCCAATCCCCTGAGTGCTGCCTCCGACAAGCGCAGTTTTACCAATTAAATTGCTTTTCATTTCATGAAGTTACTTAAGGATTATTTGAATCAACTAAATATAATAATATCTTGAAAATCAGTTGTTGCTCCCTTTCTTCCTGACCAACTACCATGAAATGTCTTTGCTTTCTTCCATCCTGCATCATTAGCCCATTGTACAATCTTCTTTTCTTCAAAGGCAACATTTGCACCCTTTGAAATTTTACTCATATACCAGGCATCGTGAATTTTGAACTTAAATGGATATTTTGATTTCTGAGAAGTGATTATCGACTCCTGATCCATGAGAAAAAATGTTGCTAAAAATCTTCCTCCAGGACGAATAACCCGTCTTGCTTCTTTTAAATAATTGATAACTGCATCCGGTTCTAAATGAGTAAAAACACTCGACGCCCAGGCAAAATCGAAATTATTTTGATCATAAGGGAAAACAAACTTTGATGCGCATGCTCCATTTTTTACATAAAGATCATTCTCGATATAAACATGTCGAAACGAAAAATTTGGAAATTTCTTCGTGATTCGTTTTGAACAATCATCTACTGCGCTTTTGACAATTTCAAACCCTTCATATGATGCTTTTTTATGAAGGTAATTGGTCAAAGGTATTGCCATTCGCCCAAGGCCAGATCCGATATCTAAAACATGATCCTTTGCCTTTAGCCCTCCCAATTCAATAAAGTATTTTTTGTATTTGAGACCATTCTCTAAAAAAATCTCCTCCTCCAGTAAAAACCTCTCCAGGTGATGGAAGGACAATCCCATTGTATGTTTTCTTCCCTTTTAAAAAAAAATAAAAATCTAATGGAAAGAAAAATATTCTGCGAATAAATCTTCTTCCTCTTGGACTTAGTAAATAAAAAAATAAACGAAAGTACTGTTTCATGAAATTAATCAACCAGTTTTCATCGCTGCCTCTATTTCAGATACTTCTTTAGGAATTTCTTTTGTCAAATTAATATATCCACTAGATGTAATTAATATATCATCTTCGATTCTTATTCCAATACCTTCTTCTGGTATGTAGATCCCTGGTTCACAGGTAAAAACCATTCCGGCTTCCATTGGAGAGCCATCCCACAAGCCATAATCGTGAACATCAAGGCCTAAGTAGTGAGATGTTCCATGCATAAAATATTTCTTGTATGCTGGCCATGAAGGGTTTTGATTATCAACTTCTTCTTGTGAAAGTAGGTTCAGATTGATAAGTTCTTTTGTCATAAGATCGCCGACTTGCTTATGGTACTCAGACAAGACGGCGCCTGGCTTCAAAAGCTCTATTGAAGCTTTTTCAACTCTTAGAACAGATTCATATACCTCCCTTTGACGATCAGTAAACTTACCATTGACAGGGAAACATCTTGTGACATCACAAGCATAATTCGCATATTCGGCACCAACATCAATCAAGATCAAATCCCCTGAAATACATTGTTTATTGTTTTCTAAATAATGCAAAACACAGGCATTTGAACCACTCCCAATGATGGGAGAATAGGCAAACCCTCTTGAACGCCTTTTAACAAATTCATGAATGAACTCTGCTTCAATCTCATGTTCCCAGCAGTCCGGTTTAAGAAATTTTAAAACCCTATTGAAACCAGCAGCAGTAATTTCGGCAGCAATTTTCATAACCTCAATTTCTAAAGCTGTTTTGATAGCTCTTAATTTGTTTAAAAAGGGAGCAGATCGCTTATAATTATGATTAGGATATATTTTCTTAAGCTCAGCATTTAATCTCATTTCTCGAGTTTGTACTGGAGTATTTCTTCTAAGATGCTCTTGAGTAAGCAGGTATACATTTTCGGTTTGACTCATCAAACTTTTCATAATTGTATCGAATTCACTTAACCAATAGACTGTTTGTATTCCACTTACTTCGAAAGCTTCCTTTTTCGTAAGCTTCTCACCTTCCCAGACAGCGATTAAGTCATTTGTTTCAGTAAGAAAAAGGAGCTCTTTATCCTCATTTCTTTTTGCATCCGGGGAAATAACTAAAACTGAATCTTCTTGATCGACCCCAGATAACCACAAAATATCTGTGGCCTGTTTAAAAGGCATTGTTCCGTCTGCACTAGTTGGGTAAATGTCATTAGAATGAAAAATAGCAAGAGAATTGGGTTCCATCATACTTTTAAATCGTTCTCGATTATCAATGAAAAGCTGTTTATTAAGTCGATGGTATTTCATATTTAACGAAGATAAGACCTTTTAACTTCATCGCTCAAATGCTTTTAACCATGAACTTTCTTTTCGCTTTTGGACTTACTTTTGTATACGAATTAAGAATTACTCAAATTATGACAATATCAATTGGGCTTGTGCGATCTTCATTAGTGAGAAAGTATTGGATGGCTCTTACTGGTTTGTTCTTATGCTCCTTTTTAGTGGTTCATTTGCTCGGAAATCTTCCTCTTTTAATGGAGGATAAAGAAAGCTTTAATAGCTATGCTCATTTCATGACAAATTTTCCCCTTATCAAAATAATCAGCTACGGGCTTTATTTAAGCATAGTCTTACATTCCGTAGATGGTTTGCTTTTAACTCGAAGTAATAAAAAAGCGCGAGAGACTTCCTACGTTCAATATAATGGAAAAGCAAATGCATCATGGTCCTCGCGAAATATGGCGATACTAGGTACCCTAACTCTAGTTTTTCTTATTATCCATATGAAAAGCTTCTGGTACGAAATGCACTTTGGAAATATTCCGGTTTATACAAACAGCAGTGGGAAAGAATTAAAAGACTTGTACTCAATTACTGTTGCTGCATTTGAACAACCTTGGTACTCCATTTTTTATGTATTTGCGATGATGGGTTTAGGCTTTCATTTATGGCACGGATTTGCAAGTTCATTTCAAACTCTGGGAATTAATCACGCAAAGTACACACCGTTTATTGAGATATTCGGAAAAGCCTTTTCCGTAATTATTTCTTTGGCGTTCGCTAGTATTCCATTATATATTCTATTGTCCTGAACTAACCTGTAAATTAATCGATGTCAAAATTAAAATCGGAAATACCTGAAGGTTCATTAGCAGAAAAATGGACAAAGCACAAAGCTAAGATTCCATTAGTTAGTCCTGCGAACAAAAGGCAAATTGATGTTATCGTTGTGGGAACCGGATTAGCCGGTAGCTCAGCAGCAGCCTCATTGGCTGAACTTGGTTATAATGTCAAAGCTTTTTGTTTCCAAGACTCTCCAAGAAGAGCACACTCAATAGCTGCACAAGGAGGAATAAATGCTGCAAAAAATTACCAAAATGATGGAGATTCTGTGTTTCGACTGTTCTATGACACCATAAAAGGTGGAGATTACAGAAGCCGAGAGGCTAATGTCCACAGGCTTGCAGAAGTTAGTACCAATATTATTGACCAATGTGTTGCTCAAGGAGTACCATTTGCCAGAGAATATGGCGGACTCTTAGACAATAGGTCCTTTGGTGGGGTTCAAGTAAGCAGAACGTTTTACGCCAAAGGTCAGACCGGGCAACAACTTTTATTGGGTGCTTACTCAGCTCTCTCCCGTCAAGTTGCAAAGGGTAGAGTAGAACTCTTATCCCGTCATGAAATGGTAGAGCTTGTTGTTGTAGATGGAAAGTCTAGAGGAATCATAGCTCGAAATTTGGTCACTGGCGAACTTGAGCGTCATTCTGCACATGCTGTGCTTTTATGCACAGGAGGATATGGAAATGTTTTCTATTTAAGCACAAATGCAATGGGATCAAATGTCACAGCAGCTTGGAAAGCTCATAAAAAAGGAGCGTTTATGGCAAACCCATGCTTCACTCAGATTCACCCTACTTGCATTCCTGTCAGTGGAGATTCACAATCTAAACTGACTTTAATGTCAGAATCTTTAAGAAATGATGGACGAATCTGGGTTCCTAAAAAAATCGAGGATGCAAAAGCCATTAGAGAAGGAAAAATAAAACCCACAGATCTTCCTGAAGAAGAAAGAGATTACTATCTAGAGAGAAGATACCCCGCTTTTGGGAATTTGGTTCCCCGAGATGTTGCATCAAGAGCAGCAAAAGAGCGATGCGATGCTGGTTTTGGAGTAAATAAGACCGGAGAAGCCGTTTATTTAGACTTTTCATCTGCCATTGAGCGATTTGGTGCTGAAGCTGCGCATGTTAAGGGAATTCAAAACCCAAGTGATGAAGACATCAAAAAATTAGGTGAACGGGTCATTGAATCAAAATATGGAAATCTTTTTCAGATGTATGAAAAAATTACCGCGCAAAACCCATATAAAACTCCCATGATGATTTATCCTGCTGTTCATTATACGATGGGAGGCGTTTGGGTAGACTATAATTTAATGACAACAGTTCCTGGGTTATTCGCATTAGGAGAAGCTAATTTTTCTGATCATGGGGCTAACCGACTCGGAGCTTCTGCTCTTATGCAGGGGTTAGCAGATGGTTACTTTGTGGCTCCTTATACAATTGGAACCTATTTATCAAAAGATATTATTACGGGGAAAATCTCTACCAATTTACCAGAGTTTGAAGAAGCTGAGAATAATGCCAGAAAACGAATGGAGGGATTCCTAAATAATAATGGGAATACTCCCGTTGAGTCTTTCCATAGAGACTTAGGGAAAATAATGTGGTCTCAATGTGGTATGGCTAGGAATGAAAAAGATTTAAAAAAAGCGATAGCTGATATTCGTTCACTACGAGATAAGTTCTATGCCGAAGTTAAAGTCACAGGTAAAATGAATGAAATGAACCCTGAGTTAGACAAAGCAGGTAGAGTTGCGGACTTTCTTGAATTAGGAGAATTAATGTGTATGGATGCCCTAGCGCGAGAAGAATCCTGTGGCGGTCATTTTCGGGAAGAATATCAATCTAAAGAAGGTGAGGCCGTCCGAAAAGATGGCGAATTTGCTTTTGTTTCCGCTTGGGAATTTTCCGAAAATGATCCAGGAAAATCGAAACTTCATAAAGAGGAACTTTCATTCGAAAATGTTGAACTAAATACCCGCTCTTACAAATGAATTTTACAATCAATGTTTGGCGACAAAATGGCCCTAAAGAAAAAGGAAAAATTGCAACTTATCAAGTAAGTGGTATCTCCAACGATATGTCTTTTCTAGAAATGATTGATGTCCTAAATGAGCAATTAATTACGCAAAATATAAATCCAGTAGTTTTTGATCATGATTGCCGAGAAGGGATTTGCGGAATGTGTTCAATGTTCATTAATGGAGAAGCGCATGGCCCCGGACGAGGTGTAACAACATGTCAGCTTCATATGAGGGAATTTAAAGATGGTGATACCATAACCATTGAGCCATTTAGAGCAAAAGCTTTCCCTGTAATCAAAGACTTAATGGTAGATAGAAGCTCATTTGACAGAATCATTCAAGCAGGAGGATACGTTTCTGTAAACACGTCTGGTAACCTTCCAGATGCCAATGCTACACCAATTGAAAAGCAAGATGCAGATGCAGCGTTTGATGCAGCTACATGCATTGGCTGTGGGGCATGTGTTGCGACATGTAAAAACGCTTCAGCTATGCTTTTTACATCTGCAAAGGTGAGTCAACTATCTCTTCTTCCCCAAGGCAAAATTGAGGCCAATGAACGTGTACTAAATATGGTGAAACAAATGGACATGGAAGGATTTGGGAATTGTACAAACACAGGGGCATGCGAAGTCGAATGCCCAAAAGGAATTAGTATCGAAAATATAGCCAGAATGAATAGAGAATTTTTAGGTGCATCAATTACATCCAAATAAATTTAACTAACTTCAATATCATGAAAATAAAAAATATTGTAATTACAGCTTTGTCATTATTGATTTTAGCCTCCTGTGGAAAAGAACCTACATTGGGCGACAAACTAGAAGGAGTTTGGGTGGTGAACAAGGTAACTGCCACTGGCACGGTCGATATTCTTGGCTCAGTTGTGCCCGTCGTTGCCGAGGACACTTATATCAACCCTGACAGTTCGCGCTTTTCATTAACACAAGACCCTAATTCTGTAACATACTCAGTGGATGCGGTAATTAGCGCTAATTTAGGTACAACAATAGATCTTCCATTCAAAGAATCTGGCTCAGGAACATGGTCTACAAAGCCTGGTAATGGAACAGCTCCAGATTCTGTATTCCTAAACAATACTGATGGAACAACTGTCAAATATGAAGTTATGGGTCTTCTTGAGACATCCGTAACACTTCGAACAAATTTGTCAATAGAATTTATGGGATCTAACGTCAACATGTTGACGGAATTCGGGTTTGCTAAAATTTAAAATTTCGATATTCGAACCCTTAAAATGCCTTCCACCCTTGGGCCTCGAGCTCGATAGCTTGGTCAGCATTTGTAATTAGCTGAATTGGCTTTGAATCGGTCATATGGCCAATCGCTGTTAAACTGGGATTGTGTTTTATTTTATCATAATCACCCATAGAAATCGTAAAAAGTAATTCATAATCCTCCCCGCCGTTCAACACCGCGGTAATTGGATTAATTCCAAATTCTTCTGCCAAACGAATCATTTGAGGGTCCATGGGAATTTTATCTTCATAGATTGTGCATCCTAGATCTGAAGATTTACACAAGTGCATAATTTCTGAACTCAAACCGTCTGAAATATCAATCATACTTGTGGGGCTCACTTTTAGATTTTTCAGTAGTTCAATAATATCCTTCCTTGCCTCTGGCTTTAATTGCCGTTCCAAAACATATTCGTGCCCTTGAAGCTCTGGCTGAAGGTTTGGGTTCGATTTAAATGCTGCTTTTTCACGCTCCAATACCTGAAGACCCATATATGCAGACCCTAGATCTCCAGATACAACAAGCAAATCCTTCGGTTTGGCACCTGACCTTTTTACCACATTTCCTTTTTTCACCTTGCCAATAGCCGTTATGCTTAACATCATTCCAGATGCACTAGATGTTGTATCTCCTCCGACTAAATCCACCTTATAATTATTACATGCCAATAACATACCCTCATAAATTTCCTCTAAAGCTTCAACTGGAAATCTATTGGATACTGCTAACCCTGCTATTATTTGCGTAGGGATTCCGTTCATAGCATATATATCGGAAATATTAACCACTACAGCCTTGTATCCAAGATGTTTTAAAGGCACATAAGATAGATCAAAGTGTACTCCCTCGACAAGTAAATCCTTTGAAACAAGAGTCTCATATCCACTATGATTAATTATTGCCGCATCATCACCTACGCCTTCTAAAGTGGATTTATTCGATAATTTAATTGATGATGTTAAACGATTTATTAGGGCAAATTCGCCTAATTCTGATAATTGAGTCTTTTCTTGGTTCGGTGTATCTAGCATGACGCAAATTTCGATATATCTTTGTAAAATACCTTTGTAAAATTACTTTCTTATGACTCAGAAATTCGATACGCAAATCAAGGCGTTCATGAGCGAAATCCAATCCAAAAATCCAAATGAGCCTGAATTTATTCAAGCCGTTTATGAAGTCGCAGAATCTGTGATCCCATTCATTGAAGAAAATCCAAAATACAAAGATGCGAAGATACTAGAACGTATTGTGGAAGCCGAAAGGATTTTAATGTTTCGAGTTTCATGGACTCGAGATGATGGAAGCATTGAAGTAAATCGCGGTTTTAGGGTGCAATTTAATAGTGCTTTAGGCCCATATAAAGGAGGGTTAAGATTTCATCCATCAGTAAACCTCAGTGTACTTAAATTCCTAGGGTTTGAGCAGATATTTAAAAATAGCCTCACCACACTTCCTCTAGGTGGAGGAAAAGGAGGCTCGAATTTTGACCCAAAAGGAAAGTCTGACTCAGAAGTAATGAGATTTTGTCAGGCATTCATGACCGAACTCTCGCGTCATATCGGTCCAAATACTGACATCCCCGCAGGAGATATCGGAGTCGGTGGTAGAGAAATAGGTTACATGTTCGGACAATATAAGCGAATCAAAAATGAATTTACTGGAGTCCTTACGGGAAAAGGTAAGAATTGGGGTGGTTCACTTATTCGCCCCGAGGCCACTGGTTACGGTGTAGTATACTTTTCGCAAGAGATGTTAAAAACCAAAAATGAAAATTTAAAAGGGAAAAATGTGGTTATCTCCGGGTCGGGGAATGTAGCCCAGTACTCAGCTGAAAAAGCAATTGAATTGGGCGCGCAAGTTCTCACGATGTCAGATTCGTCCGGTTACATATTCGACCCTGAAGGAATAGATAAAAAGAAATTGAATTTTATCAAAGAATTAAAAAATGTAAAACGCGGTCGTATTTCAGAGTATTTAAAGAAATATCGAAAAGCTGAATTTCACAAAGGGAAAACACCTTGGAATACACCCTGCCATATCGCACTTCCCTGTGCAACACAAAATGAACTAACAAAAGATGATGCTAATTCTTTAATTAAAAATGGAGTATTATGTGTTTGTGAGGGTGCAAATATGCCATCAACTCCTGAAGCTATTGAAGCATTTCATTTAGGAGGCATTTTGTTTAGCCCGGGTAAAGCATCCAATGCGGGAGGTGTTGCAACATCAGGATTAGAAATGTCTCAAAATAGCTTGAGATTAAGCTGGAGTTCGAGAGAGGTAGATGAAAAGCTTCAAAATATCATGAAAGAAGTTCACGAATCTTGTGTAAAGTACGGAAAACAGGAAAACGGATCTATTGATTATGTAAAAGGCGCAAATTTAGCTGGGTTTGTCAAAGTTGCTGATGCCATGATAGATCAAGGGGTAGTTTGACTTGATTTTAAAGAAGATCAATACCCAGAGTAACTGATGCTGCCTGGTATGGAACGGGATTGATTAAATTTTGTTGAAACATAGGAATCAATGCCACTTTGCCTTTAACGAAAATATCTCCATACCCAAGCCTTACACTAAGTCCGTAGATGAAAGGGTTCTGGTAAAAGCGATTATATGTTAATTCGTTTACATTTCCAGCTCCATAACGATCTTCAAAACGTATTTTACGGGAAGTTTGAGCTCTTAAGCCCAAATAACCACCGATTCCAACGGTTAGTCCTCGATTCCCATCCCTACTTCCATTAAAAATTAATTCCAACGGGATCTCAAAATATGAGGTAACTAAACGAGATTTTGTTCTATCTAATGATGTATCCTGAATAACTGTTACTCCAACTCCTGACTCAGGGAATTGAGTAAATGTTGAGATATAATTACTATTTCCAAAATCTAAAACACTCCATTCAATCGACGCCCCTGTTCTGAGCCAGAATGAAGAATTTGCCAATCTGTATTGATTGTAGAATATATCCCAAGATCGTGCAGATGAGGCAAAAAATGTTCCAGCCCTATTCTGTGTCCAACCTCCTGATGAAAAATCTAAATTACCTGATGACAAGTCAATTAAGCTTATCAAACCATATGAAAGGGACATTCCTCTTTGGATCTTTACTGGATTTTTTTTATCCTCATTCGGCTCATCGCCAAGATTCACCTTGACATCAACTGATATCCCGGGGGAATCTCCCTCTTCTTGAATCGGAACTTCACCAATTTTTATCGTGGATTGACTTTTTTTTGCTCGTTTAAGCTCTTTTTCTTTCTTTTTGGTTTCTTTCTTTAGCTGTCTTTTTTCTTTTTTTGTTAATTCCTGAGACTCCGAGGCATTAGCGTCTTGAGCGAAACTAGAAGTAACGAAGAAACAAAGTAAAGACAGAGTGTAAACAAATTTTTTCATAAAGCTCCTTGTAAAATGATGTGTTTTAGACAAAAATAACAACATTTATGCCACATAAATAATTTTGCCTTTCTCCAATGATCACCATTTAATTCTCAGAAAAGAATAATATTTAGTCTTGAGAAAATTATACGACCTTTGATCATGTCTAAAAAAGGACCCAAAAAAAAGAAAAATAAAGCGCACCGTTCAATGAATGCGAGTTCATTGGCTCAACGAATATTGCGACTTCTTCAAAAAAGACCATTCACACAATTCCCAATAGCAGACCTTGCTTTAGAGATGGGGATGTACGAAAGAACAGGAAAAATATTGATTAAAGCAGCATTAGATATTTTAAAATCATCTGAAAAGATCAAAGAAGTCAATCCCGAAATCTTTCAATACAAAATAGATGAAATTCATACTCAAGGATTACTCCAGTTGACGTCTTCCGGTTCAGGATATGTAGTCCCAGGAGGTGAAGAGGAAGATATATTTATAAGAGAAAACAACTTAGGTTTAGCCCTCGGAGGAGATCAAGTAAAAGTTCTGCTTCATCCTCAAAAAGGGCATAGAAAATTAGAGGGGCAAATCATTGAAATAATAAAACGAGCACGGGACAAATTTGTTGGGGAGCTACAAGTTTCTGAAAACCATGCTTTTTTAATTACTGACAAAAGAAAAATAGGACACGATTTTTATATTCCGAATAACAAATTAAATGGTGGAAAAGATGGTCAAATAGTCGTTGCTTCGCTTCTCTCTTGGGATAACCCTGAAAAAAACCCTCAAGGAAAAGTTGAGCAAATATTAGGAAATAAAGGTGATCACGATACCGAAATTCACGCCATTCTAAATGATTATAGTCTTCCATATTCATTTGAACCAGAAGTGGAAAATGAAGCAAATAATATTTCATTAGAGCTTGACCCAAAGGAGATATCCAAAAGGCGTGACCTAAGAAAAATTAAAACATTTACCATTGACCCTTTCGATGCAAAAGATTTTGATGACGCATTAAGTATTCAAAAAATTGATAATGAATTCTATGAAATTGGTATTCATATTGCCGATGTCACACATTATGTAAGACCAGGAAGCAAACTAGAGGAAGAGGCACAAAAACGAGCGACATCTGTATATCTCGTTGATCGAGTGGTCCCGATGTTACCTGAAATATTATCTAATAAGGTCTGTTCATTGAGGCCTAATGAAGACAAGTTTACTTTTTCTGCCTTATTTCAAATCAATTCAAAAGGTAATATTCGAGATAGATGGTTTGGACGGACCGTCATTCACTCTAATAAAAGATTTACATATGAAGAAGCAGAGATGCTCATTCATGGGGAACAAGATGATTTTATCGGCGAAGAAATCCAGTTGATGGATCTTATGGCTAAAAACCTTCGAAAAAAACGAATGGAAGATGGCGCCATAGCTTTTGATCGTGCTGAAGTAAAATTTAGATTAGACTCAAATAATGAACCCATTGGAGCCTCATTAAAAGTTGCGAAAGACTCAAACAAGTTAATTGAAGAATTTATGCTACTTGCAAATCAGCATGTTGCGAATATTATTGGTCGTGAAATCAATGGAAAACAAAATTTGAAAACCATGATTTATCGAGTTCATGATCACCCCGATCCAGAAAAACTTGATTCTCTCTCTCAGTTTGTAAGGCCTCTTGGATATAATCTTGCTACCCAGGGCACTGATGCGATACGAAAATCCATTAATTCTTTGCTACAAACAGTAAAAGGTACACCTGAGGCAAATATGCTAGAGACACTTACTGTACGAACCATGGCCAAGGCTATATATTCAACCCAAAATATCGGTCATTATGGCTTAGCTTTTAAAGACTATACCCATTTCACTTCACCTATTCGCAGATATCCAGATATGATGGTTCATCGGTTACTTCAAGACTTTTTGAACGGGCAAGAATCCCATAACAAAGAAGAGTATAATATATTATGCGACTATTGCTCTAATCGCGAGCAGAATGCAAATGAGGCCGAAAGAGCCTCCATAAAGTTTATGCAAGCCAAATACATGGATAAATACCTTGGAGAGGAGTTTGAAGGAATTATCTCAGGAGTTACGGATTGGGGTGTTTTCGTAGAGATTGAAAAAATGGGCTGCGAGGGACTTTTAAGGCTCTCAGAATTTAGAGATGATTATTATATTCTAGAAAAAGAGCATTACCGAATTGTGGGAGAAAGAAGTCGAAAAATATATTCATTGGGTGACACGATAAGAATTTTTGTAAAAGCTGTTGATCTTTCAAAAAAAACAATCGACTTTGGTTTTGCAAGAGAAAAAAGTCAGGGTCAATTCTTAGGGAAATTTCATGAATCAAAACCATTTGAAATTAAAACCAAAAGAGAAAATTCGCCTTTAAATTCGGTGCGATCGACCGGCAGGATTACCTCAAAGTTTAAAGCAAAAGGAGAAAAAACAAAAAAATTGAAGAAAAAAAGACGTTAATCTTTATTCTCCCAATCATTATTTTTTCTATTCACATCTGCTATCCAGTGATTGGGGTCCAAAATTATTTTTTTAATGTCCTTAATTGAGATATTTAAGCTGAATACTTTTGAGCGTTGAGTATAATTCCATGGCCCCAGATTAATATAATTTTTTTTGTAACCAAACATAGAACTAAGGGGAATTGTATAATTTTCCTCTAACCCAGATTTTAATACAACTTTCAAATCAACAGGAAGCGGTAACGATCCGTTTCTTGATAAAATGATTTGTGTGAATAGCTTATCATCACTATAAACAGAATCAACAGAAGGGTCAGAATACTTATTAGTTTGAATCCATAAATTCAAATACCAATCTAAAATCATACCCGACTCTTTTTCTGCAATCCGGATAAAATCTCGAGGGGTTGGGTGCTTAAATGCCCACTCTCTTTTATATCGAAGAATGGTTGACCAAAAAGCTTCTTCTCCAATAATACCACGCAGCTGAACTAAGAAAAGCGAGCCCTTCATATATGCAGCAAGCTGGTAAGGGTATTTCCCATCAAAATAATTTGCAAGAGTTGCCGTAGGTTCNATCCATGAAGCAGTGGCTACTTTCGAAAACCTANATAAATAGTTATTGTGTGGATTTAAAACATTTTTTCCCAATAGAAAATTCATCGCCTCATCCTCTGCGAAGCTTGTAAACCCCTCATCCATCCAAGAATATTGTTGCTCATCAGTACCCATCATGCCGTAGTACCACATGTGAGAAGCCTCATGTATTACCGTGGATAAAAGGCCTTCATATGAGTTGCTTTGAACTTGCATCACGGTGGCCATGGGATACTCCATAGCTCCTTCGCCTCCCTGAATTATTGTAAACTGCGGCCAATCATACGAACCAAACTTTTTCTCCATAAAAGTGAAGAAGTTTTTTACATCTTCTTTGAATTTATCTTTACCTAAAAAGCGACTTGACTTCTTATCTTTCTTGTAGATAAAATGCAAGTCAATTCCAGATCTTGTTTTTGATCTTTCATGAATAAATTTTTTATCAGCAACCCATGAAAAATCATGAACATTGTTGGCAACAAAATTCCATGTAAGCCTTTTCCCTTTCTTTTGTTTCGTGACTTCATCAGAATATCCNTGACCAATNTCATTAGCATTTTGTAAAACCCCTGATCCTCCTATTAAATAATCTGAATCCGCAGTAATATTTACATTGAACGTACCAAAATCTCCATAAAATTCTCGAGCGACATAAATATCAGGGTGCCACCCATCTTTGTCAAATACACAAATTTTCGGATACCACTGCGTAAAAGAATAGTCAACACCTTCAGGCCCCTTCCTTCCTCCTCTTTCGACGAGCTTTGGGATTCTGGTTATATATTTAATTTTGAAAGTAACTGTCTCCCCAGGTTTTATTGATTTTGGTAATTTTGCATGGAGGATTGTTTGATCTATGTAAAAAGATAAAACCTCTCCATTCATGGTAAGCTCCTCAATTATTTGCTCACCCCATTCACCGTTTTTCAATTTTTCGATTTTATCAGAAATAGCATTATCCTTGAATAAGGTGGGGATATTAGCCATGTTTGAAAGCATGCTCCCTGGCTGAAAAGCATTCCAGTACAAATGATAAAAAACTTCGTTTAAATACTCTGGGCTATTATTAGTATAGTTTAAAGAGAGATCCCCTTTCAAAGAATGATTTCGCGAATTTAAATCAACATCAATTTTGTATTTGACTTCCTGCTGCCAATATTCTTGCGCTTGAACATTATTAATTTTCAACACGCAAATAATTATTAAAATGTATAATTTATTCATTATTTATNATTTAATTTTCTTGTNGATGATAGTCGAGGGCCTCTGTCTGAGGCCTCTAAAANNCAGGTTTCAAATAATGGATCATGCTCCAAAAAAAGACGATATCCATTTTCCGCCGCCTCAGTTAGAATAGAAGTCTTTTCTTTAAGAGTGAGAAGCGGTCGCGTATCATAACCCATTACATAAGGTAAAGGAATATGCCCAACAGATGGGAGTAAATCTGCCATAAAAACTATAGTTTCTCCTTGATATGATATTATTGGGCACATCTGTGCATCTGTGTGTCCATTAACGATAAAAGCCTCAAACCCTAGATCTGTTTTGATACGAGATTTTTCTTCTGGCACTTCAATAAAATTAAGTTGACCACTTTCCTGTAGAGGAAAAATATTTTCATACAAGAATGATGCTTTTTCTCTTGGATTTGGATTTGTAGCCCATTCCCAATGTCGCCTATTCGTCCAATATTTTGCATTTTTAAACGTTGGGATAAAATGATCTCCTGNTCTTTTAACTGCTCCACCGACATGATCAAAGTGGAGGTGAGTTAAAAAAACATCTGTTATATCATCAGGTTTAAAACCCATTTTTTTTAAGTTTCCTTCGAGTTCGTCATCTCCATGCAAATANTAATGTCTAAAAAAATTGTGATCTTGTTTAGCACCAATACCCGTATCAATAAGAACGAGACGATTACCGTCTTCAATTAATAGTGATCGCATAGCCCAAGTACAAAGATTTTTTTCGTCAGATGGATTCGTTTTTTNCCATAAAACCTTNGGNACNACTCCGAACATAGCTCCTCCGTCCAATTTAAAAAAGCCCGTATTTAAAGAATGTAAAATCATTTCGTAAAATTAGGCTGGAAAATTATGTTAAAATAATTTTTGATTTTATTTGGACTGGTATCAAAAAGAAAGGGTAGCCCCCCGACTACCCTTTCAACCTAAACACATAAATGTGACTAAGACACATTTATNCATNAAATTCAAAATTTGTGCCAAATGATTTCTAAAAATTATTTGATTCTTTTTTTTCGAAAAAAATCTGATAATAAATCTGCGCAAATCTCTTCCTCAATNCCTTTTGATATTTTTGTTTTCGGATGCAAATTAGTCCCAAGGGCATTAAAGCCTCTTTTAAAATCAGTTGCACCATATACGACTCTATCCATTTGTGACCAGAAAATAGCTCCTGCACACATACTGCATGGCTCAAGTGTCACGTACAGGGTGCAATCATTAAGATATTTTGCTCCGAGATAATTTGAAGCTGATGTTATCGCTTGCATTTCTGCATGCGCAGTAACATCTTTCAGCCTCTCTGTNCGATTATAACCTCTNGCGATTATTTTATTTTTTGAGACAATTACAGCACCAACAGGCACCTCATCTTCTTCAAAAGCTTTTACTGCTTCACGAATAGCTTGACGCATAAAATAAAGATCATCAAATTCCATAGATATAAATCTACGCAGCTGAGCTCGCTTTTCTACCTTTGTTAGAATAAACTATTATTATGTACCGAACTCACAACTGTGGAGAATTAGATATTTCAAACGTAAACCAATCAGTTACTTTGAGCGGCTGGGTCCAAACAAGTCGAGATTTTGGCGGGCTTTCGTTTATTGACCTAAGAGATCGTTACGGAGTAACTCAATTAGCTTTTAATGAAACGNTAGATAGCAAAATTATAACTGAAGCGAGATTATTAAATCGAGAATCTGTTATTCAGGTTAAAGGGACTGTAGTTGAAAGAGAGAAAAAAAATACCGATCTTNAAACTGGTGAGATTGAAATAAAGGTATCATCTATATCTATTCTGAGTAATTCTAAAATTCCCCCTTTTACAATTGAAGAAAATACAGATGGAGGCGAGGAATTGAGAATGAAATATCGTTATCTCGACCTGAGAAGAAAAAGTGTAAGAGATAAATTATTATTAAGAGATCAAATTAGTATTCTTGTAAGATCTTACCTAAGCTCAAATAATTTTCTAGATGTTGAGACTCCTTTTCTAATCAAGTCAACCCCTGAAGGAGCCAGAGATTTTATTGTGCCTTCAAGGGTCAATCCTGGTCAATTTTATGCCTTGCCTCAATCTCCACAAACTTTTAAACAACTTTTAATGGTCGGTGGNCTAGATAGGTATTATCAAATNGTTCGATGTTTTAGGGATGAAGATTTGAGAGCAGACCGTCAGCCTGAGTTCACCCAAATAGATTGTGAAATGTCTTTTGTTGAACAAGAAGATGTCTTAACAATTTTTGAAGGTTTATTAAAACATATAATTCAGGAAATTCATTCAACAAAAATCGATGAAATTCCAAGAATTACTTATGACACGGCGATGAAAAAATATGGGAATGACAAACCGGATATTAGGTTTGATATGACATTTGTAGAAATGAATGACATAGCCAAAGGGTTTAATTTTGGATTATTTGACAATTCCGAATTAGTTGTTGGGATTAAAGTAAAAGGCTGTGCTCATTATTCAAGAAAACAAATAGATGAATTAACAAATTTTGTTAAGAAGCCCCAACTAGGTATGTCTGGTTTAATTTGGGCAAAACATGATGAAAATGGCACTTTTTCATCCAGCGTAAAAAAATTTTTTAATGATACACAGCTTGAAGTATGGGGTGAAAAATTCGATACCCGCAAGGGTGATCTCATTTTAATTCTAGCAGGGAAAAAACAAAAGACTAGAAAAGCTTTGAGTGATCTTAGAATGCATTTGGGTGAAACATTAGGCCTNAGAAACCCTAAGGAATTTGCNCCTCTTTGGGTTGTTGATTTTCCTCTCTTAGATTGGGATGAAGATGAAAAAAGATGGGTNGCCAAGCACCANCCGTTCACCAGTCCTAAATCTGAAGANATTAATCTCATGAGCTCAAACCCAGGAGCTATCAGAGCAAATGCCTATGACCTCGTTTTAAATGGAAATGAAATTGGAGGAGGGTCTATTCGGGTTCATGAAAAAAAACTCCAAACAGAAATATTTAAGTTACTTGGGTTTAGTNAAGAAGATGCGAAAAATCAGTTTGGTTTCTTAATGGATGCCTTTGAATTTGGTGCGCCTCCACATGGTGGCATTGCACTAGGTTTTGATCGATTAGTTGCCCTGATGGGCGGGGACGAGGTGATTCGGGANTATATTGCTTTTCCAAAAAATAATTCTGCTCGTGACCTAATGATTCAAGCACCTTCAGAAATTTCAAATGATCAATTAAAAGATCTATCAATTAAGCATATTTCATAACAGGATTTCACTAACTTGTTACAGTTGATTATGACTCAGCCTAATTAAACTTTTTACTTTTATTTCTGTTGAAGTAATGTANTAAAACCGAGTTATGTATAGACTAGTTTTCTTTATTTTATTTATTTTATCCTCTTATCTGAAGGCNCAAAGTNCAAAAGAAANNAATTGGGTTGATCTAATGAATGACCCCAAAGAAAATTTTTATGATGTCGTTGACGCTTTTGAACAGTATTGGAACGGTAAGTCTGTCGAAAAAGGAANAGGTTGGAAACAATTCAAAAGATGGGAAGCCTTTATGGAGCCAAGAGTTTTCCCATCTGGCGAAAGAAATACCTCAAATTATTTATTTAATGCCTTCAATAGTGCAGAAGGAATTTCATCTCAAACANATTCACCCGGCATAGGTGATTGGTCTTTAGTTGGNCCGACGAATGGTAATTCACTGAATGGAATTGGTAGAATCAATGCAATTGCATTTCACCCGACTGATAATAATATAATTTTTGCGGGGTCTCCTGCAGGTGGATTGTGGAAGTCTACAGATGATGGATTAAGCTGGACAACAAATACTGACTTACTTCCGAATCTNGGGGTAAGTGCTATCCTTATTGATCCTGACAACTCCAATACGATGTATATTGGAACTGGAGATCGTGATGGTGGAGATACCTATTCAATAGGTGTACTGAAATCTATTGATGGAGGTCAAACTTGGGACGCGACTGGTTTAAGTTTCAATGTTTCACAATCATACAGGGTGACGGGTTTAATTATGCATCATGATAGTTCCAATTTTATCATAGCATCCACTCGGACGGGAATCTATAAAAGTATAGATGCTGGAGATTCATGGACAGTAATTCAAGGTGGCTCGTTTCAATGCATTGTTCAAATTCCAGGTACAAATAAAATTTTTGCGGGGACTTCATCAAATGGAGAAATTTGGATGTCAACAGATTTTGGATCNACTTGGACAAAAATCACCAATGGCCTTCCATCGAGTGGTCGAAGNGTTGAGTTAGCCGTAACCCCCGATGACACCAATTATGTATACGCTATTTATGGTGCAGCAAATAATGGTCTTTATGGTATTTACAGAACTACAGATGGAGGTCTAAGTTGGTCCCAAAGACATGGAGCTAGTCCAAATTTATTGGACTGGAGTACAACTGGAAGCGGATCTGGGGGGCAAGCCTGGTACGATTTAACGATAGCCGTTTCTCCCCAAAATAAAAATGTCGTTTTAACAGGTGGGGTCAATGTTTGGCGATCCAATAATGGAGGATCCAGCTTTTCTCTAAGTGGACATTGGTATGGTGGAGGTGGTGTATCTTTCGTTCATGCTGACCATCACTGCTTAATTTTTCGTCCTGGAGGTAATGAATTGTATGCTGGCTGCGATGGAGGAGTTTATAAATCATCAAATGGNGGAGTGAATAATAGTTGGGTCAGNAGAAATCANGGGCTTGCTATTACTCAATATTACAAAATCGGAACTACAGATTCAGACCCTTCACTGACCATTGCTGGGGCTCAAGACAATGGGACTCATTTAAACGACAACGGCTGGAATAAAGTGGGTGGTGGTGACGGTATGGATTGTGCCATAGATAAGCTCAATCCGAATATTATGTATCGATCGATCTACTATGGTGACTTTGACAAGTCTACTAATGGTGGTAATAATTTTAATGCATCTTTTAATCTTCCACCATCGGGTTCTGGGAATTGGGTTACTCCTTTTATAGCGAGCCGAATATCCAGCAATACATTGTANGCAGGATTCGATAAACTATGGAAAAGNACTAACGGTGGNTTTAGCTTTAGNGCAACCACNTCAAATAGTATATTTAACTCTAANAATATCGATGTTTTAGCTGAAGCACCTGGAGATCCCAATGTTATATATGCAGGTATCAACAATAGACTCTATTACTCCTCAAACGGAGGAAGTTCATGGNCATGGGTTTCAAGTAATATTGGGAGTGGTAATGTCATTACAGGNATAACTGTTGATCCCTTGAATTCAGATCATATATACATTTCAAAGTCTGCCTATATTTCAAATGCAAAAGTTTATGAATCTTTCAATGCGGGAGGNTCCTGGTATAACAGAAGTAGTTCACTTCCAAATATTCCAATAAATTGTATTGCATATCAAAAAAATAGTAATGGACTAGTCTATGTAGGTACTGATATTGGCATTTATTTCAGAGATGCCAGCATGAATAGTTGGATACCATTTAATCAAGGTATTCCCAATACAATTGTCAACGATATTGAAATATTAATGAGTGAGGGTATNATTAGAGTTGGCACCTATGGAAGAGGTGTTTGGGAAAGTCCNTTAGCAAGCGTCTTTTTGACAAAGCCAAAAGCAGATTTTNTAGCNATTCCAGAAAATGTTTGCTCAATTGGAGGGACAATAAATCTAAAAGATGTATCCACAAATTTACCTTCTTNTTGGAACTGGACTATTTCTCCTTCAACATTTCAATTCGTCAATGGCACAAATGCTAACTCCTCTGAGGTTGATCTAGTTTTACAATCTCAAGATGAATATACAATTCAGTTGATATCAGGAAATAAATATGGATCAGATACCATTGTAAAGGTAAATTTCATTTCCTCCGGCGGTATTGAAACACCATCAGAAGAAGAGTTTGATAATGCCCTTCCAAGGCGNTGGCAGNCAGAAAATCCAGACTTTGGAAATGGTTGGGAAACNGCTCCCTATGGAAGNTTTTCAGATAGTACCTGCGTTGTATATAAAGGATACAATTATAATAAATTAGGAGAAAAAGACGCTTTAATATCCCCGAGCTATTCTCTTGATAGTAATAGCCTCTTGGTCTTTGACGTTGCCTACAGACAAAAACTTGGAAGTAGCACGGATACACTGAATATTTTTGTTAGTGATGATTGCGGGGCCACATGGATTCTGTTACAGGAATTTTATAATGACGCTAGCGGATCCTTCGCCACCGGGCCTAAACAGCTAAACGCATTTTTCCCGCTAACTATAAATGATTGGAGGACAGATACTATTTCACTTTCTGGATATAGCGGTGCCCTAAAATTCAAATTTGAAGGAATCAGTGCCAATGGAAATAATCTCTACTTAGACCGAATTCGATGCCTCCCAGGATTTATTTCGCAACCCACTGCTAGAATTTTTAATGACTCATTAGCTTGTATAAATAAACCTGTGAAATTTTATTCTACGGGTAAAGTGAAAAATGCGACACACAGTTGGAGTTTTCCAGGAGGCACTCCAAGTAGCAGCAGTCTAAGGAATCCATCTGTTTCCTACAGCTCGCCTGGGCCAAAATCTTTCAGCTTAATCGTGACTAATTCTCAAGGTAGTGATTCCATTTCGACTTCAAATCAATTGATAATTCAAAATAACTCTCAACCATCAATAAGTATAAATTCAAATATGAATAGTGTTTGCCTTGGTGATACAGTTACGCTTTATTCAACCTCTGTTAATGTCGGCAATAATCCGAACTACACATGGACCATTAATAATCAGCCATATGGAATAAATTTCTCAAGCATTGAACTATTCAATATTAAAAATGGTGATACCATTCGATGTGAAGTATACTCGTCAGAAATTTGTGCAACCCCCACAAAAGTTGTTTCGAATCCAATAATCATCAACATCCTTTCTCTTCCCACTGTTCAGGCAGGATCATATTCTTCTGTTTGTGTAGGAAGCCCTAAGTTTAGTCTTCAAGGAACGCCATCTGGCGGAGTTTTCTCTGGATCCGGAGTGATTAATGGAGAGTTTTTTCCAACATCTGTTGGGCAAGGAATTTACACCGTTACATATACTTACACTAATAATAACGGCTGTACAAACTCTGCAACTTCAGAAATTACGGTTTTAGCTGCTCCGAATGTGTTTCTCACCTTACCCGCTGAAAAATTATGTAAGAATGACCCAGCTTTCAATATTAACGGTGGTTATCCATACGGAGGAAACTACTACTTAAATGGAACTTTATCCACTCAAATTAATCCAACCAGTCTAGGAGTTGGACAACACGAATTAAAGTATACTTATTCGAACTTTGATGGATGTACAGCTTCCAGATCTGATACATTTGAAATTAAAAACCCACCTCCCATTCCCACTGTCCAAAAATTTAATGGTGACTCACTTTTTTGTCCTGAAGCTGCCACAGGATGGGAAATACAATGGCTTGACAATAATAAGGCACCCATATCTGGAGCCAATAAATCATGGTATATAGCTACTGCTCCTGGCCAGTACTTTGCTCGTTTAAAGCTCGGGAATACATGTTTCCCAACATCTCAAGCTGCTAATGTTATCTCGATAAATGAATATGTTTTAGATCGATTAAAAATTGTTCCTAATCCAACATATGGAACTATAGAAATTATATCCTTGAGTAACTCTTCTAAATCATACGAACTAAAAATAACCAATTTGTCAGGTCAAGTATTATTCTCAAAGACAAAAATTGCTACTACAGAGTATGACCGGGAAAAAGTAGATATATCTTTATTTCCAAAGGGAGTATATATCGTGGAACGAAAAGACGTTAATAAAACCCTAAGCAAACGGCTTATTAAATTGTGATTAATTAAGATCTTGAATTCAAGACACTTTGAAAGAGAGCAAGCCCGTCCGTATTCAATAAGTTTTTATCAGAGGCTCTCTCTGGGTGCGGCATCATTCCCATTACATTGCCTTCATAATTTGAAATTCCTGCAATATTATCAATGGAACCATTAGGGTTGGATTCATGAGATGAATTCCCAAAATTATCAACGTAACGAAACATTACCTGTCCATTATCATTTAAAGACTTCAATGTTTCATCATCAGTATAAAATCTTCCTTCTCCATGAGCAATAGGAATTTTGAATATGCGCTTCTCTTCGAGACTTTGGGTTATTGGAGAAGATTTTGAAGAAACACCTAAATGCACATTTTTACATATAAATTTATGGGATGAGTTGTGTAAAAGCGCACCTTTTAAGAGCTGAGTCTCCGTAAGGATTTGAAATCCATTACAGACGCCCAAAACATATCCACCTTTAGACGCATGACTTTTGACTTCTTCCATTATCGGAGAATAACTTGCTATCGCACCTGACCTCAGATAATCTCCATAAGAAAATCCTCCGGGTAGAACTACCATATCAACACCTTGCAGATCTCGATCTTTATGCCATAACGATATCGTATTGCACCCAAGACCATTTCGAAGGGTATCAATCATATCTTGGTCGCAATTCGATCCAGGAAAAGTCACAACTCCAAATTTCATGAATCAAAGGTAATCATGAGAAATGGTATAAATCGGGTATGTTTGGCACGAATTATGTTTTGTCTTATTCTCTATTTCTTTAGATACTTTTGTAAAAATCTGTTTTATGCGTTTAGCAATTATCGGAGCCACGGGCATGGTGGGCAATGTCATAAGAGAAATCCTTCTGGAGAGAATGTTTCCAGTTACTGATTTAGTCCTTGTCGCATCATCAAAATCTCAAGGAAATAAAATTAATTGGAACCATAAAGATTACGAACTTGTTTCCATAGAAAAAGCTTTGAATAAAAAGCCCGATTTAGCAATATTTTCAGCGGGAAGCGAGGTCTCAAAAAATTTTGCTCAAAAATTTGCAGACCAAGGCTGTTTTGTAATTGATAACTCTTCGTTCTGGCGTATGAACCCAAACACCCCTCTAATTGTCCCGGAAATAAATTCAGATGAACTCACTGAAAAAAAACTTATCATCGCAAATCCAAATTGCTCGACCATTCAATTAGTAATGGCATTAAAACCTCTGCATGACTTGCATCCGGTTTCTCGAGTTATTGTAAGTACATATCAAAGTGTCACAGGGTCTGGGAAAATTGCCTTAGATCAGTTAAATAGAGAAAGAATTGGCGATATCGAAGGATCAACAGCATACCCTTATCAAATTGATAAAAATTGTATTCCTCATTGTGATATTTTCCTAGAAAATGATTACACAAAAGAGGAAATGAAACTCACTCAAGAGACGAAAAAGATCATGAATGATAATGAAATTTTGGTTTCGGCAACTGCTGTCAGGGTTCCTGTTGAAGGGGGTCATTCAGAAAGTGTCAATGTAGAATTTAGGGAGAACTGTCCACCTATTGATTTAGTTCGAAAAGCCTTGAGCTCATTCCCGGGAATAAAAATTCAAGACTTTATTGAAACAAATACCTATCCTATGCCTATTTACGCTCAAGGGAAAAATGATGTGTTTATTGGACGGATTCGAAAAGATAATTCTCATGTAAAAGCAATTAATCTATGGATCGTTACGGATAATCTAAGAAAAGGCGCTGCATTAAATGCAATTCAAATAGCTGAGAAGCTATTTGAAAAAAAATTAATTTTAGAAACGGCAGAAAATTAAATTCACCATTCATGAAAAATTTTAAATCTTATTTCTGCCTTTTGGCTTTTGTTTTAACCTCAAATACATATTCTCAAATCTCTTTCAAAGGTTTAGTAGTAGACGACTTGAAGGAAGAACCTGTAAGAGAAGCAGCAATTTCATTAATGCTTGTTGATAACAACAAAAAAGGTAATTCACTTTTAAAGTCTATAACTTCGGACAAAGGAATTTTTAATATTTCGGTCCCATCTGCAGGCAAGTATCGTCTAACAATACGTGCATTTGGATTTTCTCCATTCACGAAAATTATTGAAACCAAAGAAAAGCCAGGCGAGAATTCGTCAGAAGACAAACTATTAATTTATAAGATTTCTAGAGGTGATATTGAACTCCAAGAAGCTCAAGTTATCTCGAGAGGAGCAATGTTAAATGGTCTTGATCGTAAAGTATATAATGTTTCTGACGATTTGCAAGTTTCCAGTGGGACTGGTACAGATATTCTAAGACAAGTTCCCAATGTTTCTTTAGATATAGATGGGAATGTTGCGCTAAGAGGAGATGAAAATGTGACTATTCTAATCGATGGAAGGCCTGCCGCCATGATGGGCTACCGAGGACAAAATGCCTTTGATCGACTTCCATCTGGGACAATTGAAAGAGTTGAAGTCATTGTAAATCCTGGAGCAAAATTTGATGCACAAGGGACTGGTGGAATAATTAACCTGGTCACTAAAAAAGGCCGAGAGTTGCCATTTAATGGATCCATACAAGCTGGCGTAGGGACAAGAGATAAATATGATTTAGGAGGCAGCATTTCGATTCCAGTAGGACAAATTAGAATCAATACCAACATAGGAGCAAGCTATCGCAACATGCTTGGGGGGGGAGCTACCGATCGAACCTATAAAATGATAGATACCAGCTATTCCTATGAGGAAAGAAGTAATTCTAACCGCGAAGATTTAAGTTATAATGCACAGTTTGGCTTGGATTGGGAAATCCAAAAAAAATATTTATTGGGTTTTTCGATTGGAACTAATCAAGGATCCAGAAATTCATGGGATTCCACCAATTTTAAAAATAAATCTATTGATAACTCAGATTCTTCTTGGGCATTGCAAAATACCATTAACGAATCCCAGGATAATAATCAAAATATGTCATTTCGTTTTGAGCGAAAATTTAAAGAAAAAACAAAAAAATGGACTGCAGATTTGCGAGTTTCAAATAGCACAGACAATAACATTGATAATTCTATATTTGAACTTAGTCCCAATTATCCCATAGCATTCACTTATGACGGAGTATACCAAGAAGATTTTAATGTAACAGGAAATGGCCTCAGAGCGAATTTTCAAACTGATGTAGAATGGCCTGTAGGTGATAAAACAAAAATAGATTATGGCTTAAGAAGCAATTGGCGAAATACTTTTGAAAATCAGGAGGCTTATCAATTCGAATCTAGTATTTCCAGTTCTTCAAAATATGATTCATTACGAAGTTTTATTACTGATTTGAAAAACCAAGTCCATGCAGGCTATGTGACTTTAGGGCATGCATTTTCTGAAAAATGGAAAGGGCAGTTAGGTTTAAGATATGAACATGCTATTATCTACATTAAAACGAGTGACACCTCCAATATTAATAGAGTAATTCCAGGTTTATTCCCAAGTGCTTACTTAACATATAGTCCAAAAAAAGGGACTAATTTTCAGTTTAGCTATTCCTTAAGAGTCAATCGACCTGACGGTCGCTGGGGAGGCAACCTTAATCCAAATATTGATTACTCCAATCCTTCGGGTCTTAGAAAAGGAAATCCAGAATTAGATCCTGAATTCACTCATTCGTTCGATTTTAGTGCTGTCCAATATGGGCGCTGGGGATCAATTTCTGGATCATTCTACAATAAACGTACGGTAAATATGATGTCTCGCTTCATAGAACCGCTTCCAGACGGAGTCGTCATGGTATCATGGGAAAATTTTAACTCACGAGACAATTATGGATTAAGTACGAATATGAATGTTAAGCTAAATAAGAATATTAGAATCCAACTTTCCGGCGATGCATTTTACTCTATTATTAACGGCAGAAATATCGTTTCAAACCTAAATCAAGGTGGATTCGGGTGGCAAGGCCGGAGCAATCTAATGATTCAAACATTCAGAGATCAACAACTTCAAGTTAGTTACTCTCAATGGGGTGCGGGTCCTTCAGGTCAAGGTTTACGGAAAGGAATTCATTTTTTTAATGCTGCCTACAAATTAAATTTCATGAAAAAACGCTTTTCACTTTCCGCAAGAATCTCTGATATTTTTAACACGAGAAAGTTTCGATATCTTCAATATACTGATCGTATCGATATTGATTTTATGCGATTCAGGGAAAGTAGAATCGCGTGGTTGACATTACAATATAATTTTGGAAAAATGGACCAGAAAAGCCGGGGCCGAATTAATTCGGGCTCCTACGGCAGAGAAAGCGGAAACCAAATAGGTATGTAATTATGATAAGAGTATTTAGTTTATATCTTTTTTGTGCTTTTATTATGTCATGCAATGCACAGACCAGCGAAATCAATTCTGAAGTAAAAACAAAACAAAATATGAGTAAAGCAATATTAGCAAGTGGATGTTTCTGGGGGACCGAATATTTTTTAAAAAGAGTCGACGGTGTCCTATCCACACAAGTTGGGTATACCGGGGGATTTGTAGAAAACCCGACTTATGAACAAGTTTGTTCTAAACGAACTGGTCATTATGAGGCCTCGGAAATCATTTTTGATATTGAAAAAACAAATTTTGAAAAAATATTAAGGGTGTTTTTTGAAACCCATGATCCAACTCAAAAAAATGGACAAGGCCCAGACATTGGGCCGCAATATAAAAGCGCAATTTTTTATCTTAATGAATCTCAAAAAAAGACAGCAGAGGACCTCATTCAAATCCTAGAAGCAAAAGGTTTCAATATTGCCACTGAAGTCCTCCCTGCAGCAGTATTTTACTCTGCAGAATCATATCACCAAGATTATTATGACCGAAAAGGAGGAGTTCCTTATTGCCACGGTTACAGAAAACTTTTTTAGCTAAAAAAATTAAATTTTTAAAACAACTTGTTGTTGAAAACTCTTTCTATCCAAGTATTCTAGTGTCTGTGAAATCTGTACATTCAAGAGTGTATGGGTTCCTTGAATTTCAATATTGAGCGTCACTTGTTTCATCTTCTTTTTCAAGAAGATGCAATAGATATTCCTGGTTTTGGCAGAATTGAAGTTCAAAGTTTTGATGCAGAGATTCAATCTCAATCTGGGCTTTGCCTCCCTCCATCAAGAAGACTGACTTTTTCTCCAATGTCAAAAAAAAGTCAAGTTTTATTAAATCACCTGGTCCGATACGAAGGCTTAACTTATGACTCTGCAAGTAAAATATTAGAGGAGACTACACGAAATTGGAAATCTGAATTAAATCAAGGAAAACGACTAAGGCTTGAGGGGATAGGGTCATTCTCTAAAGCTGGCCTCCAATGGGTATTTCAAGCATCTGTTGAGGCAAATTTTTTACCTGAAGCTTTTGGACTTCCAATTTTTAGAGTCAATCCGCTAAGTATTGGGAATTCAATTTCGAAAGAACCGAAATATAATTTCGAAAAAGAATCTGCAATAAATAGAAAAAGAAATGAAAGATGGCTTAAGCCATTAAGGACCGCTGCAGTAATGGTTGGCATAGTTAGCCTCCTAGCACTGGGGACAACAAAGGATGATTACAGAGAGATGATTCAAAATGCATCCTTCAAACCTGACTGGGAATCAATACAAAATCAAATAAATTCATTGGTGAATTTCAGCCCCAACAGCAATTCAAATACGAGTATTTTTCCTGCTCAAACCATAAAAGATATTTCTCGAGATATTCAAATTGAAGACTCAAAAAAGATAACGAAAAATAACTCTTTAGAAGACAAAATCCATTCTGATAATTCATTGCAAACTAAAAGTTTTTCCCTTGTCGTAGGAGCTTTTGCAGATATTAATAATGCAGAGAGACTTGTAAAGAGTTTAAATTTAGATGGATTTCCCGCTTCTTTAATAAAAAAAGAAGGTGAATTAACTAAAGTTTCCATTCTGAACTTTACAAATAAAGCCTCTGCGCAATCGAAAAAACTAAGTTTGGCTGAAAGATTTCCTGGCGTTTGGATATATTCTCAATGAAAAAAAATACAGCAGCCTCGTCTCTATCAATAATGACTGAGATTGTATTACCTAACGACACTAATAATCTTAACAACTTATTCGGTGGCCAGCTTCTTAGCTGGATGGATCGGTGTGCTGCGATTTCTGCACATAGACATTGTCGAGAAACTGTAGTTACAGCAACTGTGAACCATGTTTCTTTCAAAGAATCCATACCGCAGGGGTCGATAGTCACCCTTGAAGCAAAAGTATCCAGAGCATTTAAATCATCGATGGAGATATTTATTGATGTATATACTGAAGACAAGCAGGGAAATGGGGAAAAGACTAAATGTAATGAAGCAATTTATACTTTTGTTGCTGTAGACAGTAATGGTAGCCCCTTGCGTGTTCCAGAGCTTATTCCAGAGACAAAAATTGAAAAAGAACGATTTGCTGGAGCGCTTAGGCGGCGTCAACTTGCACTCATTCTCTCGGGAAAAATGATTCCAGACGAAGCAACTGAGCTTAAAGCTCTATTTGACTAAATCATATTCTATCAAAAAATAACTTCTAATAACGCTCCCAATAATAAGCTGGGCGTTAACAAATATCTCAATCCTTTTGGAGAAATGTAATCTTTCAAATTGACTAGATGGGGGCCAAAAAAAACAGCTAACAAAGAAACATAACTAATAGGATCATGAATGACAATCGATAATAAAACAGTGTAAGCTATCCCTAGCCAACTTAACATTAAGCCTCTTCTTTTTGCTTTTTTTGCACTCATCAAAGCACGAATTGTTTGAAAGAACGCAAATATCGCCCAGAAAAAAATAATTAATTCACCTGTTGATGGCAGGTCAAAAAATATATTTTCATAGGATTTAATCATACTAGAAAAGAGAAAGTCTAATGAACTTAATCCAAAAACAAAGAACAAGCTTACGGGTAGCAGCCAGGCAATAAATATTTGTAGAATTGGCCTTAACCTCAATTTAAATTCAATTGACGGGGCCAATAATGAAGGAATAACAAAAGAAAAAAGATTCAAATTTAATATCCCTAAAAATGCAGCAAAAAAGCCTAGATTCGATCTTGTTCGCAAACCGATCTTCCTCTCATCAAAAAGCTCAAAAGCAATTGCTAGCCATACTGACGCTCCAACACTTAAAAGAGCCTCTCTCCAAGTAATGGGGGAATTTGTAAGTGCGACTAATAAACACCACCACGACCAACCTAGGAGATAATTAGATGATAAATAGCGACTACGGTAAACAAGGATTACATTGATTAACCATGAAGCTATACCAATTGATATGGGTGCAATCCAAAATTCAAAACTAAAATCAAAAGTACTTTTTTGTCTTAAAAAATTAAGTAAAGCAGTGCCAATTGCTGTGCAAAAAACGAGGAAAACAGCAATTCCGGGGTGAGAGTTTCTAAAAATGTGATTCGTTGGTAGCACGTTATGCATTAAATTTGTTCAAAAATAATAGTACAACATGCCATTGCGATTTTTTTTTGAAAATATACTAGGAGGGCTTTTCGAGCTAACCTTTAAAATTTTACCCATTCTGGGAAATAATATGAATTACTTTTTCATGGCCATCATTGCAGGTCTCGGGGTATATTGGTTATTAGAGATGTTAAAGCATCAGAAAGCAGGAGAAAAGTAATTTGAATTCTACAGAGATAAATTCTTCTGTTTGACCTAACAAGTATTTGAGTATATTTAGACCTGATCTAAATTAAAATACTTAAACACATGAATATTAAGAAAATCATTCCAATAAGTTTATTGGTTTTTACGTTTACCGCATGCACAGAATTATCTGAGGATGATGTCCGAGAATTTACAATTAATCATATTGAAAATCAAGTAGGTTATGCAGATGCCGTTGAAGGATTTGTAAATGGACTTTCTAATGATCTTATAGCATGGACAAACCCTGTATGGAGGAGCACTCCGTATGAATACAGTACAGAAGGTGTGGATGGAAGCGCATTTTATGAAGATTCCATTAAAGTGAACATTCATGACATTTACATAATGGGCAATCATGCAAATGTCTTTGGGACCATCCGATTTTACATTGATGGTGTTACTACGACCTATAGAAATTTTTCAGGTATAGTTGGTCAAGAAAATGGAGAATTAAAATGGCAGCGTTGGATTGGAGTTGATAACCAAAATTTAGCCCAAGGTTTCCTTTGGCCATCTACCGAAATTGAGGGTGGATTATCGGCATACAATGAAATGCGCAATGCAATGATGAATCTAGAATTTGAATTGGCGAAATTCATTTCTGATACATTAGTTGAAAAAGATCCAGAATGGGCTACTGCTCATTTGGGCCAAATGCAATATTATTGGGCGAAACAAGATGATCTAAAACTCAAAGAGGTTATGGATTTGGCATTGTCAAAATGTGAAAATGCGAGTAGAGCAGAAGAGCACTTTATAAAATCTTACACTAGAGATCGAGAGGTAGGACAACATGAGCTGGAATTAGCAATGTTACATGCGCCAGACGACCCAATGATTCGAGTATGGTATGCCTGGGGGTTAGAGGATAATAAACTTGCAATTGACATTATAAAACGTGCTTGGTGGAGACTCCCCGAGCATGGTGGTGTGAATAACATGCTTGGATACAAGTACATGGCAGATGGAAACATGGAAAAAGCAAAAAAGCACTTTGAAATTTTCACAAGAGCTAATGCTGAAGTTCCAAATGGCTATGATTCTTACGGCGATTATTATATTGAAGCAGGTGAATACGAAAAAGCAAAAGAAATGTTTCTTAAGGCATACGATTTAGATAGTAATTGGACCGTGTCAAAAGAAAAAGCGGAAAGAATAGAGAAACGAATGAATCGAGTGAACTCAGAAGAATAATTTCCAAGTTACTTTAAATTATAAAAAGCCTTGCTCAATTTCAGCAAGGCTTTTTTTATTTAATCCCTAAATCTTTACCAATATCTGCCCTGTAGTATTCTCCCTCAAATTCAATTGATCTCAAGGAACCGTATGCTTTATCTCTAGCAACAGATGCCTCTTTATGAAGCCCAGTAACACAGAAAACGCGGCCTCCATCAGTAACGATTTTATTTTCCATCAACTTTGTTCCTGCCTGAAATACGATAGTATCCTTCTGCTTCTGTTTATCAATCTTTTTTATTACAATCCCTTTCGTGTATTTCCCAGGATAGCCTTTACTGACCTTCATGACAGTTATTGCGGTCTCTTCTTTAACCTTTAATGAGCGTGTGATTATTCGTTTTTCTGCTGTCTCTTTTAAAACCTCCAGAAGGTCCTCATCAATCCTGGGTAGAACAGCTTCTGTCTCTGGGTCACCCATTCGACAATTATATTCTATGACTTTAACACCCTTTTGAGTGTAAATGAGACCAAAGAAAATAAAACCTACATATTCTATTTTATCTTTCGATAAACCCAAAATAGTGGGATCAATTATTGTATTCTTCACTTCAGTAAGAATTGAATCGGATATAAATGGCACTGGAGATACCGCCCCCATTCCGCCTGTATTCAAACCTTTATCTCCCTCTCCTATTCGCTTATAATCTTTTGCTTCTGGAAGAAGTAAATACCCATTACCGTCCGTTAAAACAAATATGGAAAACTCGATCCCTTCTAGAAATTCTTCTACAACAACTTTTGAAGAAGCCTCTCCAAACTTCTCATCAAGAAGCATTTCCTTGACTTCCTCTTTTGCAAGGTTTAAATCATCATGAATTACCACTCCCTTACCTCCCGCAAGGCCGTCCGCCTTCAAAACATAAGGTTTATGAGTCTCATTTAAATATTCAATAGCTTCTGAAAGTTGATCTTTTCGGAAAGTTTTATAATCTGCTGTAGGTATATCGTGCCGCTGCATAAATTTTTTTGAAAAATCTTTACTCCCTTCAAGGTCTGCCCCTTTTTTCTTAGGGCCGATAAAGTATATTTCTGACAAAGCTTTTGTATCTGAAAAATAATCTGCTAAGCCATTTACTAACGGGTCTTCAGGCCCAACGATAACCATGTCAATAGAAAATTTTATGCAAAACTCTCTTACTTTGTCAAAATCCTTCCAATTTAAATCTATTTGATCCCCATATTTCATAACCCCTGGGTTGCCTGGAGCTACATATAGCTTTTTTAATAACTGACTCTGAGAAATTTTCCATGCTAATGCAGATTCACGTCCCCCAGAACCAAATAATAATACATTCATTTTTTTCTATTTATATCAAAAATACGACGTTAAAAATTCTTATCTCGGAGTTGATCTTTTTCAATAAATAGTTTTAAAATATTTAATTAAAGATTATCAAGTTCACGTATCTTTTAAATATGAATTCTATCGAACTAGAGAAAATTGATGTTGTAATAATTTTTGCAATACTCGTAACAATTGTTTCCGTAGGAATTTGGGTTGGGCAGCGTTCAAAAAAATCATTAGAAGGATTTTTTCTTGGAGGCAGAAATATTCCATGGGCTCTTGCAGGTTTGTCTATGGTTGCAACTACTTTCGCTGCTGATACTCCATTGGCAGTTACTGAAATAATAGGTATGAATGGAGTTTCTGGTAATTGGATATGGTGGAATTTGCTTGCTGGAGGAATGCTTACATCAATTGTATTTTCTCCTCTGTGGCGAAAAGCAGGTGTTGTAACCGAAGCTGAATTAATTGAATTAAGATATTCGGGTAAACCTGCGTTTTTTCTCCGAATATTTCGTGCAATTTATCTTGGTTTTTTTATCAATATTTTAATTCTGGGATGGGTTCATCTTGCTATGATATCTGTTCTTGAGGGTTTATTTGGAATCTCATATGAATACTCTTTGGGAATAACAACACTGATAACCTTGTTAGTAGCAATTTATGCTGCTCTTTCAGGACTGCTGGGCGTAGTTGTAACGGATGCGCTGCAATTTATAATAGCCATGATAGGAAGTATCGCCCTCGCCGTATTTGTTATACAATCAGAGGAAGTCGGCGGACTTTCAGGATTAAAGTCTTCTCTTTCAGAAAATCAAATAAACTTCTTCCCCCGATTTACAAGCGAAAACTCATATGGTTTTACAATTGGAATCGGTGCATTTTTCGCATACTTTGGAATGATGTGGTGGAGTACCTGGTATCCCGGTGCAGAGCCTGGTGGAGGGGGATATATTGCACAAAGAATAATGAGCTCAAAAAATGAGTCTCATGCAATAGGAGCAACGTTACTTTTCAATTTTGCACATTATGCTTTGAGACCATGGCCATGGATTTTAGTCGGTTTAGCAGCATTATCACTTTTCAATGTTGAAACCCATACCCCAATTGAGCTAAAAAAAGAATTACAAGAGGTAAGAGCCATGGATGGATATTCACCAAAATGGCTTTCAGGCGAAGCTAGTCCAAATAAATTCTCAGATGCAACTAAAGTTTTAATTGTTCGAGAAGGGCTAAGAAAGTTTGCGGGAAATAATCCAAGACTTGCAGAAGCTATAAATTACGAGATTAATCCTAGATTTGGATATATATATGCTATGAAACACTACCTCCCAAAAGGTTGGATGGGTTTAATGTTAGTAGCTTTCTTTAGCGCCTATATGAGCACAATTTCGACACAATTAAATTGGGGTGCGTCTTATTTAATTAATGATGTTTGGCTTCGAATAAAAAAGAAACCTACAAACGATAAAGCCATCATTCAAAATAGTAGATGGCTTCTCTTAATTTTAGCTCTTTTGAGTCTTTTAGTTTCTACACAAATAGAAAGTATATCTGGTGTGTGGAAATTTATCATGGAGTGTGGCGCTGGACTGGGCTTAGTGCTGATTTTAAGATGGTTTTGGGGAAGAATAAATGCTTGGGTAGAAATAACAGCTACTTTTACACCATTCATTGGATACGCTATTTCCAGATATTTTTTCCATCTTGAGTTTCCTCATTCGTTTTTTTTCACTGTAAGCTTGACAACCCTTTCATGGTTAGTCGTTTTGTTTTGCACGAAAGAATCGAAACAATGGGGAAACTTTAAATCACAAGTACTTAAAAATGAAACTACCTCCATAAGTGTTCTATTGTTTAGATGGGTTCTTGCTGTAATTTCAGCCTATTCACTTCTATTTGGTATTGGTGCATCTTTACTACACGGAACTCTGGAGTCTATTCTTTACTTTATTTCATCGATTATAAGTGCTTTACTATTAATTAAAAGCTATAATAAACAACCTATTCTTGATTAAATGAATACCGTAAATATTATTTTTCCTCATCAACTATTCAAGGAAAACCCAATCATAAAAGAAGAAGGCGAGTTTTACTTAGTTGAAGAACCTTTATATTTTCAATACTTCAAGTTTCATGTTCAGAAATTAATCTTGCATAGATCTTCCATGAAGTTCTATTATGACTTTTTATTAAAAAAGAACAAAAATGTAATTTATTTGGACTTCTCAGATTTGAATTCTGACATACGAGAATTAATTCCTTATTTAAAAAAACAAGGCTGTCAAAAAATAAACTATATAGATACAAATGATAACTATCTAGAGAGAAGGCTCAGCCAGACAGCGAAAAATCAAAAAATTCAATTACACAAAGCTGAAAGTCCTATGTTTTTAAACTCATCTCTTGATTTAAAAACATTTTTTGATTCAAAAAAGAAGAAATTCTATCAAACCTCTTTTTATATCAGTCAAAGAAAAAAATTAAAAATTTTAATAGATTCTGGAGAAAGTCCCGTGGGCGGGAAATGGAGCTTTGATACAGAGAATAGAAAAAAATATCCAAAAGAAAAAGTCCCTCCAAAAGTTGCTGAATTAGCTGCAGATCGCTTGTTTCAGGAAGCATCGAGCTATGTTCAAAAAAATTTTAAATCCAATCCTGGAATATTTACCGATAAACCCATTTATCCGCATAATCATGAATTAGCAGATGAGTGGCTAGAACTATTCCTAAAAAATAGATTGTCGGATTTCGGTACTTATGAGGATGCGATTGTTCAAGATGAATTTTTTTTAAATCATAGTGTTTTATCCCCACTTCTTAATTGTGGATTAATTACACCTGAACAAATCATAAATAAAGTTTTACTAATTCAAGACAAATATCCTTTAAACTCAATCGAAGGATTTATTAGACAAATTATCGGCTGGAGAGAGTTTATTAGAGGGATTTACAATGTAAAAGGAAGTGTTGAACGAACCACTAACTTTTTCAAATTTAATAGGAAGATTCCTTCATCTTTTTATGATGGGACCACAGGAATTTTACCTGTGGATATCACAATAAAAAAAGTTCAAAAAACAGCTTATAATCACCATATAGAAAGACTTATGGTAATTGGCAACTTCATGATGTTATGCGAATTTGATCCCGATGAAGTTTATAAATGGTTCATGGAGCATTATGTCGATGCATATGATTGGGTTATGGTACCTAATGTTTATGGGATGAGTCAATTCGCCGACGGAGGTTTAATGTCTTCAAAGCCTTACATATCAAGTAGCAACTATTTAAAAAAAATGAGTGATTTTCCCGATGGAGATTGGAGACAGGTTTGGGATGGCTTGTATTGGAGATTTATAGATTTAAATAGAGAATTATTTAAAAAAAATATACGAATGAAATTTATGGTTAATATGTTAGATAAAATGACCCCTGAAAAAAGGGAATCCCATTTTAAAATCGCAAAATCATACTTGTCTAAATTAGATCAGTCCTGATTTTAGCCATTAATTATCAACTTATTACACTAATAACAAAGAATAAAAAACCCACTCAAACAGGTGGGTTTTTTAGTGGAGATAGTCGGAGTCGAACCGACGACCTCTTGCATGCCATGCAAGCGCTCTAGCCAACTGAGCTATACCCCCCAATGGTTGGCAAATATAATAGCATTTTCAATTTAGCTCATAACTTATTTGGAACATGAAACTTCTTGGCTTCGAAAGTAATGCAGGCCTCGGACTAGATAAACGGTTCATTAAATTCAAAATACCTATTTGAGCTTTCCAGTCCTTATTAAAACGATATTGCGCCCGAATATCAAAGAATAAGTCGCCATTATTCATGTAATATCTCGAATCCTGGACTCCAGGAACGTAAATTGATATTAAAGGATCCGTAAATATGGCATCAATATTTTCCATAAATGAATTGTATCGAAGACTAAGACCCACTGAAAAATTTTTCCAAATCATCTCCATATCGCCTTTAATGATATTTCGATAACGATACTTTAGCATTTTTCTACTAGGGTCCAATGAAGTACTTGTGTATGACATTTCCTCTCCATCAATATCATATTGATAAACTAAATCAGGGTTAATTGAAATTGGATTCGAATATGTATGACTTATAAAACTTTGGATTTTAATACCCATGAAATTTATTTCATTTGCCAAAATTGTTTCAATCCCCATAATTCTTGTTGGACCTACATTAAGTGAGGTGAAGCCATAATTTGATAGCGTGGCATTAGGAACTGAGTCCCATTTGCCAAAAGTAAACTCCATCATTTCGTTAAATCTTGTCTGGAAAAATGCTACATCTAAATATCCTTTTAATAAATTTCTAAACTTATAGAGTTGTTTGAACCCAACCTCTCCTGTCCATCCACTTTCTGGTCTGATATTTGGGTTTGGGAAAACCTTTAACTCTCCTGCAGAGGAAGATGAGTACATTTCTGCTACCGAAGGGAATCTATAACCTTGAGCAAAAGAGGTTCTAAAGTGAGTTCCTTTTAAAGCTTGATAATGACCACCAAATCTAAATACCGGTTTATTAGATTGCAGTCCATCAATTCCATAATTTTCCCACCTTGCTCCTCCGGTAAAGTCAAACTTTTTAAAATTACCATTCATTTGAAAAAATATTGCCTGATTCCCTGATAGGTGACTTCCAGAAAAAAGTGGACTCTCCATCGAGTTCGATGAAATTAGCAGGCCTGAAGTATAAGTCCAATTTTCATTTTGAAATAACTGGAGTAAATATTCTAAATGTCCTGTGTTTGCCGAATTATCATAATTGTTGGTATCCAATCCAGAAATATTTTGAAACCCAAGCCACCTTGACCTGATTGTTTGCAGTAGTCGGCCGTTACGAATCTTTAAATACCCATTAATGGAACCTAAGTTGCTTTGGGTTACGGTTGCCGAGGAATCTAATGGCGTATAACCAAACCTAAAATCCTCCCAAATCAATGATGAGCTTCGATCAGATGACCACACATTTGCATTAATGCCTATCTCAAAATTATTAGATGGCTTATATCTATATTTTCCATGAACTCGTATAGACTCATCTCCCACGAGATATTGAAACCCTTGATCATTTAATGCTTGACCATGGAAAACCCATCCATGCTTATTATTTTCTCCTCTACTATCCGAATATGCAAATCGAATCGCTCCTTGGCCTCTCACTTGGTTTGACCAATTCAAGCTATTGATTTTCGCTTGGTCATAAATTTCTGTAATTGTATTTACACGTATTCTCATCTCATCTGAGGGCTCCCAGGTTCTTAAATGAATAACACCATTTAGAGCAGAGCTACCATAAAGAGAAGATGCAGCACCCTTGACAATTTCAATTTGTTCAATAGCCTCCATAGGCATCGCGTTCCAAATTGCTCCGCCAGCATCCGGACTTAACACAGGTAGGTCATCTACTAGTAACAAAACCCTTGAGCCAGCCCCCAAACTCCAGCCACTGCCAGAACGAATATTTGCTTGCCCATCTTGAATTGTTACTCCTGGTGACATTTGGATAACTTGTTCTATTCTTGAATTTGATTTTGATGCAAGTAATCTTTGAGGCAATACATCAATTGATACTGTAGTATTCTCGATCATTTGCTCTGTTCGGTTTGCAGACACAACAGTTGTTTCAAGATTAACTGTCGAATCGGCATCACTTAAAGTTGGAAGTAGCAAAAAAAGCAAGCTTGATAAACCCATAAATCAGTTTTATTCTCAGAAATTTTTAAATCAATTAATCTAGATACACTTAATATCGTGGTTATTTAATTAATAAAATTCTATGGTATTATTTTTGTTTCTGTTTTTATTTTTATTACAAAAAAGTTACATATAATTAATTTTGAAAAACATCATTTTAAACAAAAAAATCAACTCTGACGTTAAAAAGGTTAAAATGATACACTAGATAAAATGAAAAATTCAATTAATTTTTCAAATTTAAAGTCTGACATACCTGCAAGTATTGTCGTTTTCTTCGTAGCGCTTCCTCTTTGCTTAGGAATTGCTCTAGCAAGTGGAGCGCCACTTTTTTCAGGCTTAATAGCAGGAATCATAGGCGGGATTGTAGTAGGGTCAGTCAGTAATTCCTCCCTCGGAGTTAGTGGGCCTGCAGCTGGACTAGCTGCAATAGTATTCAGCGCCATCGTTGAATTGGGTTATGAGAATTTCTTAGTGGCTGTAGTTATTGGAGGTGCCATTCAAACCTTATTTGGCATATTAAGATTAGGTATAATTGCATATTATTTTCCCTCATCAGTTATTAAAGGAATGCTCACTGGTATTGGAATTATTATATTTTTAAAGCAGATCCCGCACTTTTTTGGTTATGATTCTAATCCAGAAGGAGACTTCGCATTCTTTCAAGTTGATGGAGAAAACACCTTTTCTGAAATTTTTACTGCATTTAACCACATAGATCCGGGTGCTTCGTTAATTGGATTGATTTCGTTAACTATTTTACTAGTTTGGGGTTCAATACTTTCAAAAAAAGGAAAAATATTTCAGATTATTCAAGGTCCCTTAGTCGCCGTGGTTGTTGGAATAATCTATTTCGTCCTTACATCAGGTAATAGTCTTTGGGGCATCTCATCTAATCATTTAGTTAGTGTTCCTGTCCCTGATGATGCGTCATCATTTTTTGCTCAATTTAGTTTGCCTAACTTCCAAGCAATATCAAACATTCAAGTTTGGATAACTGGTTTCACAATCGCTTTAGTGGCGAGCCTTGAAACCTTACTATGTGTTGAAGCCACGGACAAGCTGGATCCTGAAAAACGAGTGACCCCAACAAATAGGGAGCTATTAGCTCAAGGTTCGGGGAATATCATTTCGGGACTAATCGGAGGTTTACCCATTACCCAAGTTATTGTTCGTAGTTCTGCAAATATTCAATCTGGTGGAAAAACAAAAATGTCGAGCATAATTCATGGTTTTTTGTTGTTGATTTCGATACTAATAATCCCAACCATTTTAAATAAAATTCCATTGTCTGTTTTGGCAGCAATCTTACTAATAGTTGGCTATAAATTAGCAAAACCATCATTATTTAGGGAAATGATAAGGAAAGGTTGGAAACAGTTTTTACCCTTTATAGTCACTGTTATCGCCATAGTATTTACAAACTTATTATTTGGAATTTCTCTAGGCTTAGCTGTTGGTGTTTTCGTTGTAATAATTAAGAGTTTCCAAAACTCCCATTTTTTACATAAAGAAGATAACAGCAATGGAAAGAGTAAAATTAAAATGACTTTTGCAGAAGAAGTTACTTTCTTTAACAAAGGATCAATACTAAAAGAATTAGACAATATCCCAAAAGATACCTTATTACATTTAGATATTGAAAATACCATTTATCTAGATGACGATGTATTAGAAATATTAGATGACTTTTGGGAAAAAGCGAAAATTAGAAACATAGATATCAAATTAAAAACCCGTAAGGGTATAATTGACAACCCAGAGAGTTTTAGACAATATTTTTTGAATAACTAGCTGTAGCTGAAGTCAAGATTAAAAAGTAAATAATCTCTTTATCAATTGTAGTGAAGTTTCTTTTAGATCAAACAGAAGCATTAAAAAGACAATTAACAAACTATATAAAAAGACTTTTAGTTTAATATAAAGATTACTTTTGCGCAGCCACAGAATATTTGTGTGCTCTGATTATGACAAAAGTTAAAAACATTGCTATTATTGCTCACGTTGATCATGGTAAAACTACCCTGGTAGATAAGATTCTTCATTATTGTCAATTATTCCGATCTAATCAAGAAACAGGTGAATTGATTTTAGATAGTAATGACCTAGAAAGAGAGAGAGGCATAACTATTCTATCAAAAAATGTGAGTGTCAATTACAAAGAAGTAAAAATAAATATCATTGATACCCCTGGACATGCTGACTTCGGGGGTGAAGTTGAGCGCGTTTTAAATATGGCAGACGGAGTTTTACTGCTTGTCGATGCTTTTGAAGGCCCAATGCCTCAAACTCGTTTTGTTTTACAAAAAGCACTCGAAATTGGCTTAAAACCGATAGTTGTTGTAAATAAAGTAGATAAACCCAATTGTGACCCAGAATCAGCTCACGAAGCTATTTTTGATTTAATGTTTAATCTGGATGCTTCCGAGGAGCAACTTGACTTCCCCTGTGTTTACGGTTCAGCAAAACAGAATTGGATGAGTTATGACTGGGAAGTCCCAACTGACTCAATAGAACCACTATTAGATATGGTTATTAAGTATGTCCCAGAGGCCTCGAAAAATCCAGGGGCACCTCAAATGCTAATTACCTCTCTTGACTACTCCTCTTACACAGGCCGAATGGCTATTGGGCGTGTACATCGAGGGATAATTCATGAAAATATGCCAGTGTGCCTCATAAAAAGTGATAACTCACAAATAAAAACAAAAATTAAAGAATTATATGTTTTTGAAGGGCTTGGAAAAATAAGAGTTAAGCAAGTAAACGTTGGAGAAATATGTGCCATCAATGGTATCGAGGGATTTGAAATCGGTGACACTATCGCGGATATTGAAAATCCAGAAGCATTACCACCGATAAATATCGATGAACCTACCATGAGCATGATTTTCACGATAAATGACTCCCCCTTCTTTGGTAAAGAGGGAAAGTATGTAACCTCAAGACATCTTAGAGATCGTTTAGAAAAAGAATTAGAAAAAAATCTTGCTCTTAAGATGGAACTTACTGACTCTGCAGATACTTTTAGAGTTTTTGGACGAGGTGTTCTCCATTTATCTGTACTTATTGAAACTATGAGAAGAGAAGGTTATGAGTTGCAAATTGGAAACCCTGAAGTGATAATTAAAGAAATCAATGGCGTTCAATGCGAACCAATAGAAGAACTTATAATTGACTTACCCGAAACAATGAGTGGGACTGCTGTAGAAATGGCTACTCTTAGAAAGGGTGAATTATTAAATATGATACCAAAAGGAGATAGAATGATCTTAACATTTAATATTCCCTCAAGAGGGTTAATTGGTCTTAGGAATTCTCTTTTAACATCAACATCTGGGGAAGCAATTATGAATCATAGATTTATTGAATTTCAGCCTCTTAAGCCGAATCTTCCTCGCCGAACTAATGGCTCTCTTGTTTCAATGGAACAGGGAATGTCAATAGCTTACTCAATCGACCGACTTCAGGATAGAGGTCGATTTTTTATTGAACCTGGAGAACAAATATATGCGGGCCAAATTTGTGGAGAACATACTCGTGGAAGTGATTTAGACGTGAATCTTACAAAAGCCAAAAAGCAAACCAATGTTCGCGCAGCAGGCACAGATGATAAAGTACGAATTGCCCCTGCAATAAAACTGAGTTTGGAGGAAGCTTTGGAATATATTCAATCGGACGAATTAGTAGAGATAACTCCAAAAAGCTTACGGTTGAGAAAGATTAATTTTAAAAAAAATTAGAAATATCTTTCTAAAAGTATGCTTAAATTTATAAAGCATCCTATTGTGAATTAGGTCATTTAATTCTCTTAAGCTGATTCTAAAAATAAACTTTGAGTAATCTAATAAATACACCTTCTGTTCTCATTGCTTTAGCAGCAATTGTTATAGTATCATACCTTTTTAATCTATTAGCAAAAAAAACAAGAATACCAAGTGTTCTAATGCTTCTGGGAACAGGTATAATTTTAGGGGCATTCGGTAAATACTTTGACTTCCCCCAACCAAATGTTCAACCATCTTTAGAAATATTAGGTAGTATTGGTCTAATAATGATAGTACTTGAAGCAGCATTAGACCTTGAATTTTCAAAGGACCGAAGAAGTCTAGTCGGTCGGAGTTTCATTTTAACTCTGTTGGAAATGGGATTTACTGTTTTTTTTCTTGCAGGACTATTTCATGTCGGAATGGACGCGCCATGGGAAAATGCAATTCTCTATGCTGTACCTCTAAGTATTTTGAGCTCAGCTATAGTAATTCCTAGCATAGAATACTTTAAAAAAGATCTAAAAGAGTTCATGATATATCAGTCGACATTTAGCGACATTTTGGGAATTATGTTATTTTATTTTCTTGTAGAAGGATTTGAAAACCCAAGCGGTAATGCCACAGAATGGCTTTTACAGTTTGGTTGGTCTTTTGGTATCAGTGTAATTGTGTCAGCAGTCTTTTCATATTTGCTGGTCATCATGCTTCAAAATATTAAAACACAACTAAAATTATTTCTGTTAATATCTGCTTTAATCCTTCTTTATGCCGTTGGAAAACTACTTCACCTTAGTTCTCTTTTAGTGATATTAATTTTTGGTATGATCCTGAATAATCCTCAATTATTTTTCCCAGGAAGATTAAGAAGATTATTAAAAGCAAATATTGTGAGTTCTTTACTCAAGGATTTTAAATTGATCACCCGTGAGACAGCATTTATTGTCAGAACATTCTTTTTCGTTGTCTTTGGCTATAGCATAGACCTTAGCTCTCTTGGTAATCCATTAGTGATATTCTTTGCAGTCCTTTCTTTAATCGGCATATACCAAATAAGAAAAGTTTCGGTATTGTGGACAGTTAAAACCCCCTCAACTCTATTAAATTATCTCGCTCCAAGAGGTCTAATAACGATTCTATTATTTTATGCGATACCAGCAAATATGAGCATTGATCAATTTGATAATGGTATCCTATTATACATAATTCTGGTTAGCAGCAGTATAATGGCATGGGGTATGGTGAGACATAAAGAAAAAGACGACCATAGAACTTTAGGAGAGGTAATACGTGAAACTGGAAGCATTGACCCGGAACCTTATAAAGATTAATTGATCACTTTTATACATTTTCAAATTAATGAGCATCTAACCAATTAGTTCCAAATCCCGTATCAACCTCAAGGGGCACATCAAGCCTATATGCATTCTCCATTTCTTCAATCACTAAAACCTTCAATTCCTCTAATTCACTTTTCAAAGTATCTATGACTAACTCATCATGTACTTGAATAATCATTTTTGATCTAAATCCCTCTTTCTTCATTCTATCGTAAACGCCAACCATAGCTAATTTCATGATGTCTGCAGCAGTGCCCTGTATAGGAGCATTAACTGCATTTCGCTCCGCATGACCACGAACTACCCTGTTCGGAGAATTTATATCTCTTAAATACCTTCTTCTACCTATTAATGTCTCCACAAAACCATTTTCTCTAGCAAAAGAGACTTGGTTTTCCATATACTTTTTAATTCCTGGGTATGAGATGAAATAACTGTCAATTACTTCTTTTGCTTCGGTTCGTGAAAGGTTAGATTGCTGACTAAGACCGAAAGCAGAAACTCCATATATTATTCCAAAATTAATTGTTTTTGCATTTCCCCTTTGCTCTCTTGTAACTTCATTTATTGGAACATTAAATACTTTTGACGCAGTTTTTATATGAATATCATCCCCGTCTAAAAACGCTTCTTGCATATTTTCGTCTCCACTCATGGAGGCTATTACACGTAATTCAATTTGAGAATAGTCCGCACTAAATAAAACGTGATTAGGGTCTCTTGGAATAAATGATTTTCTTACTTTTTTCCCATTTGTTGTGCGAATGGGTATATTCTGAAGATTGGGGCCTGTACTTGATAATCTACCTGTTGAAGCAACTGCTTGATTAAATGTAGTATGTATCCTACCTGTTTTTTCATTTACTAGTAGGGGTAAAGAATCGACATAAGTACTTTTTAATTTTCCTAACTGCCGCCAATCCAAAAGTTTCTTGACAACCTCATAGTCCTTAGATAGCTTTTCCAGGACTTCTTCTCCAGTAGCATACTGGCCTGTTTTTGTTTTTTTTACTTTGCCTTTTCCAATTTTTAATTCATCGAATAGCACTTGGCCTAATTGCTTCGGAGAACCTAAATTAAAATTCTTTCCTGCGATACTATGTATATCACTTTCAAGCCCATTCATATCAACGCCAAGCTCCTTAGAGTAATTAAATAAACCTTTGATATCAACGGTAACTCCTGATGACTCCATCTTGGAGAGAATATTAATTAAAGGAGCTTCAATATCATAATAGAGTCTTTCAAGATTCAAATCCTTGATTCGTTTATTTAGAATAAGTGACAATTGAAATAGAAAATCAACTTCTTCACTCTTAATAATTAACAATTCTGATACTGGAAGACTATCAAGTGAAAAATCTCTTTTTCTGTTATCATCAGAAATTAGGGCTAAGTATTTTGAGCCCAAAGAATCCTTAACATATGTCTCAAACAAATATTGAATGGTATGACGTTTATCTGGCTCTAAGAGATAATGCATAACCATAGTGTCGTGAAATACTCCGCCAATAGTAACCCCTTGATCACGGAGAACTTGCTTTTGGTATTTCAAGTCATACCCGATTTTGATTATGGAATTTTCTTCTAACGGACTTTTTAGGAATTCCAATAAATCTGTATAATCCTCATCTGCAGCATTGCCCAGTGGGACATAATAAGCTCTGTTCGGCGCATAGCTAAAAGCAATACCCGAAAGATAATTTCTACCTACCTCCGATTTCACTATCTGAGTACTGAAACAAAAAGAGTCTTGTTGAAGCAATTTATTTCTTAGCAGTTTGGCGGATTGCAATGAATCTATAATAACATAATCATTCTTCTGTACAGGTACAGGTTTCTCCTGCGGTTTTAATGCTGGAGAATTTTCCGCGGAAAAAAGGTCCATCTGTCCAATTTTTTGAGATGCTTGAATTGGCTTTGAAGTCTCTTTAATCGAATCTTTTGGCTTTTTTAATTCTATTTCACGTTTTAGTAACCTTCGTGAAAGACTTTTGAATTCTAATTCTTGAAGTAAACTTTCCAAGGCAATTTCATCAGGTTCTTTTTTCTCTAAATCCTTTTCATTAAAATCAATAGGGACATCAATTATGATTTTTGCAAGGGATTTTGACATTATTCCTTGATCCCCAAATTCTCTAACTTTCTCACCAAGTTTGCCTTTTATTTTGTCTGAGTTTTTAAGAATTCCTTCCAAAGAATCATATTCCGTTAATAATTTCGCCGCAGTTTTTTGTCCAACACTTGGAATTCCTGGAATGTTATCTGCAGAATCACCCATAAGCCCAAGAACATCTACGACTTGCTCAACTCTCGATATATTCCACTTCTCACAAATTTCTTTTGGTCCCAAGATCTCGGCAGGCTCCCCACCTCTTTTGGGCCGAAGCATTTTAATTTTATCAGTTACAAGTTGACCAAAATCTTTATCGGGAGTCATCATAAAAACATCATAACCCGACTTCTCCGCCTTTTTAGCGAGAGTTCCAATAACATCATCTGCCTCAAAACCCTCTACACCCAAAGCTGAAATATTCATAGCCTTGAGAAATTTGTGAATTATCGGAACAGCAACCTTTATTCCATCTGGAGTTTCATCCCGATTAGCCTTGTATTCCGGGAATATTTCTAATCGGGAAGCGCTGCCGCCAATGTCAAACACAACAGCTATATGAGTTGGGTCCTGTTTTTCTAAAACATCCAATAATGCCAAAACAAAACCGTAAATAGCTGATGTGTCCAGTCCTTTACTTGTGATTCGAGGGTTCTTGGCAAATGCAAAATAAGCTCTAAAAATAAGAGCATAAGCATCCAGAAGATAAAGTCTTGGTTGATTCATTTAATTATCAGATTTATTCAAAAATACGGACCTAAACCTCTACTTTTGATTATTAAATATGTCTAGCAAGAGTTTAATTATTATTCCAACATATAATGAACGTGATAACGTCAATGCAATCATTGATGCTATTTTAAATTTAGATGATAATTTCAACCTATTAATTGTTGATGACAATTCTCCTGATGGAACCGCAGATATTGTTCGCGGGTTACAAAATCGTTACCAGGGGAGACTACATCTTGAGTCAAGAAAAGGAAAACTCGGTTTAGGTACGGCGTATATTTTCGGTTTTAAATGGGCTCTAAAAAGAGATTATAGTTTCATTTTTGAAATGGATGCTGATTTTTCTCATGACCCAAATGACTTACCTAAATTGCTAAAAGCTTGCTCTGAGGATAATGTAGATTTAGCAATTGGGTCTCGTTACTCAAATGGTGTTAATGTTGTGAATTGGCCGATGAGCAGGGTATTACTTAGTTATTTTGCTTCTAAGTATGTTAGATTAATTACCAGGATGCCAATTCATGACACCACTGCTGGGTTTAAATGCTATCGAAGATCTGTCCTTGAAGCAATTGATTTTCATAAAATCAGATTTACAGGATATGCTTTTCAAATTGAAATGAAGTTTCGTTCATGGAAACAAGGGTTCAAACTCAAAGAAGTTCCTGTAATTTTCACAGATAGGAAATTAGGAGAAAGTAAAATGTCCAGCGGCATAATACGAGAGGCCGTTTTTGGGGTAATTTTATTGAAAATCATCAGTTTTTTTAAAAAATGAACAACTCTTCTCAATTTTTGATAAAAAATGGGGTGTTAATCAATGATGGTATTATAAAAGAATCTGATATACTGATCAAAAACGGTTGTATCGATCGAATTGATAATTCTATATCTGCAAAAGTTAATGTAAATACAATTGACGCAGCAGGGGCATATTTGATCCCCGGAGTTATAGATAGTCAAGTGCATTTTAGAGAGCCAGGGCTGACTCAAAAAGCAGATATTAATAGTGAATCAAAAGCAGCTATAGCTGGTGGTGTAACTAGTTACATAGAGCAACCTAATACTATTCCAAATGCAACTTCACTTTTTGAATTAGAGAAAAAATATAGCCGTGCTAAAGAAGTTTCTTGGGCCAATTATAGCTTTAATCTTGGAGCGACAAATGATAATCTTGAAGAGCTTAAAAAAGCATCTAAGGCGAATATTGCAGGAATTAAGATTTTTATGGGATCGTCAACCGGGAATATGTTAGTTGATAACCAAAAATCTATTGAGCGAATATTTTCAGAAGTTGACCATCAATTAATTGCACATTGCGAAGATGAAGAGACAATAAAAAATAATTTAGAAAGATTAATCTTTAAAAAAGGCAAAGAGAATATATTACCATCGGATCATCCAGTAATTCGAGATACAGAAGGTTGTTATTTAAGTTCATCAAAAGCGATAAGTCTTGCAAAATCAACCGGAGCAAGGTTTCATGTTTATCATATCAGCACTTCTAAAGAATTAAACTTGTTTGATGGAACGACTCCGTTGGTAGAAAAAAAAATTACCTCAGAAGCCTGCGTGCACCATTTATGGTTCTCTGATGAAGACTATTTGTCGTTAGGGAATAAAATCAAATGGAATCCATCTGTAAAAACGAAATTTGATAGAGAATCTTTAAGAAAGGCCCTTCATGATGGCCGAATTGATGTAATTTCCACAGATCACGCCCCTCACAAATTAGAGGAAAAATTGAGACCTTATCTTGATGCTCCTGCAGGAGGTCCACTAATTCAGTTCTCTTTACCAGCAATGTTAGATTTGGCAAAAGAAAATGGTTTAAATATTACCAGAATAGTGCAACTCATGTGCCATAATCCCGCAGATCTATTTCGAATAGACAAACGAGGATATTTGAAAGAAGGGTATTATGCAGACTTAGCCATTGTAAATCCGTCAAAGCCTACAATTGTTAAAAAAGAAAAAATACTTAGTAAATGCGCCTGGTCTCCTTTCGAGGAGATTACATTTAAATCTTCGGTTAGCCACACCTTTGTAAATGGAATATTAAACTATCATAATGGTGAAATTCTTGGACCCAATAGTGGGCAAAGATTAGTATTTATGCGCAAATGAAAATTTTGAAGTATTCCCTTTTAATCATTATTTCCTTATCATCTTGCGTTAACTCCATGAATAATGAGCGTCCACTAGAAAAACCTGATGAGTTGATATCTGAAAAAGAATTTGTGGAACTATTGTATCAAATTCAATTACTAGAAGGCGCAAGAACAGGAACTACAGTCCTGGGAGATTCTATCGAATTAAATAAATTTTATGCTGTTTTATATGATAAGTTTAAAGTCAATAAGAATCAAGTAAGAAATAGCTTTAAATATTATCACTCCAATCCAAAAGAAATGTCACAATATTATCAATGGATTATTGATAGCCTGCGTCAAAAAGTATACGAATTAAATGGGCCTTTAGATAAATGAGTCATAGACATTACCCATTTATTGAAAAGGGTTTTGAAAATTTGGCCATCAAACTGTTCAAACACCAAGCTCGCGAGAATAAAATATACAAGACATGGTTAGAATCTTTGGGTTGGGGAGATGAAAAAATAAATGCCATAGATACTTTAACATCCATTCCGTTTTTGCCAATCACAGCATTTAAATCTCAAAAAGTCGTTACTGGTTCTTTTACTCCCGATACTGTATATACATCAAGTGGGGCCATAAATTCTCAGCATTTTGTCTCCAATAAAAATATATATCTGAGAAATGCGCAAATGTGTTTTGAAAGTTTTTATGGACCAGTTAAGAATTATGCATGGCTGTGTCTTCTCCCCGGGTATTTAGATAGATCTGGATCTTCTCTAATAGATATGGCAGAGTACTTTATCTCTATTTCCAACCATAATGAAAGTGGGTTCTTCGTTAAAGGAATAGATGAATTAAAATACAGACTTGAAAATCTTGATCTTAATCGAGTTCCAACAATTCTATTAGGAGTCACTTTTGCTCTTTTAGACTTAGCTGAGTCTATCAAAAATCCGATGAACTTAAATCATACTATAATTATGGAAACTGGCGGAATGAAAGGCCGAAGAGAAGAACCTATTCGAGAAGAACTTCACCATAAGTTGAATTCCTCTTTTGGCACAAAAAAAATACATTCCGAATATGGAATGACGGAATTATTATCACAAGCTTATAGTTTTAAGGAAGGATTGTTTTCAACCCCTTCACAAATGTTAGTTCTCCCGAGGTCGATAGAAACACCATTGTCACTTTCGAATGTTGGAGAAATTTGCGGGTTGAACATAATTGATCTTGCCAACTCAGACTCGTGCGCATTTTTAGCTACTGACGATATGGGTAGAGTACATGAAAATGGTAATTTTGAAGTTCTTGGTAGAATTGATGGGTCTGATCAAAGAGGATGTTCATTACTTTCAATAAATTCCAATTAATCAAAAATTGTCATTGAAATAGATAAATAATACTGTGGTCAAATTTAATATGAATCATATTTTTACTTCAATTCAAAAAATCAAAACTTCACTACTTTTTGTAAGTTTCATTTTCTCATACAGCCCTCTTAATGGTCAGTGGGTTCATGATTGGGCCAATATAACTATTGACGACTTAACAGCTTTCCAACTTAATGATAGTACAGAAGTTCGTGCAAAAATTATTGATGGCGGATATGAAATTCAGAAAAGAGTTTTGGTTGAAAAAAATTCAATAAGTGGAAATAAATTAATCGGGGGAAGCATACTGAGAAATTTACAAGGAGAAAAAATTGGAAAAACTCATATGGATTTGACGTTCAAAGATCAATCTGCTCCGCCGGTAAGAAGATTGTCAAAAAAGTATTCTGCAATAATTATTCATGGGAATGTAACCTCCTCTGGATTTGTAAGAGACTCCTGGCCCGAAAAAGCATTAGTGAAACTTTTAAATAAAAAAAGAGTTGGAGCATTTTGGGTCGTTTTTAAGAAATACCTTAAAAAATTTCAATTTCAAAAAATTGATAAAAATAAATTGCCTGAAGAAATCATTAATTCAAGCTTAGATGTTTATGTATTGGCTTTTAAAAACTATTTAAATCAAAATAAACAAGGCTTTAGGATGATTATTTTCACACGAGGAAATTCATTTATTCAATGTGTTTTATTATCGGATAATAATTTGATTCAAAATTCATTGGAGTTTCCTAAAATCAAATTATTCGAGAGGGAACCCTTTGGAGACCTATACCATTTCAGTAAACCCAACAGATATCAATCTGAAGGTTTTGAATTAGTAGCCTATGACCTTTTACCTTTTGAAGAATAAAAAAGCAAAGAGCTTTATGATTCTATCACAAGATATATTTAAGTTTTTAAAAAAATTAGCAAATAACAATACTAGAGATTGGTTTCAAGCCAATAAAGAGTTTTATAAAACACATCAATCAAATATTCAAATATTTGGAGAACAAGTAAAAACACGATTAAATACTTTTGATTCGATTAGTAACTTCAAGTTATTTCGAATATACCGTGATGTAAGATTTTCCAAGGATAAAACTCCTTATAAAAAACATTTTGGGCTAACATGGAAAAGAACACGTCCAGAATTAAGAGGAGGTTATTATTTGCATCTAAGCCCAGGAGAAAGTTTTTTAGCATGTGGTTTTTGGGACCCCAGCAAAAATGACTTGGACCGAATACGCTATGAGCTCATTCACGACGGGGATAAGTTTAAAAAATTGATTCGATCTAAGTCCATAAATTCAATTTGGAACGACTTACAGGGAAATGAATTAAAAACCAGTCCAAGGGGTATAGATAAAAACCATCTAAATATTGATTTAATCCGAAAAAAACAATATATATTCTCCAAAAAATATACTGACAAGGAGGTTTGTAGTGATGATTTTCTTGACGATATTGAAACGTCTTTTAAGGCGATTCAACCTTTTTTAAATTATATGAGTGAAATCTTAACTACAAATAAAAATGGAGAGTCATTATTCTAAAATTGCCAGAGCATAATTCTTTTTCCCTTTTTGAATAACTAGATATTTATTCTTCAAAAAATCATCCAGAGAAATCATTGTATCGATTGAAATTTTTGTTTTATTAATTGAAACTGCCCCCGCTAAAATTAGCTTTTTAGCCTCACCTCTAGATTTGAAAAACCCTTTGCTTTGAGTAATTAAATCCAGAGCTGTAATACCTGAATTTAATTTTTCTCTGGGAATGTTAATCATAGGTACACCAGAGAAAACATCTAGTAATTCATCTGCACTTAGTTGTTTCAACATTTCCTTAGTCCCTTTTCCAAAAAGAATTTCACTAGCCTTGATGGCATTATTTGCAGCTTCATCTGAATGCACTCTTTTTGTGATATCAAAAGCTAAATCCTTTTGCAGAATTCGTAAGTGAGGGTTTTCAGAATGTAAACTTTCAATATTCTCAATTTCAGACCTAGTTTTTACCGTGAAAATTCGTATGTAGCTTGAGGCATCTTCATCAGAAGAGTTTAACCAAAATTGATAAAATTTATACGGGCTTGTTCTATTAGCATCTAACCAAATATTTTGTCCTTCCGTTTTACCAAACTTTGATCCATCTGCTTTCTTAATTAAAGGAGAGGTTACAGCGAATGAATTTTTTCCTCCCATTTTTCTATTTAGATCAATTCCTGTGGTTATATTGCCCCACTGATCACTGCCACCCATTTGTAAAAATATATCTTTATTTTTTGAGAGAAAATGAAAGTCAAACGCTTGAATTAATTGATAACTGAATTCTGTAAAACTTATTCCGGAATCTTGACGGCTTTTAACAGAGTCTTTTGCCAACATATAATTTACAGTAATGTGCTTACCAACGTCTCGTATAAAGTCCAAAAAATTGAAATTTTTATACCATTCGTAATTATCTAATATTGTTATCGATTCTCCTAAAAGTTTTTTTAATTGACTTTTTTGTGCTTTTAGGTTTTCTTTTAAAATATTCTTACTTAGAAGCTTTCTCTCCTTCGACTTAAAAGAGGGGTCTCCTATCATACCAGTTGCCCCGCCAAGTAAAGCTACAGGAGCATGTCCTGCGCGCTGAAAATGAACCAGCATCATGACTTGAACAAGATTACCAACACCCAGAGAATTAGCAGTTGGATCAAACCCTATATAACCTTTTTTTTGACCCGATGACAAAAACGCTTCAACGCCAGGGGTCATATCATGGAGCATTCTGCGCCATCGCAATTCTTCAATAAACGAAGTCTTCATACTTACAAAGTTACATGAGTGAGAGTATAGATCACCGACATACGAATTACTTTTGTAAGATGATCGTAGTAACCGGAGCTTCTGGGCTTTTAGGCTCACAGATATTGTTGCATGCCGCTCGCAGTGGAGAAAGCTCCTTAACAGGGGTTTATCGTAATGTAAAATCCTTGAAAAGAGTTGAGTCAAGTTTTATGGCACAAGGAGCCTCTAAAGAATTTAAATCTATCAATTGGGTTCGGGTAGATCTATTAGATGCTATTGAAACAGAAGAGGTAATGGTTGATGCAAAATATATTATTCATTGCGCTGCATTTGTTTCACTCGAAAGATCAGATTCCAAGATAATGATGGAAATGAATTCCAGAATCTCAGAAAATGTATGGGCCGGAGCCCAAAAAAACAAAGTTAGTCGAGGAATACATGTAAGTAGTATATCGATATTTTCAGATAATCACGATAAGGGGTTCATAAATGAAAAATCTGAAACAAAAACTTCAAACCTTAGCTCCTATGGAAAAAGTAAAATTTATGCAGACCTAATAGCATGGCGCTATTCAGCAGAAGGCTTATCACTTTCAGTTGTTTATCCCAGCGTAATTATGGGAAGCCCAGCATGGAATAATAGTAGCGCAAAAATTATACATCAAATCAAAAAGGGTCTATTGTTTTACCCTCCCGGATCAACTGGCTGGGTTGATGTTAGAGATGTATCAGATTTTGTTCTTAGAATTATTTCAGAAAAGGCATCAGCTGAAAAATATATCCTTAATGGCCATAACCTATCATTTCAAAAAGCATTTAATGATATTGCCATGGCCCTGAAATGTTCACCAATAAAGTATAGAGCTTCAGAATTTATTTTACGCGCAGCTCTCAAAGCTGAACTGTTTTTAAGTTTAATCTCTCCGTATAAACAAAAATTGTCCAAGGATTCAATTAAATCAGGAATTGCGCAGAAAAAATATAATGCTAGCGAATCTTTAAAAATTGGTTTTAAATATCGAACATGGGAATCAACTATGGCTTTTTTAGCTAGTCAATATTCTTCGATTTATAATAAAAAATCCATTTAATTATACGTTATTCACCATGTCCTTAACCATCATTTTAAGATCAAATTGATGATTCCATCCCCAATCTTGCCTCGCATGACTATCATTTATACTATCTGGCCAGGAATCCGCTATATTTTGTCTTAAATCTGGATCATATGATATTTTCAATCCAGGATAAAACTTTCTTATTTCTTCAAATAATTCTGCAGGTGTAAAATCTACTGCTGCTAAATTATAGCTTGTTCTAATTTTGATCATTTCAGAATCAGCTTCCATTAGTTGAATAGCTGCCCTCACCGCATCTTCCATATACATCATTGGCAAACGAGTTTCAGGACCCAAAAACGAAATAAATTCTTTTCCCCTTCGTGCGGAATGAAATATTTCGATTGCATAATCTGTGGTCCCGCCCCCAGGCATGGTCCTCCAAGAGATTAATCCTGGATAACGTATACTTCGAATATCAACTCCATAATTTTGAAAATAATATTGACACCAAAGTTCACCAGCAAGTTTTGATATTCCATAAGAAGTCGTGGGTTCCATCGATCCATATTGCGGAGCTCCAACACTATTTGAACTAGGACCAAAAACTGCAATAGAACTCGGCCAAAAAATTTTCTTAATCTTCCCTTCTCTTGCTAAATCTAAAATGATAAACAGAGTTTTCATATTTAAATCCCATGCTTTTTGAGGCTCTTTTTCACCTTTTGCACTTAGCATAGCAACTAAATTGTAAACCTCAGAAATGCCTTCTTTTTGAACTATTTTGCGCACTTTGTCCGGGTCTGTAGCGTCTAATTCATAACATGGCGTTAATAGGTTTTTTATCTGGATATCTGAAGCGATAACCTGATCCACTCCTCTTCTTGCACGAAGTTCTTCGACTAACTCTGTGCCAATTTGTCCAGCGGCACCAATAACAAGGGTTTTATTCATATGTCAAATGTAAACATCAATTTCCGCTACAATTAAAGCTTTTATGAAAAATGCCCGAACTAGATATCGAATCCCTATACTCGATTGAATTTATACCTTTGTTGTTATGGATTATAAATCACCCAAAATAATTCTGCATAATAAACTAGATCGTCAGACTCTAGAAAAAAAGCTTGAACAAGAGCCTTTCATTAGAAAAACAATATCATTTTATAGATATACAGAAATTATAAATCCCCAAGAGTTTCGTGATTTATTATATAAAAAATGGTCTGATTTAGACTGCCTTGGAAGAGTTTATATAGCTAAAGAGGGTATAAATGCTCAGATGAGTGTACCTAATCATAATTGGGAAGCATTTGAAGAGCAACTCAATAACTTTAAAGAACTAAAAAATATTTCAATAAAAATTGCAATTGAAGACAATGGGAAATCCTTCTTAAAATTAAGTATAAAAATTAGGAAGCAAATTGTTGCAGACGGTCTCTCCATGAACGACTATGATGTTACAAATGTGGGAAAGCACTTAGATGCAAAATCTTGGAACGAATTAATGAACAATAGTGAAAGCATAGTTGTAGATATGCGCAATCATTATGAAAGTGAAATCGGACATTTTAAGGAATCTATTTTACCAAGATCCGAGACATTTAAAGAGGAGCTTCCAGAAGTGCTGAACCTACTTAAAGGAAAAGAAGAAAAGCCAATAATGTTATATTGCACAGGGGGTATACGTTGCGAAAAAGCCTCTGCTTTTTTAAAACATAATGGTTTTAACGATGTAAATCAGTTGCATGGTGGCATTATTGATTATGCTCAACAAGTCAGTGTGAATGGTATTGAAAATAAATTCCAAGGAAAGAATTTTGTCTTTGATGAACGTATGGGAGAATCGATTTCCGCAGATGTAATTTCAAATTGTCATCAATGCGGAAAATCAAATGATACTCATGTAAATTGTGCGAATAAATCATGCAATCTACTCTTTATTCAATGTGAAAAATGTCAAGAGTTACTGGAAAAAACTTGCTCAGATGAATGCAAGGAAATTATAAATTTACCGGAGGAAGATCAAGTTATTCTTAGGAGGAAGAGCGGGTTAGAAAAAAAGGCTAAAAGATTCTTTCGATCACATTTAAATAAAAAATAATAGCCATGTTATATCATAAAATGGGTTCAGTCCCTCCGAAAAGACATACAATTCATGAAAAACCCGAGGGAGGCATTTACTATGAACAACTTTTTGGGACCGAAGGGTTTCATGGTCTAAGTTCTTTATTATACCACACTCATCGTCCAACTATGATTTCATCATATGGCGAGACTATTGATCTTAAACCAAAAGCAGCAATTGAAAACAATATAAAGAGCAGAATGTTGGAAGGTTTTAATATTAAATCCAAGGATGATTTTTTAAAAGCACGGACCCCAGTTCTATTCAATGATGACATTCAAATAGATATTGCTTCGCCAAAAAAAGGAACAATAAATTATTTTTATAAGAATTCTGATAGTGATGAAATATTATTTATTCAAAAAGGCTCAGGAATTTTAAAAACTCTTTTTGGAGAGTTGAAATTTAACTATGCAGACTATTTAGTAATACCAAGAGGTACAATTTATAAAATTGAATTTGAAACTTCAGATAATAAACTTTTAATCATTGAGAGTAAATCTCCAATTGTAACTCCAAAGCGTTACAGAAACGAATTCGGACAACTACTAGAGCATTCTCCATTTTGCGAAAGAGATATAAAGTTACCTGAAAACTTAGTCTCTCATGATAGTCTTGGAGATTACTTAATAAAGGTGAAAAAAGAAAAAAAATTACATGAAATATATTATGCAAGTCATCCTTTTGACGTAGTTGGTTGGGATGGGTATTGTTATCCTTACATATTCTCAGCTTTGAATTTTGAGCCCATCACGGGAAGGATTCATCAACCTCCCCCTGTTCATCAAACATTTGAGGGAAATAATTTTGTGATCTGCACTTTTGCTCCTCGGCTATATGATTATCATCCAAAGTCAATACCAGCACCTTACAATCATAGCAACATAGATTCTGATGAAGTTCTATATTATGTAGATGGTGATTTTATGTCCAGGAATCATGTCGAACATGGATTTATGAGTTTACATCCTGGTGGCATTCCACATGGACCCCATCCAGGAGCTTATGAAAGATCTATCGGTCAAAAACAAACCTCTGAACTCGCGGTCATGATTGATACCTTTAAACCTTTAAAAGTAACTCAAGCAGCTTTAAATATAGAGCTTAAAGATTATTGGAAATCTTGGCTCGATTGAAATCAACAAAACTTTCTTAACAAAATCATGAAATACGATAGCACTTCACTAAAACTGCCAATTGAGAATTTAGAAGCAAAGGACTACCTACCGTTAAATGGCACAGATTATATAGAATTTTATGTTGGTAATGCCAAGCAGGCTGCTCACTTTTTCAAAACTGCTTTTGGGTTCCAAGATCATGCTTATTCTGGTTTAGAGACAGGATCCAAAGAAAAGACTTCATATGTTCTAAAACAGAACAAAATAATTCTAGTCTTAACCTCATCACTAATCTCTAAAAATCATATTAATGATCATTTAATAAAGCATGGTGACGGAGTTAAAAATATAGCTATATGGGTTGATGACTCGAGAAAAAGCTGGAAAGAAACTACTGAAAGAGGTGCTGAATCCGCATTCAAGCCTTACACTATAGAAGACGAAAATGGAAAGGTTGTTCTCTCGGGAATTAAAACTTATGGCGACACTGTGCACATATTTGTTGAGAGATCCAATTACAAAGGCATCTTTTTACCTGGTTTTATCTCTCATACTTCTGAGTACCAACCTGAGAATACTGGCTTAAAATTTATTGATCATATGGTAGGTAATGTAGGCTGGAATGAAATGGACACATGGGTAAATTATTATAAGAATGTTATGGGTTTTGCGCAACTAGTTTCATTTGATGATAAAGATATTTCAACAGAATATACCGCATTAATGTCAAAGGTTATGACTAACGGAAATGGAAGAATCAAATTCCCTATAAATGAGCCCGCAAAAGGCCGAAAGAAATCTCAAATTGAGGAATATATTGATTTTTATAATGGTGCTGGAGTTCAGCACTTAGCCTTAGCAACTGATGATATCATAGGTACTGTAAGCAAACTACGCAGTAGGGGTGTTGAGTTCCTTCAAGTTCCAAAATCCTATTATAATGATGTTATGGATCGGGTGGGGGAAATTGATGAAGACATCAGCCCCTTGAGTGAACTAGGTATTCTAATAGATCGAGATGAAGAAGGTTATTTATTACAAATATTCACAAAACCTTTGATGGATAGACCAACTGTATTTTTTGAGATAATTCAAAGAAAAGGAGCCAAATCCTTTGGGAAGGGTAATTTTAAAGCATTATTTGAGGCAATCGAAAGAGAACAGGAAAACAGAGGTACGTTGTAATTAAATCGTTGTAAAGAGTTAAAGGTTCAAAAGCATAATTACATTTATTTGATCACGACTTAAAGAACCTAAAAACTGATTCATATAACCTAACTCAATATTAACTCCTTCAAATAATTTGTAGCCAATACCTCCATAAATTCGATTCCTATCAAAAAAGTCCTTCCCTAACCCAATAAATAGTTCATTATATCCGGATAAATAAAATTTATTATCACTACCCAAAGGGACTCTGCTACTTAAAAAGTATCGAAAACGCATTTTGAATGCCGACTCGATAAACCTCTGCTCAAAACGAAACCTATGAGAGAATTTTAAATTAGTAATACTCTGCTGTGATATCACTTGCTGAAAAATTCTATGCTCATTTACGGATATTTTTTCACCTAACCTATCATAATTTTCAGATAATATATAGCCATAACCCAATAAAAAATTTTGATTTTTATCCTTTATGGTATAACCCAAGCCCGTTCTTAACAAAAGTTGTTCTAGGTCTCCAATTACATTATAGTTTCGATGCTGAACCTCATGGTGCCAATTCCAAGTTTTATTTATTTTTTTACTTCCGATATAAATTAACCAGTTGCCAAGATCACTGTCCTGGGCATTAATGACATTTGGAAAAAGTGCTAATGAACAAGCTAATCCCAGAAAAAATTGCCTAGATCCCAAAGTCATATTTTAAAGTATATCTAACTATTTTCAAATACAAAAAACATCTGAAAAAATTTATTAGAAGTTTAAATTATCTAATTAACATAGAAAGCTCATAAAGGCCTATTCTTGAGCTACTAGCTATGACTATATGGGAATGAAGAGTGATGGAGATCTATTTTTAGTTTACCATTAGTTAGTTTATACCCAAAAGTATACTCTACTTTCGCTTCATTATTCTCCAAATCTGTGAAAAAATAGTTTCCCATTGCGATTGCACGATTCTCTTCAAGGATATAGTTTGAATTTTCAAACCTCACCTTCGTCCATGGTTGAATAGCAAAACCATTATCTTCATTACAAGCACGATCTTCTCCAGCAATAAAATAAGACAATGCCTCTTGCTTTGAAGGCCTAAATTGCTCAATTTCACATTTTGTTGGCTTAAATAGAACCGAACCGAATTCGAATCCGTATAACTCATCTAAAAATTCACTAGTATAATTTTCACATTCAGTTCTTTGGTGTTTTAATGAACCTATCTTAACCACACCATTACCCCATTTATTTTGAGCCTGAATCACTTGTTCTTTTGAAATCATTTTTAATTTTTATAACATTAAACTAACCACTAAAATTAAAAAATATTTAACAAATTTTAACCACAAAGCTCTGCCAATTCCTCGTATAGCTGAATCAGTTCTACATTATTATATTCCTCCTGTGTTAAAGGGGAATTATTATATTCATATTGCATTAACATTCTAGCAAGCATCTGCATAAATTGTAAATCTGTTTGGATTTCATTTTTCACGGCTCTCTTATCTGCGCCCTTAAACTGAGCATAAAATCTTAATTCATTTTCCATAACTTTTGAAAACTCATCAATATAATTTTTTGCCTTTTCTTTATCGCCAGCCTTATAATAACCTTCGATTAAATTCAAGAAAAAATAATCATAGCCCAACTTAGAAACAGGCATTTTTTCCATTGCAAAGTCTAGAACCTTTAAAGCCTCTTCATTTCTACCTCGATTTGATAATTCCGAAGCTAGTCTCCCGTAATTAATTCGCAAATTAAAAGTTGATCGTCTTACAGTTTCATCTAAAAAAACATCTGGTTTTTCCATATTCCCAAAATTGAATTTACTTTCATCGCCATCGGGATTGTACATAATAGACATCATTTTATCTGCGTTAACTGATCCGAAATCAAATTGATTCCCAGAACCTTCTGTGGATACTGGGACAAAGCGATATGCTAAACCTTCAAGTCTAAAGTATTTTTGTAACCAAAAAAATGAACTTGCTGAGCTTCCAACTGTCGTCGAGAAATATATGGGTCTTGACCAATCATTATTCGCAATCAAATCAATTAGCATAAGGTCTCTTTTCGAAATGACATTTGAATTCCAATTCCAATCGATATAGTCAACAATTTTTGAAGAATCTGAGACCTCTACTACTTTATTAGCGATCACTTTGTTTTTGTCGACTGGAATTCGCAAATTCTTCATTGGAAAAAATTGCAATTTTTTAGGACTTTGAGTATTGGGGAAAGCAGTAAAAAATACTCCTTCATCATTTCGAAGGGCATATTTTAAAAAGTCCTTTGCATACCAGCGACCTGAAATTTTTAGATCCTGATAATAAAGAACATCTCTAGTCCCTTGGACATATTCCTTTTTAACAAAAGTTAAAGGAACTGCTTCGCCTTCATAAAATTTTCTTTTCATCATATCAATATACCAGTCCGTATTTAAAAGCGAAAGATTGACAATTCGTACATCTGTTCTATAACCTTCAACTTCTTGAATATACCAAAGAGGGAAAGTGTCATTGTCGCCATTGGTAAATAAAATAGCATTTGGTTCACAACTATTTAAATACATTTTTGCAATCTCTCTTGCGGTGTATCGATCACTTCTGTCGTGATCATCCCAGTTTTGAGAAGCCATTAAAGCCGGTATAGATAGAGATATAATAGTTATTACAGCGGCAGATAGTCTCGTTCTTTGCTTTCCAAGCAACTCAAATAAAGCAATAACTCCCATACCAATCCATATTGCAAAAACATAAAACGATCCAACAAAAGCATAATCTCTTTCTCTAGGCTCAAATGGTTTGTGATTCGTATAAACCACAATTGCTAATCCTGTAAAAAGGAATAATAATGTTACTACCCATGCATTTTTTTTATCTCGTTTAGCCTGAAAGTATAATCCCAAAATCCCTAGAATTAGTGGGAGTCCAAAGTATACGTTTCTTGACGGATTACTTAAGAAATGATTAGGTAAATTAGTCTGAGGTCCCAAGCGCATTTCATCAATAAATGAGATCCCGGTAATCCAATTCCCTTTTGATAATTCATATCGATTTTGATCATCATTTTGACGTCCAGAAAAGTTCCACATAAAATATCGAAACCACATTTGTCCGACTTGATAATCTATGAAAAAGCGGAAATGATCTTTGAATTCTATTTTATCTCCAGTTTTTACACCCATTAACTTTTGGTAATTCTGAACATGATTATTTTGATCTGACCACATTCTAGGGAAAAAACCAATATCATTTTTTGAATAATTCGGCTTCGAGGCTTTGCCATCATTAGTGACCTCATACTCTCCAGTCTCTGAGCTGAAAGCATATGCTGGAGGGCCATCTGTGTATGGTCTCTTACTATCCAATTGACTATTAAAACTTTGACCAAATAAGATAGGCCAATCACCATACTGATCTCTGTTATAATATGAAAGCAAAGACATTGCGTCTTCAGGATTATTTTCATCAATGGGAGTATTGGCATTAGAGCGAATGGCTAAAACAACAAAACTTGAATAACCAATCAAAAGAAAAACTAATGCATGAATACATTGAGAAATTAATGGTTTATTATTTTTCCGAGCCCAATAAATGCCATAAAAAATTGCACCTGAAATCAATAAAAATGCCAACAAAGATCCCGAGTTTTTAGGTAGACCAATAGTGTTAACCGACGTGATTTCTAACCATCCAAAAAGAGATAAGACAAAAGGAATTATAACCGCGAAAACCAAACCTAAAATTCCAATTGAAGCTGCATTCGCCAAGATCCATTTTTTCCAATTGACTTCTGGAAATTTCTTATAGAAATAGATCATTACTACGGATGGAATTGTAAGAAAAACCAGTATATGTATTCCAACAGATAAACCTGTAAGGTAGGCAATCAATAATAACCACCGGTTTGCATATTCATCTGTATCCGCAACTGATTCCCATTTTAATACTGCCCAAAAAGCAATTGCAGTAAAGCAACTTGACATAGCATATACCTCACCCTCTACAGCTGAAAACCAAAATGAGTCGCTGAATGTAAAAGCTAAAGACCCAACTAAACCTGAGCCTATTAGAGCTATTTTTTGACTTATAGAAAGTTGTCCTTTGTCAAATAATTTTCTACCAAGAAAAGTTATGGTCCAAAACAGAAATGGTATTGTAAAGGCACTTGATAATCCTGAAACCATATTCACATAAAATGCTTGACGAGTGACATCACCTAGTGCTAATTGGGACATGACGTTAGCAAATAACTGAAAAACAGGGGCGCCGGGTGGGTGTCCCACTTGAAGCTTAACAGAGGTGGCAATATATTCGCCACAATCCCAAAAACTAACAGTTGGTTCAAGTGTACTTACATAAGTAAATAAAGCAATAAAAAAAGTTAACCAGCCAGCGAAGGAATTTATTTGCTTAAAGGAGAGATTCATAAGTGATGAAATTTAAAAAATAGAGTGCTAAGATACTATTATGATAGAGATCCAAGAATTGTTAATCATTCAAAAAGCACTGCTCATATCAACGCCTAAATTTAGGCCTATTAACTCACTTAGCTTAGCTCTTAAACTCGGATGTTGAATGTCTGCAATAGCATCATTTGCGAAAGCAAGCATGAGTAAAGCCTTTGCTTCTTTAATCGGGATTCCACGGGCTCTCAAATAAAACAATGCATCCTCATCAAGCTGGCCTATTGTACAACCATGAGAACATTTTACATCATCTGCGAATATTTCTAGTTGAGGCTTTGTGTCAATAGTAGCTTTCTCACTAAGTACTAAATTATTATTTTGCTGATATGCTTGAGTTTTTTGAGCATCTAAATGAACAAATATTTTGCCATTAAAAACCCCATGTGAATTATCATCAAAAATACCTTTATATGCCTCATGACTTATACAATTTGGTGCCAGATGGTCCACACGAGTATGGTGGTCTATAAGCTGCTTATCACTTCCTAATGACAACCCAAACATTCGAGCCTCTGCTCCTGAACCTCTTAATAAAAAATCTAAATTATTTCTTAAGAACTTTCCTCCCGTTGATATCGTGTGAACTATAGCTTTACTGTCTTTTTCTTGATTAATTTTACTGTGCTGAGTTAGCGCCGATTTCTCGGAATCGTGTTGCAGTTTCACCCAATGAATTTTAGCGTTACAACCAATTTTTACCTCATCCACAGCATTTGTCCATGTCTCAGTTTGAGAAAGAGAATGGTGCCTTTCAATAATTTCAGCGCTAGCACCATCATCTAATAAAATTAAGCTTCTAGTTTGATTAAATATTGGGGATCTTCCAGTACTAAAATAGAGGACTTGAATAGGCTTGTCTACCATTATATTCTTTGGCACATTTACATATAAACCATCCCAGGCAAGAGCAGTATTCAACTGGACCATTGGCCCATCTTTTTTTGTCAAATTATTAAAATGGCTTTCAAGGACCTCAGGATATTTTTTCCAAGCACTACCTAATGTGCATATATCATAATTACTATGCGTTGTTTCTGAAAGCCATGAAGAGTAGCGACCATTTATAAATACAACTCTATAACAATCAATATCATTAACTAAAAATTCTTCAATGTCTTGAAAATCTATATGCTCTTTTTGATTGATTGAAGCAAATGGTGACGGAAAAGAGTAATCTGGTATAAATAACTTCTTCAAAGAGGTATATTTCCATTCCTCATTCTTTTGGATGGGAAACCCTTCTTCTTCAAATTTTTCTATTGCTATTCTTCGCTGATTGGTTATTGCCTCACTAGAGGCTTGAGCAAATTTATTTTCATTCAGCCAATAAAAAGCAGAAAGGCGATCCTTCATTATTGCTGCTCTTTTTTAATCCAATCATATCCTCTATTTTCAAGTTCGATCGCAAGCTCTTTATCTCCTGATTTTACGATTTTTCCATTGAATAACACATGAACAAAATCAGGTACAATGTAATCAAGAAGCCTTTGATAATGAGTGATAACTATGAAAGTATTATCCTTACTTCTCAGAGAATTGACGCCGTTGGCAACAATTCGAAGGGCATCAATATCTAGACCCGAATCAGTTTCATCAAGAATTGACATTTTTGGCTCAAGCATCGCCATCTGAAAAATCTCATTTCGTTTTTTCTCACCACCGCTAAAGCCATCGTTTAATGATCGACTAAGAAACCCTTTGTCCATCTCTAATATTTTCATTTTTTCCCTCATTGATTTCAACATTTCAGGAGCGCCGAGTGGTTCTTGGCCTTTTGCCGATCTAATTTCATTCAATGCAGTTCTAATAAAATTAGACACGGTTACGCCAGGAATTTCTACAGGATATTGAAAACTTAAAAAAAGACCTAAATGAGCTCTTTTTTCCGGAGGAAGATCTAAAACACTTTCGCCTGCGAAACGTATATCTCCACTAATAATATCATAACCGTCATGACCGGCAATAACATTGGACAAGGTGCTTTTACCGGAACCGTTGGGTCCCATTATTGCGTGAACTTCGCCTAGATTAACTTTTAAATTAATTCCGTTCAGAATTACCTTGTTATCAATGCTTGCGTGCAGATCTATTATTTCTAACATAATTATTTTACTTAACCTACTGAGCCCTCTAGACTAATGGCTAAAAGTTTTTGAGCTTCAACTGCAAATTCCATGGGTAATTGATTTAAAACATCTTTACAGTAGCCATTTACAATAAGTGCTATTGCAGCTTCAGGATTTAAACCTCTTTGCTGACAATAAAAAATTTGATCTTCTCCAATCTTTGATGTCGTTGCCTCATGTTCCATCTTCGCGGTTGGGTTTTTTACCTCGATATACGGAAACGTATGTGCTCCGCATCTATCACCCATCAAAAGAGAATCACATTGGGAAAAATTTCGTGCGTTTTTTGCACGAGGGCCCATTCTTACTAGTCCTCGATAGCTGTTATGACTATTACCTGCACTTATTCCTTTACTTATTATTGTACTTTTTGTATTTCTTCCCAGATGTATCATTTTTGTTCCTGTATCTGCTTGTTGGAAATTGTTTGTCAGTGCTACAGAATAAAATTCACCAATACTGCTATCTCCCTTTAAAATACAACTTGGGTATTTCCATGTAACAGCAGATCCTGTTTCAACTTGAGTCCAAGAAATCTTTGCTCGATTTTCACATATACCCCTCTTTGTCACAAAATTGTAGACACCTCCTTTTCCGTTTGCATCTCCTGGAAACCAATTTTGAACCGTAGAATACTTTATTTCAGCATCATCAAGAGCAATTAACTCTACAACTGCGGCATGCAGCTGATTTTCATCTCTTTGAGGAGCAGTACAGCCCTCCAGATAGCTCACGTAACTTTCTTTATCTGCAATCAATAATGTCCGTTCAAATTGTCCCGTTCCTGCTTCATTAATCCTAAAATATGTACTGAGCTCCATAGGGCACTTTACTCCTTTAGGTATATAACAAAAAGAGCCATCAGTAAATACCGCACTATTCAAAGCAGCATAATAATTATCAGTTTTCGGTATTACGGTGCCAATATGTTTTTTAACCAATTCAGGGTGATTCTGAATTGCATCGCTCATGGAACAAAATATAATTCCTTTTTCATTTAAAGTTTCTTTAAATGTTGTTGCCACACTCACAGAGTCCACAACAATATCTAATGCAACACCTGAGAGTCTCTTTTGCTCATCAATACTTATACCCAGCTTTTCAAATGTCTTTAATAGTTCAGGGTCAACCTCATCCAGGCTATCAAGTTTCTTCTTTTTTACTGCAGAGTAATAGGATATCTTTTGAAAATCTGGCTTCTCGTAATTCACATTTCCCCAATCGGGTTCATCCATTTCATTCCAAATTTTAAAGGCATCTAGCCTCCAATTTGTCATCCACTCAGGTTCTTTTTTCTTGTGAGATATTTTTTTAATTACGTCTTCGTCAAGACCCGGGCTTAAAGTATCCGAATCTATATTCGTGGAAAAACCATATTTATAATCACTGGACGTGACCTCATCAATAATTTTATCTTCATCGCTCATAGAGAAAAACTTTCTCCGCAGCCACAAGTCTTTGAAGCGTTGGGGTTATTAAAAGAAAATCCTTTACCATTTAAACCACCAGAGTATTCTAGTGTCGTTCCAATTAAATAAAGCAAACTTTTCTTTTCAACTAATATTTTGATTCCATTTTCCTGGAATAGCTGGTCACCGTCTTCTGCTTTTTCGACGAAATCCATATCATAACTTAAACCTGAACAACCTCCACTTTTAACTCCAACTCGAATGTATGAGGTATCTGCACTTTTCCCATCCTCCTGCATAAGAGATGACACTTTTTGAGCGGCTTTGGAAGAAATATTTATCACGGTATAGTTAACGAATATTTTCTCAAATATACGAAGCCAAAGGGTTTACCTGTATTGATATTATCGTGTTAAATGAAGAATTTTTAATCCGTTTGAGTTCAATTCTACTTGTTTCGAATGCAATATCATACTCCTTTCATAGGGATCAATTTCAGACTGAGTATCAAGAACAATCTCTATGTCTTTAAAAGTTAACTCGGTAAACCGATCCATATTAAAGACTTCAGGTCTCTCGCTTCGGTTTGCTATTACCAATATTATCTCATCATCATCATACCAACAATATGCATAAACCTTATCATAAGGAGCCCAATGTCGAAAAGATCCTGTATTAATTAATGAATAAGATTGCCGAATTTTTCCCATATTTTGAACAAAACTCAGAGCATCTCTTTCGTCTTTGCTCAAGCCAGAATTATTAAACGCGTTTCGTTTACCATTTTTCTCTCCCCAGCCTCCAGGCATATCTTCTCGAATTCTTCCATGATCATCCAACTCCTTCAGTAGTATTTCTGTGCCGTATAATAAGCATGGTATTCCTCTCATTGTGTATAACATGGCTACACCCATTTTATAAAGAGACATATCCTCTTTAATCTTTCCAAAAAATCTTCCCTCATCATGATTATCTAAAAATGTAATAAACTTAGAAGGAGACTTATATTGATAATCTAGGCCTAAATTTTTATAAAATGTGTTCAAGCCACTATTCCATGTCGTTGGATTTTCTAAAGCATCTTTCCATGAGGAATACATCATAAAGTCAGCTGCCCCGTCCAAAGTTTTATGTTCGTTAAAATAAAATCTTTGTGAGCTTCCATCATGCACCCAAGCCTCACTGAAAATAAAAAAATTCGGAAAAACTTTATGAATCTGTTTTGACCAATTATCCATGAAATTTTGATCTGGATAAACCCATGTATCAACCCTAAATGCATCAACTCCAACTTCTTCAATCCACCACAGGCTATTTTGAATTAAATAACTTGAACACCTTTCATCTCTTTGATTGATATCAACCATGGAATGAACAAACCAACCATCTGTGAATTGCTTCTTATCAATGGGGGCGGCATATGGGTCAAAAATTGAGGTGTACCGATGATTCGTTAAAGCTGTACTGTCCACCTCACCTCTTTCATCTAAGTCAGAATTAAGCGGCCAAGAATTTATCCAATTTGAATCGGGGGGATTCTGAAATAATCTATTATAGGTCCCCATATGGTTAGGAATTACGTCCATCACTAATTTCATTTTTCGCTTATGCAATTCTTTTGAATATTTCTTGTAGGCCTCCATTCCACCAAAACGAGGATCAACTTTATAGTGATCTGTAATTGCGTACCCATGATAAGAATAAACAGGCATATCATTAATTAATATTGGATTTGTCCAAACAGCGGTCGCGCCTAATGATTTGATATAATCCAGNTGACTCGTTAAACCCNNNAGGTCTCCACCATGTCGAGAAGCCCCANGGTNACGATTTATAGCTTTTTCTCTTAGNCNCTCAATAATATCATTATCTTTTTCTCCATTAACAAAACGGTCGGGAGTGACCANGTATANCANGTCNCTTTNATTCANGCCAATAAACTCNTGNAGNTTTTTNNTNCGANNCTTAAANTCATANGCAATTGATATCGNNTCTNTNNNNTTTCCATTGATTACCCATCCATTTATTTTNATTNCTTGAGCNGNNGCCGTCGNATCGATATATAGAGATAAATAGTGATATTCTTTATTTTGAGCTTCTTCGTCCCTAACCAAGAATATATTTTNTCCTATTACCTCTGAAATAATATAATTTTCATTGACCTTTAGGTCAATCTCTATTAAGAGTTCAATAGAGTCCATTTTCATACCCTCCCACCAATGAGGGGGGTCAATTCTAATATTGGGAGACCCGTTTAAAGGGCCAGGTGATAAACAAAAGCATATTAATATGGATAAAAAATATTTCATGGATATTTCGAAAAATAAAGGCCGGACAAGCCGGCCTTTAAAATAATTAAAATAGAATTATTATAGGCTCACAGCAACTCGTTGAATTGATCTTTCACCATTCACAATTACCTCAACAAGGTATGTCCCATTTGGAACTATATCACCTGCAGAAGAATCTAAATTCCATTTTGCAGAATTGTTTCCAGCAAAAATCTCTTGGCTAAATGAATTAACTCTTTGACCTAAAACATTATAAACATTAATCATTCCCATTTCTGTCGTTCTAGAATCAAAGCTTATTGAAACTGGTCCATTGGTCGGGTTCGGATATACAGATAACCCATTGAGGATATTCTCATCAAGAGAAATTGAGGCGCCTGAGCCATCACACTGAGTGCATTGGTCCCAACAAAATTTCAGTATTGTTCCATTCATTGATGGCACTACTAGCTCCCTGTTAATATTTCCAGCACCATCATCGATCCCGCAACCGCCGCTTGCGATTGTGGATGTTAATGTATCTGTTCCTTCATTAGTACCCCAATCTCCGTTGACAAACTTATAAAGTTGTGTAACACCAATTGATGTAGAGGGATAAGTTACTGTAACCTGCCAAACGTCTGAGCCAAGGTCAATCATTGCAGAAGCTGAGTCCGTTGGAGTCCAGTCTGCCATGGCAGTAGATCCATTAGTAGCTCCATGAGTAGCGAAATTTCCTCCAATACGGATTCCATTTGCAGCAATCGTATTCCCGGAAGCAACATAGTCTGCCACATCCACATGATATACGACATCNACTTGGCCATAGGCCATTGTTGACATCATTAATGCCATTGCTAGAGTAAAGATTTTTTTCATAGTGTTGATTTAATTAATTAGAATTGATTTAATAGCCTGGGTTTTGTGCCAGGTTTTGGTTTGAAAGAACATCTGCTGAGGGAATTGGATATAAATCGTAATGTGAGCTTGTTGAAGCTCCAAATTGCTCATCTCCCTTGAAAGGCCATAAGTAATCACCTCCAGTGAACTGTCCATACCTTATGAGGTCAGATCTTCTATGACCCTCCCCGTATAATTCACGAGCTCTTTCATCTAAAATTTCTTGAAGATTCAAAGAGGAAATATTCATTGAGCTATTTCCATATGCACGCTCTCGAATTAAATTAAAATAACCCACTCCTGCAGACATATTCTGACCAGTACGAGCCGCACATTCTGCATACATCAAATAAATATCTGCAAGTCGAAACATTGGAAAGTCAATATCTACAAAAGTTACAGGCTCAGACCCTACTGAACCATCTCTGTTTGTATTATTCCATTTTGTAATTGCGATACCTTCTGTAAAAGTACCGATTGTTGTAATTGTATCTTCTTGTCCATCGAGATGAACCATCCGCCGAGAATCTAGAGTGTCTGAGAATTTGTCAAACCAGGCCTTCGTGGCGCGATTTCCTTGCCACCCAGAAGTTGTACCAAAAGAAGGTATATCCATAGAGCCACCCAAATGAGAATGAAGCAAAAATGTTGTGCCCCCGTATGTTCTAGTATGGTTACCATCGAAATTTACAGCAAAAATAAATTCTGGTGAAAGATGATTGTCCGCATTAAAATTATAAGCATAATTTGGCTCTAATGAGTAACCTAAACTGATCAAAGAAGCACAATCAGTCATGCAATCTTCATAATTTGACTGCCCAGTATAGACCTCTGAATTCAGATATAATTTTGATCTCAATGCTAACAAAGCCCCTNTGTCTGCCCTTCCATAATCTACNGTTANTGCAGGTTTNAANAATGGCTCNATACTATTTAATTCTNTAAGAAGCCAATTGTACAAGTCTTTTCTCATTATTTGCTCCGGGAAAAATAATCCAGGGTTATCTGTCTCATCTACAAAAGGCACATTCCCAAATANATCCATAGCATGATAATAACTCAACGCACGCAAAAATCTTGCTTCAGCTGCCATGTCTGTAATCATAGTTTTTTCTTGATCGCTAAATGAATGGTCATCCATCCATTGAGGTTCCGTATATCTCAAGAATTCATTTGCGAGTGTAATCTGATAATAAATTCTATAATACATAGCAGAAACAAATGAACTATTATCATTCCAAGTCATTGAATTCAACTCAGGTATTCCTGGATCATTCCAACCACATACTTCTTCATCTGTAGGAAGTTCTTGAAGATTCCAAAGCACCCTAACATATTGAGAAAAACCTTCATCAATGCCGCCAATATCCGGCATTCCCGCAGGNCCTTGATTACCAGATATTGCAAGCCCAGCATATAGCTTAGCTAAAACATTAATGTAATTTCCGGGGTCCGAATAAACAGCATCTGCNTTTANGCCATANCGAGGAGTCAAATTCAGGTTATCAGAACATGAACCTGATAATACCGAGGCCAAAAAAGCAAAACCGATTAATTTTAAAGTCTTCATTTTTTATCGATTAAAAGTTAACAGTGACTTGAATGTTGAATACGCGAGGTCTTGGGTAAATCATATTATCGATCCCTCCCGCCACTTCTGGGTCTAAACCCGAATATCTTGTTAATACCAGAGCATTTTGAAGGGATAAATTGATACCAGTAGCAAACTGATCCTTATATAGAGCTCCAAAATTGTAACCTAGATATAAATTATCTAATCGCAAGAAAGAGGCATCCTCTAAGTAGTATGAGGATAAATATTGAGGGAACCTAAACTCTGAATTTAGATAATCTGTAGTTAAGTTATTCAAATGACGCATAGAACCTCCAACTTCAAAATAATTAGCATGAGTTGCATTCAAATTATTGTACATAACTTGACCTGTCTCTGCTCTCCATGTCATACCTCCAGAAAATCTTTTGTGCGAAAAAGATGTATTGAATGCAAACATTTGCCGAGGCTCAGGACTTGAATTCACATGAGCAATAAGGTCACTTGAGTTAATAATTCCATCTCCATTTTGATCAACATAGGCCTCGTAATTATCAATTTTTCCATTGCCGTCTACATCGACGACTCCAGAGTAAGAATCAATATTTCCACTCCTCTCGATTGGTTTATTATTATCATCATATATCTGTTCGTAGGTGAAGAATGTGAACATCGGCATTCCGATGGCATGAATCTGAATCGTATTTCCTACTCCACCAGAAATTCCACCAACTTGAATCCCAGGCGATGAAGTATCTTGAACTATTGCCAATTTTCGGATTTGATTCCGATTTCTTGTCGCATTAAAGCCTATGTCCCAATTGGTACTGGGATTATTTATCAGTACAAAATTTATCGATGCCTCTAGACCGTTGTTCGTCATTGCGCCTACGTTCGTCAAAACGCTATTCGAGAAATTCGTTCCAGCTGGAATAGGTATGACTGCCAACAAATCTGTTGTGTTTTTATTGTAAAAATCTATGGAGCCATTTACTCTTCCTTTTAAAAACCCAAAGTCTAATGCAATATTACTTGTGGCTGTTTTTTCCCATTGTAAATTGTAGTCATATGCATCAGGTCGGAGAACATCGACAAAAGAATTACCAAATTGATACTGAGCCGTTGCTGTACCAAAATTATAATTAGGGATATATCCATAATCATTGTATATGTCTTGCTGACCTGTAACTCCATATCCAACTCTTAATTTTAGTTTTGAAAAGAGCTTTAGANCTTTAAGAAAATCTTCTTCATTTATATTCCAACCAAGAGCTGCCGAAGGGAAGAATCCCCACCGGGCAGTTTTCGAGAATCTGGAAGATCCATCAGAGCGAATCGTTGCAGTTAACAAATATTTATTGCTAATGTTAAAATTGGTTCTTCCATAAAAAGACATAAGAGCATTCTCTGTAAAAAACGGATTCGGATTTGCCGGTGAAATCGTGTCTCCTGATGCATTTAAGTTTGGGTATGAAGGAGATGATGAGGTCCAATGCTGAAAGGAATAGCCAGCCGTCANATCGGAAGTTATATTTTCACCAATCTTGTCTTTGTAATTTCCATACAATTCTATAAGTCGATTGGTTCTTGACGAATTATATTGATTATTTTCTCCACCATTATTGAAATTCATAGCGGCAGCAGCAGGGATAAAAACTGTCCCGCTGGTAGATGATTGTTCTCCACCAATATTCATAAATAAATGCAAGTCCTTTGAAGATAATAGTTGATAGTCGAAAAGAATATTACCTAAAAAACGATTATTTCTCTGAAGATCATCTCTTAGATTTAATAGCCCAAGAGGATTTCTTGGGGAGAGAACAGANGGGTTCCCGTTTGGCATTAACCATTCAAAATATCCACCATAAGAACTTGTATCACCCGATAAAACTGGACGAGTTGGATCAAAGAAAACAGCTGTTCCTATAGCCCCTTGATTTGCATAGATGTTATCAGAACGTATCAATTTACTACTTACGTTTGCCTTCAACTTACCATTAAAGAAAGTCGGTGAGGCATTTAAAGTAGCACTATATCTATCCAACTTCGAAGTCTTTAAAACTCCAGCTTCTTGATAGTAACCCAAGCCTAATCGATAAGGGATTTTCTTTAGTCCCCCAGATAAGGCAACGTTATAATCATTAACTGTTCCTGTTTGATATATCTCATTTTGCCAGTCAGTGTAGGTAGTGGGGTCAGATGTACCAAGTCTAGCGACCTGACTAGAAGTTCCTTTCTCTGTAATTAAATCACGAAATTGATCTGTACTTAAAACGTCAATGCGATTATTTACTGTTTTTGTAGACCTTAAATAATTAAAATTGACAGCAAACGACTCGCTGGATTTACCTTTTTTCGTGGTGACAAGAATAACTCCGTTTGCTGCTCTAGATCCATAAATCGCAGTTGCGGAAGCATCCTTTAGAATCGTAAAGCTCTCTATATCCGAAGGGTTGAGTAAGCCCAAACCATCAGAAGGAAGTCCATCAATAACGATCAAGGGATCATTACTTGCGTTTAATGAGGATCCACCTCTTATTCTAATTCTACTCCCTGCTCCNGGCATACCACTATTTGAAGTAATTCGNACGCCGGGNGTTTTACCTACAACNAATGCCTCAGGNGTGGAAAAGGCNCCTTTNTGAAAAGATTTTGATTTTACTGAAACCAANGAACCTGTTAGGTCTTTTATATTTTGAGAGCCATATCCAACAACTACGATTTCATCTAATTCATTTGATGATGGGCTCAAAGAAATATTTAATACGCTTTCACTAAACTTTTTCTCTTGAGTTTCAAAGCCTAGAGAAGAAAAAACTATAACCGCATTTTCAGGAACTTCAATCGAATACTTTCCATCAAAGTTTGTNATTGTAGCATTTTTCGTGCCTTTTTCTTTTACTGAAACGGAAGGAATAGATTCCCCTGATAAATTATTTGAAACCGTTCCTGAAATTATATTTTGAGCAATAATTGAAGTGCTTGAAATACAAAAAAATATCGCTGCACCAATAGTATGTTTCCAGTTCATCATATAGAAATTAATGTGATAAATTTAAATCTAAATAATGAGAGTGTATAATTTACACTATAGTAAATTTTACCATAAGTCTCTTGTCACCATATTATTCTTTTTCAGAATAAATATTCAGGTAAAACTTTTAAGTCAAAAAGGATTTATTAACAATGCTCAGCGAAAGCTGTTATCAAATTTTCTGAGATCATTTCAGCAGGCCTTCCCTCAATATGGTGCCTCTCCAGCATATGTACTAATTCTCCATCCTTAAATAACGCCATACATGGAGAAGACGGAGGAAATGGGAGCATTAGATCACGAGCCTTATCTACAGAAGCTTTGTCATTACCAGCAAATGCAGTTACCAAATGATCGGGTTTATCTTGAGACTTATCAATCGCCATTAGCACCCCTGGCCTGGCAGCAGCAGCGGCACATCCACAAACAGAATTAATAACCACTAGAGTTGTCCCTTTACTATCAGCAATTGCTTCTTCCATTGGTCCTGATTCGCGTATTTCCTGAAACCCAGCATTAGTGAGTTCTTTTCGCATAGGTTCTATTAAATCTTCTGGATACATAATTTATTTGATAAAATTTTAAACTTTTTTTGCGTCCTCAAAGTTAACGCCGAATATCTTCAAACGAAAAACTTGATAGGGAAATTAGAGAAATAAAAATAGATTGTTTATGAATTTTTATGGATATTTTAATACTTGGATCTTGTAGTAGTTTTATATATCTATTATTGTCATTCATGTTTTTCAGAATTGTCTTTTTTTTCACTTTTATATTGTCCATCCTTTCTTTAAACGGACAAGATCCCTTAAGTATTTTACAAAAAGCGGAAAAAGTAAGTCAGCAAATACCGTCCTATTCCGAATTTGAAATCATCTCGGAAAGNCCACGCTATTCAAGGAAAATAAAACTTCGAAATTGGAGCTTGAATAACAACTACTCCATTGTTGAAATATCATCTCCAAAAAGAGATTCTGGAATGGTGTATATGAAAGCTGGAAAAAAACTTTTTACATATTCGCCAAAAACAGATCGAATTATCAAACTGCCTTCCTCAATGCTTGCNCAAGGTTGGATGGGAACTGATGCACAGTTTGATAACATCTTAGGTGCGGCCTCATTATCTAAAGACTTTAATCACGAATTAAAATTGCCTGTTGATGTGAATAACGAATCTTGTCATTTTATTCGCTGCGTTCCTTTACCTGAAACTGCTGTCGCTCACGATCACATTGATGCATTCATAAATAAAGAAAATGGAACTATAAGCCGTCTAGAAGTTTACAATAAAAAAGGAGCTTTGATTCAGCAGATAGATTTTCTGGAATACAAGATTATTGATGGAATTCAACTACCTGTTTCCCTAAAGTTTAGCGCCAAAAAAGGAATGCAAAATACAGAATTAAAAATTTTAACTTGGAAAAAGAGACCCGACTTAAAGCAAACCTTTTTCACAGAATCAACAATGAAAAACCTAGGGCCATGAGTTTATCCTTAACAATGGCTTGGAGAAATCTAGGAAGGAATAGAAGACGCAGTGCAATTACTGGATCTGCGGTAGCCTTTGCACTTTTTTTTGCGATCTCATTAAGGTCTTTTCAATTGGGCATCTACGAGCATATGGTTGACACCCTTGTTGGAGGAATTTCCGGATATATCCAAGTCTCTGATAGTGCTTATTGGCCTGCTCAAAATATAGATTTGGCCATCCCCGAGAATCCTCGATGGAAGAAAACTCTTGAAAATGACAACAGAATCAAAAGTGTCCGGCCAAGGCTCAGTGGGTTCGCTCTACTTAGCTCNGAAAAAGAAAGCTCTGTTGCCCGATGGATGGGTGTTGACTTTGAACAAGAGGACACTGCATTTTGGAAAAATCGATTAAGATCAGGAAATTTTAATCCCAACTTAAAAAAAAATATGCCCGTATGGCTTGGAAAAAGATTAGCGGAGGGGTTAAATGTCGATATTGGTGATACAATTGTTGGTTTGGGGCAAGGTTATCAAGGGAGTATGGCGAATGACCTACTAATTGTTGCAGGAACTTTAGCTCTTGGGAATCCTGAACTGGAAAAAAGAGCAGCAGTTCTGAAATTCAAAGATGCTCAAGAGTTCAGCGGAGCCTATGGCATGTGGGGGTCGGTTTTAATCACACCTTATGAAAAAGAAAAATCTCTTAGCTTAAGTTCACAATTGTCTTCAGAGCTCAAGCTAGAAGGTGCCAGCTGGAGTTCATGGGAAGAACGAATGCCTGAGCTTAAACAACTAATTCAAGCAGATTCTGCAGGTGGAGTAATAGTACTTTTTATTTTATATACTGTGATTTCATTTGGNCTTTTGGGTACTATGATTATGCTTGCAAGTGAGCGCCGAAGAGAATTTACTATGCAGATTGCTTTGGGTGTCAAAAGAAGTATACTTGCGAAAATGGTATTAATAGAGGCTTTCTTTGTTGGTGTTTTTGGTTCTATTGTCGGGATTATTTTAGGTAGAAGCTTAGCTTATTACTTGCACTTAAACCCACCGCGATTGATTGGTGATGCGGCATTAGCCATGGAAAATATGGGTTGGGAACCAATACTGCCACCATCATTAGATTGGTCTATAACTTTTACCCACACAGCAATAGTAATTTGTATAGTTCTTTTAGTCAGTTTATGGCCAGTATTAACAGTTTATAAATCTTCAGCAATAAACCGATGAAAATAATAATTATAGCTTGGAGAAATATATGGAGGACTCCATGGCGCTCATTGGTAGTAATTGGAGCGATGTCACTAGGGGTCTGGTCAGGAATTTTTATGATGGGCTGGGCAAACGGATTAAATGATCAACGTACTATTAGCATCTTAGATGATAATATTGGACATGGGCGTATCTGCTCAAGATATTTTCTCGAAGATCAAGAAGTGTTTTCAACTATTACTGACCTGAAACCCATAGAAAAACTACTTCTTTCAGATTCAAATATTACAACTTTTTCATCAAGAGTTATATGCAATTCGATGATTCAAGGAGGATCTGGGTCTGCTCCTGTAATAGCATATGGTGTTAACCCAAACAACGAAAAAAGAGTTTTCAAATCAGTACAAAATATTTCGAGTGGCGTATTTTTTAAAAGACAAGTTGGAGATGAAGTCGTTTTGGGTGAAGCTTTGGCGCGAAAACTTGAAATTGATATCGATGATAGGGTGGTTTTGACTTTCCAAGACATAAACGGAGATGTGCGAAGTGCNTTATTTTGGCTAGTTGGCATCTATAATGGAGCATCAAGTATGATTGAAGAATCCATNATCTANGTTCCTTCAAAAACTATTTCGTTTCAAATGGGATTGATAGATTCAATTAAGCTATCTANTAAGAGTCAAATTATAGCTCATGAAATCAATTACAGGGTGAAGAATCCTTATGAGATTGAAAAAGTAAACAATGCTCTTGAGACAAGCTTTTTGAAAAATCGAAANNNCGAATCTCAATCAATAGTATTTCGGACATGGAAAGAGGTTAGTCCTGATTTAGGGGTGGCTGATGCTATACTGTCTCAAAGTTTACTTCTTTTTATGATGATTATTTTACTAGCTATGTCTTTTGGGATTTTGAATACCATGCTCATGGCTGTTTTGGAAAGGACGAGAGAGTTGGGTATGCTGATGGCTATTGGAATGAATAAGAAAAAAATATTTAACCTTATTATCATAGAAACCATTTTATTGAGTTTTGTAGGGCTCCCTTTTGGGCTTTTTTTAGGACATATTTCTCTTTTAGTAACCTCTAAAACTGGCATCACCCTTAAGTCAGTTGAACAAGGCTTTGAACAAATGGGGCTGGAGTCTACNATCTACCCTTCTGTTGTTCCAGAATATTATTTACCTATTGTAGGGCTAGTTTTGATTTTATCATTTTTGTCTGCACTATATCCAGCTAGAAAAGCACTAAAACTAAATCCAATTGAGAGCATGAGAGTTCTTTAAATATTGTTTGATATGTCACTTATTCGTTTAGAAAATTTAAATAAAATATATGAATCCCAAGCTGGAGAAGTCATTGCCATAAATGGCGTAAGCTTAGACTTTAAAGCCGGAGAATTTAGCTCAATAGTTGGACCCTCAGGCTGTGGNAAAACAACATTATTAAATGCCATTGGCGGTTTAGATAAACCCACCTCAGGGAAAATATGGATCGATAATACGGAAATTACTTCAATAAGAGACAAAGCCCTAATAGACTTTCGTTTAAAAAATATTGGATTTGTATTTCAAGCATATAATTTGATTCCTGTACTTTCGGCGATAGAAAACACAGCTTTCATTTTGGAGCTTCAAGGGGTAGAAAAAAGAGTTCGGAATGAACGAGCGATGGAGCTTCTAAAGGCAGTAGGATTAGAAGATAAAGCCCATAGTCGGCCTAACCAGCTTTCTGGTGGGCAACAGCAAAGAGTTGCAGTAGCAAGGGCTCTTGCAAGTCGACCACAATTTATTTTAGCTGATGAGCCCACGGCGAACTTGGACTCTAAGTCTACAGAAACACTCTTAGATATAATGGCTGAACTTAATATCAAAGAGGGCACTACGTTTATTTTCTCAACACATGATCAGCGAGTTATTGAACGAGCAAGAAGAATTATTAACCTTGAAGATGGTCAAATTAAGTAATTTACCCTGCTTAATATTTTCATTTANCGGCTTCTTTCTGAATCCAAGACCAAATTAATTTCGCTTTTGCGGTTCCGATCAAAGACTCAATAGAATTAAAATCAGATTTTTTTAATCGCGCTAAAGACCTGTAAGATTTTAATAAAATATCTTGAGTAGCTGGGCCGATACCATTAATACCATCTAATTTTGAGCTTACACTTGACTTATTTCTCTTTTTTCTGTGAAAAGTGATGCCGAATCGATGAGCCTCATTCCTTGCTTGCTGTAATATTTTTAAAGACTCCGACCGCTTATCCAAATACAAAGGGATTGAATCGTTCGGAAAGAATAATTCTTCCAAACGCTTAGCAATTCCAAGTGTTGTTATCTTACTTTCTAATCCCAATTTTTTAAGACCTTTTATAGCAGAGCTTAGTTGACCTTTACCNCCGTCAATTAANATTAAATGAGGTAGATCCTTTTTCTCCTCAATTATTCGCTTATATCTTCGAAATATAACTTCTTCCATAGATGCATAGTCATTTGCCCCAGTGACTGTTTTAATATTAAAATGTCGGTATTCACCTTTTGATGGCTTTCCGTTTCGAAAAACCACACAAGCGCTCACAGGTATTTTCCCTTGTATATTAGAATTATCAAAACACTCGATATGCCTGGGTTCAACTGGCATTCGAAGATCTTGTTTCATTTGAGACATGATACGGTTTATGTGACGATCTGGGTCTACAATTTGAATGTTCTTCAATCTTTCTATTCTGTAAGCTTTCGCATTTCTAATACTCATTTGAATTGCAGAAACCTTATCTCCACGAATTGGCACCTGAAATTTTACACCAGGCAGTTCATAGTCCACATGGTGAGAAAGTAAAATGACTTTTGAATTAGAATCAAACATAATCCGGATTTCTGGAATCGCTAATTCAAGCAATTGTTCTGGTCTCTCCTGCATTTTTTTCTTTAGCTCTAACGTAAAAGATTGAACCAAGGAACCCTCTCTTATCATCATGAAATTAATATACCCATATTCAGCGTCATCAATAACAGAGTATAAATCAACTTCCCCAAATGAAGGATTTAAAACAGCACTTTTAGATTGATAGTTCTTCAAATGCTCCAGTTTGTCTTTGGCCTGTTGAGCCAGTTCAAATTTATTTTGAGCTGAATATGACATCATTTCACCATGAAGTTTTTTTCTAATAAGTGTTAACTCGCCTTTGAGCAGGCTCCTAACAGATTTGATGTCTTGTTTATATGATAATTCGGTTTGACGATCTTCACAAGGGCCGAAGCAATTACCTAAGTGGTACTCTAAACAGACTTTATATTTTTTTGATGATACTGCCGATGAAGACAGAGATAAAGAACATGTTCTAAAAGTGTAAAGCTGCTGAATTAAATCAATCAAGGTTCGTAGCATACGCCCAGAAGGATAAGGGCCATAATATTCAGATCCATCATCAATTCTGGTTCGAGTACTAAAGACCCTTGGGAATCTTTCCTTTTTTATGCATATCCACGGATATGTTTTACCGTCTTTAAGATTAATATTATACCATGGTTGAATTTTTTTTATCAAGGTGTTTTCAAGCAATAATGCATCGAATTCNGTATTTGTCACTATGACTTCAATATTTGAAACTCTTCGCACAAGCATACGAAGCCTTTCCTCAGAGTGCTTTTTTGAGAAATAACTACTAACACGTTTCTTTAAATTTTTTGCCTTTCCAACNTATAGAATTTGACCTTCAGAATCTATATGTTTATAAACTCCCGGCTTCTCGGGGAGAGTTTTTAAAATAACTTTAATTTTTTTCTGACGATCCTCGTTTTGCATTACCTCAAAAATAAAGGCCGCCTTGAATTTTCAGGGCGGCCTTTAATCAAAAACATTTTATTTAACTATTGGGTCAATAATGTAACATCACCAGTAAAGTCTTCATCATAAGCATTCGCATTATCAGCGACCCTAAGAACATAATAATAAACACCATCNGATAACTTCGTGCCACTATTATCTCTTCCTGTCCAAGGATTTGCATTGTCGTAGGCCAAATTTTTATAAACGACACGTCCAAATCGATTCATAATTGTCAATTCTCGTCTTGTTTGATAACTCATAAGACCTTGAATAACAAAATCATCATTGACGCCGTCATTATTTGCAGTGAGAACGTTTGGAATTACGATACTGTCTAGAGGTGGAATTGGGGGAACCGGCGTCCCATATTCAATCCAATTAGAGTATGCTGTATCCCNCAAATAGTATACATTATTGGAATCTGTAACATGAGTCCTGGTTCGTATTGAAAACTGACCCGGGTCATTACCATAAGGGCTCTCTACGACTAGAGAAGTATCGCTAGTAACTTTATAATCTTCCCATATATATTCTCCTGGCACACCAGGTATACCCTTCCCAAATTGAACAGTGTATTCTGGGTTATCCCAACCGTTATAACTATTCCAAACGACTGGCATGCTCAAGGGGTCAGTAAGGTCTCCTCGTAACCATATACTGTGAACTACATTCGAGGGCGGCTGCGGCAATCCATTAATTATTGCTTCGACATAATACCTATGGCTTTGTGCATCAACGCTCGCTCCCCCAATGGTATTATCTTCCCAATCACGAATTGTAGAATCAGATAACGAAGTGATTTGGTTATACGTTGCTCCATTATCATCTGATCTCCAGATTCTGAAATTATTAAACAAGTAAGAGGGGAATGTTGATGGGTCTATGTCCCAATATATGTGAGGGCGCTCGTCTTCGTCAATTGTTACATTTGATAACCTTAAATCTAAGTTTATACAATCATCTACTAAAAGGACTATTGTATCAAACTCATTCATATCCTTCCCGCACTTATTTAAAAGTGTATTTCCATCATTACCTACTTTCGAGTAAAGAAAATATTCTCCATTCATTGATAAAGGAGCAAAGAGCTTAACATTTATTGAATCCGTTTCACCGTTAACATTGCAAAAAGGAACCAATTCATCTATCGGAATAGGTTGGCCATTAGGAGCTGTCAAACGGAAATCTGAACCATCCGGAGATATTGATACACATTCAACCGGTAGAGTAAAATAAAGCATAACATTCGAGTCCAGGCAGTTATAGTCCACCTGTTGTTTGCCATCAGGACGCAGAGATACACCAGGAGCATTTTGATCTAATTTAACTCCAGCATTCACTATGGCGTTACAGGCTGTGGCAACTGAGACCTGAATTTCCCGGTTTGAAGAGCCTACTTTTTCCCAGAACCCGTATGTACTATCAAATCGATATTCATTTACCCGCAATGCAATAACTGAAGTTTCTTGAGTATTGGCCATGAAGGTTATATTGCCAGTTTGAGAGTTCAAAGCAAATGGACTCAACGGGTCCGTATGAATTGGATTTGTATACGTGAATCCTGCTGCATATGGTACTGAGTTCCCACCGCCAAGGGCAAAAGCAAATTCACGTGCAGGGACTAATTCATATTGAATGGAATCATTATCCTTTTCATATGCATTCTGAAGATAATTTATGTACCCCCCAGTACAGATATAGCTTATTGGAATCGACACAAAAGTCGGTGATGAATTATAACCTTGAGTGTTATTCAATTCAGCCTCAAAGTAGAACCCAACTCCTCCAGAATTTGTAATGGCCGTAATTCCTCCTGGACGACAACAAGATTGCCAGTACATTTTATAATCGTTACATGTCTGAGTTAAAGTGACATAACCAATATAAATATTGACCATTGGGCTGAAATACGATCCAGTTGCCCCTTGAGGAATGCAATCGTAAGCACCTAATGAAGCTGCACTAAATTCCGGTTGAGACAATGTACATGTAACGTTGGTATTAAAATTACACTGAGTGGATTGGACAGTAACATTGGCAGTGCCTCCTAAACCTACTCCGGTTTGTTCTCTGTATATAACAACTTTAATTCTGTATTGACCTGCTACACCTGTTGAGTCACCAACATACTTATATTGAATATCTCCCCCTAAAATGTGGGTAGCCTCTGACTCAATCGGAGTGAGAAATACTCCAAGAAGAAGAATGAGAATAAATTTTTTCATAATCTGTAAATCTTTTCACGAAAATAATAGAAAGTAAATGAAGTTGTCATATAAATCAAAGAAATGTACTCTGCGAATGAGCGTTCGCTGCAATCAAAGAGTTTTTCGTAATCGCGCCACTGGAATATTTAACTGTTCTCTGTACTTAGCAATAGTTCGCCTTGCAATTGGATAACCTTTTTCTTTTAATAGGCGGGCCAATGACTCATCTGTCAAAGGACTGCGTTTATCTTCATCACGAATGCTCTCCTCTAAAATTTTCTTTATTTCACGCGTTGAAACCTCTTCGCCTTCAGCGTTTAGCATTGATTCCGAAAAGAACTTTTTTATCAAAAATGTTCCAAAAGGAGTTTGCACATATTTATTACTAGCCACTCGAGATACAGTTGAAATATCCATATCTATATCCTCTGCAATATCTTTTAAGATCATCGGCTTTAGATTTTTTTCATCTCCAGATAGAAAGTACTCTTCTTGAAATTTCATTATCGATGACATCGTAAGAATTAATGTTTGTTGTCGTTGCTTAATAGCATCAACAAACCATTTTGCAGCTTCTAATTTTTGTTTTACGAAAACGAATGCCTCTTTTTCCTTTTCTGATCTGAAAGATTTTGAACTCTTATAATGACTGAGCATATCTTTATATTCTCTTGAAAGAGTTAATTCTGGAGCATTTCTTCCATTCAATTGGAGTTCTAACTTTCCATCGAGAATTTGAATAGTGTAATCTGGGACAATTGTTTGAAAATTCTGCCCACTCAGAGAAACGTTATTTCCGGGTTTTGGACTAAGTCTACTAATTTCAAAAATCGCATTTTTCAAATCTTTTTCGTCAACATTTAGCGAGGCTTTTAATTTATCAAAATGTCTTTTTGAAAGTTCCTCAAAAAAATCTGATACAATTTTTTTTATCAAATCTCTTTGGTCTGCTTGGGGCTTACGATCAATTTGGATTAATAAACATTCTCTCAGATCCCTTGCTCCAACACCTGGAGGATCCATCGACTGAATTATACTCAAAGCTTCTAAAAGCTCTGGCTCTTCAACCGATATTCCTAAACCAAAAGCAAGGTCATCGATAACATCTATTGGTTCACGCCTTAAGTAACCATCATTCTCAATAGTACCAATTAGGTATTTACAAAGAGCCTCTTTTTTTGGGCTAATAGATCGCATCGCTAACTGATCATAAAGAACATCTGATAAATCTTTGGAAATAACAACGGGCAAAGAATATAATTCATCATCTGAGGAGAAATTATTTGCTTGAAGCTTATAATCTGGAGTTTCATCATCTGAAATATAATCATCCATAGGATCATATTCTACAGTTTCATTTTCTTTATCTAACTCCTGTTCCCATTCATTCTCTAACTCATTATTTCCCTCTTTTTCTGAACCTTCCTCGAGCGCGGGGTTGATTTCAAGCTCTTCTTGAATCCTATCCTCCAAAGATTGCGTTGGAAGCTGTATTAGCTTCATAAGCTGAATTTGCTGCGGAGATAGCTTTTGTTGAAGCTTTTGACTGAGTGTTTGTTTTAACATTTTTCCGAATCAAAAATCTGCGTTACCCGGCGTCCTGGGAAAAGGAATTACATCACGGATATTCGACATTCCTGTAACAAATTGAACCATCCTTTCAAAACCAAGTCCGAATCCAGAATGAATACAGCTTCCAAATTTTCGTGTATCTAAATACCAATCTAGGTGGTCAGGATTAATACCTACAGCTTTCATTTTTTCAACAAGAATATCGTAACGCTCTTCTCTCTGGCTCCCTCCAGCAATTTCTCCAATACCTGGGAATAAGACATCCATAGCCCTTACCGTTTTGCCATCATCATTTAAGCGCATATAAAAGGCCTTTATATTTGCTGGGTAATCAAACAGAATTACAGGGCTTTTGAAATGCTTTTCGACTAAAAATCTTTCATGTTCGCTCTGCAAATCCACACCCCATTTAGAAATAGGAAATTTAAACTTACCTTTTTTATTAGGTTTACTTTTCATAAGAATCTCTATGGCCTCAGAATAACTGCATCGAATAAAATTATTGTGACTTACAAACTTTAATTTTTCGATTAAACCCATACTGTTTCGCTGCTCTTTGGGTTTATTTTTTTCCTCTTGTGCTAAGCGGTCATCTAAGAAATTTAAATCCTCTTTTGATTTTTTTAAAACTTGATCGATAATGAACTTACATAAATCTTGCGCAAGATCCATGTTGTCATTTAAATCATGGAATGCCATTTCTGGTTCAATCATCCAAAATTCCGAGAGATGTCTTGTGGTATTCGAGTTTTCCGCACGAAAAGTTGGTCCAAATGTATACACCTTTCCTAACGCCAAAGCACCTAATTCCCCTTCAAGCTGGCCGCTTACAGTTAAATTAGTTGATTTTCCAAAGAAATCAGAATCAAAATTTACATCACCTGAGTCATCTTTAGGAACATTTTCTAATGGTAAAGTTGTTACCTTGAAAAGCTCCCCTGCCCCTTCAGCATCACTTGAAGTAATTATTGGAGTATGTAAATTAAAAAACCCTTTTTCATTAAAAAATTCGTGGACTGCAAATGATGTGGTGTGCCTTATTCTCATAACAGCTGAAAAAGTATTTGTACGCAAACGCAAGTGCGCTTTTTCTCGCAAAAATTCAAGAGAATGCCGCTTGGGTTGTATTGGGTATAAATCCGAAGAGCAATCTCCCAAAACATTTAGTTCTTTTACCTCAACCTCTATTGACTGTCCCTGGCCTTTGCTTGCTACGATATTACCAGTAAGCGAAATACAGCTACCAGTTGTAATTCTTTTTAGAAACTCTTCTTCAAAATCTGCATATTCAACAACGCATTGAATGGAAGACTGGCATGAGCCATCATTCAAAGCGATAAATCTCTTTGATCGAAAAGTTCGAACCCAGCCCTCAAGAGATACGATCTCTCCAACTTGTTGAGAATTTAAAATTTGAGAGATTGAAGTTTTTGGCATGATAGATGATAGATTTGAATTCTTTTACAAAAATGAGTAAAATTCACTAGATAATTTATCATAAAATCTAGATTAATCTGAATTNACAATTCTATTAAAAATATTTTCATGTCATTTTAATGCTTTAGAAAAATTACTTAATAAAAGTAAGAAACATTTTTTTCATAAAACGTTTCCATAGTATATTTGCGTTCCTAAAATTTAATATCATTTTAATTGACTAAAAGTTCATGCTCATCAATTTGTGAAAAAGCTCTTTGGCTGTTTCAGCGCTTCGGCCTCAGAGCTGTTACAATGGATGATGTATCAAAAGAAATGTCAATCAGTAAAAAAACGCTTTATACTTTTTTTCAAAACAAATCCGATCTAGTGGATCAGGCAATTAGAAAAAAAATGCAAGCAAATGAAAATGATTTGAAATCAATTAAACGAGTTTCAAAAAATGCAATTGAAGAAATTATTAGAATGCACTCAAATCTCGTAGAGATTTCTGAACAGTTTAGCAAGAATTTTTTTGCACTGAAAAAATATTATCCGGATACCTTTAAATGGGTTCTTGAACAAGCGAAAAAAACCACCATTAGAGTTTTTAAAGAGAATATTGAACGAGGCGTATCCGAGGGTATTTACAAGCGAACACTTGATGTTGAAAAACTTTCTTTACTCAGGCACTTAACGATTACTGGAATAATTGAAGACGAGAGTCTAACTAAGGATATTGTCCTAAGAAATGCACTTTTAAATAACAGTCTAATCATGCATCTTCAATTTATATCAACCTCTAAAGGTGCTATGAGGCTCAAAGATTCTTTAATGTTAAATCAAAATTTTGCAAAATCTTTTTTCGAATGAAAAAAATATATTTACTTCTTGCCATTATCTTGTTTTCTTTAGCGTCTCATGCGCAAAATTCTAGCAAAATTGCAAAACTCAGTTTTGATGATGCCATAAAATTAGCTTTGGAAAACAATGCAAATGTCAAAGTGCAGTCGCTGGAGCGTAAAGTTGCAAAAAAAGCCATCTATCAAAAAATAGCCCTTGGCTTACCATCTATTTCAGTTGGACAAAACTATACAGATAATATAGAATTACCCGCTCAATTTTTTGATATTGATGGCGATGGAGATCAGGATAAATTGCAATTTGGAAATCGCTACAATGCCGTTAGTGGAGTTGGTGTAAATCAACTAGTTTTTGATGGATCTTATATCGTTGCAGTTCTTGCATCAAAAGTATTAACTACTCAAGCTCAAGAAAATTATAAAAAATCTATTTTGCAGGCAAAGCAGGACGTCTCTCAGGCTTACCATTTAGCAGTTGTTTTAGAGAAGAACCTGGAAGCACTAGAGACCACAATAAAAAGCTCCAAAGAGAGCCTAAAAAGTATAAAAGCCATGGCTAAAGAAGGTTTTGTAGATGTCCTAGAAGCTGACCAACTAGATTTGATTGTTAAGAATCTTGAAATCAATTCTATCAATCTGGTTAATCAAATTTATATTGCTCATCAGCTCTTAATACTTCATTGCGGGTTGTCCCCAGAATCCAAATTAAATCTAACTTCTTCTATTGAATCGCTTTTAGTTTCTCCCAATGCTGCCCAAGCTCTGCTATCAAGCGAATTTGATGTTTCAAAACATGTAGATTTCAAGTTAATGGAAAGCAATAGAATGGGTCAAAAATTAAACTTACAAAATGAAAAAATTCAGTTTCTGCCCAAAATATATGCTGGATATAATTTAAATAGACAATTTGTTAGTGAGGATGCNAATGTTTTTGATCCCGATGGATTTCTAAGTAATAATGTAAATTTTTCTTCATGGAGTTTATCTGCATCTCTTCCAATCTTTAATTCAGGAGGAAGAATTGCAAAAATCCAGGAAGAGAAAATTAAGCTTCAAGAATTAGATATACTCTTAAAAAATACTGAAATGGGATTAATTTTAAAGCACAAGCAGGCAAGAGCAGANTATGCTAATTCCTTAAAAATATATCAATTGCAATCAGAGGGAGCCAAAGTGTCAAAACAGATTTTAAAAAATGCTGAGGCAAAATTAAGAGCGGGAACAATCTCATCAATGGAATATGCTCAAGTGTCAAACCAATACCAAGAGTCCATAACCTCAATGCTTCAATCTGCAAATAACACCTTAAACAAGAAAGTTGCACTTGAAACCTCGCTTGGCGAGTTGAAATAAAACATTTAAAAAAAACAAAAACGAACAATTTCAATCATGACAAAACAAGTTTTATTCTTTTCACTAATTGCCTTATTAATTGGCTCATGTNCNACGAAACCAGCGGAAACCTCCATTGAATCATTAAATAAAAAACGAGATTCGTTATCTCTGATCATGGAAAATATTAGAACCGAAATGCGTGAAATAGACAATAATTTAGCTCTTCTCGATTCTACTAGGTCATTTTCAAGTGTTACAGTAATAGATGTTACTCAAGACACATTTAGCCATTCTTTTAAAGTGTATGGAAATGTTAAATCTGATAAATCTGTTATTATCTATCCAGAGACACCTGGGANAATAGAAGGTATTTATGTTCGNGGTGGAGATAAAGTTAAGAAAGGGCAACTACTAATTTCATTAGATGCTGATATTTTCAAGGCGACTATGAACGAAGTAAGTACCCAATTAGATCTTGCTNAAACNATGTTTCAAAANCAATCCCGACTTTGGGACCAAAAAGTCGGAAGCGAAATGGACTTTCTACAATCGAAAATGCAATATGAATCGTNGAAAAACCGTCTTGAAACTGTAAAACGGCAGCTGGAAATGACTGAAGTTAGGGCTCCATTTTCAGGGANAATANATGAAATAAACGGAAAAGTTGGTGAGTCAGCAGCACCNGGGGTGCCAATTCTTAGATTAGTCGGTAACGGTCCCTTAAGTNTTGAAATGCAAATTCCAGAAAATTATATAACGAANATCAAAAGGGGAGAAAAAGTAAAAATGAATTTTACAGCCATTGGAGTAAACAAAGAAGGAGAAATTTCTCAAGTAGGAGATTATATCGATCCCAGCAGCAGGACTTTTAGAGTCTCTGTAAATCTCCCAAAAATCAAAGAAAATCAAATNATCAAAGACAATATGATGGCTTCTGTCGAATTACGTGATTATGTNGCTTANGATGCAATCATGATCCCAAATAAATTAATCCTTCAGGATACAAAAGGAGTCAATTATACATATGTTTTTATAAATCAAAATGAATCGCTCGGGATTGTAGAAAGAAGGAATATTTCGATAGGAATGTCTAATGAAAAAATGACCGAAGTTCTTGAGGGAATAAAAAGCACAGATCAAATAATAGATCGTGGAATTCGCTCAGTTCAATCTGGAGAAACTGTTAAACTATATTAAACTATGACTGAGGAAAAGAATAGCCTAATAAGGCGATTTGCAATTACAGACTGGGCTGTCAACAACAGANTTACTGTAGGAGTATTAACTGTTATTATTCTTATTGCTGGCCTAGTGTCCTATCGCGCCATGCCCGCTGAAAGTTTTCCNGAAATAACTCAGCCCACAATTTATGTCGGTACTCCCTATCCTGGTAATTCTCCAGTAGATATTGAAAGGCTAATTACAAGACCATTAGAGAAGGAGTTAAACAGCGTCTCTGGAATAAATAAAATCACATCAAGTTCCGTTCAGGGTTATTCTTCAATTCAAGTTGAATTTGATTTTAGTGTTACCGTTTCAGATGCCCTTCAAAAAGTAAAAGATAAAGTCGATGCTGCACGATCATCTGCAGACTTCCCGAATGATCTCCCTGCTGACCCGAATGTTTTTGAATTCAATATCAGCGAATTAGTNCCGATAATGAACATAAATCTCTCAGGTGAATATACTGGAGATCAATTAGAAAATTATGCTGAATATCTCAAAGATAAAATTGAAGATTTATCATCAATTTCNACAGTTGACATAAGAGGTATTGACAATAAAGAAGTAAAAATATTAGTCGACTTAGCTAAAATGGAATCTCTAAATATTTCATTTAATGATATTGCTGGTGCAATTCAAAACGAAAATATGTCTATTTCTGGAGGAGATCTTCTTGTTGATGGATATCGAAGAAATGTNAGAGTCTTGGGCGAGTTTGAGTCATTAGGAGATATTCAAAATATTATTGTTAAACATGAGAAAGGAGCAATTGTATACCTAAGGGATATTGCCTCAGTTAAATTCGGTGAAGTTGAACGGGAATCATTTGCACGACAATACAATGACCCGGTTGTAACCTTGGATATCAAAAAAAGATCTGGTGAAAATTTGATTCTTGCATCAGAAAATATTAATGAAATTGTTTATGCAGCCCAAAAAAATTATTTTCCATCAAATCTTCTTTTGTCAATAACCAATAATCAATCAAATCAAACAAAAAATCAAGTAAATGAGCTGGAAAATTCGATAATTTTTGGGGTTTTATTAGTNGTCATTGTCTTAACATTCTTTTTGGGCTTAAGAAATGCATTATTCGTNGGTATTGCNATTCCATTGAGCATGCTTTTAAGTTTTTTCATTTTAAACTCAATGGGTGTAACACTAAACTTTATGGTTCTTTTTGCTTTGGTTTTAGCATTGGGAATGTTAGTAGATAATGGAATTGTTACTGTAGAAAATATATACCGCTTTTTGAGTCAGGGGTACACCCCTATTCAAGCAGCAAAATTAGGGGCTGCAGAGGTTGCGATGCCAATAATAACCTCAACCGCAACAACTCTTGCTGCGTTCATTCCGTTGGCTCTTTGGCCTGGTATAATTGGAGAATTTATGAAATTCCTCCCGTATACCTTAATCGTAGTTCTGTCATCGTCTCTATTTGTTGCATTAGTTATAAATCCATCTTTAGCAGCAAGATTTATGAAAGTAAATGAAGACTCCATTGCTCGACCAAAATGGACAATAATAGGCTCCGCATTAATACTAATAGGACTGATCTTAAACTTTATTGTAGGTGCTACTACATTTGGTAATCTATTATTTTATCCTGGCTTGATTATTTTCAGTTTTTTATACGTTTTCGAGCCAGGAACTCGAATTTTTCAAACCAGACTTTTACCAAGAATTGAGAAAAATTATACTCAATTTATAGAATTTACACTTCGAGGGAAAAATGCTAGGTCAACATTTTTTGGAACCGTTGGGTTACTTTTCTTATCAATTATTCTTTTGTCTNTTCTCCCTCCAAAAGTTCTTTTCTTCCCTGATTCTCAGCCGAATCTCGGTAATATTTTCATTGAGCTNCCGGTAGGTACTGACATCGAAGAGACTAATACTATTACTCTTGAATTNGAAAAAGAAATAGCGAATATTTTAGAATCTTACACATACAAGCGCAATGGGAAAGACTATAATTATATAGTAGAGTCTATAATCGCGCAGGTTGGTAAAGGAACAAGTGACCCAAATCAAGGTCCAGATAACGTAGCGACACCCCATAAATCGAAAATTGTCGTTGCTTTTCGCGAAACGAAATATCGTTTAGATTCTTTGGGTAATCCTGTACTGAGCTCGGATGTTTTAAACCTATTGCGTGAACGTGTCTCGAATATTCCTGGAGCATTGATTGTGATTGCGAAAGATGAACAAGGTCCGCCGCAAGGCCCGCCTATAAACATTGAACTCTCAGGTGTCGATTACGAAGAAGTTTTAGCCGTAGCGCAAGATGTAAAAAGGTTTATCAAAAGTTCATCAATAAATGGATATGATGAACTAAAAGTGGATGTAGAATCTGGAAAACCTGAATTACCCATTCAAGTGGACCGTTCAAAAGCAAGAAGTCTCGGAGTTTCAACGGGACAAATAGGAGATGCATTACGAACTTCATTATTTGGCAAAGAAATCAGCCGTTTTAAAAATGATGAAGATGAATACCCTATTAATATTCGCTTATCTGATAANTACAGGTTTAATCTGGAAAATCTAATGAACCAAAAGATAACTTTTAGAGACCAAAGTGATGGCCAAATTAAACAAGTCCCAATAAGTGCTATTGCTTCAGCAAACAAATCATCTACGTTTTCTGCTGTCAAGAGAATCGATCTTNACAGAGTCATAACTGTTTACTCTGGANTAAAGGAAGGAGCTAATGCCAATCAGATTGTTTCAGAAATGAAAGGTCTCTTAAAAAATTATGACCTTCCTGAAAGTGTTTCGCTTTCTTTCACAGGTCAGCAAGAAGAGCAAGCTAAAGAATTCAGCTTTCTTTCTAAAGCACTCTTAGGNGCGGTTTTTATGATTTTTCTCATAATTGTTGGCCAGTTTAATTCTGCTAAAATTCCTTTTTTAATTTTGACAACAGTAATTCTTTCTTTNATAGGAGTCCTGCTGGGGCTTNTTATTTTTAGAATGGATTTCGTNATTATTATGACGATGATTGGTATAATTTCATTAGCAGGTGTCGTTGTGAATAATGCAATTGTATTAGCCGACTACGCTAATCAGGTTATCAACCGCAGAAAATCAGAATTAAAATTGAGTTTTGAAACCCCGTTGCCTATTGATGAATTGGCAGCTTCCCTTGTGCTTGCTGGAAAAACAAGACTTCGGCCTGTTTTGCTTACTGCAATTACTACAATTTTAGGCCTTTTGCCTCTTGCTACCGGCATGAATTTAAATTTTTATACTCTGATATCTCAGAATGATCTTCAAGTCTATTTCGGCGGTGATAATGTGGCGTTTTGGGGGCCTATTTGTTGGACTGTAATTTATGGTTTAACGTTTGCAACCTTTTTAACTCTAGTTATTGTCCCTGTAATGCTTTATTTAAGCGAAGTTGGAAAGTCTAAACGTCATTGGGCAAAAAATGGATGAATTGAAAAAGCTTGAAAAATCAAAATAAAATCAGGTCTCTAATTTAATATCCTTTTACCCGCTTTTATTTTAGGCGTGATGAGTTGTTAAATTTGAACTATGGAAGTAATCCCCTCCCTTNATGAATTGCGAAAACTGAGTCCGGATTCTCTTCAAAAGATATCCGATGACCTAAAGTCTTTTGTTTTAAATGCGACAAAAGAAAAAGCTGGGCACTTAGCTTCCAGTTTAGGAGTGGCAGAATTAACTTTGACACTTCACTACCTGTTAAATACACCTGACGATATTTTACTTTGGGATGTTGGCCACCAGGCTTATATCCACAAGGTTATTACTGATCGCGCAAGTGTTTTCAAATTTAATCGCAAGAAAAATGGACCAAGTGGATTCCCAAACATAAAAGAGTCCGAATTTGATTCTTTTGGAGTTGGACATTCTAGTACTACTTTATCGGCATTAATTGGTTTTGCTAGAGCAGACAAAATCAATAATAGAAGTCGAAAAAGAGTGGCTGTGATCGGTGATGGGGCCTTTACAGCAGGTATGATTTATGAAGCCTTAAATGATGCTGGTTCTAAAGATGATGACATACTATTAATAATTAATGATAATGGGCTCGCCATAGAAGAAAACTCAGGAGCACTTCATGATTTTTCTAAGTATAAGGAGTTTTGCGAATCCTTAGGTTGGAATTTTATAGGTCAGAATATAAAGGGTAACAATACCATAGAATTGGTTAAAAAAATAAAATATGCTATTAGCCTATCGGGACCGAGAGTATTGCATATCCGTACAAAACGACCNAGTCTCAAAGACCTGAGATTAAAGGAAAACCGTCCGAGTAAAAAAAGTTTTCAAATTCATTTTGCAAAAAAATTAATTGAACTNGCAAATACTGAAAATAGACTTGTTGCACTTACTGCAGCTATGGCTCCAGGGTGCAGCCTGGATCTATTTCGAAAGAAGTTCCCTGATCGTTTTTTTGATGTTGGAATTGCCGAACAACATGTTTTAACTCAAGCTGCGGGATTTGCTGCTGCAGGGATGAGACCTGTTGTAAATTTATATTCAACATTTTCGCAAAGAGCTGTCGATCAATGGATTCATGATGTCGCCCTTCAAAATCTACCCGTCATAATGTGTTTAGATCGTTCTGGAATTGTTGGAGAAGACGGCGCAACCCACCACGGAGTTTTTGACTTAGCATTGTATAGGGTAGTGCCAAATACTGAAATTTGGGCTCCAAGAAATAATTTAGAGTTAAAGAATTCGATTGAAGAAGCATTTTTAAAAGCTATTCCAGCTATCATTAGGTACCCAAAAGGTGATGAACCCAAACTTCCAGCGCCCATAAAACGTGAAGGAGAAATGGATATTTTTAGATACGGAGGAAATACAATTCATTGGTGTCTTGGAACCAGTATTTCTGATGCGTTGACTCATTCTAAAAAAACTGATGGGGTTATTGACTTGAGAAAAGCCAAGCCCATTGATTATAAAACTCTCGAAAAATTCTCAAAAAACTCTTCTCATTGGGTTGTTTGGGAAGATGCACAACTCATTGGTGGAGTGGGGGAAGCACTATCTTCATTTATAACAGAAAATAATTTGGATATAAAATTAACTCAAATGGGATATCCTGATAATTTTATTGGTCATGGGAAAACCGATAATTTAAAAATCGAAAATCGACGTGAAATAAATCAAACGTAACCCAAACTATTCTTAACTTTTCTTAAGGTCTCATCGGCTACTAGCCGAGCCTTTGAAGCACCCAGTTTTAAAACGTCCTTTATTTCATTTTGATTTTTCATGAGGGTATCAAATCGCCTTCTTTCTTCAGAAAACTTTTCTAAAAGAAGCTCATATAATGCAATCTTTGCATGTCCATATCCATATCCTCCAAAACGNTAATTATCTTCCATTTCTTTAATGCTATCATTGGATGCTAATAACCTATAAATACTCATCACATTACAAGAGTTCGGATCTTTTTTCTCTTCAACGCTGAGGGAATCGGTAATAATGGACATTACCTGTTTCNTCAGCTGTTTTTCAGGAAGGAAAATATCAATGACATTTCCATAAGATTTCGACATTTTTTGGCCATCCGTCCCTGGTATTGTCATTACCGCTTCATCTATTATCGATTCTGGAATGACAAAAATATCTTCCTTCACATGATGGTTAAATGCTTTGGCTATGTCCCTTGTCATTTCTAGATGTTGACGTTGATCCTTTCCAACCGGAACCTTATTGGCTTGGTATAGTAAAATATCTGAAGCCATTAACACAGGGTAATCGAATAAGCCAGCATTAACATCGGAAAGTCGGTCTGATTTATCTTTAAAACTATGAGCATTTGCAAGCATTGGAAAAGGCGTAAAACAATTCAAATACCAGGTCAATTCAGTACATTGAGGAAGATCACTTTGAGAGTAAAACACCACTTTTTGCGGATCAAGACCACAAGCCATCCAAGCTGCTGCGGTAACCATTAGATTTTCGTTTCGAATATCTTTTTCTTTTACAGAGGTTAAAGAGTGTAAATCGGCAATAAAAAGAAACGCATCATTGTCTTTTTTGTTAGCTAAATCAATGGCTGGCTTTATTGCACCCAGAACATTTCCTAAATGTTGTCGGCCCGATGTTTGAATTCCCGTTAAGANTCTTGCCATGAGACGAAGTTAATCATGCTAACCAAACCTAGAAAATCAAGACCTTAAAATGACTATNTAATTTGGGAAATCGACGAATATTGAGAAATCATAAGGTTTTTTAAAATATTTATACTTTTTTCAGGAAAGAAATAAATTCATTCTTCAAAAACCCTTGATTTGTCACAAATATTATTATTATTCCCTTTAATTTCAGCAAAATATTTGTCCATGAAATGATGTCTAATTAAAATTTAAAAGTGATATAAAGAATGCTTAAATGCCTATTAATGAGAATTTTATAAATTATATTCAAGAAATATTCTAATCGCATTTTAAGCTCCCAATTTTCTTTGTGAGAACTAATATTGTTTAAGTTGTCCAAATGACAATTAATTCCTTTATTTTCCAGATTTAATTAACAAATTCGGTGAGAAATTATTATAAACAACTAGTAATCATATACTTAATTATATTTTGGTATTAAGTTTATGGAATATATATTTGACTAATCATTAAAAATAAACCTTAAACAAAACCGGCAGTTAGTCGTTCTTAAACCAGCCCTAACTGCACACATTCAACTTAATTTTAAATTTATTATGAGTTTTTTAGACATTTTTTTAGCCGCTGACTTAGCAAACTTTCAACCAGATGACTATGTAGGATTTACTTTCTTCACAGGATATATGGCCATGTTTGCTGCTTCTGTATTCTTCCTGTTTGAGCGCGGACGCGTTGCAGATGAGTGGAAGTTATCACTTTTAGTTTCTGCTTTGATCACAGGTATTGCAGCAGTACACTATTATTACATGCGTGACTTTTATATGAGCACGGGTGAGACCCCTGTAGTATTAAGATATATCGATTGGACTTTGACGGTTCCTTTGATGTGTGTTGAGTTCTACTTATTAACCAAAAAAGCTGGTGCTAAAATTGGCTTACTTTGGAGATTAATTTATGCTTCTGTAGCCATGTTAGTTCTTGGTTACATTGGTGAAGCATTTTATGCAGGAGAATCTACTTCTTGGATTTTCGGAGCTCTTTCAGGTGCAGCATACTTCTATATTGTATGGTTAGTTTGGAAAGGCGAAGTTGCCGAATTAGCAGCTTCCGCAGGTGGGAAAGTTCAAAGAGCTGTTGATTACCTAGCGAAGTTCGTTATTATTGGTTGGGCAATTTACCCAATTGGTTACATCCTTGGAACCGAAGGTGGTTTGTTTGGAATGGACCTTGCTGAGATGGTGGGTTACAACGGTGGTGTAGATATATTCTACAACATTGCTGATGCCATTAACAAAATTGGATTTGGACTTGTTGTTTATGCTTTAGCTGTAAGCAAAGAAGACTAAATTCTGAGGTTTATGATAGAGAAGGGCTCCAAATTGGAGCCCTTTTTTTTGCCATTATTTTCTCAATTCAATATCTAAACGAACATTGATGTCCTCTCCCAAAGAAGCATCATTTATTAGAACATTAGAATGCCATTGTTGTAATGTATCAGCATCATAGTCAACAACAAACGTCAAAGTGTCGGGAAAATCATAAAACCAAAGTGTTTGAATTGATGAATCAAACGCCCAAATCCCTTCGCCTTCATTTAAGTAGTTTATTGGAGCCATCCCAAGCATTAGGTTTAGATAAAAATCAATTCGATAGTCAACAATTGCAGAATCATTTCGATCCTCAAAACTAAATTCACCCTCAACTCCATCTGCATCTCCCTGGAATGTTGCTTGAGTAGCTGAGTCAAATGGGTTTGTCATCTCACCTTCAAAAGAGACTGCATGCACCCTCCAACCATCTTTTAGCCTTTCTTCAAATGGACCTGTAGCTCTATCTGGCAACCTAGAAACCTCTCTAGCTCTTCCGCAACTAACAACAAAGATTATTTGAAAACAGATCAAACAAATAAAATGATTTTTATTCATAACAATTTTTATACATTGATATCTATAAATCTCTCAACGTCCTTTGTCTTTCCAAAAACAACGAGCACGTGATTACTTTGGATTATTTCATCATCTTCAATTACACCTTTAATATGAAGCTCTTTGTCGTCATTACTTTCAATTACAGTAACTAAATTCAGACGATACTTAGCAACTAAGCCGAGATCTTTAATTGATCTGCCAATTACAGATTTGGGAGCAGTGATTTCCACAATTTCATAATTATCTGGCAAAGGCATGCACATCAGCATAGACGGGTTCATTAATCTTTCTGCAATATTTATTCCTACCTCTTCTTCCGGAGATAAAATTTCTGTCACTCCCATTTTCTCCAATATTTTCCTTTGTGTCTCCCCTTGTGTTCTTGCAACCAAACGCTTTACTCCCATTTCAAGCAATTTAACGGTGGTTAGCAACATCGCTTCAAAGTTGTGTCCTATTGAAACTATCACAGCATCCATATCTCCAATGTTTTGGGATTCTAATGCGCCTTTATCCGTCGAGTCTAGCTGCACAGCATATGAAACATTGTCTTTTATTTCATCAACTCTATCTTCATCAATATCAATCGCAATAACTTCAGCACCCTTTTCCGAGAGTTTTTTACAAATTGCTCTTCCAAACTGGCCTAANCCTATTACTGCAAACTTTTCAACCATGACTTTATAAAATTAATGATAGGGCGCTATCTAAATCTTCTTTCAGATCTCGAACATCCTCTATTCCAACGCTTAAACGAATTAGGCCATCAGTAATTCCATTGGCATCACGCTGTTGTTTAGGTATCGAAGCGTGTGTCATAGATGCGGGGTGGCCAGATAAAGATTCAACTCCACCAAGCGACTCAGCTAAAGTGAATATTTTCATAGAACTAACAACTTTACTGGCATCCAAAGCAAGTTCACTTTTTACAGAAAATGATATCATCCCTCCAAAATCTTTCATCTGCTGCTTGGCAATTTCATGACCCGGATGATCCTCAAAGCCTGGGTAAACAACNCGACTAACTGCTGAATGCTTTTTTAAAAAAAAAGCAATTTCACGGGCATTTGCACAATGTCTTTCCATACGCACATGGAGAGTTTTTATACCTCTCAAGGCTAAAAAACTATCCATTGGGCCACAAACTGCTCCTGATGCATTTTGAATGAAATAAAGTTTATCAGCTAAATCTTTGGCCTGGACAACCAAGGCCCCCAAGACTAAATCACTATGACCTCCCAAATATTTTGTGGCAGAATGCAAAACTATATCTGCTCCAAGGTTTAATGGCTGTTGAAGATAGGGCGTTGCAAACGTATTATCCACAACTAATAGAGCTCCTATTCGCTTCGAAATTTCCGAAACTTTTACAATATCTATTACATTGAGCATCGGGTTAGTTGGGGTTTCTACCCAAATCATTTTTGTTCTATTGGATACTTTTGATTCTATCTCAGAATGATCCGACATGGAGACGAAATGAAAAATAATTCCATACTTTTCATATACTTGAACAAATTGTCTATATGTCCCTCCGTACAAATCATTGGTGGAAATTACTTCATCGCCTGGAGATAAAAGTTTNACACAAGCATCTACGGCCGCCAAACCGCTACTAAAACCCATGGCATAACTGCCATTTTCTATGGAGCAAAGAGATGCTTCGAGAGCTGAGCGAGTAGGATTCCCTGTTCTGCTGTATTCATATCCTTGATGGTCTCCTGGAGATACTTGAGCATATGTAGATGTCTGATAAATAGGAGGCATCACTGCACCTGTAGATGGGTCTGGGTGTTGTCCTCCATGAATTGCATTCGTTCCAAAAAAATTTGATTTCATATGATAAAGTTACCGAAAGCAAAGCAATCAATTGCTTCTCCGTTGTATTTTCACATTATGACTGGCAGATTTGCTCCTACCCCATCTGGCTATATGCATATTGGCAATGCATCAACAGCATTACTATCATGGCTCCATGTAAAAAGTCTTGGCGGTAAAATTGTTTTACGTATTGAAGACATTGATTCTCAAAGGTGTAAAAAGAAATATACAAAATCTATTTTTGAAGATTTATCAAAAATGGGACTTACTTGGGATGGCGAACCCTTGTTTCAATCTGAGAGGGACGAGCATTATCAATCTGTTTTGAATTTCTTAATCCAAAAAGACCTAGTTTTTGCTTGCTCATGCAATAGAAAGAGGATTCGAAAATCAATTCCAAATAAGGACTCAAAATACTATCAGGGGACTTGCATTAAAAAGAATCTTCCTTTGGATGGCCCCTACTCCCTTAGACTTAAAACCTGGAAAGGTTATCCAGTAATAAGACGATCTGATAAAACTTGGTCTTATAATTTCGTCGTTGTCATTGATGATGCATTCCAAAAAGTAACTCATATTGTTCGTGGCGCAGACCTTCAAGAATGTGATTCTTTTCAAGAGCATTTTAGAGAATTGTTGGGCTATGAGTCACCTTCAATTCATCATGCCCCCATCTGGTTAGGCCCAGGTGGACAGAAACTGTCCAAAAAAGATGGGCCAATTTCTTTAAAGGATTATTTTCAGAAAGGTTGGAGCCCGGAGCCTTTATTGGGGGCCATCGCAGCTGGTCTAAATCTAAAAAAAGACAAATCCCCTTGTTCGGCAAACTATTTAATTAATTCTTTGGGATCATATGATTGGAATAAAAGCTCTGTATATTCTTCTGACTTTTTACCTTTGTCACTATGATCCAATCAATGACCGGTTATGGAAAAGGTGAGTCAGAAACTAACTTGAAAAAATTCAAAGTAGAGATTAAGACTCTCAATAGTAAAGGGTTAGATATTTCAATAAAATATCCAAATCTCTATCGTGAGAAAGAACTTACCTGGAGAAAAAAAATTCGGGAAAAACTAGAAAGAGGCAAAATAGATGTTTTTATAAACTATGAATCTGAACAAAGTAAAACTGATATCAACCACAAGTGGTTGAAAAGCGTAATGAAGGAATTGCAATCACTAAGTTCGGATACCATTTCATCATCTGATTTGCTTATGATGGCCCTAAAAATTCCCGAGCCTAGTAGTAATTATGAGGCTCCAAATGAAGATTGGGAGGCTATCGAATCGGCATTAATTAAAAGCATAGATGCCGTTAAAGCATTCAGGCTCAAAGAAGGAGAATCCTTAAACAAGGATCTCTATGAAAATATTTCCAAAATTGAGAAAAATCTTACTAGAATCTCACCCTTTGAAAATGAACGAATCGGTTCGTTAAAAAAGAAAATCATAGGAAGACTTGGTGACATTGAAATTGATAAAGATCGATTTGAGCAGGAAATGATTTATTATCTAGAAAAATTAGATATTAACGAAGAGAAAGTGCGGCTTAAGCTTCACATAAGCCATTTTAAGAAATCCATGAAAGGAGGAGATGGTAAAAAGCTTGGATTTATAAGTCAAGAAATAGGTCGAGAGATAAATACTCTTGGTAGCAAGTCTAATCATGCCGAAATGCAAAAAATTGTTATTGAGATGAAAGAAGGCTTGGAAAAAATAAAGGAGCAATTGCTAAATATTTTATGAAACTGCTAGTAATCGCTGCCCCTTCAGGGGCAGGCAAAACAACTATAGTACAAAGTCTTATCAAGGAATTTCCTAGATTAAGATTTAGCGTATCCGCAACAACACGCGCACCTAGAAAAAATGAAAAAAACGGCACTGATTATTTTTTCTTGGAAAAAAAAGACTTTCAAAAGAAAATTAAGCTCAATGATTTTTTGGAATGGGAAGAGGTTTATGACGGAACTTTCTATGGAACATTAAAATCAAATATTACTACTATCTGGGGAAATAATCATGTCCCAATTTTTGATGTCGATGTGAAAGGAGGGCTAAACCTAAAAGAGATGTATGGTAATCATGTCTTGTCCATATTTGTAATGCCACCATCTATTGAAGAACTTGAATCTCGCCTGAAAAAAAGAAAAACTGAAAATATTGAAAAGATTAATCAGCGCTTATCTAAGGCAAAAAAAGAAATTCTGTTCTCTTCTAAGTTTGATTATGTTGTAATCAATGACAACATTAAAGCTGCCAAGAAGCAAGTTCATAAAATCGCATCAAAATTTTTAGATTCATGAAGGTGGGGCTTTTTTTTGGAAGCTTCAATCCAGTTCATAATGGTCATATTGAAATTGCAAAAGAAATATTAAATCAAAAAAAGTTTGCAGAAATCTGGTTTGTAATCACACCTCAAAATCCAATAAAAGATTCNTCTTCATTAGCATCATATTCCCATAGAGTGAAAATGGTAGAACTCGCAATAAAAAATCATGATAAATTTTTAGCAGAGACGATAGAGATTAAGCTTGCTAAGCCCAATTATACTTTTAATACAATCGAAATACTTACTAAACTTCATCCCAAGAAAAGTTTCTCTTTGATCATCGGNGCAGATAATTTTGAGAATTTTCATAATTGGAAAAATTCGAAAAAGATATTAGATCTAGTAAATATTATAGTATATCCAAGAGGCGAAACCCAAATGTCAACAAACCAAGTATTGATAGACGATTCAAAAATTGAAATAATTAAAGCACCTCTATTTAAAAATCGAAGCACTCTAATTCGAGAATCCTTAACAAATGAGAAATTTGATGCTATTAATGATACCCCAAAAGAAGTAAAAATGTATATTCAGTCGCAAGGGCTATATCATACTAATTAAAATTTTAATGTCAGACTTCTTATCTCGCGTTGCAGTTGATGTTTTGGAAAGTTTTTCCAAAATTCATAGAGTCGCTATTTTGGTTACATCTAAAAGAACTGAGCGGGCACTTAGGAGGGCTTTAATGAATGAAGCGGCTTCTCCGATAATTTCACCAACAATTTTTACCATTGAACAGTTTATGATGGATTTGTCTGGCTTGAGCACGGCTAATACAATGGATCAATTGATTGTCCTTTATGATTCATACAAGAAAATAAAAAATAATAACGCGGAAAGCCTTGAGGATTTCCTCAAATGGAGCCCCACTGTTCTGAAAGATTTTGACGAAATACAACGTTTTGGAGTCGATATTGACAAGGTATATAAAGATCTNAAAGAGATAGAATCAATTTCCCAATGGGGCCTAGAAGAACCGACTAAATTGATGACTCGACGTATAAATTTATGGAAAGAGATTCCCGAGTTATTCAAAGTGTTTCAAAAAAACATGGAAAATGAAGGAATTGGAACGCCAGGGCATATTTTTAATTCTGCGAGCCCAGCAAATACTGGCCCTAGTCTAGAAAAAATTAAAAATTGGTCAAAACAAAATGAAATTGACAATTATGTGTTTGTTGGGTTTAATGCATTACCCCCGCCAGAATTAGCACTATTAAAAAAAATTGAGGAGAATTATAGAACTCAAACATTTTGGGATGTAGATGAGCACTACATTCATAACCCAAAAGCTGAAGCGGGAAAACACCTGCGAGATAACATCAAGCAACTCCCAAAGGCAATGACTAGAGATCTTGTTAACCCCCCAGCAAGTTTTTTAACATCAAAAATTGCATTCTCCGTTCTCAAAGCAAATGGAAATATTGCTATCNCAAAAGCAATTGGTGAGATTTTAGATAATCCCGAATTAAAAACAAAAAATTACAACAAATGTGCAGTTGTATTAACCGATGAAAAATTATTAATTCCNGTTTTACAAGCCCTTCCTGATGAAATTTTTGAAGCAAATGTGACTATGGGAATGGCTCTACATTCAACCAATTTTTATTCAAGTTTAGACATACTGTTTCAACTTCAGGAAGCAAAAGAAATCTCTGGCTCCTATTCTTCTAAATTATTAGAATCTAGTTTTAAAAACTCAATATGCTGCTCCATATATTATGGTCCGAACTCTAGTGAAAAATCTTTACATATGGATGCTCAAATAAAAACACTAAGAAATTCTCAAAAAAGTTATTGGTCAGTAAACGAAACATTAGATCTTTTAGGAAAGCATTCGGAATTTTGGGGTGGTTTCGATAATAGCAATTCTTTTTTAAAAGCTTTAGAAAAAAAATTAATTTCGCATTCCTCAAATCTATTTTCAGCTTGGGAAAAGGAACCCGTAGAGTTATGCATTAAAGCAATACAAAGAATTTCAAGCTGGAATGGTAGTTTAACATTAAAATTCCAAACTTTAAGACAACTTTTTCGTCAATTCGCTCAAGAAAGTCCGATAAATTTCATTGGGGAACCCTTTGAGGGAATTCAAATTATGGGACTCTTGGAGACTAGGAATTTAGATTTTGAAACTGTAATAATTGCCCCCTGTAACGAGGGGGTATTACCTAGCCAACGGAGCAATTCATCTTTTTTAACTAATGATATCCGAAAGGCATATAAAATCTTTTTACCCAGAGATAATGAAGCCATAACTGCATATCATACTTACAGATTAATTCAGAGAGCAAAACAAGTTTATTTCCTAGTCAATAATAATTCAGAAGGACTGGGCTCAAGTGAAACTAGCCGTTTTATTCAACAAATGGAATTCGAATTATCCCGGTATTCAGGAGTAAGTTGGAAAAATCATGAGCTCGAATTGGAACTAAACCCTAAAACTTTAGTTCAGGATCGAGAAATAATAAATAGCTCAAGTGTTATTCAAAGGACCTTAAAAAAATTGATTGAGAAAGGGTTAAGCCCCTCTTCAGGATCGACATACATTCGAAATCCATACAAGTTTTATTTGACTTTTATTTTAGGAATTCAAGAAGAAAAAACTATTGAAGACCGCCTCCCAGCAAATATTCGGGGCCATATTTTACACGACTTGCATCAAGATTTATACACAAATTATAATTCAACACTTCTATGGGATTTAAGCGTAGTAAAAACATCGTTAGAAAAAAGTTTATTGAAATATTTNCCTGGTTCTAGTATTTCTGGACATTTACTTCTCGAAAAAAAAGTTATACAAAAGATTGCAGACGACTGGTCCCAAAATGAAGGAAGAAGAATAAAAAGAAAAAAAGATAAAGGCGAAAAGTGGAAAGTTTCTTTTGTTGAAGAGTTTTTGGAAAGCTCTTTGGAGCTAGGTGATGGAAGAACAATTAAAATTCGAGGAAAAGCGGATCGAATAGAAGANTGGGAAAAATATTGGGTTATTATTGACCTCAAAACTGGGTCCTTCAAAAAAAATGATATTCAATTTACTCAATGGAGTGATCTTTTAGATAGGGCGAAGAAAAAAGACAAAGCTTTTCAATTACTTATGTATACATGGCTATTGAGTCGGCAAGAAAAATTTGAAAGTATCAAGAAGTTTAAAGCTGGAATATCCAGCATGAGGCATCCCACAAAAGCCATTTCTTACTTGAACTGGGATGGCAAAGCAGATTTAGAACATAAAGACTTAGTCAATTTCGAAAACTTCGTATTAATCCCGTTAATTGAAAGCATATTAAACCCTGAAATTCCATTTAGAGATACTCTAGAGCTTTAAAGATTCATTAGTTTTCAAAATTTTTGCCACATATTTTCCAATAATATCAAACTCTAAATTCACAAAATCACCGACATTCATTTTACGAAAATTGGTATTATTCCATGTGTATGGAATAATAGCTACAGAGAAAGAATCTGGTTCAGATTCAACAACAGTTAGACTCACTCCATTAATAGTTATGGAGCCTTTTTCAACCGTTTGGTGATTTTCATTCTTATCATAACTAACAACAATCCTCCAACTTCCATTTTCATCAATAATTTTATTAATGCGCCCGAGGCAATCTACATGGCCTTGAACAATGTGGCCATCCAATCGAGATCCAATTTTGGTGCATCTCTCAAGATTAATATAATCCCCAAGTTTACGAAATTGAAGGTTTGTTCTTTTCAGGGTTTCATCAATAGCCGTAACTCTATATCCAACTGCCTGTCCATGTTGATTTTCTTTTAGCGCTACAACCGTTAAGCAACAACCATCGTGTGAAATACTTTGGTCAATTTTAACCTCAGACGCCAATGGGGTCTCAATATCAAAATGAATATTTGAATTATCCTTTTCTACACCAACGATAGAACCAATATTNTCTATTATTCCCGTAAACATAAACCAAATGTACGATGACTAACTTAGCATAATGAAATTGATAACAAATACTGCTCGATCCGTTAAAGAATGTATTGCCATTTTTAGAACCAATAAAAAAATAATAAAAGACCTAGGTCTAGAAAATAATGATTGTGAAACTATTATCAGTCGATCCTCAAAAATAAAAGGTACTTGGACCTATTTACCAAAAGGCGACTTTGATCTTTTTGGTTCCATAGATCTAATTGAAAATAATAATCATTTAGGCAAACATCGACTCCGAAGTCTTGGTATGAAACTTTCTCAAGAGTTAGCAAAAAATAAAATTGACAAACTAAGTCTTGATGCTGGAGAAAATTCTTTTTGGATCGCAGAAGGTCTATTATTAGCCTCATATAGATTCAATAAACTTCTCAAAAAGAATGCCCAATCTACATGGGAGTTGAGTACACTAGAAGTAATTGGACTTAGCTCTAAAGAATTTCAAAAACTTACGTCATTAAAAAATGCAGTTTACGAAACTCGCGATTTAGTAAATTTTCCATTACTGAGCTTAAATGCATCACAGTTAAGTAGTAGAATTCAAACGCTCGGAGAAGAATTCGGATTCTCTACAGAAATCTTTAATCAAGCAAAAATTAAATCATTAAAGATGGGAGGTCTTCTTGGAGTAAATAAAGGTTCTGTTGATCCAGCTACTTTTAATATCCTCGAGCATAAACCGAAAAATGCAAAAAACAAAAAGCCTTATGTGATCGTGGGGAAAGGGGTCGTGTATGATACCGGAGGGTTAAGTCTCAAACCCAGTAATTTCATGGATACTATGAAGTGTGATATGGCTGGTGCAGCAGCTGTTGTAGGTACTTTTTGCGCACTTGCTGATGACCATATTCCTGCTTGGGTGATTGGCCTGATACCGGCAACGGATAATAGACCCGGAGGAAATGCAATAACACCCGGCGATGTTATTGAAATTTCAGATGGAACCAGTGTTGAAGTTTTGAATACAGATGCAGAAGGACGATTAATACTTGCAGATGCTTTACACTATGCAAAAAAGTATGACCCTAAATTAGTCATAGACCTAGCGACCCTTACGGGTTCGGCTTCAAGAGCTATTGGACCTAACGCGATAGTTGCAATGGGAAATGCNGGTGATGAAATCTGGAGTGATTTAGTTGATAGCGGTAACCGCACTCATGAAAGGCTCGTTCAGTTTCCGTTTTGGGATGAATATAATGAACTCCTGAAAAGTGATGTGGCGGATCTAAAAAATATTGGAGGAGCTGAAGCTGGAATGATAACAGCAGGTAAATTTCTAGAGCATTTTACCAATTACCCATACATTCATCTTGATATTGCAGGGCCTGCTTTTTTAACTAGTCCACATGGTTATTATGGTAAGGGCGGAACAGGTATTGGAGTTAGGCTTTTACATGACTTTTTTAGCAATATGGATTCATGAATAAAATCAAAATTGGCATAACTTCTGGGGATATTAATGGAATCGGATTAGAGGTGATTCTCAAAACTTTATCCTCTCATGAAGTTCGTAAGAAAGCGAACTTTTATCTTTTTTGTTCAGCAGAGATCATCAAACAACATCAAAATTATTTAACATGTACAAAGGTTCCTTTTGTTGAAATTGAACCTGGCAATGATCTCCCGCCCAATACTGTCGGGCTTTGCGATCCATGGCGCCGTTCCATTCATCTCAGTTTAGGGNANAAAAATCATGATGGAGGGTTAGCNGCATTAGAGTCTTTGAGTAAGGCATGTTTATCAATGGAATTAAAAAAATTGGATGCTCTGGTGACAAGTCCAGTTTGTAAATCAAATATTCCATTAAAGAAAAATGAGATTTTCACAGGACACACTGGATATTTAAGTCAACGATTCAAATCAAAAAACCTAATGATCATGGCTTCAGATAACACTAGAATTGCCCTTGTTACGGAACATATTCCATTATCTGATGTCCCAAAGAAGTTGGATAAAATCTTACTTAAAGAGAAATTATATTTATTTAATGAAGCACTAAAAGTTGATTTCGGTATAAACAATCCCAAAATTGCTATTCTAGGCTTAAATCCGCATGCGGGAGATAGCGGAGCCATAGGAGAAGAGGAAAGCCAAACCATAATACCTTTTGTTCAATCCATGAAAAACAGCTCTATTTTACTGGAAGGCCCTTTCTCTCCAGATAGTTTTTTTACGNATAAAATTTTCACAGCTTTTGATGGCGTCTTAGCCCTATATCACGATCAGGGACTTATTCCTTTTAAGTTATTGTTTTTTGAAAATGGGGTTAATAATACATTTGGATTACCATTTGTCAGAAGCTCCCCGGACCATGGAGTGGCATTTGATATCGCTGGGAAAAATATAGCAAGTGAAGTTAGTTTTAAAGAGTCATTGATTCATGCAATCCACAGGTCTAAAAATCGTTCCCGGATTAACGAGAGTTAAAACTATTGGGCGATTAGTAAAATGAGCGTACATTTGCGCGCTACAATTTATGTTAATCCATGAAAAGCCGTGAAAACTTTTTGGAATTTTCAGGTTTACCGTCGGGGGAACATGAATTTGAGTACAAATTAAGCGAAACGTTCTTTTCTTCTTTTGATCTCCTTAAACATGAAAGGATTCAGCCCTTGATTGTAAAAGTTAAGCTTAATAAGTCAAACCATATGATGGAAATTAAGCTTTCTTTCAGAGGCTTTATGAATACATTTTGTGATGTCTCTAATGATTCCTTTGCTCTTGAGATTTCGAATAATTTTTCACTAATTGTTAAATTNGGAGAAAGTTTTGATGATGAAAATCCTGAGATTCTTATATTACCCAGAGGTGAATTTGAAATAAACATGAAACAATTATTTTATGAATTAATTGCTTTATCTATTCCTATTCAAAAAATAAAAAAAGATACCGAGATCAAAAAAGACAAAGTATAGTTGAGCATAATTAAATCGAATTAAAATAATTAAAAATGGCACATCCAAAACGCAGACAGTCAAGCACAAGGAGAGATAAGCGAAGAACTCATGATAAGGCGATTTTGCCTCAATTAACTGTTTGTCCCACTACCGGAGAAACTCATTTAATGCATCGGGCTTATTGGCATGATGGGAAAATGTATTACAAGGGGAAAGTTGTTATTGACAAATCTGAGACCGCATAATTTGAAATAAAACACTATTTCATTTCGAATTTTGTTTTTTTATCAGCACATTTGTTAGATTAAAATTTTGAATTATGGATTTCAAAGAAGTACAAAGTTTTATAAAATTCGTAACTAAATCAGGGGCTTCTGAAGTCTCNTTAGAGACGGAAGAATATAAAATAACCGTTAAAAGTGGTAGTGATCAGCATACTGTCATTGCTACTCCTCAAGCTCCTCCTGTAATTGCCGCGGTACCCTCGCCTCCTTCTCCTGAGAGCCCTGCAGAAGAATTAGAATCTGAAGACGAGTATGCTCATTGCACCACTGTAACCTCACCTATGATCGGAACATTTTACAGAAAGCCGAGTCCAGACAAACCATCTTTTGCAGAAATTGGTGGGCAAATCAATGTCGGTGATACAATTTGTATAATTGAGGCAATGAAACTGTTTAATGAGATTGAAAGTGAGATCTCTGGCAAAATTGTAAAAGTATTAGTGGATGATATGACCCCAGTAGAATTTGGCCAACCACTATTCTTAGTTGATCCTTCTTGAATAAATCATTGTGAAAAAAATACTCATTGCCAACCGCGGAGAAATTGCAATGCGGGTNATTCGCACATGTCGNGAAATGGGAATTAAAACTGTAGCTGTTTATTCGGAAGCAGATAAAGAGAGTCTTCATGTTCGTTTTGCTGATGAAGCAGTTTGTATTGGGCCTCCTGCATCTACCGAGTCTTATCTCAAAATATCTAGCATAATCTCTGCTGCAGAAATAACAAATTCGGATGCCATTCATCCTGGGTTCGGTTTTTTGTCAGAGAATGCAAAATTTTCAAAGATTTGTTCGGATCATGGAATAAAATTTATTGGCGCCTCACCTGAACACATTGAAAAAATGGGAGATAAAGCCACAGCTAAAACCACTATGAAATTAGCAGGGGTTCCGTGTGTCCCCGGATCTGAAGGCCTTATAGAATCGATTGAAGACGCTTCCGTGATAGCAGAAAAAATTGGATACCCTGTAATGATGAAAGCTACAGCCGGAGGAGGAGGCAAAGGAATGCGAGCAATCTGGAAGCCCTCCGAGTTGGAAAAAGCCTGGGAATCAGCAAGGCAAGAGGCTGCAGCATCATTTGGAAACGATGGTATGTATATGGAGAAGCTCATTGAAGAGCCTCGCCATATTGAAATACAAATAATAGGAGACCAATATGGCAAAGCAAGCCATCTAAGCGAACGTGACTGCTCCATCCAAAGAAGACATCAAAAGTTAACAGAAGAGACACCATCTCCGTTCATGACAGATGAATTGAGGAAAGCCATGGGTGATGCTGCTATTAAAGCAGCTGAATTTATTAAATATGAGGGTGCNGGTACTGTCGAATTTTTGGTTGATAAAAATAGAGATTTTTATTTTATGGAAATGAATACTCGCATTCAAGTAGAACATCCTATAACTGAAGAGGTCACAGATTATGATTTAATCCGAGAGCAAATAAAAGTTGCTTCAGGAACAAAAATATCTGGCAGAAATCATGAGCCTAAGCAGTTTGCTATAGAATGTAGAATTAATGCTGAAGACCCTCACAATAATTTCAGGCCTAGTCCAGGTCAAATTTCCGCATTTCATGCACCAGGCGGACATGGGGTCAGAATTGATACCCATGTTTATGCAGGTTATGTTATTCCATCCNATTATGACAGTATGATTGCAAAACTTATTGTCACAGGGNGAACAAGACAACAAGCCATTGAGAGGATGAAACGAGCCTTGGATGAATTTATAATTGAAGGTGTAAACACAACTATTCCTTTTCATAGACAACTTATGGATCACCCGGACTATATCTCTGGTAATTACACCACAAAGTTTATGGAAGATTTTGTACTGGCATAAGCTTTAAAGCCATAGATAAAAAGAACTACATTTAGAGAATAACGGGATAAAATTTTATGATTCTATCAGGACTTAGAATTGTTTTTGGTTGCATTTACCATATTTGGTACTATTTTCTGATGTTGATAAGCATATGCGGCCTATCCCCTTGGCTCTACAGCTATTCGAATAAATCCAGCAGCTTTCAGAAATTTTATGGCTACGCAAGACTATGGAGCGCTTGGATTCTTAATGGTATGTTCCTAATTCGAAGAGTGAAATATCAAGCCAAAATACCTTGGGACAGGCCTTATGTCATTGTTGCAAATCATACGAGCGAATTAGACGTTATGTACTGCTACCGACTAATAAAATCACCAACGGTTTTTATTGGGAAAAAAGAATTATCACAGATCCCTCTTTTTGGATTTTTCTTTAAACGATCCAGTATTTTGGTTGATAGAAAATCTTTAACAAGTAAAAAAAACGTCTTGGAATTATCGAGACAATATTTAAAACGAAACATAGGGGTTTGTATTTATCCAGAAGGTGGTATACCAAAANATAAAAATATTATTTTAGATAAATTCAAACAAGGTGCTTTTAGTTTAGCTATTGAAAGTGGCATAGATATACTACCTGTGACTTTTGCTAATAATCGTAAATACCTTCCTGATTTTTATAAGGGTGGGCGACCGGGAGTAATACGTGCTACGGTTCACGAACCAATTAAAGTGGCAGGNATGTCAAAAAAAGATATCAATTTATTGAGTGATAAAGTTCATGCATTACTTTTGAAGGAATTAGAGACATATCGAAAAAAACCATGAAGATTACAGATCATGAAATTCAAAATTTGGCTCATCTTTCGAGACTGGAATTAAATAAGTCGGAATCTGTGAAGATGAAAAAAGATTTAAGTAAAATTTTAGACTTCGTCGCAGCCATTGAGGAAATTGACATTAAAAATGTCGAACCTTTGGTATACATGACGGATTCTGAAAATGTTCTAAGAGATGATATTATCTCTTCTGAATTAAGCTTAGAAAAAGCAATGAAAAANAATCCTGACCAAGGTTCTAATTATTTTATAGTTCCCAAAGTTATTGATAAATAAAGTGACATTTCTAAGCTGCAAATTCGTATCTTTTTGAACTCAAAATCTATTTTTAAAACTCATGCTACAAAGCCTCATCATTCTCTCTTTTCTATCAATTTTTGTGATTTTCTTATTGGCCAAAGGCATCAGGATTGTTAAGCAATCTGAAGCCATGATTGTGGAAAGGCTTGGNAAGTATCATAAAACATTAGAATCTGGGATTAATATCATCATTCCTATTATTGATCAGCCTCGACAAATTTCATGGAGATATAGTGAAACTGGTTTCAATGGCGACGTTATCTCCGTCTTTAAAATGAGAGATCGAATCGACCTGCGAGAAAACGTTTATGATTTTCCAAAACAAAATGTTATTACTCGAGACAACGTAGTTACGGAGATTAATGCTCTTATATATTTTCAAATAATGGACCCCATTAAATCCGTTTATGAAATTGGTAATCTTCCAAGTGCAATCGAAAAGCTCACTCAAACAACTTTAAGAAATGTAGTAGGTGAATTGGATCTCGATCAGTCTCTATCGAGTAGAGATACAATTAATACAAAGCTTCGTACTATTCTTGACGATGCTACCAATAAATGGGGTGTAAAAGTGAATCGAGTGGAGCTGCAAGACATAAATCCACCTCAGGAAATTCGTGAAGCAATGGAAAAACAAATGCGTGCCGAAAGGGATCGACGAGCTACAGTTTTAGAAGCAGAAGGAGAAAAGACAAGCCAAATACTCACAGCGGAAGGACAACGTGAATCGGATATACAACGTGCTGAAGGTGAAAAAAGAGCAGCCGTACTAGAAGCTGAAGGTCAAGCAGAGGCGCGAATACGAGTAGCAGAAGCAGAAGCTGCAGCCATAAAGCTTATCTCTAGTGAGATTAAAGGATTTTCAGGGGACCCCGTTCAATATCTAATTGCNCAACGCTATCTTGAAACTCTNCAAGAAATGACTTCTGGTAAAGATAACAAGACGGTATACCTACCATATGAAGCCTCTGGAGTTCTAAGCTCNTTGGGTGGTATAAAGGGGATTTTAGAAGGAAAGTCATAAACTCATTTAAATAAAAAGATTTTATTTTAAACGTTTTAGCTCTTGCCTAAAAACTACTTTCTTATTTGAAAAATCGTAAAGCTGCTGTTGGCTTCATTTTCGTAACCCTTTTACTTGATGTAATTGGACTGGGTATAATTATACCTGTAATACCATCTTTGATTCAAGATCTCACCGGGGAAGGTTTGTCTGAGGCTTCTCGATATGGAGGTTGGTTAATTGCATCTTATGCCATTATTCAGTTTTTGTGCGCTCCTATTGTTGGGTCTTTAAGCGANAAATATGGTAGAAGACCTGTTTTATTATTATCACTACTCGGGTTCGGAATAGATTATCTAGTTCTAGCATTCGCACCCTCAATTGGTTGGCTTTTTCTAGCTCGAATTATTGCAGGTTTTTTTGGCGCTTCTTTTACAACTGGAGCTGCCTACATTGCAGATGTAAGCTCACCTGAAAAAAAATCACAGAATTTCGGAATGTTGGGAGCAGCATTCGGATTGGGATTTATTATTGGACCCGTAATGGGGGGAATATTAGGTGAAATTGGTCCTCGTATACCTTTTTTCACTGCTGCATTTCTTTCTTTTCTGAATCTTATTTACGGCTATTTTATCCTTCCCGAATCATTAGAGAAAAAAAATAGGCGAGAATTTAACTGGTCTCAAGCAAATCCCCTAGGCTCTTTAAATGCTCTTAAAAAATACCCAAGCGTTTTAGGCCTGATTGGAGCCTTAACATTTATATATCTGGCTTCTTATGCTGTTCAAGGAACATGGACATACTTTTCTATGGAGAAATTTAATTGGTCTGAAAGTTTAGTAGGCTACTCTCTTGGTTTTGTAGGAATTATGAGTGCGCTTGTACAAGGTGTCCTTATTAGAGTAATAATCCCAAAAATTGGAGAGTACAATACGATGATAGTTGGAATAATATTAAATATCCTAGGGAGTATTCTTTTCTCAATTGCAACTGAAGGCTGGATGTTGTTTTGCTTTATAATCCCTTATTCATTGGGTGGGCTTGCCGGGCCTGCCATTCAGGGAATACTTTCTAATCAGATCCCAGAAAACGAACAGGGCCAACTTCAAGGGGCGCTTACAAGTATGATGTCTGCAACGGGTATTTTTGGTCCCTTATTGATGACATCTATTTTCTCTTATTTCACCTCAAACAACTCCCCCATTTACTTTCCTGGAGCCCCTTTCATAGCTGGAGCCATACTTGTTTCAGTATGTTTATTGATTATTTTGAAAAAGGGGCGATTAAAAATAATTGGCAAGCCAATTATTGATTAAATTTATATAATGATAGAGGGATTTTCACATGTTACAATTTGGTTTGCAATAGGAGTTATCTTATTAGTTCTTGAAATGTTTACACCGGGGTTTTTTTTAGCGAGCATAGCGCTAGGTGCTTTCTTAGCTTCCCTTACTGCAAGACTCGGGGGTGAACCAATTTATCAACTTCTGGCATTTGTTATCGGTGGAGGAATTTCATTAATATCTATTCGTCCATTATTTAGAAAATATCTGCAAGCTACTGGAGCAAAAACTAATGCAGATAGAATGATTGGGAAATTAAGTATAGTAGAATTTGATGTAAAATCCGGCGATCGCTTCTATTCAAAAATAGATGGCGTCCCATGGGATTGTATATGCTCTAGTCCACTTTCAAAAGGAGATAAAGTCAAAGTGATTTCTATTGATAGCACTCTTTTAAATACAGAAAAAGTTTAGGATAAATAAAGTTAAATTGTCTTTTTTAAGGATTTATTAGTGTGAGTTNAGAAAAAAAGACTTTTCTTTGCACACATTAATTTCTCAGATCACGAATATAAAATGAAAAACGGAACAGTAAAATTCTTCGATGCAACCAAAGGTTTTGGTTTTATTAAGGATAATGATGGCGAAGGAGATTTCTTCGTTCATATCACAGGAACACTTGAACCCATCGCTGATGGCGATGAAGTTGAGTTTGAGTTGAAGGAAGGTAAAAGAGGTATGCAGGCAGCTAATGTTCGCAAACTTTAAAAAAATTTTCTATCAAAACTAAAAGCGCCTTAATAGGCGCTTTTTTTTATCCTCGAATAGCTTTTTCGTCTGATATCCAAATTGTGGATATGGCAGCAATCATTAAGCATATACCTGCTAAAACCATAGCATAAATAGCCTCAGTGCCTATAAATTTATATAGGGGGCTTAGAAACTTTGCTGCTAAAATTTGTGGGAAAACAATAAACATATTGAAGATTCCCATGTAAACCCCCATTTTTTTGGATTCAATAAATGAACTCAACATGGCGTATGGCATGCTAAGTATTGAACCCCAAGAAATTCCAATCATTATGAAACTTAGAGATAAAATCTTAGAATCATTTATCCAATACATGCTTAAAAAGCCAATACCTCCTATCGTGAGGGATCCTATATGTAGCAGTTTTCTGTTAATTGATNTCTTTGAAGTGTAAAAAGTTAATAATAGTGCAAAAAACATGGAACTGAGACCATAATAACCCATTTGAGCCCCTACTTGATCTGCTGCATTATTATATGATTTATCAGCATCTTGATAAATTATTTTTTCTGATTCAGAAGAATTCGCCCAAATTATTTGGTCAGGCTTCGGCGCATCGTAAACATGCTCAGTGAGGGCGGGAACAGCTAAAGCCCACATACTAAAAAAAGCAAACCAAGAAAAAAATTGGATTAAACCCAACTTTTTCATAGTCAAAGGCATATTCCAAATATTGCCAATTAATTCTGANGCTATTTGAGAAATTTTTAATTTCTTTCTTCTCTCTTTTTTAAATTCAGCTAGGTTTTCAGGAGGCTCTTCGGAAGTAGTGAGAACTGTATAAAGAATCGATATCAAAAAAACAAAAGCCCCTACTGAAAAAGCCATTTTTACTGATAATGGAATCTCTCCGGGTTGAGAAATATTCGTAACTCCCATTTTGTTAATTATAAGTGGCAAACTTGATGCAACCCATGTGCCAACCCCAATAATTAGTGTTTGTGTTACGAATCCATAACTTCTTTGCGAATTTGGAAGTTTATCCGCAACTAAAGCCCTAAAAGGCTCCATTGATATATTAATGGAGGCGTCTAAAACCCAGAGCCCACCAGCAGCAATCCAGAGAGCTGGACTATGGGGTATAAAAAAAAGAGTTAGGCTAGCAAGAATTGCCCCTATTAAAAAATAAGGTCGGCGACGCCCGAATCTAGGACTCCAGGTATTATCACTTAAATAACCGATGATTGGCTGAACAATCAGTCCTGTTAAGGGCGCAGCTATCCAAAGCATAGGTATTTCTTCTTCCCCAGCTCCTAAATTTTGAAATATCCTACTCATAAAGCCACCCTGTAATGCAAATCCAAATTGGATTCCTAGAAACCCAAAACTCATATTCCAAATCTGGAAAAAGGTTAGCTTATCTTTTTTTGAATTAGATCTCATTATTCTACTGAAAGTCGATCCTTATTCCATGAATAGAGCCGGGCGGGCTTATGAAATACTCCTGTTTGTTTCTCATCTAAAGGAATAACCCAAGAGTCATTCAATGCTTTTTTCCTAAAATTTCTTTTGTCAAATGAAGAGTTTAAAATTGACTCATGTAATGATTGAACCTGTGTCAATGTGAATTTTTCTGGCAGTAATTCATGCCCTACCCTTAACTCTCTCACGTCATTTCTAAGCTTATTTAATGCAGTGGTAACAATTTCTGAGTGGTCAAATGCTAATTCTGGAATATCTTGAACTTCCTGCCACAGTACACGCTCGGCGAAACTTGAAGCTGATGGATTGAAGTCCGACATCTTAACAAGAGCATAATAAGCAATTGTAATAACTCGGGCCTCCGGATTACTTCGATTACTTTCTAACCAGGGTAAATCCTTTATGTTTTTAACCCGGTCTGGATCTCCAAATGCACCNCTTTGTCTCAAGTATAAACCGCTCAAGCTTGTTAATTCTCTTAAAACACGTTGTGCTGCAGTGTCTAAATTTTCATCTTCCTCTAAATGATCTCCAGGTAGGGCAAATTTTCTAGATTGCCCAACATCTTTTTGCTCGATTAGCAAAACGTTTAAGTTTTGACCGTCGAAACCAAAAACAACGCAATCAACGGAAATATTGGGATTTATCATACTTATTTACAAATGTAATTACAACACTATTCATTTTCCTTTTATTAGTTAGGGTATATTTTACACTATCTTTGAGAATAGTTCATTATGACATTAAATAATTTAGCTGTTTTAACTTCAGGAGGAGACTCCCCCGGCATGAATGCTGCTATTCGAGCTGTTGTGAGGACTGGAGTATTNTATAAAAAGAGAGTTTTTGGAGTCCAGAGAGGTTATGATGGGCTAATCCAAGGTGATTTTAAAGCCATGGACGCGAGAAGTGTAAAAGGTATACTTTCTCGAGGTGGAACAATGTTAAAATCTGCGAGGAGCGATGCATTTCGAACAAAAAAAGGAAGAGAGGCCGCAGTTAATAACTTGAATCAAAATAATATCAACGGATTAATTGTAATTGGTGGAGATGGTACTTTTACGGGTGCCCACTTGTTGCATAAAGAATTTGGTTTTCCCATAGTAGGAATTCCTGGAACCATTGATAATGATCTTTATGGAACTGATAACACTATTGGATATGATACTGCCAACAATACAGTTGTAAAATGCATTGATAAAATTCGTGATACTGCCAATAGTCATAACCGTCTTTTTATAGTCGAAGTAATGGGAAGAGATTCGGGGTTTATAGCCCTTAGCGCTGGAGTTGCGACTGGAGCATTAGATATAGTACTCCCGGAAACCGGGTCCACCTTTGATAGAATGTTTGATTCTGTGCAGAAAGGAGCTGAAAATAAAAAAACAAGTAATATAATTGTTGTTGCAGAAGGAAATAAGCTAGGGACGCCATTTGAAATTTCGCAAAAACTTATTAATAAATATCCTCATTTAGATATTAAAGTGACAGTTCTAGGCCATGTTCAACGCGGAGGCTCTCCTTCAACATTAGATCGTGTTAATGCAAGTATTATGGGGGTTGCCGCTGTAGAAAATCTAATTAATGGTAAGTCTGATGTGATGGTAGGAATTGTAGATAATAAAGTTAAATGCACATCGCTAGAAAAATCAATTAATAACAATGCCTCAATTAATTTCGAGCTTGAAAGAATATCTAAAATTTTATCTACCTAATCAAATAAATAAAACATGAAAAAAATCGCAATCAATGGGTTCGGTCGAATTGGTCGACTTGCTTTTAGAAATTTATTGGAGAAAAAAAATTTGGAAATAATTGCTATTAATGACCTTACTGACACTCCAACACTTGCACACCTTCTAAAATACGATAGTGCCCACGGAATTTTCCCCGGTGATGTTAAACACACCAAAAATAGCTTGATCATAAACGGTAAGGAAATAAAAATAACAGCTATAAAAAACCCATCTGAACTCCCNTGGGGAGAGTTAAATATCGACATGGTTGTTGAGTCAACTGGACTATTTACATCTGCAGACCAGCTTCAGATGCATATTGCTGCAGGTGCAAAAAAAGTCGGTTTATCAGCGCCAGCAAAAGGAAATGTCAAAACTATAGTTCTTGGAGTAAATGATCATCTCTTAACATCTTCGGATTTGATATTAAGTAACGCTTCGTGCACAACTAATTGCCTCGCGCCGATGATGAAAGTTTTAAACGATAACTTTGGGGTTAACAAAGGATATATGTTAACGGTTCATGCTTANACTAATGATCAAAATATTCAAGACGCACCNCATAAAGACTTACGAAGAGCACGGGCAGCTGGGATAAATATGATTCCAACAACAACAGGTGCAGCGAAAGCTGTAGGTCTTGTATTGCCTGAACTTGAAGGGAAATTAGATGGTTATGCAATCCGAGTTCCGGTCATCACTGGATCCGCCACCGATATAACTGTAGAATTAAATAAGAACGTTACAAAAGAAGAGGTAAATGTAGCAATGAAAACTGCTGCAGAAACCTATTTAAAAGGGGTGATGCAGTATACAGAAGACCCTATTGTTTCATCAGACATCGTTGGAAACACTCATTCGTGTATTTTTGACTCCGGTATTACCTCAGCTAATGAAAACTTAGTTAAAATTATGGGATGGTATGATAATGAAGCCGGCTACTCTGCGCGAATGGCGGACATTACCGAGCATTTTGTGAATTTATAATTACCATGATATGATTTTAATTATTGAAAGCGGCTCAACTAAAGCCGATTGGGTTTGTCTTGATAAAACCGGTGCCGAGATAGACAGATGGTCGATCATGGGCTTTAACCCTTACTTTCATTCTGCAAATTTTATAAGTCAAACATTACTGAAGTATCCTGAAATTCAAGAAATTAAAGAAAGTGTAGACCAAGTTTGGTTCTATGGCGCAGGGTGTAGTTCGGAGTCATTGAACAAAATTGTTTTCCACGGTTTGACCTCTGTATTTCAGAATGCAATGGTNAGAGTTGATCACGACTTAAAGGCTGCNGCATTTGCAACCTATAACGAAGAGCCTCATATAGTNTGCATACTTGGGACAGGTTCAAACTCTTGTTATTTTGATGGTAATAAATTAACTGAAAAAGTTCCGGCTCTCGCATACATCCTGGGAGATGAAGGGTCTGCATGTTCAATTGGGAAAAAACTATGCGCAGACTGGATATATAAATTGATGCCTAAAACTTTAATTGATGATTTCGATGATTATTTCAAAACATCTAAAAAGGAAATATTAGAAAATGTTTACCATCGTGAGCATGCCAATGTTTATCTAGCTTCCTTTTCTCGATTCGCTGGAGATCATTCTGAAAACCCCTATATTCAAAAAATTGTTAGAGACGGCTTTAGAAAATTCTTAGAAATCCACGTGATGTGTTTCGAAGAAGCAAAAATGGGTGTTCCTGTGAATTTTGTAGGCTCTGTCGCAAAAGCCTTTGAGTCGTTATTAAAAGAGGAATGCGAGCGACTTAATATCTCATACGGTAGAACTCAGGCGAAGCCCGTAAATCTGTTAGTGCAATATCATTTAAAAACTCTAGACATTCTTTCTAAAGAACTAAACAATTGATAAAAGGGATAATTTTTGACTTAGATGGTGTAATTGTAGATACTGCAAAACATCATTTCAAAGCTTGGTCACTGGTCGCTAAACAACTAAATATTCCCTTCGGAGAAGAACAAAACGAAGATTTAAAAGGAGTTTCAAGGGTCAATTCATTAGANAAAATTCTTCAATGGGGTGATTTGGAAATTAATCTGGAGAAAAAGCAGGAATTATTAGACTATAAAAATAAAATATACCTGAATCTTATATCTAAAATCTCTTCAAAAGATCTTCTTCCTGGAGTTTATAATTTGATTGAAACATTTCGAATGAATGGGTATANAATTGCTTTAGGCTCTGCTTCTAAAAATGCGATACCAATTTTGAAAAAATTAGAGTTGTTCGAGTTGTTCGATGAAATTGTTGATGGAAATTTAATTTCTATTTCAAAACCCGACCCTGAAGTTTTTTTAAAAGCCGCATCATTATTAGGTGTTTCCAAAGAAAAATGTCTTGTTTTTGAAGATGCTCAATCTGGTATCCAAGCAGCAATAAATGCAGGAATGTATTGCATAGCGGTTGAAAATAAAGGAAACCTAATTGGAGCGCACAAAAAAGTAAATTCTTTGAATGAAATTTCAGATATTTCCGTCTTAATTAATGATCTATCCAATAAGAATCCTAAAACCTAATGAGGCCAAATATTGATATACACGAATGGAAAATAATTGAATCCCATTGGGATCCCAGTAACCAGATCATTTCAGAAAGCCTGTTTTCTCTTGGAAATGGAAGAATGGGTCAGAGAGCAAATAATGAAGAAGGTTTTAGCGGCAAGCATCTCCTAGGATCATATATTGGAGGGGTATATTATCCAGATAAAACGAAAGTGGGATGGTGGAAAAATGGATATCCCGAATACTTTGCTAAAGTTCTAAACTCGGTAAATTTTTCAGGATTACATCTCTTAATTGATGGAGAAGTTATAAATCTCGATAAAGTCAATGTCAATTCTTTTAAACGAGAACTTGATATGCAACACGGAATACTCAAAAGAGAATTTCAGGTAATTATGAAAAGCGGCATTAATGTAACTGTACATGCTGAACGTTTTTTAAGTATTGCTCAAGATGATCTTGCGATTATGCGTTACCAAATTGAGCTAGATAAAAATAGTAAAATAGATATAGAGCCTTTTTTAGACTTTAATATCAGAAACTCAGATTCGAATTGGGATGAAACATTTTGGGAACCTATTAAACAAGGCGCTATTGAAGAGCGTGCATTCATTCAGAATAAAACAAAAAAATCAGACTTCCATGTGTGCGCTGCCATGGAATGTCGTTTAGAAGGAGTCAAAGGGCTTCCTGATGAAGGTAATAACAAAGTGAAAACTTGCTATAATATTTCAGCAAAAGGTCATAAAAAATATGTTCTATACAAATATGTTTCAGTAATCAGTTCACAAAACATAAAAAAAAATATAGATAATTATGCAAAAAAAAGAGCGGAATATGCGGCAAATACTGGCTATCAGTTTCTGATAAACGAACACAAAAATAAATGGCTAGAAAAGTGGAAGTATTCAGATATTAAAATCAATGGAGACCCAAAGGCCCAGCAAGCCATTCGTTTCAATATTTTTCAATTATTACAAACCTTTACAGGTGTTGANCCTAGGCTGAACATTGGACCCAAAGGTTTTACTGGAGAAAAATATGGGGGATCTACATACTGGGATACAGAGGCTTATTGTCTTCCTTTTTACCTTGCCTCTGCAGATCCTGAAATTTCTAAAAATCTTTTGGTATATCGCTATAATCAACTCAATAAGGCTATAGAGAATGNAGAAAAGTTAGGGTTTAAAAATGGCGCTGCCTTATTCCCTATGGTGACTATGAATGGTGAGGAGTGTCACAATGAATGGGAAATTACTTTTGAAGAGATTCATAGGAATGCNGCAATTGTTTATGCGATCTACAATTACATAAGACATACCCAAGACTATGACTATTTAGAAGAAGGTGGTCTTGAGGTTATTATTGCCGTTGCAAGATTCTGGGCTCAACGAGTTAACTGGAGTAATGAAAAAGAGAAATACGTCATTTTAGGGGTCACTGGCCCAAATGAATATGAAAACAATGTGAACAATAACTATTACACCAANTTTATGGCTTCTTGGTGCTTGAAGTATGGTATTGATTCTATCGACACATTAAAAGATAAAAAAAGTCACTCCTGTAAAAGAATTATCAGTAAAACAAATCTGAAAAACAAAGAGCTAGAAAATTGGAAAGCAATACAAGAAAATATTTTTATACCCTNCAGTGAAAGCNATAATATATTTCTTCAACAAGATGGGTTTTTGGATAAAGACNTTACTCCTGCNGCTGAAATTCCCAATGATCAAAGGCCCATAAATCAGAATTGGAGTTGGGATCGAATTCTACGATCTCCATATATTAAACAAGCCGATANACTTCAAGGCATGTTTTTCTTTGAAGACCAAACCCCTATGAACGTCTTGAAGAAAAATTTTGATTTTTATGAACCTCTGACAGTACATGAAAGCTCCTTGAGCCCTAGTATCCATAGTATACTTGCAAGCCGTCTTGATTACAATGAAAAAGCTTATCAACTGTATCTAAGAACNGCACGTCTTGATCTTGATGATTACAACAATGAAGTTCATGAAGGACTTCATATAACTGCCATGGGAGGAACGTGGATGACCATCGTTTATGGTTTTGGTGGAATGAAAATTAATGGAGAAATGTTATGTTTTGAACCAAAATTGCCAGATCAGTGGGAAAAACTATCTTTTCATATTCGCTGGAGAAAATCGATATTACAGATTGTTNTAGATGCAAATGGGTTTTCCATTGAAAATATCCGAGGAAACAAAATTAATTTCAATATCTATGGAAAAGTTCATACCCTAGAAGTTGATCAAATTTTCGATATTCGAGTATAGATCCCAAAAACATAGAATTTCATTTCTTCAACTCCTAAAGAATTTTATTCAAAAGTTGTAAAATTGTAATGATATTTATGGGGTCTCCGAATTAAAATCTCCATTCTTGAAATGAAAAAAATCTCGTATATAGTTTTCACCATTTTTATTTCCTTGTCTTGCTCGAAAAATAAAAATAGCTATGTTGACGGAAATAAACTTGGACATAGACCATTTGAACTGAGTGCTGAAAACAGTAAGTTTTTTAGCGATGATTTCTCAATTTCAAGAATAAAAAACGTAAGGTGGCCGAAGGGTTTGTATTCAACTTTTCAGAAAGACTCCTCAATATATAGAATAGCAGGGAAAATGAGTCGGCCTCTAGATCTAGCTACATTTAATACCGACCGTGGAGATATCTCCATTTTAATCAAGCAAAAATATTTTGAGACTATTCAGATTAAATATAAAGGGAATTCAGGAGATTCCGTATATATTTTTGGGAGTTTCAATAATTGGAAACGAGGTTCAAACCTGATGAGACCAAAGAATAATTTCTTGTCATCAGATAAACAAGAATTCACTTATGACTTAAACCTTTCCCCGGGAATTTATGAATTTAAATTCCAAGTAAATGGGAACGAAAAAGTTGATAATACCAGTCCATATCAACTAGTTAAAAATGGTTCCGGCAGTTATAATCATAAGTTAGTTGTTAATCCACCTGGAGAAGAGCCTGAACCATTAAGGGTCTTTGATATTGGCATTCAAAACTTTAATGGGTTTTCCAAACCCTGCGTTATCATTGATAGTCTTCCGAAGAGTCAAACTCTTTACGCATTCTGGAATACTTCATTAATTCCAAAAAAGCTAATTACACATCGAAATGATGGTAAGTTCTGGATTCAACTTCCCAAAAAATCACTTTGGAACGTCAGAAATCACCTCCACATATACTCAGATAATGGAATTCAAATAAGTAATGATTTGCTTATTCCTTTTAGTCAAAATGATGTTATTAAATCTGTTAATGAGCTCAATCGACAAGATTGGGAAGCCGCTACTTTGTATTTCCTTATGGTAGATAGGTTTGCAAATGGGAATTTTTCAAATGATATGCCATTAAAGCAAAATGATGTTTTGCCTTTAGCCGATTATTTAGGAGGAGACTTGGAGGGAATAAATAAAATGATTGAAAGTGATTATTTTGAAGACTTTGGTTTTAACACCGTTTGGCTATCTCCAATAACCAAAAACCCAAAAGGTGCTTGGGGTTTATGGGATAAAGGAGGAGTTAAGACAAAGTTTTCAGGCTATCATGGGTATTGGCCAATTAGCTCTACTCTTCCCGATAATCGCCTGGCCTCTAAAGAATCCATTTCAAATTTGATTGAATCTGCTCACAGTCGAGATTTAAACGTTTTACTTGATTATGTTGCAAATCATGTACACCTTGAACATCCTGTATTTAAAAATAACCCTGATTGGGCAACAGAATTATACTTTAATGACGGAAGTACAAATACAGAAAAGTGGGACTCTCATCGTTTAACAACTTGGTTTGACAACCATTTGCCTACACTCGATTTAAGAAGGCCAGATGTTGTTAATCCGATGACAGACTCAGCCATTATTTGGCTAAAAGACTATGGCTTTGATGGATTTAGGCATGATGCAACAAAGCATGTTGACCTCTTATTTTGGAGAACTTTATCAAAAAAAATTAAAAATCAGATAAGCAAGAAAAAAAATAAAAGAGTATTTCAAATTGGCGAGACCTATGGAAGTCCTGATCTAATATCTAGTTATTTAGGACCTGGGCTTCTCGATGCACAATTTGACTTTAATCTTTATGACGCCGCTGTAAATTTTTTTGCAGGCTTTGATGACGACTCTGAAAAATTAAAAGAGACGCTAATCAATAGTCTGAACAAATATGGATATCATCACCTGATGGGTAATATTTCTGGGAATCAAGACAAGCCACGATTTATTTCATTGGCCAGTAAAGAGGTGAGTCCCAATGAAGACACAAAATTAGCCGGGTATGTGAGACAAATTGGAACTAAAACTAGCCCATACGCTTATTCTAAACTTGCTCTACTTCATGCATTTAATCATGCTATTCCTGGTGTGCCGATAATTTACTATGGCGATGAGTTTGGAATGCCTGGAGCAAACGATCCCGATAACCGAAGAATGATGAAATTTGACGGATACAGCCCTGAAGAGATGAATCTTAAAATTTTAGTTCGTCAAATTGTTCAGGCAAGAAGAAAACATATGGCTTTAAACTATGGCAATACAGAAATTATAAGCCTAAATAAAAGCGTAATTAATATTAAAAGAAGCTATTTAAATGAACATATTGAAATTATTTTGAACAACAGTGAGTTGCCTTTCACAATAAAAATAGATTCCAAAGCCCGAGTAATCGCAGGTAATGGTAATTTAGGCATTAGCCAAGTAACGGTTCCTGCCTTTGGCTTCGTTTATCTTTTAACCTAGAATTCAATCTCAATGAAAAAAATAGCATTATTAATAATCGTATTAAACTCATTTGCTTGTAATCAAGCTACTATTGTGAATGACTCTAGCCACCACCCCTTTCATCCTGAATGGTCCAAGCATTCCAACATATACGAAGTTAACATAAGACAATACACTCCGGAAGGAACATTTAATGCCTTTGAAAAACATCTTCCGAGATTAAAAGAAATGGGGGTAGATATACTTTGGCTCATGCCAGTTCAGCCTATCGGAAAAATAAAGAGAAAAGGAATTTTGGGATCATATTATTCGATCAGCGATTATTCTGCCATAAACCCTGAATTTGGATCAAAGAAAGACTTTTTGGAATTAGTAAAAACTTCTCATAATCTGGGAATACGAGTAATTCTAGACTGGGTACCTAATCATACCTCATGGGATCACCACTGGATGAGCGAGGCTCCTGATTTTTATTTTAGAGATCCACAAACAGGAATCATATCAAATGGGCGTGATGATCATAATAATCCAACAGATTGGACCGATGTTGCAGAGCTTGATTATGAAAACCCCGCTATGCAAGAAGAAATGAGGCAAGAAATGCTTTGGTGGCTTGAAGAATTTGATATTGACGGTTTTCGATGTGATATGGCAGGGGGACAATCTGATGAATTTTGGGAAGAGACCATTTTGTTTCTAAGGGGTGTTAAAAAAGAACTCTTTATGTTGGCTGAGTCCGAACATCTCCCTTTACACAATTCTGGCTTTGACATGACTTATGGTTGGGAGTTTCATCATCTTTTAAACAAGGTTGCAGGGGATATGGAAAGTGTAAAACTATTAGATGACTATCTTGAAAAGCAAAGGGCTTCTTTTCCTGAAGATGGATACCGAATGTATTTCATTGATAACCATGATGAAAATTCTTGGAATGGAACTGTAAAGAGCAGAATTGGAAATAATGCACATCCGGCATTTATACTGTGCTGTACAATGTTAAATGGTATGCCTCTAATCTACTCGGGTCAAGAAGTTGGATTAGATAAAAGTTTAAGGTTTTTTTCAAGAGATACAATCAGTTGGGAGACTCCATCTCAGGGAAAATTTTACTCAAAAGCCCTAAGCCTAAAAAAAAGCCAAAGTTCTCTTGCTAATGGTAATTGGGGGGGTACGCAAGACCGAATTTTAGTTGAAAACAACTCAGTTTATGCTTTTTATAGATCGAAAGGGAGCAATAAGGTTGTTGTTTTTATCAATTTCAGTGATGAGCAAATAGAAATTAATTACAAAAATTCCGTCAAAGGAAAATTTAAGAATTGGTTTACAGGAGATAACATAACCTTGAAAAAAAATGGCACGCTGACCTTGGGGCCAAATGATTTTAAAGTATTTACCAAAGCATAATTAAATAACATTTAGTTTTTTCCCAACTTCAATAAAGGCGTTAATACATAAGTCTATATCCTCTAGCTCATGCCCAGCACTTAGCTGAACTCTAATTCGAGCCTGCCCTTTAGGCACTACTGGGTAGAAAAATCCTATTACGTAAATGCCTTTTTTAAGGAGCTCTTCTGCAAATTTTTGAGATAATTCAGCTTCATAAAGCATTACTGGAACAATAGCCGAGTCTCCATCTTTAATTTCGAAACCCGCAGTCTTAATTCTTTCCTTAAAATAAGTTACATTTTTATGAAGCTTATCTCTTAATGAAGTAGACTTACTCAACAAATCTAAAACTGCAATCGAAGCACCAACAATTGATGGCGCAAGAGAATTACTAAATAAGTAGGGTCTTGATTTTTGTCTTAATATTTGAATAAGCTCCTTTCTTCCAGTGGTGAAACCACCCATGGCTCCACCGAGGGCCTTGCCTAAAGTACCCGTAATTATATCTACCCTTCCCAAAACATTCTTTAATTCTATAGTCCCTCGACCTGTTTTGCCGATCAACCCAGTAGCGTGACATTCATCAACTAAAACTAAAGAATTGTATTTTTCTGCCAAATCACAAATTTTATCTAACTGAGCAACATAACCATCCATAGAAAAAACTCCATCAGTTACTATTAGTTTTGTCTCTGCACCAGATTTATCCGCTTCAATCAGTTGATTTTCTAAATCTAACATATCGTTATTTTTATACCTAAAACGCATAGACTTACACAACCTTACACCATCAATTATAGAAGCATGATTTAAACTATCACTAATAATAGCGTCGTTTTTTCCAAGTAGCGGTTCAAAAACACCTCCATTAGCATCAAAAGCTGCAGCATATAAAATTGTATCCTCAGTGTGTAAAAATTCCGCTAATTTTAATTCAAGATCCCTATGAATGTCTTGAGTTCCGCAAATAAATCGTACTGAACTCATGCCAAAACCATGAGAATTTAGGGTATTTTTTGCGGCATTTAGCACGGTCGAATGACTGCTTAAACCAAGATAATTGTTAGAGCAAAAGTTTAAAACTTTGTTACCATCATTTAATTCAATTTTTGATCCTTGAGAAGATGAAATTACCCTTTCCGTTTTAAAAAGGCCTTCAGCTCTCAACTCATCAAGCTCTTCCTGAAGCGCTAAATAAAATTCTTCCTTAGTTTTCATGTATTACGATTTTATCACCAATATAAAGCAGTATTGTTTGTGGTTGTTCACCAATGACTGACCCTATCCCTATGGCATAATTATTAATTTTCTCTTGATGTTCCTTCTTTTGTTCTCCTGTTTTATAATCAACAACAACCCACGACCCATTTTTACACTTAACTATTCGGTCTGGACGATAAATTCCTTGGCCAGGAACAATTAATGGCCTCTCAGAATAAATCTCCTCAGCATTAAAAAGCATACTTAACCTTGAATCATCTAAAACTGAATTTATTTTTTTAGAGATAAAATTATATTCCTCTTTTGACCATTGAAATTCCTGATTCGCTATTGCCATTGCCTTTGACATATCCTCTGGCACACGTATTCTCTCTAGAACACTATGTATAGAGTTCCCTATACGTTGCTCTTGTCCAGGTTGAGGCTTAGAAAATATTTTTACCGTTTTCGTCCAATCTGAAGAAAAGCACTTATTCAATTTTACTAAAAACGAATCTTCTAACTTGTCATCTTTTCCTATTTCTGTAGATCGATAATTGCCAATAATTAATTCTCCATTTATAAACTCATATTTTCCAGAGAGCTCATCAAATATCATTTTACCATAAACTGATTTGTCCAAATATATTGTTAAACTTTCTTGAGGCCTTGTAAAAGCAACATATAATAGATTTATATCGTCAAAAATTTGCTCATCATAAGATTCAGAGGATCTATTCACATAATCTGGGTAAACCTGGCTAATTGAAGCTTTTAAGGGTTGAGCCTTTCCTTTAAAAGACTTAAGGGAAAGTAAAGTTCTTGGTGGGTGTTCACTATTTAACTCAAAAACAGAATTATAATTTAATTCAAACCAATTCTTTTCATCATTTTTTGAAGGGAAAGAGACAAATGGAACGAATACAATAGGGAATTCTAAACCTTTTGCTTTATGAATCGTCATGACATTTATTGCGTCTACTATATCAGGAGAAGATATACTCCAATTTTTTTTCTTCTTTTTAAATTCTGTTAAAAATTCTTGCAAGTGGTTTCCTTTTTTAAAGGAGAATTCATGTGTTTTATCCAAAAAGTAAATAATAAACGGATCTGCTTTTTTTGCAACTCCAATTGCCCTTAGCATGTACTCTGCAAGTTCATATAAATTGAGCTGAGATGCTATTTTCATGTGAAAATTTGGAAGAATTTCTTTAATTAATTGTTTAAAGTTATCTGGATGATTATCTGATATGGTTTGCCCTTGATAATGAAGCTGATCCTCATTAGCTTTCCAAATACCTGCTTCAAATAATCTCAAAATCAATTCCCATTGTCGAGATTTTTCATCTGGATAAATCATCCATTCCATTAATGAAATAATTGTCAAAACATATTTTGAAGAAGCGAGAGAGAGAAGCTCTGGAGAAATTATGTTAATTGACTCTTTAGCTAAATAATTAGCTACTTCCATGCCTTGTTTTTTTGTTCTTACCAAAATTGCCATGTCACTTAAGCACCATTCTCGATCTTGAGCTGATCTAATATCTTTAACCAGCATATCTAATACATTTAGTTCAATAATTGAATGATCACTTTCTAGAAGCCTTAAATGAACTCGACCTTCTTCTAAACGCCTCGGGCTTTGTGTAGAGTCTTTGTATGTGTTTTTGTAGAGCTCATTAGAAAAATCCTTAGCCTCTAAAATGGATGAAAAGAGATCGTTGTTAAACTCTACAATATTGATTGCGCTTCGCCAATTTTCATTCAAGCGAATATGCTCAGTTCGTCCTTTCAAAGATGGCAAGGCCAGGCTAGGCGAGTCATTTCTTTCGCAACGCTCTATTAGACTTAAAAATTTTTCGGCACGAGACCCTCTCCAACGATATATTGATTGCTTAGCATCTCCCACAATCATTACAGTCCCACCTAGGGTTTGATCTGATGTCGAATTTTCTAAAAGGGGCCATAAGTTTTTCCATTGTAATTCAGAAGTGTCTTGAGCTTCATCTATGAAAAAATGTTTATATCTGTCACCGATTCTTTCAAAAATATATGATGCAGGCACCTTATTTATCTCGTCATTAATCAAACCATTGAACTTCCAAATTGGTTGAATATTTAATTGATCAAATATCAATTCTAATTTCTTTGATATCTCTGTCAATACTGATGAAGATCTATCATTTTTTCTGACCTCATCTAATAAAACAGCTTTTGCAGCGAGCAACGAAACTTGATTTAGTTGCTCTATAATTTGGCCAATAAGAATTGAATATTCCTTTTTTTCAGATAGAAATTCTTTTTTAAGCAACTGATCTGAGTTTTTTTCTATAGCCATTAAACTCTTGCTTGGGACCCAACCTGAAGGATCTTTCAATTTTAAGCGCTTGACAATACTTTCCCACCAATCATTATGATAAATTTTTTCATTGGGGATTTTTGTTAAAAGCTTAATTATTTTATCTGAATGCTCGCTGGCAATTTTTATATAATCTCTCTCAAAAGAGGTAAGTATATTTTGAAACGATAAATGTTTATCCAATGACCATTCCTTCATGCTTTTCATCGCATCAATCGCGGTTTCCTTGGTTAATTGATATGATATTTTTAACAAAGCTGGAAATATGTCTGTGTTTTTTTCATTCTCGACATTTGACTTTGCAAAATCAACTAATAATTCACTTAAAGAATGGTTTAGCCCAACATCCTGAATCAAATTATATATTGCTGTTTCTAAAATAAGGTCACTTTCAATTTCAACATCAAATCTTCCGGGAAGTCCCAATTCCAGTGAGAAGGTTCTTACCAGCCGGTGTGTGAATTGATCTATTGTTCCTATTGCTATCGAACCATAATCATGAAGCATTTCCTCAATAACCAAGCGAGACCTATACTCTAACTCTGAAGTCGAAATATCTAAAATAGAACAAACCGTTTCTCCAATTCCTTTGAATTTCTCAGATCCATCTTTGTTTGAAAAATCTTTTAAGGCTTCCAGTATTTTCCGTTTCATTTCATTCGCAGCTTTGTTTGTAAATGTTAAAGCCAAAATTTCACGAAATTTATGTGGTTCATTTACATTACAAAGAGCTACCGAAAGGTATTCTGCTACAAGTCTGAAGGTTTTGCCAGCTCCAGCGCTTGCACTAAAAGTTGAAATTGGTTCTTCACGAATTTGTAGCCCACCCATCCCTTAAAGGTAGCCATGCTAACTGATGGTTTTGTACCTTTATAAGACAATAATCTTAAAAAATTATATTAAAATGTTTACGCTTCCAAATCTTCCTTTTGCCTACAGTGCACTTGAGCCACATATAGACGCATTAACAATGGAAATTCATCATTCTAAGCACCACCAAGCATACATTAACAAAGCAAATGCTGCTCTAGAAGGTGGAGACTTATCTGAAAAAACCATAGAAGAATTGATAAAAGAACATACAGATATTCCGGCAATAAGAAATAACGGAGGAGGACATTTTAATCATTCATTATTCTGGACGATATTAAGTCCAAATGGCGGTGGCAAGCCGTCTGGGGAAATTTCTTCAGCCATTAATAATACATTTGGTTCCTTAGATGGGTTCAAAGAAGAATTCTCAAAAGCTGCTGCAACAAGGTTTGGCTCAGGATGGGCTTGGCTTTGTGTTCATCCAGGTGGAAAATTAGAAGTTTGTAGTACTGCTAATCAAGATAATCCTCTTATGCCAAATGTTGGATGTGGAGGTGTTCCCATCTTAGGGTTGGATGTATGGGAACATGCCTATTATTTGAAATATCAAAACCGAAGACCTGACTATATTAATGCTTTCTTTGAAGTTGTTAATTGGGATGAGGTGGAAAGAAGATTTAAAGAGAGTAAATAAGAAATTGATTTTATTATATTATCAATTTTTACCTAACCCTTTCTGTTCATATTCGTTTTCGCTGCTTAAAATTGTTCCAGTTTTTTCAGCAAATGATGCCCAAGTAAAGTGATGTATCCAATCACCTAGGTTTATAAAATTCTTACCGTTCGGAAGTTTTTCTGACATAGGTAAATGGCGATGTCCAAAAATCCATGTATCGATATCTATTTTATCTGACTCCTGAATTGCGAATTGAAAAAGTGGCTCCTTTTCTTTGGGTAGTTCTATCAGGTCCTTTTCGCCAGAGTGCAGACGTGAACTTTTGGATAGCCATGATGCCAATTTAACGCCAAGATCTGGATGTAAATTTCTAAATGCCCAGTTAAAGGGTTTGAAAAGAAAAATCCTCTTTAAAAATTTATAACCATTATCTCCAGGGCCCAATCCATCGCCATGAGAAATATAAAAATTATGACCATTCCAAGAGTGAATTGCAGGTCCATGAATAATCTCAAAACCCACTTCAAAAACTAAATAATCTTTAGCCCACAAATCATGATTCCCTGGTAAAAAATAAATCTTGATTCCTTGATCTGACATTTCTGCTAACTTTCCCAAAACCCTAACAAAGCCTTTTGGAACTACTTTCTTGTACTCAAACCAGAAATCAAAAAGATCGCCAACAATATATATCGCTTGAGCATCAATAGATATTTTATTTAGCCAATCACAAAATTTGCGTTCTTTTTCGTGAGAATCCTTTATTTCATAAGCTCCTAAATGTAAATCACTTGCGAAATATAGTTTTTTATTTCGGTTAAGTTTAAAATTTGCAGGCATAGATCACAAATATAGTAGGCTTAAGTGAGTTCTTACCATATGAATTTCTTGAAGCAGTAATATAAAGTTAGGAATGACTAACTTGCATAAAATTTTAATAGAAAAATGAAAGAGTTTGCTCTAGAAAACCCTGTACTCGCTGCCTTAATGGCAACAACATTTACCTGGCTTCTAACTGCATGCGGAGCCGCTTTAGTTTTTTTATTTAAAGAAATGCCCCGAAAATGGCTTGATGGAATGCTAGGGTTTACGGGAGGAGTCATGATTGCTGCCAGCTATTGGAGTCTTCTGGCTCCATCTATTGAAATGTCTGAAAGCTTAGGGTATATTCCGTGGCTTCCACCAGCAATAGGATTTTTCTCCGGTGCAATGTTTCTTTTTGGCTTAGATAAACTCATTCCTCACCTTCATATTAATTTCAATAAAAATGAAGCAGAGGGAGTAAAAACAGACTGGAAATCTACAACCTTACTCGTCTTAGCGATAACAATTCACAATATCCCTGAAGGACTTGCAGTAGGTGTCGCATTCGGGGCCTTTTCTGCCGGAATTGATGGGGCTACTCTAGGGGCAGCCATTGCCCTAGCCATAGGTATTGGGATTCAAAATTTTCCAGAAGGAGTTGCAGTTAGCTTTCCCTTGCGACGAAAGGGGGTATCAAGGTTTAGAAGTTTTTGGTTTGGCCAGCTTAGTGCCATCGTTGAACCTGTAGCTGGAGTGGCGGGGGCTATAGCTGTATTTTACATGCAGCCCTTATTGCCCTTTGCGCTAGCATTTGCCGCAGGAGCTATGATATATGTTGTCATTGAAGAAGTAATTCCTGAAACTCAGCGCGACAAGTATACAGATGTTGCAGCTTTGGGCTTTATCGCCGGGTTTATAATAATGATGTGTCTTGACGTAGGTTTAGGATAATTAATCTATTGAAATAATTTGTAAACGTCATTTCCATTAACCAATATGAATAAGCTTAATAAAAGAAAAAACCCTATCATCTGAGCGACCTCCATAACCTTAGTTGGTGGTGCCTTTCCCGTAATCATCTCAATAATTACAAAAACTATATGACCACCATCAAGCGCTGGAATCGGTAGAATATTTAAAAAACCCAAAGCGATACTTAAAAATGCGGTGAAACCCCAAAAATACTGCCAATCCCAATCTGATGGGTATTGCTGAAAAATCGTTATAAAACCACCAGCCTCTTTATATGCTTCAGTTTTAGGCTGAACAATCAACTTCACCTGACGTACATAAAAACTCAATTTTGAAACCGCTTCTTTCCAGCCCTGCTTAACCGCTCCAAAGCCGCTATACTTTATAGTTTTTAAAGGAAACATCTGAGACAAATCGTTATTATAATAAACACCCATTTGTCCATTCTCTGCTACGGTAAAATTAAAAAACAACACATTATCAGATCTTAGCACCCCCAGAGTTATTTCTTCATTAGCATACTTGGGGATTTCCGTTATATACTGATCAAAATAAAGCATGCTTGCACCATTGAAAGAAATAATTTTATCTCCCGGAGCTAACCCAGCAATTTCAGCTGGAGAATTATCTACGAATCCTTTCACAAAATAAGGGATTCTTGGAGTCATCCATGGAGACTTCGATTTAATTGCATCTGCCACAAATTCAGTAGTTATGGGAATATTAATTATTTCATTATTTCTATTTACTCGCATTTCAGAGCCTGCACCAAGGAGCATTTCAATACTAATTTCAGAGAATCGGTCTATTTTATTACCATCGATTGAGACAATTCTATCTCCTGTCTGTAAACCTAGATCTTGCCCTAACTGATTAACCCAAATACCATCTTTTAAACTGTCATTTGAAACATATGTGTCGCCATAGTATGCCATCATTCCTGAATAAATTATGATAGCAACAATAAAATTCACTGTAACACCGCCTGAGAGAATAATTAATCTTTGCCAAGCAGGTTTTGATCTGAACTCATAGGGTTTTGGGGGCTTAGACATTTGGTCCTTATCCATAGACTCATCTACCATTCCGGAAATCTTTACATACCCTCCGAGAGGTAGCCAGCCAATACCGACTTCTGTGCCTCGAATTTTGGTTTTTACCAGAGAAAACCATGGATCGAAAAAAAGATAAAATTTTTCTACTCGAGTTTTAAAAGCAATTGCAGGGATAAAGTGGCCTAATTCATGAAGTACGATCAATAAGGATAAGCCAAGAATAAATTGAAGTATTTGTATAATCATAATAAAAGTGCGACGAAGGTACAATGCCTTCTTAACTTCGGCAATACAATGAAGCACTTCGTAAATCGAAAAATATTGAATCAGATAGAACTATCTGAAAAAATAGAAATAAAACATATTAAAGGTTCTGAATACCGAATCCAGTCAGGATCCAAACACCTTCAGGTATTCTTAATTGAATCGAAATCAAGATTGAAAACTAGTTCGTGGTGGATTAATGGAGAAAAATATATCGTTAATTCCGAAACAGATTTAGATCAGCTTCTTAAAAAGCTGGGCATGAATTCAGGAAATGAAAAAAAAATTAATGAACTTTATGCCCCAATGCCTGGATTAATTTTAAGTGTCAAATTTTCAAATGGCGATAAAGTCAAAAAAGGAGATACAATTCTAATCCTGGAGGCTATGAAAATGGAAAATCTAATAAAGTCTCAAATCACAGGAGTAATAAAAAAAATTTATGTAAAAGAAGGAGAGTCGATTGAAAAAAACTCCTTATTGGTATCTTTTGATTCTTAGCAAAAAAAGGGGGCAAAATGCCCCCTTTTTATTTTGAAATTTTAATTCTCAAAATTTTACTCTGTAACTAAAACTAAAATTTCTTCCTGTATTTGTCCATCCTTCTTGAATATCGGTGCCCAAACCATTGTCTACAGCCTCAATAAAACCTTGATAATCAAGAGCATTAAAACAATGAATTTGGAAATACCCATTATCTCCCGTTTTAATGCCAACTCTGAGGTCTAACTGACCGTATGAGTCTAACTGAAACGGTTGCACTTTGTCTGCTTCATTCTCATAATCCGTGGGGTCATAAGAAGTATATAATCTGTCATTGTAGATATATGTTGCTCCAAAGTCAATAGCATCATTAAATTGCCAAATAGCTCGTCCTCCAAATTGAGTTTGAGGTGCATCTCCAACTCTTAAACCATCAGTGTATGCGGTTGCGGTTGCAGTTATTGATTGATCAAAATCTGTGACGATTTGGAATTCGCCATCGCCAGTCCATGTCCAATCACCAAGAGATGCCATGGCCCCAAATGAGATATTATCTGTGGCTTTAGTGGTAAGCTCCATTTCAAGGCCTCTATGGTGTGCTCCCAAGCCACTCATCAAAGCGCTAGTTTCGTTACCATTCGGTCCAGTAAATTCAGCTGATTCTATGGTTTTATCAAGCCAAACTGTGTTATATGCATTTACATTTAAAGAAGTTCTCTCTGTTTTGTATCCGTAGCCTAATTCTACAGCTTGAACCCTCTCGTTAACTAGATTCGTTGCGAGGGTATTTTGATAGTTTTGAAAAACAAATGAAAAGAATGGAGCTCTTGAATAGAGGCCCGCATTTAAATACAAATTATTGTTTTCATCAATATTGTAGTTCGCCCCTACTTTAGCATTATATCCCGGCAACGTAGCTGTAGTTGAGGTCTGGTTCTCAACGTTTAAATAATTATAACGGTCAACCCTTGTGTAAGATGTTGAGGATAAGCTTCCGGACGCAAAAGCAGATAATCTATCTTTTGAATACTCTAATTGAGCAAATACTCCGCCATATCCAACTCTACCATCATTATCATAGGCGATGCGGTTTGAAGCCGGGGTTTCAGCAAATACGTTCCAATATGAAGTAGAATTCGCATCAACAGTTCTTTGCTCAGCAGGCCGAGAGTCAACGGCGTATTTGAACTTCTCATTATAGTATTGAGCACCAAGCAAGTCTCGCACCTCTCTAAAATGTTCTCCAACATAAAAACGTGCATCAATTCCTGAAATCAACTTTAAATTATCATTAATCTCTCTAGTGTATGTTGATAATGCACCAACCCAGCTGTGATTATTTACTGAATTTCTTATAATTCCAGTTGCAGAACCATCCGATGACGCTTGATTCGCTGCGCGTAAGCCATCAAAATCATAATAACCCTGCCTATCTCCTGCTCCGTTTCCAAACCTTTCAGCTCCATCTCCTAGATCTCCTGTTCCACCACCATGGCCAAAAGAAAAATATGCTGAAGTACTTAATTTAGATTTGCTGTCAATGTCCCAGTAGTGATTTAACGCAAATTGTGGCTTATGATAATAATTGTTTTCATAGCTTAACTCTCTATATGAGCCGTTCTCGGTAATATAGCCAAGGTCCTTATTGTACCTTCCTCCATAGCGCGTAACATCTTCTCGAGTAAGTTTTGTATCTCTCTGTCCATGTTCTTGAGGTGCGCCTATTCCTGTAAATACTAGGCGATGGTTTTTAGCGAGTTCCTTAGAATAAGAGAAAAAATAGGAATACGCTCTGACATATGTTCCATGAGCCCATGCTCGACCTTGCGTTGATGATAGTACGACGGATATTGCAGAATTATTCGCTAGTCTTCCTGAATTATAGCCTATTAAAGTTTTATACTTCCCATAATTGGTCGCAGAAAACTCAGCAAAGGTTGATTGCGGAGCAGAAGTAGATTTTGTAATCATATTCATGGTACCTCCTATGGCATTAATTGCCAGCCTGGAGGCTCCTAAACCTCTTTGCACCTGAATCGACTCAACGGCATCTCCAAGGCCTGCCCAATTCGACCAGTAAACCTTGCCACTTTCCATATCGTTCACAGGAACTCCATTAATAAGAACAGCAATATTTTGTTGATCAAACCCACGAACATTAATACGCGCATCCCCGACACCACCACCTTGTTTAGTGGAGTATACTCCAGGAGTCATTTTTAAGACCTCAGGAAGTTCTTGAGAGCCTAATTGTTCGTTAATAGTTTTATTATCTACAGTTGAAAATGCAACAGGTGTTTTCCTGCCTACAGCAAAAGATGAAATAACCTTAATTTCATCAAGCTCTGTGTATAGCGAGTCGATTTTTTTCATCGCATCGAGATCCGATGTTTGCGCGAAAGCCGAAAAGCTTAAAGCCCCAAAAACACCAAGGGTTAATTGTTTTAAAAGCGTTGATTTTTGTTTCATAAACTTTTTTAATTACTTAATTANATGATCTTTACACAAATAAAACACAAAAGATTGAACCATTTATTTCAAAACCTTTGATCGAATGCTAAAAATGTGATCAAAATGCTAAAAGTGAACAATTAATACCAACCTTCTAAATTTCTCCTATCACGCTTGGTTGGCCTTCCTAATCTTTTATTATTATTAGTTTTTAGAGCTAAATCCAATATTTTTTTCTTCTCTAATTCCTCATTAGGTGTTGTGATTTTTATAAAGTTTTCAACAAGAGCATTTCCCAATCTAGATTTCGGNAAATCTAAAACCACAAATCTTGAATAATAGCCTTTATGTTTAATTTTTATCATGTCTCCTATTTTTAGATTTCGACTTGACTTAATAACCAAATTGTTAATAGTCACTCGACCTGATTTAATATCCGTGGATGCTAAACTTCGAGTTTTATATAACCTTACAAACCACAAAAAGCTATCAGCGCGCATGAAGTATTTCAGCTTAAGTCTGTTAGGCTTAAAAGTTCGTTTTTTCGACTTTCGATCACTTCAGAACTCAAGCCTACTAAAGCTTCTGGGCCAAATTTTTGAACGCAAAAAGAAGCCATTGTCGATGCATATACTAGAGCTCTTTTTATATTAGAAAAAGAAATATCATCTGTTTGAGATAGATGCCCCATAAGTCCACCAGCAAATGTATCTCCCGCTCCGGTTGGGTCTACTACCTCTTGAAGCGGAAGAGCTGGAGTGAAAAAGATTTCTTGCTCTTTGCCAAATAACAAAGCCCCATGCTCTCCTTTTTTTATTATCAGGGTGCTTGGACCCATCGTTTTGATTTTTTCTGCTGCCTTTATTAGATTGTTTTCTTCAGAAAGCTGTCTAGCCTCTTCATCATTAATTGTCAATAGATCTACTCTTTTTAGCATTTTCTTGAGATCATCCATCGTTGCACCCATCCAAAGGTTCATGGTATCCATCGCAACCAGCTTTGGCCTTTGGGTTAACTGTTCTAAGACCTTTAATTGTATTGAGGGGACTAAATTCCCTAACATTAAATACTTACAATCCTTATAATTCTCTGGGATAAGGGGATCAAAACTTTCTAAAACGTTTAACTGGGTTTCTAAAGTATCTCTACTATTCATATCATTATGGTACTTCCCCTTCCAAAAAAAGGTTTTTCCTTCCTTTATTATTTGAAGGCCTTCGGTGTCAATATTTTTTTCTTTCAGTAATTCAATATCAGCCTCTGGGAAATCTCCGCCAACTACAGAAACCAGATTTACCTTATCTACAAAATAACCAGCGGAAATACCTATGTATGTTGCTGATCCACCAAGTATGGACTCGCGGACTCCAAAAGGAGTTTCTAAACCATCAAACGCGACAGTACCGACAATAAGTAAACTCATATTCTATTATTTTTTTAATGATCGGTACAAATATACCTTTGCAGCTTGTAGTAATATGAGTCTGTTCGTATTATTGCACCCCTTTAAAGGAAAATTCCTCCTTAGCTCAGTTGGTTAGAGCATCTGACTGTTAATCAGAGGGTCCTTGGTTCGAGCCCAAGAGGAGGAGCAA
>NYSL01000012.1 GCA_002682945.1 Cryomorphaceae bacterium | reverse complement strand
AATGAAAGATCATGGTATTTTGATGAGTACCGATGGTCCCGATCACAATGTATTAAAAATAAAACCTCCCATGGTTTTCTCTATTCAAAATGCAAAAGAGTTATTGGGCTACTTAAAAAAAATATTGGGGGAGGATTTTATGAAAAATTTTTAAAAACTAATAGATGGAATAACTTACAGCGTTCAATTAGTACTTCTATTTAAACAGCATTATTAGGTCAATTTTTTAAAAGGTGCTGAATAACTATAAAATTATTGGTTATAATAAATACATTAAAACAGTGTGTAATAACCCATAAATGACTGTAAAATCAGTACTTTTTGTTTATATTCGTGAAATACGGACGTTGTAAGTAATTTAAAAACAGCCACTTTGAGAATATTGAAAAACATACTTTTATTCCAAAAAAAGATATTCTTTATATCATATGCTATTTCAATATTAATTGGAGTTTTGTTTGGTGGCCAACCAAAAATGATTGGTTTAAGTTTTTTATTTATTGCACCTTTCACTCAATATTTCTTTTATGAAATAAAAAATAAAAATCAATACTACTATTACTATAATTTAGGAATTAGCAATGTTATGTTATGGATTTCTACATTTGTTATTGGATTAATTAATCTTTTGATTTTGATGACAATATGAGCAAAATTCATATCGATAGCCTAACGAAATCGTATAACAATAAAGTTATATTGAGCGATATTTTTATTTCATGTGATAAAGGAGAAATTAAAGGACTAATTGGACGAAATGGTTCTGGAAAATCTACACTTCTGAAAATTGTTTTTGGAACTGAAAAAGCAGAATCAAAATTTGTTAGAGTTGGAAATAAAGTCATAAAAAATATATCTGATGGAAGAAATTTAATCAACTATTTACCTCAAGATAATTTCTTACCAGATAACATTTCGATAAAGTCATTAATAAATTTATTCCTTCAAAAAGAAAACAGAAAAATAGTATTGGAAAATGAATATGTAAAACCATTATTGAATAAAAAGAATCAAGATTTATCAGGTGGAGAAAGAAGAATAATTGAAATCCTTTTAATTATTCATTCAAATGCAGAATTTATTTTACTTGACGAGCCTTTTAACGGAGTTAGTCCAATTATGAGAGATTATATTATTGAATACATTAAAAAAATGAAATCGTCAAAAGGATATATTATAACCGACCACGACTATGAAAATGTAATAAACTTAGCAGATAGCATTGTCTACTTACAAAGTGGATTTTTAAAAGAAATTAAAGATAAAATTGAATTAGTAGAATTAGGATATATGACAAAAACTACTTACAACACCGTGTATAATTAATTGCTTTGGCAAGTGATTATTTGGAAAATTCCTTCGGAATTTTCTCAGGTTCGTATTTGTTTATTAATTTAGTTGCTTAACCACGCAACTAACCATACACAATTCCGTTATACGTCATAAAAAGAACAATGAGAAAAGTAAGTTATATTTATTTATTATTAGGTTTATTAGTATGCCTAAGTTGTCAAACACCAACTACAACAAAACAAGACAAAGAAGCTATTTTAACAGTGATGAACGCTCAAGAAAAAGCCTGGTCTGACAACGATTTAGAAGGTTTTATGCAGGGCTATTGGCAAAGTGATTCGTTAACATTTTACGGAAGAAATGGGATTACTAAAGGCTGGCAACAAACCTTAACTAATTATAAAAAAGGCTACCCAACCAAAGAGGCCACTGGCACCTTAAATTTTAAGGTGGAAGCTATTTCAAAAATAAGTAGCGACAGCTACTCCGTTATGGGAGCCTATCATTTAAAAAGAGAAGTTGACGATGCCAACGGGGTGTTTTTAATTATTTTTAAAAAGATTGCGGGGGAATGGAAAATTATTGCAGATATGTCTTGTTAACCTGTTTTAAAACTTCCTATCTGGATGAAACGGCTTGATATCTAGAGACAACTTTTTATCGGAGATTATTTCGGAAACCAATTTTCCTGTTGGGGGTCCCAAACTCCAACCCATCATTGCATGCCCCGAAGCAATAATTAAATTTTTATATTTATGAGTTCTGCCAATATAGGGCAATCCGTCCGGAGAGCAGGGTCGCAAGCCAAAATCAGCGGTTGCTTCTTCCTCTTTAGTTAAAGACAATCCTTGGTAATAATTTGATACGGCCTTACTAATGGCTTTTACTCTTTTAGGGTTAATGGTATCATTTATTCCTGCAAGTTCCATAGTGCCTGCAAAACGTGTAAAACCATTCATTGGCGTAACGGCAACTTTAGCTTCAACTAATAGTGCAGGAATCGTTATTCCAGTTTCTCTTTCTGTATTTATTCGGTACCCTTTTCCTGCCTGTATTGGAATTTTAACACCTAATTTACGAGTTAGCAAAGGACTCCAAGAGCCAGCAGCAATTAGCACTTCGTCTGCTTTTAGTTTTCTTTTAGTAGTCATCACTTCTTTTATGGCATCTTTAGAAATGNCTAAATCTTGAACTTTTTCGTGGGTATAGAAGGTAACTCCCTTTTCCTTTAAATAAGATACCATTTCTGTCATAAATTCTTTAGGAGTCATGTGGGCATCGGAATCAAAATAAACGGCTCCCTTACAATCTATAGCTGCATTAGGTTCCATTTTTTTGACCTCTTCAGCAGTTATATGATTAACATTCAAGCCTTCTTTAATTGCTCTCTGCCCTACCTCCCACTCTTCTTCTCCTGCTTTATCAGTCTTATATAACATCAGGAGTCCTTTTCGCTCGTAATGAAAATTAAAATCTCCTGATTGCTTAATTTCTTCATAAAGCGTTCTCCCTAAAATATTGATCTCTTTAATAATGGGAATTGCTTTTTCTACCTTCAAAGCAGTTGCCGATTTTTTAAACGCCCANGCCCATTGTAAGAAGTCTTTATCCAAACGAGGTTTCACATAAAAAGGACTAGCAGTATCAAACATCCATTTGAGCCCTTTAGTGATCATACCGGGAGCTGCTAACGGAATGATATGGCTAGGGGTAATGTATCCTGCATTGACAAAGGAGGCTCCTTTGGTCATATCCGATTGATCGATGATGGTAACAGCACATCCTTCTTTCTGGAGGTAATATGCAGAACATAAACCAATGATACCTCCCCCAATAATTACAACCTCTTTACTCATTATATTTAAATTACCTGGAAACCGTGTGCGTATGGATCATCTTGATCATCAATAATAATGGTATTGTATCCATATACTTTTGCCCATCCTTGAATACTAGGAATAATTGCTTTTTTCCCATCCAATATTGTTTCTTCTTCAATTCTTCCTACAAAAGTGGAACCTATAAAACTTTCATGAACAAATTCATCCCCCAGTCTTAATTTTCCTTTTGCATATAATTGTGCCATCCTTGCCGATGTTCCCGTACCACATGGGCTTCTATCAATGGCTTTATCTCCATAAAACACCGCATTTCTTCCAGAAGATTTTGGATCTATTGGATCACCGGTCCATAATAGATGACTAACATCTCTAATGGTATCATTTTCTGGATGGATAAACCTATTTGGGTATTTGTCATTGATTCGTTTTCTTACAAGTTGAGAATATTGAATTAATTTACCCGCCGTAAAATCTTGTACTCCGCTAAAGTTGGTCTGTGGATCTATTATAGCATAATAGTTTCCTCCATAAGAAACATCAAAACTAATGTCCCCTAATTCTGGACAATCAATCGTTAAATTTTCAGCAGCTAAATACGATTTTACATTTTTTAGTTTAACCCATTCTACCTTATTGTTAGTCTCTTTATATTCTATTTCTACTAAACCTGCAGGAGTCTCCATTTTGATGATTCCTGGTTTTTTGGGTATCACTAAACCTTCTTCAACCGCAATAGTAATCGCTCCAATAGTTCCATGCCCACACATGGGCAAACAACCCGAAGTTTCTATAAATAATATTCCAAAATCGTTTTCGGGATGTTGAGGTTTAAAAAAGAAACTACCGCTCATCATATCATGGCCTCTTGGTTCAAACATTAACCCTTTTCGGATCCAGTCGAATTCTTTAATAAAGTGTTGTCTTTTTTCACTCATGGAATTCCCTAAAAGATCTGGGCGACCCGAAGTCACAACTCTTACAGGGTTTCCGCAAGTATGCGCATCAATACATTTAAAAATGGTTCTACTCATTCTTATTTTTTGTGATATAATTATTGATTCTTTTTTCGAGTATTGACAAGGTAACTGTTCCTTGTTCTAGAACAACTTCATGGAATTCTCTAATGTCAAAATTTGTTCCTAATTCTTTTTCTGCTCTCGTTCTAAGCTCTCTTATTTTAAGCTCTCCAATTTTATAAGATAAGGCTTGACCGGGCCAAGAAATGTAGCGATCGGTTTCGGTATTAATTTCATGAATAGAAAGCGCCGTGTTTTTTGACATGTATTCAATCACTTGATCACGGGTCCAGCCTTTAGCATGGATTCCTGTGTCCACTACCAGTCTGCAAGCTCTCCACATTTCATACGTTAGTTTTCCGAATTGTTCGTAAGCAGTGGTGTACATTCCCATTTCTTCAGCTAAAAACTCACAATACAATCCCCAACCTTCNCCGTATGCAGACAAATAAGTATTCTTTCTAAATTGTGGTATGCTGTCACCTAACTCAAGGTTTAAGGAACCTTGTAAATGATGTCCTGGTACTGCTTCATGAACCGTAAGAGACGGTAAAACATATAAAGGTCTACTTGGTAAATCATAGGTGTTTACCCAATAATACCCTGGGTCGGTACTATTTTTACTGGTACCTACATAGCGTCCCGTGGTATACTTAGGAGCAATCGCAGCTGGTACGGCCGCTACTCCATACGGTTTTCTTGGTAAGGTCTTAAAAAATCTTGGTAATTGTTCGTCGGCTCTTTTTGCCATATCTCTAGCAATCATTAACAATTGCTCAGGACTGGTTGCGTAAAACTGAGGATCGGTTCTTAAAAAGTCAAGGAATTCTGAAAAACTACCTTGAAATTCTAATTCCAAAATAATTTTTTCCATCTCGTTTTTTATTCTAGCAACTTCATCTAAACCAATTTGATGAATTGCATCTGCAGAGTACTGAGTACTCGTTGTATAATAATTAATTCTGTTTTGATAATATTCTTTTCCATTTGGTATTTCTGAAATTCCAATAGCGCTTCTTGTTTTAGGATAATACTCCTCCTCAAAAAAAGTTTTAACTACCTTAAATTGCGGAATTACATGTTTCGTTATCGCTACTTCGGCAGCTGTTAAAATGGAATCTTTTTGAGATAAGCTTAGAGCTCTCGGTAAGTCATTAAAAGGAGTATAAAAATAACTTTCTTTAAAATCACTAACGATATGATCATTATAACTTGATTCGTAGCCCTTAAAAATAACTCGTGGTTGAGAGACTCCTTTTTCTAATCCTTCACGCAATAAAGGAAGAAATTGGTTTACCCGATCTGGAATTGCATTTAGTTGATCTAAATATCTTTTAACTTGATTATAATTTTGAAAAGGTCGAACGATAAAGGGAAAGCTCGTATGAAACCCGGAATCTGAAAGTAATGGATTTAAAAATCGTTCAAAATCATAATAATCAATGGTATCTTGTAATTTAAATTTTAATAATTCTAAGGAAATGGATTCTGTTTCTGATAGGTTTTTAGGATTGATTTTGTTTAATTGTTTTAATTGTTTTTTAGCATAATTTGCTTCCTTTTTAAATTGCTCTTTTGAGAATAATCCTAAGGGATACTTTTTCCAATCATAGGTATTTCGTTCTTCAATTTCAGTAATCACTTTATTTAATAATTCCGAGTCTGGATTTTCAAAATTTATTGAAAAACTCATAAAGACGAGTCCTAATAAAAAAGCAAGATTTCGAAAAAACTTCATAAACATTTAAATTTTATTGGACGTATTTAAACCATTCACAAATCTGGTAATTCCTAATGGATTGTTATTTTTTAATTCAGCTGGTAGCAGTTCATTTGGCCAACTTTGGAAACTAAAAGGACGGACCCATCTTTTAACTGAGTGTAATCCTACAGCTGTAAAACGACTGTCTGTTGACGAAGGGTATGGACCACCATGTAACATCGCTGGACAAACCTCAACACCTGTTGGAACCCCATTAAAGATAATTCTACCCACTCTATTTTGTAAGGCATCTATAACCGAACTGTATTTTTCGAGCTCCTCTTTTTCTCCTAATACCGTTCCCGTTAATTGACCCTCTAAATGATTAATAATACTTTCTAATTCTTCAGAATTTTTACATTCGACCACCATTGAAAAGGGGCCAAAGACTTCTTGATGTAAGGTGGTATTTTCTAAAAAAGTTTCGCCTTCTACTGTTACTATGGTTTGCCTTGCGTGATTTACTGCTACACTATCATTAAAATCAGCCTTTACTGTCAAACCATCTTGTTGTAAAGCAGTTTGCTTGTTTCTTTCATAGTTGCCAATAATTGTTGGGTGCAACATACAAGAAGGTTCTAATTTTACTATTTCTGTAGAAAGTACCTGTATAAAATTAGATAAATTAGCTCCTTTAATTCCAAGAATTAATCCAGGATTGGTACAAAACTGACCGGTCCCTAAAGTAATAGAACCTGCATAGGTTTTCGCCAAAGCATTCCCATTATTTTGAAGAGCTTGCGGCAATAATACCACTGGATTAATACTCCCCATTTCAGCAAACACTGGTATAGGCTCCTCTCTTTGTCCAGCAATATCATACAACGCTCTTCCTCCTTGAATACTTCCTGTAAAACCGACTGCTTTAATATCTGGATGCGTCACCAATTCGATCCCTACTTCAATACCTGAACTGTTTAAATTAGAAAACACGCCGTTTGGCATATTTGTTTTTTGAGCAGCCCTGATAATTGCTTCAGCAACCATTTCTCCGGTTCCAGCATGCATTGGGTGCGATTTACAAATTACAGGACAACCTGCCGCTAAAGCAGATGCCGTATCACCTCCAGCTGTTGAATAAGCAAATGGAAAATTACTGGCTCCAAATACAACTACAGGCCCTAAAGGAACCATCATTTTACGAATATCTTGTTTTGGAATGGGTTTTCTATCTAAATCGGCAGTATCGATGGTCGCTTCTANCCAAGAACCCTCTTCTAGCATAGCAGCAAAACTTGTTAATTGCCCCATTGTTCTCCCTCTTTCTCCTTTAGCTCTTCCTTCTGGAAGACCCGTTTCAGATTGATACATGGTAATTAAATCGTCTCCCATGGCTAAAATTTCATCTGCAATGGCTCTTAAAAAAGTTGCTTTTTCAAGACCCGATTTTTTACTAAAGGTCTTAAATGCCTCGGAAGCTAATTGTGCTGCTTGATTAATTTCTTCAGAAGTTGCTTCTGTGAAAACTTGATTGTTTTCAATATTTAATTTAGGATTAAACGTTTTATAGNTTTTAGCACCTGTTGCTGATCGNTGATTTCCAATATGATTTTCACCTGTAATCATTTTATTATTTTTAGTTATTTGTTAGGTTTTTATAAACCGGTAATTGAGGTCTGTTTTTTAAACCCTCTTCAATCACTTTCAACACCTGTGCTCTTTCAGAACCAACCAAAGGCAAACGAGGGGCTCTAACCTGTTCAGATCCTATACCAGTTGCTACTTCTGCTAATTTAATATTTTGTACTAATTTGGAATTAATATCTAATTCTAACAAGGGTAAAAACCACCTATAAATCGCTAAAGCTTCTTGGGTTTTTCCAGCTTTTTGAAGCTCATAAATAGCAACAGTTTCTCTCGGAAAGGCACAAACCAGTCCTGCAATCCANCCATCNGCTCCCATCAATANACTTTCCAAGGCTAAAGTGTCCACTCCGGTCATTATTTTTAACCGGTCTCCAAACCTATTTTTAATCCTGGTTACATTAGAGATATCTCTTGTGGATTCTTTTACCGCCTGAATGGTATCACATTTTAATAATTCCTCAAACATATTTAAACTCACCTCGGTCTTGTAATCTATAGGATTGTTATAAACCATGATGGGAAGGGCACTATTCAAGGCCACCGCCTTAAAATATTCTACAACCTCTCTATTTCCAGCGCTATATCGCATGGGAGGAAGCATCATTAAACCACTTGCTCCGTCTTCTTCGGCCTTATTGGCTGCCATAATTGCACCTTTTGTCGTTTGCTCTGCAATGTTCATCATAACCGGAACTTTTCCTGCAACAAATTTCACCGTTTCTCTTGTTAATATTCTTTTTTCGGAGTCGTCTAAAGTACTCGCTTCCCCCAAGGTGCCTCCCAGAACAATACCATGAACTCCTGCGTCTAATTGGCTGTTTATATTTTTTAAAAATAACTCTAAATCTAAAGTATCTTCCTTGGTAAATTTAGTAGTAACTGCTGGCATTACGCCTTCCCATTTAAATTTCATCGCTTATTCTTTTTTTTGATTCTTTTAATATCAGAATCAATCACTTTTTTTCTCTTTTATATTTAAACTGTATCCATTTTCATAAAAAACGGTATAAAATTGGCTTACTTGGACTGGCATCATTTTCAAAAGGAGCAATTTGCAAGTTCAATAAATAGTATCCATCTGGTATTGAATCGGGAGCATAAATTAATTCGGTAATGGTAGCGTCTAATCGTTCTTGAATTGAATAATTCCAAAAAGCCTTGTGAGCTAATAATTTTCCTTCATCATGCTCTCTATCTACTGATGGCTGATCTATTAATAAATGTTTGATTCCTCTTTCTCTAATATAAGCTGCTGCTTCTTCTAAGAGATAGGGCCAGTTGGTATTCGAATATTTTTTAGTTTTTTTGAGATCATTATTTGGGCTAGTCCTTATGACCAAAGCCTCTGGATAGTCATTTTTTAATAAATTACTTAGTAACTCTTTCGTAATTACCTGATCTTCCCCTCTTTTTTCTGGTTTAACCGTAATTAGTTTTGTTGAAAAGAAAAAAGTTTTTAGTGTTTTATTNATGGAATAAAACTGCGAGGTTATATGNCCAATACATTCTGTATGGGTTCCATGAGCATGCGGATTAAATTGAATGTTATTAAAATTCACGGCAGCTCCCTCCGAAACTTTACCTATCCAACCTCCTTCTTTAACTGGACTTATTGAGGGTTTATCTAGATACCAAGCAATTGGATTTTCTTTAGAACCACTCAACGGTATTGAAATATCTATCGGTTTGGATAAATCAATTTTTTTTAGATCGTTATCAATTTTTATCTCTACTATCATCGCTTAAATGTAATCATTTTATTCGACCATAAACAAGTTGCTAGCAATTCCATCACTTAAAAACTTTCCTTTTTCTGTTATTAGCAAGGTGTCTTTATTATGGATTTTTAAAAGTCCTTCCTCCAATGGTTTTTCAGCTTGTTTTAATAGGTANGTCGCAAAAGCTTTCCCAAATTCTAAATNAATTTTAGAAATNGAAACACCCCACATGGTTCTTAGCCCTGTCATTAAATATTCGTTGTACCGATCAGTAATGGTTAAAACTTCTCTTTCAATAGGGAGCTTATTTTCTTGAATAGCATGAATGTATTTTATATTGTTATTTATATTCCAGCTTCTTTTTTTTCCATCGAATGAGTGTGCAGAGGGACCCACTCCTAAATAGTTCTTACCTTGCCAGTAGGCCATGTTATTTTGAGAATAAAATCCTTCTTTCCCAAAATTAGAAAACTCATAATTAACAAATCCGTGTTTCTTCATTTTCGCCAATAAAATTAAATAATGACGATGAGAATCTTTTTCACTAACTGGTGAAACTTTACCTATATCTATCTGTTTTTTTAATGCTGTTTTAGGCTCTACAGTTAATGCATAACTTGATAGGTGCGGAANACCAAATGAAATAGCTTTTTCTAAATTTTCAACCCACCGTTGATCGCTTAAACCAGGAATTCCATAAATTAAGTCAATACTTATATTTTCAAAATATTGTGTGGCTAGTTCAAGACAAGTAGCGGCTTCTTTATGGTTATGAGCCCTATTCATTAATATTAAATCTGTATTGAAAAAAGATTGTATTCCTATACTTAAACGATTGATTTTTGATCGAGATAGTTGAATGATTTTTTCTTCAGAAAGATCATCTGGATTTGCTTCTAGTGTAATTTCAATGTTATCTTTTACTTTAAAGTTATGATAAACCTCATTAATAATTAAATTAATTTCTTCGGTTTTTAATATCGATGGAGTACCTCCACCAAAGTAAATAGNTTTAATGTCACCTGAAATTTCATTTTTACGAAGTTGAATTTCTTTACANATGGAGGATATTAATTCGTTTTTTCTTTTAAGACTNGTTGAAAAATGAAAATNGCAATAATAACATGCTTGTTTACAAAAAGGAATATGAATATAAATTCCAGCCATTTATAGTCTATTTTTTTATACGTCCTTCGTTTTGTTTCACAAAAGCTGACCAACCTGTATAATTTTTACCAATTTGCACTCTTCCTGAATTATAAAAATGACAAACTGCAGCCGCTAATCCATCAGTACTGTCTAAATTTTTTGGAAGTTCTTTTAAATTTAGAAGGCTCTGTAGCATTTTTGCCACTTGTTCTTTACTAGCATTTCCATTGCCTGTGATGGCCATTTTTATTTTTTTAGGTGAATATTCGGTAATTGGTATCTCTCTAGAAAGTCCTGCTGCCATGGCAACGCCTTGTGCTCTTCCTAATTTTAACATCGACTGAACATTTTTACCAAAAAAAGGAGCTTCAATTGCGATATGATCGGGCTTATAAGTATCAATTAGTTCGACAGTTCGTTCAAAAATCAACTTTAACTTAAGATAATGATCATCGTACTTTTTAAGTTGAAGTTCGTTTAATTGTAGAAAATGCATTTTCTTTTTAACTACTTTAATGAGTCCAAAACCCATAATGGTGGTACCGGGATCTATCCCAAGGATTATTTTATCTGAATTCATTTAAAATTTTAGCATTAAGGATTTACTAATTTAGTATTTTATGGTTGTACTGTGTCGCAATTATATTGAATTTTAGTTCGCTACTGTTTTTATCTCTAGCGGTAACTGAAAAGATGTTTTAACTGGAATTCCTCTTTTATAGGCTGGAGCAATTGGCTGAATAGAATCCATTACTTTTTTAATATTTTTTTCCAACAAGGGAATTTGAGTGCTTATCAAACTATCAACAATCATAGAAGTAATCATTAATTTTCCTTTTTCATCGACTATAAAATCGATTGTTAACGTTTCGTTTAAATCAGTAGTTACAATAGTTTCTTTAGAGTTAATAGACTGGTAAATATAGGAGGACAAGGTAGATTCAAAACAAGATTTTTGTTGTTCTTTATTTGAAACAAGTTCACAATTTTTAAAAATAGGATATTGATCTACATCCCTCCAATTAATAGATTTAATTTCGTCTTTAACAAATGTTTCAGAAGAAATTTTTTTAGTTTCAAAGTTTTCACAAGAANAAAAAAACAATGATAAAATAAGTAGACCGATAACGCTTTTTATTTTCATTTTTATTTTTCTCCTTTAGTTTCGTTAATGTACGCTTCCCACTTCATATCCTTATATTTATTGCTCCCTAAATAGCTGACTATAGGCAGCATTTCAGAGGAGCTCCTGTAACCAGGCATAACAAGCAGAATTCTTAAATCTTCATCTAAATATACAAAGGTTGGATAACTTAATTTTCCTTTTAAAANCGCAGCAGGAAGTTCGTTATAACCTCTTCTTCCTTTATTAACAAAACTAAATTCCTTTCCTTTAAAGGTCATTATGTTTTTATCCTCACCATCCATTTTTACACAATAAAACTCCTTATTTAAATAGTCGATCATCTCTTTATCTTGAAAAGTGGTTTTATCCATTTTCTTACAATAGCCACACCAATTAGTGTATACATCGATCAATATTTTTTTGGGTTGTTTTTTTACAGCAAGTTCTGCCTGTTCTATGGTCATCCAATTAATTTCTTGTCCTGATAAATAGGAACTTTTTATTAAAATCAAAAAAAGGAGCAGCGCTAAATTTTTCATATTATAAAAATAACAAATCCCTGTAAATTAAAACATAACAAATTTAATTATTAAACGATCCTTGTAACAACCACAATTAATATGCGACCAAATAGATATGAATATGGATTTAATATTGGTAAGTATAGGGTTTATTCTTTGTATTGTAGGTTTAATAGGTAGTGTTTTACCGGTTCTTCCGGGTCCTCCATTAGGTTGGTTAGGGCTATTATTTTTAGAATTAACGGTTGCTATACCAACCAATTATTGGTTATTAGGAATCACCTTTGTAATCGCTATCGGTATTTTTTTATTGGATTATATGATGCCAGCCATAAGTACCAAAAAGTTTGGTGGTAGTAAAGCTGGTGCCGTAGGTGCTGTATTGGGTTTAATTATTGGAATACTTGCTCCTATCCCATTTGGGATTTTAATAGGTCCATTTTTGGGCGCTTTTATAGGAGAAATCGTTTTTAACAAAACGAAAGGCCCACAAGCGTTAAAATCGGCATTGGGGTCCTTTTTAGGTTTTTTAGCATCTACTATTATGAAACTAACTATTTCACTTGTGTTCTTAGGGATTTTTATTGGGAAGGTGCTTGCAAATTGGAGTGGGCTTTTTTAATTTCTCTTAATTTTTAATGATTTTTTTTACGCTATTTTTAAATGCTGTTTTAAGGTTTAAAAAATAGGTTCCTTTATTCAAATTAGAGACATCGATCGAACTATCAAAAGAAGCTACTTTTAATTCATATAAAGTTTGCCCTAACATATTTTTTATGCTAATACTCTTTATTAGTTCTTCTGAGTTAATATATAACAAGTCATCAACAGGGTTAGGATATAAAGCGAAGGTATTATTTGTTTCAGATGAATTGCCCAATAAGCAATTTAACTCAAGGGTATAGTCACCAGATTCTTGCCCTGCTCCTTCAATCATAATATAATAAGTAGAGGTTCCATTCGATTCAAAATCCAATCTAGAATAAATACCACAATCGTCATTATTGGATGCTATTTCGTTGGTAAGTGAACAATCTGAAAAAACTCTTAAAAAAGTATCAAAATTAGTGGTCCCATTACAAAGAGTCACCTCTATGAGACCCTCCCCTGCAGATCCTGTATACGTATAAAAAACATCTGGCGCAACAGACCCTCCAGAATCAGTAGCATTTATGGTGCTCCCTGAAATTGATACTCCACAGTTTAAACTAATAGCATTATCACAATTATTATTAGACGGAGCAACCGGCAACTTAAGTACAAAACCTATTCCACTATTGGTTAAACCAACTACAGTGGAAGCGTCGTCAGATATTGCTAAGGGTAAAGCTAAAATGGTTCCTTGAACATCAATCCCTAAAGATGTAGCGTAAT
>NYSL01000010.1 GCA_002682945.1 Cryomorphaceae bacterium | reverse complement strand
GTTAGCCCTATCGAAGTCGCAGAGGTCATTGAAGCAATGCCTTTAGACTCCTTACCCTTGATTGGTACTGAAGTGGAGTTAGCACAAATTATTATCGAACCAAAAGTTAGCGAAAAAGCCATCTCAGAAACATTGGATCGATTAAATACTCTGAGGGATAGAATTTTGAATGGCTCTTCATTTTCCAGCATGGCGATCTTATATTCAGAAGACCCAGGGAGCAATAGAAATGGTGGGGAATACAAAGGTTTAAAACGAGGACAGTTCGTTAAAGAATTTGAAGCTGTTGCATTTAATCTGAGACCCGGTGAAATTTCCAAGCCGTTTAAAACAGATTATGGATACCATATAGTTCAACTTCAAGTAAAAAGAGGAGAAGAACTCGATTTAAGGCATATACTTATAAAGCCTAAAGTAGAACAATCAGATCTCGATGAAGGTAAAGATATATTAGACTCACTCAGACTATTGATCGTCAGCGGTACAAAGAGCTTTAATGAAATTGCCCGAAAACATTCTGCAGACGATGAATCTAAGCTAAATGGAGGGGTTTTAATGAACCCTATGACTACTGATACGAGGTGGAACTTAGAAGATTTAGATCGAAATATTTTCTATGCTGTTGACAATATTGAAGTTGGAGAAATATCTGAAGCCACATTAGTTAGAGAGCAAGATGGTAAAGAAATTTTTAGGATTATTCAATTGAGAAGAAGAATTCCTCCCCATCGTGCAAATCTCGATCAAGACTTTACTTTACTCAAAAATTTTGTTGAAAATCAAAAAAGACAAGAAAAGTTGATGTCGTGGGTATCAAAAAAGAAAGAATCTACTCATATTTTTATCGCTCCCAACTATCGAGACTGCCAGATTCTATAAGTCTGAATTATTACCAACCCTTAAAATGAGGTATTTAACACTCTTCTTTTTTTTTTCAATATCTCTTTGTCTTTGTGGCCAGGGAATACTTGTCGATGATATAGATCCATTTATTGGCACAGGAGGTCATGGACATACGCACCCCTCAGCAACAGCTCCCTTTGGAATGGTACAATTAGGACCAGATACAAGAAAAGAAGGTTGGGATGGCTGCGGAGGTTATCACTTTTCGGATTCGTCAATTTATGGGTTTAGCCACACTCATCTCAGCGGAACAGGAGTTAGTGATTATGCAGATATTTTAATTCGGCCAATGATCAATAAAGAGGATTTAAGAGAGAAAATTGCTTTTAGAAAAGAAAGTGAAGTCTCCAAAGCTGGTTATTATAGTAATCGAACCAAAGATGATATTTTATGTGAGATGACNGCNTCTGAACGTATTGGAGTTCATCGTTACACCTTCCCNNAAGTCNANGANANAATTTGGTTTTATTTAGACCTGTCTTACCGAGATGAAACTCTTTTCGAAGAGGTTAAATTGAATNAATTTAACGATGATANANCATCAAANGGATTGGATATACANAGAATTTCCAGTAGTTGGGCAACAGAGCAACANGTCTATGCAAGATTACAATGCATGGATTTNAATTGGGAATTAGATAAAATTGAGACCTTGGAGAATAACAAATATATTATTGGATTTAAATGGACTGATAAAAAAATAGATCCTGCTTCTCTTAAAAATGTGAGTATTGAATTCGCCGTTGCATTAAGTGGTGTCGACAAATATGGGGCTTTGAAAAATTATAATAGATGGTATGAAGAACTAAAAAATGAAGTCAATCTATCCGCTTTTGACAATACTTATGAAAAAACTCGAAAAAAATGGCAGAATGAGCTTAATAAAGCTCAAGTATATGGTGGGAACCATAGTCAAAAACGCATCTATGCCTCGGCATTATACCACGCATTTATTGTGCCCAATCTGTGGAATGATGTGGATGGTAGGTATAGAGGAATGGATAATAAAATTTACACAGATAAAGAACACAATCACTACACCATTTTTTCCTTATGGGATACATATCGTACCGCACACCCTCTTTACCTGCTTACTCAACCAGATAGAGCAAAAGAGTTTGTTATTACCATGCTTGACCATTTTGATCAAACAGGCCGTTTACCCGTTTGGGAACTTGCAGCCAATGAAACAGATTGCATGATTGGATATCACAGCGTAAGTGTGCTAGCAGATGCACTAGCAAAAGGCCTACCAATTGATTCATTAAGAGCTCTAAATGCTATGATTAAAACAGCAGAATCAAAAGTATTTGGTCTACCTGAGTATATGAAAAATGGTTACTTAAGTATCCAAGATGAATCAGAAAGTGTCTCTAAAACCTTGGAGTATTCTTATGATGATGCTTGCATCTCTTGGTCTGCAGAGAGACTAGGAATGGATTCTATAGCTTCTCATTTTTGGAAACGATCACAAGGCTGGATTTCCTTATTTGATAATGAAACNGGTCTATTTCGACCTAGAGATAACGGGTCCTTTCTAGAACGTTTTGACCCCAGAGAGGTAAATAACAATTATACCGAAGCCAATGCATGGCAATATAGTTTTTCNCCGATCCATGATTTGAGTCAATGGAATAAGATGCTTCATAAAAATANTTTTNATTTAGAAGGACAATTAGATGCCTTNTTTTCTCAAAGCAGTATAGTTGTTGGGAGACATCAACCTGATGTTACGGGGCTAATAGGCCAGTACGCGCACGGAAATGAACCTAGTCATCATATTGCATCACTTTACGCATGCACTAAAAGCCCTGAGAAGGGACATGAAAAAATTCATGAGATTCTAGAAACGATGTATTCTGACAAACCCTANGGATATGAAGGAAATGAGGATTGTGGACAAATGAGTGCATGGTACGTTATGAATTCATGGGGCATTTATCCAATGGTTCCTGGAGAAGCAAAATATACTCTTTCTGCTCCCTTATGGGATCGAATTGTTTTAACTGAAGTNGAGACAAGCATAACAAAAAATAATATCAGTAATTCAGCTATTTACCTTCATGGATATAGTATAAACTCGCGTGATGAAATTATTCAAAAATCCTACTTAACACATGAGNATTTAGAGAAAAGCAAGTCTATTGAATTTATTACTGCGGATCATCCATCTTNATACAAAATGGCGCCATATTTAAATACTGAGTTTAAAGTACATTCAGATTTACGAATAAACCCTGCTCCAATAATTAATGCTCCAAGAGGTTTTGTGAAAAATGCCCAAATTTTAATTGAAACATCAAATGATATTGAAGAATTCAAAATCNATAAATCTGAAACTATTATTCGTGGTGGCGAGAGTGAAAATTCACATCNTTCAGTAGCTCATTCGACAAAAAAACCTAATTCATGGACCTCAGAAATTATCAAAGGTGATATCAGCATTCAATATNATCCGGGGGGAAATTCTTTAGTAGATGGAATATATGGGAGTACAGACTACCATAAAGGAAACTGGTTAGGAATTCAAGGTCAAGATTTAATTATTCATCTAAAGCCAAACAAAAGAATTAAATATGATTATGACTTAGATGTAGAGTTTTCTTTTTTAAAGGATATTAGAGCTTGGATCGCTCTACCCAGAGAAATACAGATTTGGGCTGTAAGTGTGAATGGTAATAAATGGCTTATCCAAAAAAAGACATTTGAAAATATTCTAAACCAAGAGCCAGCCTATAAAAAAAGCTACAGAACCGTATTAACAAATAATGGCTCGAAAGAATTTAAAATGTGGAAATCCGAAAAGGGTTCTTATTTCGAAGTTCACTTTCTAAATGCTGGTAAACTAGAAAGATGGCACCCAGGCTTTGGTGGAGAAAGTTATATTTTCATAGATGAAATATCCATTTCTGAAAAATGATCAATACCATTAGGTTAAATACAAAAAGTCTAAGTCTAGTTTTATTAATTTTTCTAGGTTTCTTGCTTAAAGCCCAATCTATTCCCTCTCCGCCGAGACAAATTGTTTATGATAACCAGAATGTCAGTAAAATATATATAACCATACCCTCAGATAGCTTATCGGCTATATTCAATAATGTATACAGCGATAAAGAATACAAATCACAATTTATTTTCGATCATAACGGAATAAAAGACACTATCCATGAAGTGGGGTTTCGCCTAAGAGGAAATACATCAAGAAACTCGCAAAAAAAATCATTTAAAATTAGCTTTAACAGCTTCATAAACGGAGAAAGATGGAATGGAGTAAAAGGTTTAAATATAAACGGAGAACATAATGATCCAAGTATCTCAAGAGCCAGAATATGTTGGAATTTACTTGAAGACCTTGATTTGGCTAGTGCAAGAACTAATCATGTCAAATTGTATGTAAATAATTCATATTACGGAGTATATGCTAATGTTGAACATATCAATGATGATTTTGTATTACAACGGTTTGGTGACGACTCTGGGAACCTCTACAAATGCCTTTGGCCTGCGACTCTGGAATACATAAGTAATAACCCAAATGACTACAAATTCACTTCGGGAGGCAGAAGGGCCTATGATCTAAAAACCAATACGAATGATGATGACTATACAGACCTTTCAAATTTTATAAATGTGTTAAATAATGCATCAAATTCGGACCTTCCATGCGCCTTGGAGTCAATTTTTGATGTTAATGAATATTTATATTATTTAGCCTTTGAAATTGCCATAGGTCATTGGGACAACCATGCCTACAATAAAAATAATTTTTATCTGTACCAAAACCCAACAGACGGACTGATGCACTACATTCCCTTTGATTTAGATAACACATTGGGGATTGACTGGGTGGGTCAAAATTGGGCGACACGAAATATAAATAACTGGGGAAATATATCAAATTACAACGCCCTTTACCAGCGAGTCCTTGGCATTCCTGAGTACAAAATAAAGATGCAACTTTTACTTAAACAAGTTTTAGAACAAATGACAAGTAATAATTTCATTAACAGGTCTTTGAACATAAAAAATCAACTTTTTAATCACGTAAAAAATGATATTTTTTATACCTATGATTATGGGTATGACACCAATGATTTTTGGCAGTCTTGGACTTCAGCCGCTGGAGGGCATGTGGACTTTGGGATCAATCCTTACATAGCTAACCGAAACAGCTCTGCTATGAGTCAATTCCTTTCAGGAAATAGTAAACCTGTTTTACTGGGTGGAGTAATATCTGGAAAAAGTAATTCGGCCCCCTTAACAATAACGATTGATGCAATAGATGAAAGTTCATTATCCCAAGTAATTTTTAATTACCGTAACATCGGAAATAGCACTTGGACAACTTTAGCTCTATTGGATAACGGAAGTAGTCCTGATAAAAACGCTGCAGATGGGACTTTCTCAGGTGCTTTTCAACCGGGTCAAACCAGTAATGGTATTGAGTATTATTGGACAGCAACAGATATTCAAGGTCAAACTGCACGCTATCCCTGCTCTTTTTTTTCTCATAGTCTTCATTCCAAATCACCAGTGGTGATAAATGAATTAATGTCACGCAACAGCAATAATTTATCGGATCAAAACGGGGATTTCTCGGATTGGATCGAGCTATATAATCCCACCGGGTCGAGCATAGATTTAACGAATATTTTTATTAGCGATAAAATTTCGAATCCAGAGAAATTCCATCTAAAAAGTAACACACTTCCAAGCCAAGGATACCTGCTCCTCTGGGCAAGTGGAGATACAAGTCAATACAATAATCACTTACCATTCAAACTTAGTGGAAATGGAGAAACTTTATATTTAAGCTATAAAGAAGCCAATGGCACATTTATAACATTAGATAAAATAAAATTTGCAGCCTCGATCACAAATCAATCATACGGTAGGATGTACGATGGAAATAATCGTTGGGTTACTTTTCAAAATTATCCGACGCCAAACGCAAGTAATTCGGGAATTCTGAGTTTCAACAAAGAAAAGGTATTAATTCCTCCTTTCCCCTACCCGAATCCCCATTTAGATTTCTTTGTATACAAAAATACCTTAGATGAGCCCTCAGAAATATCACTTCATAATCAATTAGGTCAGCTCATTTATCATGCAAAAATTGAAAAAAATCAAGAAATTCGAATTGAAAATAACGGTTTAAGCGGACTATATATTTTAACTGCGAGATACAGTAGTCAAACTCTAAAATTTAAGTTGAACAAGCTATGATTTTTAGATTACCCATAATATTTGCATTAATACTTTTTCTAGGAAATTTTAGCGCAAGTTGTCAATGGACAAAAAAACAAACAAGACTTTGGCAAAAAGAAATGAATACTTCATTTAAAAGTCATACAGAATCTCCATTGGAGGAATATCATAGAATAAAATTTAAAAGATTACCTTTCTTCAGAATTAATAAGAGGCTTGCCATTAATGCATCATGGGTTCGCTGCAGTGATAGTTCATGGTTTGAAATGGAGACCACTACAAATCGGAGGCCTATTTATAGAAAATTCGCAAAACTTTCTTTTTGTCATAAAGGAGAAAAATATTCGCTTATTGCTTTTCAACCACAAAAAACGTATTATAAAAAAGGGTATGAAAATTATTTATTCATTCCTTTTGGAGATGCTACGAATGGCCATAAAAGTTATGGTGGCGGTAGATATGTAGAGGTTGAGTATAGGAATGCAGATTTTCTTTTATTGGATTTTAACAAGTCTTACAATCCTTACTGCGCATACTCAAATCGCTATTCATGTCCTAAGGTCCCTTTTGAAAATATTCTAAACATTACAATCAATGCCGGCGTTAAATATGATGCTGACAAGTTCCATTAATTATGACAAAAGAAATCAAATCAGATTATCTAAAAAACATCTCTGAGGTGATAAATTCGCTGGGTCTAAGAATTTCTTCCTATGACTTTGAAAGACCTTGGGGTGGGTTTTTTGTAATTGATGAAAATCAGGCTCAAAAGTTTGCCAATATTTATTTTAATGGAAAAAATATTCAAGATTTACAAATTACAGAAAAGCTATCCCCTAAAATTTTAGCCATTCAACCTCATTCAAAACTATCATGGCAATATCAT
>NYSL01000035.1 GCA_002682945.1 Cryomorphaceae bacterium | reverse complement strand
GCTTTTCCTGCTACTCCAGCTGGTCATTCTCATGTTGCCATGAGAGTTTTACAGTCTCAATTTTATGATATTTACTTGGACGACTTCTATTTTGAGGTTCAACCCACTTGTTTGCCTGCACAAAATGTTTCAGCCAATCCAGGGGCAACGACAGCGGCTATAGCATGGGCACACGGCGACCCTCTTACAACAGGATCTTATGTTTCTTGGGGACCTTCAGGATTTAATCCAGGTACGGGGTCGGTGTCAAATTCAATTTTAGTAAGTGGAAACACCTATTCTATAACCGGTTTAACACCATCGACAACTTACACAGTATGGGTAGCAGACAGTTGTGGCGCCGGAAATATAGGGCCGTGGCAAGGACCAGTTACTTTTACAACTGCCTGCTTAGCAGCCACTATGCCTTACCTAGAAGATTTTGATGCTGCCCAATTGGCATGTTGGGATCCTTCTGGTGGGACAAGGCAATTTGCTCCGTATCCTTTAGCAACAGGNGGTAANGCAATGGAGGGTGGCTATTGGGGNTGGACNAACGGAAATTATGCCCTTTTAACATCAAGACCGGTAACAATNTCAGCTTTGGCCCAACTATCCTTTGACTGGTCACACAGTGGTCAATATATTACGAGCTATCCAAATGATCAATTATTAGTTCTTGCACGCCCCGTAGCTTCATCGTCNTGGGACACTATTGTAAACCTNGTTGGTTCAAATTTTGCAAGTCCTGGAGCGGGAACAACAACTCCCGGTACTTTTGTCANTACACTTGAATATCTGCCCAGTTCATATGTTGGTTCAGATGTGATATTTCAAATAGTTGGTAATTCTGGATATGGCCCGGATGTCTTTTTTGATAATTTCCAAGTCGAGGCAGTTCCGACTTGCCCTGACCCCATCCCTTTATCAGGTGCCTCAACGGCTTCATCAATTGATTTTTCATGGACCAGCGCCAGTCCACCTCAAGGTTCTTCAGTAATGTGGGGACCTGTTGGGTTTTACACGGGTACAGGGTCTACGCCAGGAACAATTGCTCATAATGTTTCATCACCNTACACCATTTCGGGTCTAAGCTCAAATACGGCATATGATGTTTTCGTTCGTGATTCTTGCGGGCCAAATGACATTACAGGCTGGATAGGTCCTGTTACGGTTCANACATTATGTTCTGTGTTCAACACTCCATATTTGGAGGATTTTGATACTGCTCCTTTATCNTGTTGGACTTTTTCAGGGACACAACAATTTTCGTCCTACTCAATTGGAGCAGGCTATGCGATACGCGGGAATTTNTGGTCGTGGTCAAGTGGAAAGGCTAAATTAAAATCACCACCAGTAAATATTACTTCTAGTGCTCAAGTGTCGTTTGACTGGAGNCATCAATTTAGCACTAGCTATCCTACTGATCGTCTATTACTATTNGTTCGTAGCTTATCTGCAAACTCATGGGACACTTTAGTTGATTTATCGGGACAGGCCTTTGATTCTCCAGGGTCGGGGACAACCTCACCGGGAACATTTATAACGGAGTCAGTCCCCATACCCTCAAATTATATAGGTCAAAATGTCGTTTTTCGTTTTGATGGAATTTCTGGATATGGCCCTGATGTCTTTTTTGACAATTTCTTTGTGAGCGGTCAATGCTTGGCTCCAACGAATGTATCTATTTCCAGTAATGATTGTGTAACGGCTGATGTCAATTGGTCATCATCGGGGCAGCACATTGGTTCATTCATTGAGTATGGTCCTTCAGGTTTTGCTCTTGGTCAAGGGTCGACAGTTAATAACATGGGATCATCTAGCGTAGGAATGAAAATCATTACAGGCTTGACTCCAGGAACGAGTTACGATTTTTATGTTCGCGATTCTTGTGCGGGTTCGTTCTCAAACTGGTCGGCTCCTGCAACGCATACAACAGCTAGTTCTCCGCTTCCAACGCTCACCCCATCTTATCTAGTCACCTCTTTAAATCCTGTAACTATGGATTTTTCNTCGGGAGCCTNAGGTCAAGATAGTACAGGTTGGTATTTTAGTGACGGAACTGTTGATACGGGTGATTTTGTGACTCATATATTTTCTAACAATGGTCCTGGAACAGCAATTGTTTTAGCTAAAAATGAATGTGGAATAATAACTGATACCCTTAATTTTGTAGTGAGCTTGGATAACTTAAGTCTCTCAAAAATTAGACTTTTCCCAAACCCTACTATGGGCAAGTTCGATATTGAATTTGAACTACTCGAATCAAGCGAAGTTGAATTTAAAGTCAGAACCTTAACTGGAAATATTGTTCTAAACAATTATCAAAATTTTCAAAAGGGAGGGGTTAAGAAATCTTTTGATCTGGACGACTTACCTTCTGGATTGTATTCCCTGGAGATTACTACAAATACAGGATTATACGTTAAGAGATTCATCATTGAAAACTAGCGGGTGATGCTTTTCATTTTCTATAATTAATAGAAATTGTACATTTGCACCTTAAGAAATTAATGTCATGAGTCAAGAATTATCTCCAAATCGACAGCGAACAATGACCCTGTTGTTGGTTGTTTTATTAGCTCTCGTTGGAATATTAACATATTTCACGCTAGACCAATCTTCAAATATTGATGGGCTTGAAGAAGAAAAAGTACTCTTAATAACTCAATTAGAAGATTACAAAAGAGATTTAACTTCTCAATCAAGTGCAAATGATTCATTAAACGCATTTATAGCCCAGGAGACTTCAAAATTGAATGAGATTATTTCCAAAATTCAAGAAGTAAACTTTGCCTCCAAAGCGAAAATAAAAAGTCTTCGAAATGAAGTTTTTTCAATGCGAAAGCATATTTCTGATCTGACTGAGGATATAGACTCTGTAAATAGGGAGTATGCAATAATTGTCGAAATTAAAGACTCCGTGCAGTCTGATCTGGATGCAGAAGTAGTTAAGAGTAGCTCTCTTGAGAAAAAAGTTGAAAAAGGAGCAAAGCTTCAATTAAGTAGTATTGAAGCAAGCGCCTATCGAATCAATGGAAAAGGAATTGAGAAAGCTACGAACTCGGCCTCTAAAGCGAATCGGATTAAGGCATGTATGACGATAGCAAAAAACGATTTATCTGTTAAAGGAGAAAAGACTTTGTACCTAAGAATAAATACTCCAGATAATAGAGTATTAGCAACAAATGAAAAGCAAAAGACAATGTGGGTGAGTGGAGAAAAAATGATCTACTCATCTTCCCAAGTTATTAATTATAACGGTTCTCCTACCGGTTGCTGCTTGTCTTTTAATATTCAGACTGAATTGCAAAGCGGGCCTTACGTTTTGGCGATTTATACTTCGAATGAAAAAATTGGAGAGGCTAGGTTGACGCTTCAATAAAACAATGCAAATTATTAGCCTNAATGGTAATGGCATTCGGGCATGTGTAAGAAAAGGACTGATCCCATGGTGGCAATCTACTGAGGCAGATATTTTGTTATTTCAAGAAGTTAGGTTTGATGACTTTGACGCAATTAATGACTTATTTCCAGGTTATTGGACAGCCGGATTTTCAGCGGTAAAAAAAGGTTATAGTGGAGTTCTAGCAATAGCTAAAACTCCACCAAAAAAAGTCAATTTTGGAATAGGAGATCCCCTCTGGGATGACGAAGCAAGGGTAATGCATCTTGTTTATTCCGATCTGGTAATTGTAAATGCCTACCTGCCCAGCGGAGCTTCAAGTTTAGCTCGTCAAAAATATAAATTAGAGTTTTTGATTGCATTTAAACAATACATTGATGAATTAAGTCAAAGCCACTCAAATATTATAATTGCAGGAGACTGGAATATNTGTCATAATGAGGTAGACATACACAACCCCATTAGGCTCTCAGGAACGCCAGGATTTACGAAGGAAGAGAGGCAATGGTTAGATGTTTTAAATGCAGAAGGATGGAGCGATGGCTTTCGAATTTTCAATAGCCAATCTGAAAATTACACATGGTGGAGTTATCAATCTAATAGTCGAAGTAGAAATATTGGTTGGCGTATTGATGCTTTCTGGCTCAGCCCAAAAGCTTCACAAGGAGCAAAAAAATGTATTCATCTTTATAAGCCTGAGTTAAGTGATCATTGCCCTGTTTTATTAGATTGGGAAATGCCAAGTATATTTACATAAAATTCAATTTTTCNGATGTCAGTTAGANATATTACAAATACGATAATTTCGTGCTTCATTCTTATCACATGTTTTTCCTGTGTTTCCCCAAAGGTTCATAANGAATTGCAGGATTCTTACGATAATGTTATTAACGAAAATCAAATTCTCAAGACGACTTCTGATAGGGCAAAGACAAACTTTAAAGAGATTTCATCGGATATGGAGGTTCTAAAAATANCTATCGAAGGATTGATTCAAGATTCTATTAAAAATGGAAGGAGATACCGTAAGCTGAAAAAGTCTTTTGACGATTTGAATGCGAATTANGAATATGCTTTAGAGAATAACAGTTCATTAGTTGCTGCTAATTTGAGAGAGAATAAAGTAATGCTAGAGCAGATGGAAGGACTAGCCAAGCGATTGGCTGCGAAAGAGGATTCTCTGATGCTAGAGCAGAATAGACTAATGAGTTTAGAACTTGCTTTGCAATTAAGAGAAAAGCGAGTGAATGAATTAGAATCTTTGATCGCTAGAAAAGATTCTACCGCAAATTATTTTAGAAATCGAATTGCTCGCGCTCTTTTGGGTTTTGAAAATAGAGGCTTAACTGTCAGTATGAAAAATGGTCAGGTATATGTGAGTTTAGATAATCGCTTGATGTTTGCTTCAGGTAAATGGGAGATTGAAAATGATGGAGTTTCCGCATTGCAAAAATTAGCTCAAGTACTAGGTGAGAATAAGGATCTTAACATCTCTGTTCAGGGTCATACAGATGATGATGCTTATTTCGGAAAAGGTCAAGTTCAGGATAATTGGGATCTCTCGGTCATGCGCGCCACCTCAGTGGTAAAAATCCTAATACAAAAAGGTGTAAGCGCAACACAGATTGAAGCTTCCGGCCGAGGTGAACACATGCCTTTAGTTGAAAATACCTCCATGAAGAATAAGGCAAAGAATAGAAGAACAGAAATAATTATAACTCCGGATCTAAGCGAAATAGCTAATTTGATTTCAAAATAAATAACGGATTGGCTCAGCCAAAAAGAGATGATACCATTTGCTCCAAGGTATTAATTTGAATACAATTTTTGTTTTCGTTCGAGGTTTTTGCTTCGGATTTTTGAGAGTAATAGATAGTTTCAAAACCAATTTTAATTCCTTCTCTTATTCTCTGTTCGATCCGATTTACAGGTCTGATTTCACCGCTCAAGCCCACTTCTCCCGTAAAAGCAAACCCTTGAGGAATTGTAATATCAGCATTGCTAGATAATATCGCCGCGCAAACAGCTAAGTCTAAAGCAGGGTCGTTTATCTTCATACCTCCAGTTATATTTAGGAAGACATCTTTTGCCCCTAGTTTAAAACCACATCTTTTCTCTAAAACTGCAAGCAACATATTTAATCTTCGAGTGTCAAAACCAGTACATGACCTTTGAGGAGTTCCATATACAGCAGTGCTTACTAAGGCCTGAACTTCGACGAGAAGAGGTTGTGTTCCTTCACATGCAATGCCAATTGCCGAACCGCTTCTACCTTTTTCTCTATCGCCCAATAATATTCCTCCAGGATTTAATACACTTTTAAGACCGGCGTCACTCATCTGNTATACACCTAATTCTTGTGTGCTNCCGAAACGATTNTTAAGAGGTCGAAGCAGCCTATAAATATGATGCCTATCGCCTTCAAATTGCAAAACGACATCAACCATATGTTCTAATATTTTTGGGCCCGCAAGATTTCCATCTTTAGTTATGTGCCCTACTAGAATTACTGGAATGTTTCTGGTTTTTGAAAATCTTAAAAATTCTGACGCTGATTCTTTTATTTGTGATATTGACCCTGGGGATGAGTCTANATGGGGTGAATAAGCAGTTTGAATGGAGTCAATAATCAAAAGATCAGGTGATGCCTTTTCTGCTGTTTCAATAATTTTTTTTGTTGAAATTTCAGTTAAAATGCTACAATTATTACTTTCTAAATCGATTCGTTCCGACCGCATTTTTATTTGTTGAAGGCTTTCTTCACCGCTTACGTAAAGAACATTTTGATTTTTTTTGATTGCAATTTGTAAAAGCAATGTAGACTTTCCTATTCCAGGTTCACCGCCCAATAAACATATACTTCCTGGAACAATTCCACCGCCTAAGACTCGATCAAATTCATCATCTCCTGACCTTTTTCTTTTCNCATTTAGACTTTCTATTTGGGAAATTTCTAAAGGTTCATTTTTAACCTTGTTGGACCAAGATTTATTATCCTTAATTCCTTTCTCTATGACTTCTTCAACAAGAGTATTCCATTCATTACAAGATTTACATTGACCTAGCCATTGAGGGTGTTCGGACCCGCATGATTGACAAAACCAAGCTTTTTTAATTGATGACATTCCAAGAAAATTACTCTTTTTTCGAAGTTAAGGTAAGGAATCCGACAACCCCTGTCGATACCATCATTAATGTTTGTGTTGTATGAACTACTGTTGCAAAAGCTAAACCTTGTTCATATGTCCGCCCCAACACCACCAGTGCCATGGTTACTAAATAGTGATATGCCCCTATCCCTCCAGGTACCGGGACCAAGTATCCGATAGCTGCTGCCGCCATTATGAAAAGACCTTCAGCAATCGATAAATCTTTAGTAAATGGGAATGCGAAAAAGCAGATATAGATCATAAAAAAGTAACATGTCCAGATATAGAACGTGTGTTGCCAAAATTTTATTTTTCTTTCAAGTTTCCAAACGGACTGAAACCCATCTAAAATTCCAATCATAAATGTTTTAATTTTTTTTATCCAAATAGTTGATTTTAACTTTTTTGAAAAGATAAGAACGACAAAAAAAGATAGAATCACAAAGAGGATAAAATATTTTATGCTTTCTTTCGAAGCTTTTGTCGGTTCTTCTGTGTCACTATTGGTAATTGAGAGAAAGCTTTCAATGTCACCGCTTGAGAGAATAAATGTTACTCCAACTAACAAAGCCATCATAATTAAATCAATGGTTCTCTCGATTATAATTGTTCCAATTAAAATATTTATAGGAATTTTATTTGATCTATTTAATGCCGTTGCTCGAGCAACTTCTCCAGCGCGAGGCAGCACTTGGTTCATTAGATACCCAAATGCGGTCGCGTGAGTTGCGTTCCATGGGGATACAGGCTTACCTATGCTTTCCAGCACAATTGTCCACCTGAACCCTCTGGATATTACGGCTGAATAACCTATGGCAAAACTGATAATGACATATATCCATGATGCTTCTTTTGCATGCCCCCACACTTCAAAAACATTTACTTTTTTAAACGCGAAATAAATCAAAAGGAAAGCAAGTCCAATTAAACTTATGGTTTTTAACCATTTTGGGAGTCTAAAACTCATGTTAGATTAATCTATTTGACTTTTCATCAGGGAAAATAACAGTAGGCTTGTGATTTTTCACTTCATCAAGAGTCATTGAAGCATAAGAAATAATGATTATTACGTCTCCTTCTTCTGCTAATCTTGCCGCAGGGCCATTTAATTTTATTTCTCCTGAATTTCTTGTACCTGGGATAACATAGGTATCGAATCTCGATCCATTATTCACATTTACAATACTCACCTTTTGTCCCTCGGTTAATCTAGCTGCTTCAATTAGACTTTTATCTATGGTAATTGACCCGACATAGTTTAAATCAGCACCTGTAACGGTCACCCTATGGATTTTACTAAAAAGTACCTCTATTGTCATTCTGGGAACAAAAGTAATGTTTGAAATCAAAGGACATATTGTTTTTAACAAATAAAGTGGTTATCTATTAGACGAACATCTCCGGCATATGCAGAGATAAAGCAATGCACTTTTTTATTGTAATGATCAAGGGGAAAATCAGGGTCATTGATAACATCTAAGTTATCGCTGAAGGCAAATGTTATTTCCTCTACTTTTATATGCCCGGTAGAATTTATAATCGATTTCATTTCTCGAATCAGTGCAGCCGGCGGAGTTGGGAAAACTTTAACTTCTTTTTCTGCAAATTTTAGAGCTTTAAAAATAGAGGCTGCAGCTTTTAATTCTTTTACGTTTAACCTCGAGTTTCGCGAGCTCATAGCCAATCCAGAATCTTCTCTTATTATTTTGCAGGCAATGATCTCCGGTGCGCCTCCTTTGATTAAAGATAATTTTTTAATTATTTGTACCTGCTGAAAATCTTTAAGCCCAAAATAGGCTTTGTCAGGTTGTGTTAATTCAAATAACCTGTCAACCACGGTGGCAACTCCTTGAAAATGCCCTGGACGCATCGCGCCTTCTAGCTTCTCATCAATACCGTTAAGATCGAATACCTTGGAGACAAGCCCATTGGGATACATTAATTCTTGATTTGGAATGAATAAGAAATCAATATTTAAGCTGTTAAGAATATCAATATCATCATCGAGTGATTTAGGGTAATTTATGAGATCGTTGGAGTTTTCAAATTGAGTAGGATTCACATAGATTGAAACAATGACCTGACTGCATTCTTTTTGTCCTCTTTTTATTAGCGAAACATGCCCTTCGTGAAGAGCACCCATCGTAGCAATAAGGGCTAAATTTGAGCCTTTATTAGACTCCTTTTGCATGGATTTTAATTCATTAATGTTTCGTATTATTTCCACAGATAATAAAATTTTTAGCTAATCTATAACCAACCACCAGTAAAACTAGGAGAAAGATATATTTCATACCTTTGCAACAATGGCAAAAAAACGAATTTTATATGTCTCTCATGAGATAAAGCCTTATTTCCCGGAAAGCGATTTGGCAAATGCGGGGCTCATGTTCCCCAAAAAAATGAACTCAAAAGGTAATGAAATACGTGTTTTCATGCCGAGATTTGGTTCTATTAATGAAAGACGGCATCAGCTCCATGAAGTAATTCGATTAAGTGGTATTAATGTGGTTATTAATGATTTAGATCAACCACTAATTATCAAAGTAGCTTCTATTCCTGCTGCTAGAATTCAAGTCTACTTTATTGATAACGAAGATTATTTTAAGCGTAAAGGAACATGGGTAGATAAGGAAAATAAATTCTATAAAGACAACGGTGAGCGCACTTTGTTTTTTTGCAAAAGTGTTATTGAAACTATTAAAAAATTGGGCTGGAAGCCGGATATTATCCATTTTATGGGATGGATGAGTACGGCAATGCCAGCGTATTTAAGACAATTTAATGCGGATGACCCGTATTTTAACGATGCAAAATTGGTTTACAGCTTGTTTGGTGATGGGTTTGACGGGGAGCTAGACTCAGGATTTACCAATGGAATTAATTTTGATGGTCTTGAAAATATGCAAGAGTTCAATACTCCATCCGCAGACAATTTATATTCTGGTGCGGTAAAACACGTGGATGCTGTTTTAACGATGAATGACGATATTCCCGAAGTGCAATTAGGTGCAGCTGCCTCTGCAGGTATACCCATAATTGATGGTAAGAAATTTATTGAAAACCCTGCAGAACTTGATTCTTTTTATGAGTCGCTATTCGAGTAATTTATATCACATGCGTAGTTTAAAGTTTTTAGTTCTTACGCTACTACCTTTTTTTGCATGCGAGCGAAATTCCGGTTCAATTGCTATTGATTTTGTTGATGGCACTGGATTTGAGGCAGATTATTTTGATACAATCGAGGTAATAAGCACATCAGAAACCTTGGACTCTTTAGTTACCCTAAATCCAAGTTCTCTATTAATTGGGAAATACATTGATCCCATATTCGGATCTTCTTCTTCTGAATTTGTTTCTGAATTTGTTTTGGCTTCAATAGCTCCTGATTTTGGAGACAGTAATGTCACCGTAGATTCAGCGTTTATGTTGTTACCATATTCTGGTTGGTATGGCGATACCACTTATGATTTTGGAATAAAAATTTCACATTTAGATGATGAAATTATGGATGATAGCCTGTATTACTCAACCAGTAATTTTTCTAGTTCCACTGTTATTTGTGATACCGTGGTAAAGCCTTACCCAAATAAGCGTATAATTCGAACGGGCATGTTTGATGCCAACCAGGTCATGTTTTTAAAAATTGATAAAGCGTTTATTAAATCAAATATTATAGATGCTTCAAAAATGAATCCTAGTTTGTTTGAAACCAACGAAAATTTTGTGGATTATTTTAAGGGTTTGGCTTTTGAGGGTTATCCTTCGAATAAAGCGATTTTAAATATCACTCCAGGAGAATCAGATTTTCGAATTAGAGTCTATTATAGTAATGATAGTTTAAGAGCGGACACTGTTGGCCCAGGGTATAATTACTTAGATATATTAGGCTGGAGGGGAATTACAGGTAATAACTATGGTCTTAAAAGCGTAAACCTTTTTAAGTTTGATCGCTCAAATTCTCAAATTAGTCTTGATAATCAAGACACAGTCAATGGAGAGGTTACCTCTTATGTTCAGTCAATGGGAGGAATTGTAACCTCCGTTAGTTTTAAGAACTTAAATCAGTTTAGAGATTCTAATTATTTTGTTAATCATGCTGAATTAGAAATACCTATCCGGGAGGGAAGTGCCTTAGAATATATACCTCCAGTTAAATTGAATGCTTTTATGATTTCAGGTCATGATAAAATTCTGATGCAAGAATATTTGGATGCATCTCCTGGTGGTGGTCTAAGAATTCAATCGGTCTTGCGTGACAAAAAGTATAATTTGGAGGTAACGAAATTTGTTCAACAAATACTTAGTAGAAAAGATTCAACTGAAGATAGATTATTATTACTTCCTGATGGAAATGCATCAAACCCAAGAAGGGTTGTCTTAAATGGTAATCTTGACCCAGTTTTACCAATTTCTTTAAAGCTTTATTTAACAAAAAGGGAATAACACAATAGGTCTATGTGTGGAATCGTCGGATACTTAGGAAATAAGGAAGCGTACCCAATTTTAATAAATGGGCTAAAGAGGCTTGAATACAGAGGTTATGACTCTTCTGGAATTGCCTTATTTAATGGAGATATGGAAATATATAAATGCAAAGGAAAAGTTGAGCGCCTCGAGAGTTTAAAAAATAAAGACTCATCCTCTGCTAGCTTGGGAATCGGACACACTCGATGGGCTACACACGGCCCACCTAATGATAAAAATGCCCACCCTCATGTGTCTAATAATGGAGACCTCGTAATTGTGCACAACGGTATTATTGAAAATGTAGAATCACTAAGAACATTATTAATTGAAAAAAATTACTCTTTTAAAAGTGATACTGATACTGAAGTGTTGGTGAACTTCATTGAGTATGTTCAAAAAGAGGAAAAAGTATCTCTAGAAGAAGCAGTTCGACTTTCCCTAAATCAAGTGATTGGGGCGTATGCTATTTCCATTATTTCCAAAAGTCATCCGGATGTTATGATAGCAGCAAGACTTGGGTCTCCGTTAGTCCTTGGGCTCGGGAATAAGGAGTTTTTTATTGGGTCGGATGCTACGCCATTTTTAGATCATACAAAAAAAGTCATATACCTGGAAGATGGAGAGTTAGCCCGGATATCAAAGCAAGGTATTTCTATTCGAACTATTGATTCAGATAAGCCTGTTGATGCAATAATTCATCAACTTCAGATGGATTTAGAGAGTATAGAAAAAGGTGGCTTCGAACATTTCATGTTGAAAGAGATATATGAGCAGCCAACATCAATTCAAAATACAATTAGAGGTCGACTTTTTCCAGAAAAAAATGAGATAAAAATGGCAGGCTTAGAAATGATTTCTAGTAACCTAAAAGTAGCAAATCGTATAATTATTTTGGGATGTGGAACCTCATGGCATGCTGGTTTAGTCGGTGAATATTTAATTGAAGAATTTTCGAGGGTCCCCGTGGAAGTTGAGTATGCGTCAGAATTTAGGTATAGAAATCCAGTAATAAATTCAAATGACGTTGTAATTGCAATTTCACAATCGGGGGAGACGGCAGATACTCTTGCAGCTATAAAACTGGCTAAGGAGTCCGGTGCGTGTGTTTTCGGGATTTGTAATGTAGTTGGGTCCTCTATTGCTCGCGAAACTGATGCTGGAGCTTTTACTCATGCCGGGCCAGAAATAGGTGTTGCTTCAACAAAGGCTTTTACTGCGCAAGTAACTGTTCTTGCGATGATGGCTCTATACATGGGGAAAATAAAAAATAAATTGACTAAAACTAAGTTTAGAGAAATCGCTTTGGAGATTAACAAAATTCCAGAAAAGATTGAATCTATTCTCAAATTAGATTCAGCAATCAAAACTATTTCAAAGAGTTTAAAAGGATTTAATAATTCATTGTTTTTAGGCCGTGGATTCAATTTCCCAGTAGCGCTAGAGGGAGCATTAAAACTTAAGGAAATTAGCTATATCCACGCTGAAGGCTACCCTGCGGCAGAAATGAAGCATGGCCCTATAGCTTTGATTGATAAAAAAATGCCGATTATTGTAATTGCGCCATTGGGCGGTTTGTACGAAAAGCTGGTATCGAATATTCAAGAAGTTAAAGCTAGAAAAGGCAAGATTATTTCTATTACAGGTTTTGGGCAAAGCGAAGTAAAGTCGCTTTCGGATGCTGTAATTGAAATTCCAGATACATTAGATTGTCTAAGTCCAATGCTAACAACAATCCCATTACAGCTTTTAAGTTATCATGTGGCAGTTGAAAGAGGATGCAATGTAGATCAGCCGAGAAATTTGGCAAAGTCAGTCACGGTAGAGTAGGTTTGTGGAGTAAATTTGTTAACCCCAAAGGAATACTCGTAACATTCTCAATATCAATTATCACTACAAATCTTTGGGAATCTAATTACTCCGATTATCAACAGTATTTGTTCAACCGAATTTGTGAGTATAAGGAGAATAAATTAACCCCTGTAGGTTACAGAAAGATTTCTAAAGATTTGTAGT
>NYSL01000034.1 GCA_002682945.1 Cryomorphaceae bacterium | reverse complement strand
CTCAGTCATGCCATAGAAAGACGTGGCTGTCAATGTCTGCGCATTGCCAAAATCATCTGCAGGGTCCGTGTAGTTTACCGTAAGCATGTCGCCCGCATCTACCTGTAAGGAGCCATCAACGGCAACAGCACCAGTAGGATCGAACAGCATTGATGCGCTAAATACCCCCGTGTTTACACCCGTCTCTGTCAAAACAATCGTCTCGGCAGTCGTCTCTTTTTCACTACTTACACTGACAGTTAAAGTGTCCGCTGCTGTGGCTGACACATTGCGGTCTCCATCTGAGACTCTCATTCTTAGCGTGTCGCCCTGAGGATAATTAAATGCTTGTCCACCCGTAGCGCTCAAAAGCTCTAATGTGCCCAATACATTTAGCGCAGAGGGGGTTCCGTCTAGTGTGTCTACATATCCAGCATAGTTGACGAACCCTTTGAGTGCATCATCATACTCGTCGTGAATAACAGAAATGTTTTTAGGGTTGGCGCCGGTGTTCATCTCTGCCGTTGCGCTATCCCCCCAGAAATTATATCGTGCATCTTGAATGGGCACAACAGACTTTGACACAAGGTTTGTAACATCATGTCCTTTGTTTCCGTATATGTTATTCGCATTAAGGATGGCTTGAGTATTTCCTTCAATACATACCCCGCCAACACCTAGTGTCGTATTGCTTGGTACATAACTATAATTGTGTGCGCCATTATATCTAATGGTGTTGTTCTTAAGTGTGTCTGTTGCTGGGTAATTTGCCGATGAGTTTAAACTCACACCAGCAAAGTCCGTCGACCAATAATATTTACCACAGTACTCTATTGTATTGCCTATAAAATTGGCGCTTCCATTTCTCTTACGAATGCCCGAATAATAAGTTGAGTCTAAAGTGTTATTCTCAACATGAAATTTGCTGTTTCGCTCTGAGTATAGATAAATAGCACGACTCGTTGATCGAACCGTATTATTGTTTACAGTCCAATTAGATGGTGATGTGCCACGTGAGTCGATGTATACACCATTACCATTAGAGTTCCTTCCTTGAATATTATTATTTGATACTGTGAGTATCGTACTATCCATTGGGATCCCATAGTTATAGTAATTCACCTGAACAGCCGCTTGATCATTTCTACCAATTGTATTGCCTGAAACATTCACTACTGCTGCGTTTTGAGCTACACTGGTACTAACCTCTGTATTTGCGTCTACATCTATATAGCCATAATCTATTGTATTATTAACAACACTCAATTTCAAACGTACAGGAGTGTTAGATCCTCTTTGGTTTCCACTTACTCGAATCTGATTTTTCGTGGTCGAAGACCTATCGTTGTTAAAGATGTTATTTTCAACTTTTTTATACGCACTTCTTCCATAAGAGTAAAGCCCTCCGTTGTATACTCTGTTGTTAACGAACTCTAAAGGGCGGAAAGCCCAATACTCAGAACAGAAATACGCATCACCCCCTGCTCGGAAAACAGAATTATGAACCTTTATGGAATCTGGAGACAAGGCGTTGCCCCATCCATAACCAATTCCGTTAACCGTCTGTGAAGCATAGTCATAAGCAGAAACCCCCTTTATATAGTGAGACACTTTCGCATAACTAATATCTACCGCTCCAACCTTATCCCAGTTGCTCGAATAACTCGATGGCTGCTCTGATGTTGTTGCATCATAAGAAACAATACCAAACCAGTCTCCTGCTGCTGGGGACTGCGCATTAGAAATAAAGGATATCGTATCTGTCGCATTACCGTTCGCTTTAAGTTTTCCAGAAACACGAATCTCAATCCTGTTTTGATCCTCTCCTGAGGATAAATCATCGGACTTTGCCTTAAAGCGAACATTTACACCTGGTTCAATCGTCAGCGTGACAGAGTCTGGAACGATCACATCGCCCGTTAAGAAATAAGGGCTGTTCGCTTTTGTCCACGTCGTATTGCTCATAATAAAGCCTGAAGTCACCTCTGTCATGCCATAGAAAGACGTGGCTATCAATGTCTGCGCATTGCCAAAATCATCCGCAGGGTCCGTATAGTTTACCGTGAGCATATCACCCGCATCTACCTGTAAGGAGCCATCGGCAGCAACAGCGCCCGTAGGGTCGAACAATACTGATGCACTAAATACCCCCGTGTTTACACCCGTCTCTGTCAAAACAACCGTCTCGGCAGTTGTCTCTTTTTCACTACTTACACTGACAGTTAACGTATCCGCTGCTGTGGCCGACACATTGCGGTCAGCGTCTGATACATTTACATACAGCGAACTTCCCGTAGCGTAGTTTGAAACGCTATTTCCGGAGGCATCAACTAGACTTAATGTGCCTGTAAATGTTTGCGCCGATAAAGAAAAACTAAAGAAAAAAGAAATAGCCAAAAGGCTTAATCGGGGGTAACGATTTTTCATAAGTAATGTGTTCAGTAAAGAATTAGGATAAATAAAAGTAAGAAGAAATGACTCCAAGTTGGACATCAAAGAGTTCGACCGGGAAACAAATATGATTGTTTTGAATAACAACTATTTACAAACAATCTCTAAATATCATAAAGAAACCAGTCAAAAAAAATCTAATTATTAACTCCTTAAATTCAATTATTTAACCTCTTTAAACCTTCTAAAGGCTAAAGAAAATAGAAAAAATAAAACAACCACCGCGGCCTCCATGCCGATCAAATAAAAAGGCCATTCGCCTTGAACAAGCGGATGATTGACTGGTGGTGGCTGATTGACATACCAGTAATTTGAACCGAGGGCTGCATTGATAGCCATCATGATAAACCCAGCAATATTTGTTATCAATATAGTCCGCCAAAAGGTGCCAGAAGGGAGCCTTTCTCCCCCTCGAACCATAAGGTAAATAGGAACCAAGACCACAAAGCTGTGTGCCAGATAAAACTGAAGGATATAAGGCCATGTGGGCTCTGACGATAAGGCAGGGGTGAGGAATGCTTGGATCCCTCCTAAAGGACCCCAAAAAACAAGAATTGGAAAAACCTTTCGTACGTCAAAAGCCAGAAAGGCAAAAAGCATAAGTTGGCTNACCCCACACATATGTANAGGNAGNCTTTCTTGCAGNGTGAATGTTCCNTCAGAAATCGAGGATACCCAATAAAATGCTTGATTTAAAAAAATTATAATTCCCAAAAGCTTCTTCCATTGTATCCATTTCTCAGNCCCTTCTTTCGGGGCTAAAAAAAATAAGAAGAGNGCCATCAANGCCAAAACGGCAAACCCTACAAACCAGAAAAANCTCCCAACCTCAATAGCAGTCATGGTNAACGATTCCATTTTTTAATTTTTTTCACCACGNATGATACTTCTCCAAAAAATTCCAGTTAGNACCAGATAGTGGNCTGTTCCAAATAAAATAAAGCCGATAAGATAATAGGGCCAATCGCCTATGATCATCGGATTTTCTACAACGGGCGCTTGACATAAAAACATATAATTCCCACCCGTCAAATGATTAACAAAGCCTACCGGGATCATTAGTAATAAATTCAGAGCTAATACTTTTAACCAGGTCCATCTTCCAATACGCATTCCGTGAACAAAGAAATAATAAAGTGGGATAATGATAATTCCGCCATGAACAACATAATATTCAATGAACATGTAGGTAGTTTCTCCTGAGGTGAGCTCTGGGGTTAGTAAAGAATAAAATCCCCCAACAATTCCCCAAAAGAAGAGAGGGTAAAATGCCCAGCGAACCCCAAATGCTAAAAGTAAAATGCTTAACATCCTACTAAAGCCACAAAGATGGAGCTCAAGGTTATCCATGAAATTCCAAAGGTTCTCTTGAACTAGATGGAAATGCTTACCGATTAAAAGAGCAATTAATGCGCTCCCCCAAATTTTTTCAAAAACAGTTCGTTGACTCTTATTTAATAATTTACTGGCAGCAACAACTATCAGTAAATAAATGGAGAAAATGCCAATGCCAATAAGCCACTCTTTAGAAAAAGGCTCGTATACAGCATGCTCTATTTGTAAAAAATTCATGTCTTTAAATGTTTAGGCGACGTGAATGTATAAAAGTATTTTGACCTAGAAGTTAGGTTTGCGTTTTTCGATAAAAGCTTTTGTTCCTTCTGCAAATTCTGCAGACCCAAACCTCTCTCCAAATTCTTTAATTTCAGAATCAAAACCTCTACCGCCCTCTAAAGTCGAATTTACCACCCTAATTATAGCTGCTTGAGCATCTCCAGAATTCTTTATGAATGAATTCGCCATTTTTAAACTTTCCACCATCAGTGCTTCCGGATCGCAAACCTTATTTATCAAACCATATTTTTCAGCAGTGTCTGAATCTATCATCTTAGCAGAAAACATCATTTCCAAGGCTTTTCCTTTGCCAATTAGTTGGACAAGCCTTTGGGTTCCGCCATAACCGGGAATTACTCCCAAGGAAGACTCGGGCAGTCCCATTTTTGCGTTAGTTGAGGCTATTCTTACATGACAAGCCATCGCAAGCTCAAGGCCGCCCCCGAGAGCAAACCCATTAATTGCGGCTATATATGGCTTTGTTGCGTTAGATATTCTATTAAATAAAGAAGTGTGACCTGTGGCAGAAAGAGCTCTGCCTTCTTCCTTGTTGAAGTCTTTAAACTCCGTAATGTCTGCACCCGCAACAAAGCTTTTCTCTCCTTCGCCGGTAAGTATAACAACTCTAACCTCATTGTTTTCGTCAAGAAACTCAATAGCTTGATGAAGCTCCATTATCATTTCTTTATTTAAAGCGTTTAGCGCTTTCGGGCGGTTCAATTTTAATGTTGCTATTCGGTCTTGAATAAATAGATTTAAATGACTGAATTTCATACTTTTATTTTGGTATTTAAATTTACCCTAATTGGGATATCATTTTATCAAATATACCTAACGATAAACCGCCTGTGAAAAAACATATTCAACGTTGGCTTCAAGACAAAATAGGGATTGGCCAAAATAGAGATCAAATAAAAGTTCTAGAAAATAAAATTGCTTCTTTGTCTCTTCTTTTTGAATGGTCCTCGGAAGCCCTGATTCAAGTTCCAAAAGGTTTAATCGAAAAAACCAAAAAGACCCTTAAAGAAGAGTATCAGTCTATAAATTTTGAGATAAGTAGAAACGATGCCATGTTTCGTTACCCTTTGCAGGTTCATGGGGCTATGCCATTAAAAATTCTCAAAGAATACTTTCATACAGGTGCTGAAGCTGCTGATTATATTTATGACTTTGCACCAAACGTAAAAAAGATTCTTGACTTCGGGAGCGGATACGGAAGAGTTAGTCGATTTTTAAAAGTGCGATTCCCTGACGCCGAAATTTTGGTTAGTGATCCCAAAAAATCTGCTATAGGTTTTCAGATTGAAAACATAAAGACTATTCCAGACGATTATAGCCCTGTTAATTTGATCTTTGCTGGGAGTGTATTTACTCACCTGCCTAAAAAACTTTTTCAAAATAGTTTACATGAATTAATGAACCGGCTTATTGAGGGGGGCGCGCTCATTCTCACACTCCACCCATTCATTGATAATGAATTTTCTATTTATCCATTTACTGAGGAAGCTGCGCTTACCGGCCTCGAAGATCCTATGGATAGTATGGTTTATGGTTCCGTTTATTGCTCAAAAGAATTTTTGGAGTTTTGTGTTTATTCTCATACTCAAGGAAATCTATTTAAATGCTCCATTGATGACTCATCATCTTTTGGAGGGACCCAGCAGTATATAATTATCGAGCGCTTAAATCGCTAAAGCTTAACCAATGGTATGGAAAAAACAAATTCTGTTCCATCTCCACCGGTAGAATCCACCCAAATTCGACCCTGAAAGGACTCTATTATCGTTTTCACAATCGCTAAGCCTAGGCCCGTTCCTCTTGATTTTGTGGTAAATTGAGGAACAAAGACCTGAGAACGAAGGTCTGCGTCAATTCCGATTCCGTTGTCACGAACGAATAAAATAGCATTTTCTTCATCCTCCCTAATTCCAAATGAAACAAGTGGTTTTCTTCTTCTCGGAACAGCTTCAAAAGCGTTGTTTAACAGATTATTTAAAACACGTAATAATTGGTTTTGGTTTGCAAAAACCAGATATTGTCCTGACTCAGGAACAAGAAGAGTTGCATTTGGATAAGCGGCCGCACACTCCCTTAGAAGCTCCCTTAAATCAATGTTTTTTCGATTCTCAGATGAGATATTCGTCAACTGACTAAAATCGCCAGCAACCTGAGCCATGGCGTCAATTTGGGCTAACATTCCTTCTGAAAACTCCTTAATAGATTCTTTTGTTTGATCATCGGCCTTTAAAGCATGCATTTGAGTCATCAATCTCATGGGTGTTAGCGGATTTTTTATTTCATGAGCAACTTGTTGTGCGATCTCTTTCCAAGCACTTTCTTTTTCTGCTTGAGCCAATGCTTTTGCGTTTTTTTCAACAACATCAATCATTCTATTATACTCACTAACCAACTTCCCTATCTCGTCCTTTGAGCTCCACTTAACTTTTGGATCACCACCTTTTGCCGAGCTCCTCATTGCGTCAGAGACCGCCTCAAGGCCCCTGGTAATGCTTTTAGATAGCAGGTACGCAAATAACGTGGCAGATAGGAACAGTAGTCCGTTTAAGAGCGCCAAGGAGCGGTAAAACTTCTGATCTTTTAAAGGCAAATTCACACCATCACTATACGGGACAACCATTACAGCTAATGGAATTTCATTTGAACCTTTAATTTCAGATGCGTACATCAATACCTCTGTCGTGTCATCTGATTTTAAAAGAACGGCCTCATCACGTTGATAATTCAAATCTTCAGGAAGTTGAGGTGGAAAAGTAACTACTTCATCTAATTCTGAACTAGAGCTAATTAATAAGTCTCCTGACATTGAATACAAAGCAACATCCATATTATGAATATCAGCAATTGCAGATAGCTCTGAGTCAAAAACATTCAAAGCGTCTTCTCGACTTTTTAAGTCATCAATATTTCTCTCAAGTTCACGAGAAAGGTGGGCTGCTATTGCCTTTTCTTTTCTGGCTAACCTCTCTCTGCGATATTCATTCTTTTCTTCTTTAAAGTATAATTCTAAAATCTTCATTGATGACCCAAAACCGATCAAAACAAGAGTNAGCATAGCCAGAAGTATTCTTGCCGGAAGGTTTATGATAGGTAAACGAAAAGAGAGAGCCATTTAAAAATTTGNTTTCAAAAGACAATGATAACCACAAAGANGCAATAAATGAATAGAAAAAAACTTACATCAACTNTTTAAGGCCTCTGCCCCACCCACAATTTCTAGTATTTCATTGGTGATAGTGGCCTGNCGGGCTTTGTTGTATTTCAACTTCAAATCATCTCTCATGTTGGTGGCGTTGTCTGTCGCCTTATGCATCGAGGTCATCCTTGCACCATGTTCCGANGCTTGAGAATCTAATAGAGCCTTGTAAACTTGGGTTTTTATACTTAGTGGTATTAATTCATCAAGCAGCTTTTGCTGGTTTGGCTCATAAATATAGTCGGCTACTTCATTCTTTTCTTTTGGGGCTTCAATGAATGGGAGGAGTTGCTCTTCCTGCAAAACCTGAACAGCGGCATTTTTAAATTGATTATAAACCATAATTACTTTATCATATTTTCCTGATAAATAATTTTCCATGGCAATTTGGGCAATCGCTTCCGCCCCTTCGAACTTTACACCATTTACCACATCAATATTCTCTCCTTCAACTTTCCCTGTCTTAGAAAGAAGATCTCTTGATTTTTTTCCAATCGCAAAAAACTTCACTTCTAAACCTTGCTTTTCTAATTTTTGAGACAGGGCAATTGACTTTTTTATTACCGAAGAATTAAACGCGCCACAAAGCCCTCTGTTTGCAGTTAAAGACAATATAAGAACTCTANTCTCTTTTCTTTTCTTAAAAAATAGATTCTCCGATGAGTCTNCAACTNAAGAGACATTGCCCATCATAAGAGTCAGTTTTTGAGAATAGGGNCGCATTTGAACAATTGCATCTTGCGCTCTTTTAAGCTTTGCAGCAGAAACCATTTTCATAGCAGAAGTAATCTGCATCGTNCTTGATACTGATGTGATTCGGGTTCTGAGGTCCTTTAAATTGGCCATTATTCTCGTTTACTCTTTTTTATGTTAGTCTGTGTATGCAGGAATAATCTCTTTTGCGGCTGATTCTATCTTCTCTATTTCTTTTTTACTCCATGACCCCTCTCTTAGAGCAGCTAAAACATCTTGNTGTTTGTTTTGCATAAACTCAATGAATGCATTTTCAAAAGGCTTTATTTTCTCGACTGGGATGTCGTTTAAGAGTCCCTTTGTACCNATATAAATAATAGCAACTTGTTTTTCAACACTCATGGGAGAGTTTACTGCTTGTTTGAGAATTTCTACATTTCTGCGACCTTTATTGATNACATTCATAGTGGCAGCATCTAAGTCGGAACCGAACTTTGCAAATGCTTCAAGCTCTCGATATTGAGCCTGATCTAGCTTCAGNGTTCCAGCCACTTTTTTCATAGGCTTAATTTGAGCCGAGCCACCTACCCGGGATACCGAAATACCAACATTAATTGCTGGCCTGACTCCAGAATTAAATAAATCTGCCTCTAAAAATATTTGTCCATCTGTTATAGATATGACGTTTGTCGGTATATATGCAGAAACGTCTCCTGCTTGAGTTTCGATAATAGGTAATGCTGTTAATGAGCCGCCTCCTTTTACAATTCCTTTTAAAGATTCAGGAAGGTCATTCATTTGAGATGCAATTTTATCATCTGATATCACTTTCGCTGCCCTTTCTAAGAGCCTTGAGTGCAAATAAAANACATCTCCTGGATAAGCTTCTCTTCCTGGGGGTCGGCGAAGCAATAAAGACACCTCTCGATAAGCGACCGCCTGCTTCGATAAGTCGTCATAAATGATTAATGCTGGACGCCCAGTGTCTCTGAAATATTCTCCGATAGCAGCGCCTGTGAAAGGAGCATAAAACTGAAGGGGCGCTGGGTCTGCTGCGTTTGCAGCAACGATAGTTGTATATGCCATAGCACCCTTTTCTTCAAGGTTCTTAGCAAGGGCAGCTATTGTCGATCCTTTTTGGCCAATTGCAACGTAAATACAATAAACAGGCTCTCCTTTGTCATAAAACTCTTTCTGATTAATGATTGTGTCTATTGCAACTGTTGTTTTACCTGTTTGCCTGTCTCCAATGATTAGCTCTCTCTGNCCTCTTCCAATTGGAATCATGGCATCTATGGCTTTAATCCCTGTCTGCAAGGGCTCATTAACCGGTTGACGATAAATTACTCCTGGAGCTTTTCNCTCAAGTGGCATATTGTACTTTTTCCCATCAATTGGACCCTTTCCATCAATTGGGCTTCCCAGTGTGTCAACAACGCGGCCCAACATGCCTTCACCAACATCAACAGACGCGATAACTCCTGTTCTCTTAACAGTTGATCCCTCTTTGATTCCTTCTGCTGGACCCAATAGAACAATTCCTACATTATCTTCTTCAAGGTTTAAGACAATACCGCGGAGTCCTGTTTCAAACTCCACGAGTTCGCCAGATTGAGCGTTTTCCATGCCATAAGCACGAGCAATGCCGTCNCCAACCTGAAGCACTGTTCCTACTTCTTCAAGTTTAGCATCAGATGAAAATCCGGATAATTGTTGTCGCAAGATTGCTGAAATCTCTGCAGGTTTTACTTCTGCCATAATTTTATTTTTTTTAAAAGTCAGCTATATATGAATTCTTGTTAAATTCCCGCTTCAATTGACTCAATGCCTCTGATGCGGATGCATTTATTTGTTGATCACCTACACGTAATGTGAACCCTCCTATTAGTTCAGTGTCAACGGTTTCTTCAAGCACTATGCTTGATGCGTTTTTAAATTTTAAAAGTGCTAATAAACGCTCTTTCTGGCTTGCCAGTATGGGTGTTGGAGATGAAATTTGGGCCTTAATAATTTTATTTTCAACAAAATATTGAGCGATAAACTTTCTTAAAACATCTTCTAAGTGCGCTTCTCTTCCGTGCTTAATCAAAAGATTGATAAACAGGTTAGTAATTTCACTTAATTGATTTCCCAGGGCCGCCTTGAAAGTCTGGATTTTCTGGTCAGGTTTAATGATTGCACTTTTTAAGAAGTTTCTAAANTCACGGTTTTCATCAATAACCAATAATAGTAAATCACTATCCCTTTTCACATCGTCCATAGTGCCTTTTTCCCTAGAGAGGTCCAGTAGGGCTTTAGCGTAACGAATTGAAGCACGAATTGATTTCATCTATTAGTTAAGTTTAACTTCATCCATCGCTCGGTTGACCATTTTTTCTTGAGAGGCTGGGTCTTTTAGCTCTGAGCGTAAAACTTTTTCTGCCATGTCAATGGCTAGCTTGGCCGCTTGATTCTTTACTTCCGTCATTGCGGCAAGCTTCTCATTATTTATTTGCTCTCTGGCAGAATCCAGCACTTTGGACGCTTCCTCTTTAGCAAGGTCTTTNGCCTCTGAAATTGTGTTTTCTTTGATTTCTCGAGCCTCTCTTAATATCTGCTCTCTTTCTGCTCTTGCTTCCTTGAGTAAATCTTCATTAGAAGACTTTAGAGACATTAAGTCGTTTTTTGCCTTTTCGGCAGCTTCCAAGGCTCCATCTATTGCCTCTTCACGCTCCTTGACTGCATTTAAAATTGGTTTCCATGCAAACTTTGAAAGCACAAAAAGTAAAAACATGAAAGTAATGGTCGTCCAAAAAAGAAGTCCAAATCCTGGCGTTACTATATCCATTGCATTTTATTTTATTTAAAACCGTAAACTTAATTTAAAGCCTCCCCGTAACCATTGTTAGGGGGTGACTTTAAAATTTTTTACTTTAAAAGCGATACTACAATACCAAATAATCCCGCTCCTTCTACAAGGGCTGCGGTAATAATCATATTCGAAGAAATTTTGCTGGTCGCTTCTGGGTTTCTAGCTATTGCGTCCATGGCGTGTCCACCAATCTGCCCAATGCCAATGCCAATGCCAATAACTGCGAGTCCTGCTCCAAGTGCTGCGATACTTCCGGTCATAATTTTAGGGTTTTGAATTTATAGTTAATTGTTAATTGTTATTTTTTAATGATGTTCTTCTTGAAGGGCTGCCCCTATATATAATGCTGTAAGTAAAGTAAAAATGTATGCCTGAAGCGCTGTGACTAGGATCTCTAAAACAGAGATAAAAAGAGTCAACAATACTGACACCGGGCTTACCAAAACTGTTTCAAAAATAAAAATTAATGAAATCAAGCTCAAAACAATTATNTGTCCTGCCGTAATATTTGCGAACAAACGAATCATCAAGGAAAAAGGCTTTGTAAAAATTCCTATGAATTCAACAACAGCTAAAAGGGGCTTTACGGCGACAGGAACGCCTGGCATCCAAAAAATATGAGACCAGTAGTTTTTGTTTCCATTTAAGTTAGTAACGACCATTACCACCAAAGCCAATACCATAGTTACAGCAATATTTCCAGTTAAGTTGGCGCCACCGGGAAAAATAGGAATAAGACCTAAAACGTTATTTATCCAGATAAAAAAGAAAAATGTTAATAACAACGGGACAAATCTATTGTATTGCCTGCCAATATTATTTTTTGCAATTTCATCACGAACGAAAACGACAATTGGTTCCATAAATGAAGCAACTCCCTTTGGCGAAGAGTGCCCATCTTGTTTCTTATAAAATCGAGCCATCGACAAAAAGAGCCATAAAATTAAAATTGCACTAAGCAATAGTGATGCAACGTTTTTTGTTATTGAAATATCAATGGGTTGTTTATTTTCAATAGTATGAGNTTTTTTGCTGACGTTGACGAACGCTCCATGATTATTTGGTGAACTTGAGGCGTAATAAATTTTTTCATGATAATTGACAAAGCGATACCCTTGGGTCTCCACAACATGTTTTCCTTCATGATCGTGGTGAAATGATGAAGACATGAATGTAACTAGCCCTTTTTCGGTAAATAAAATTATCGGCAACGGAACGCTTATAGAATGTCCTTTCCAGTCAAATAAATGCCAACCATAACTGTCAGAAATATGATGCATTATATCTTCCGTTGGATCATATGGAGATTCATTTTTTGAACTGCCACCCTCTAGCTCAACGCTTTTGATCTCTGGACCATCTCCTTTTGCTTGAATTGTGAGAGATACAGATAAAAACAGTAAAAAAAAGAAGATTGGGTTTTTCAAGATCTGACTTTTCAAAATAGCGCTGCAAAGATACTCGCCGAATCTTGAAAATCCTACTGTTTCTTGACCCAAGAAATTGCAATTATTGATTCCAATATTAAGCAATAAAAATAAGCCCCTACAAATTCAAGACTGAGTTGACGAAAATTATCTTTTTNACCAATAATAATTGGAAGGACTACTATTGCAACACCCAGTAACATACGAATNAACCCTCCAAATAAATAAACTGATGAAAATTTTCCAGGCTGAGATTCATCAATAGACTTTGCCACCCCAAGTAAACTAATTCCCGTTCCCGCCCAGTATAAATCTCCCAACCAATAAGGCTTTCCAAGACCTATTGTTTGAAACGCAATTAAATGNAAAAAAAACATAAGAAAGTAGCCAATAAATATCCTGATCAACCAAAGGTTCATTTATTAATTTTTTGGGCTTGGTAGATAATCCAAATTAGAGATAAAACGGTAAATAGTAATGATAAAAAAATAGTTGCCCATTGAGTTTTGGAGTCCGACAACCTATTAGCGTCTTGGTCTATTAAATGCCCTAAATATGCACCCAAAGAAATGAAAACTGCCATTTGAATTCCCATTCCTGAAAATCTCAGAATATTTTTCATAAAATTTTCTTCAAGCTGCAGAAATTTTAGACTGCTCGCCTGGCTTAGGAATTGGAGCCGCCAGGGCCGACTTGCCATTATTCATCGTACACATTCCAGAAAATTGCGCCCCCGTCTCAACTGAAAGCTTCCCCGTTACCACCTCCGCTTGAACGTTTGCAGATTGAGAAAAAGTTGTCAATCCTTTAATTTCTAGCTTACCAATAACGCGGCCTGAAATGGTTGCTTCTGATGCTGTTACTTTACCATCAATTGTTCCTGCGGGCCCAACTACAAGCTTACCTCCCACCGTCAGATTGCCCTTGACCTGTCCATCAACACGAATGTCCCCAGGTGAATTTATGTGGCCTTGAATATTTGTTCTTTCCACTATTCTATTATGATCTCCAGCCGTTTCTGTTTTTCGATTTGTACTCATCATTTTAATCCATATACATTTTTTACAAAGCTTCGGTAGCCTTTAATATCTTTTTTTGTGTAAAAATGCGAAAAATTTTGCACTGTTACAGGCCAATATTCAGCAGAATATGGTTTTAAAAATTGTGTCACCCCGTCTGCGCGCATCACCTTTGTTCTGTAGCCTATTGTTTCACTTGCATTTTTAAATCCGTCAACTAATATGATTTGAGCGATTTCGCCTAAAGGGAGTAGCCTAATGCTCATTGGTTTTCCGGTAAAATACTTTTGATGAAAGCGAGCTAATGCATTTCTAACGTTGTTTGGACTACCCTCTTTGCTTAAAATAATCAGCAATTGGTGGCGAATATCCAAGGATTCCGAATAAGGGCTTAACTCATTCTCTTTGCTAGATTTTACGCTTTGAAGAGCCATTTTTATATTGCCTGCAGCAATAGATTGAGAAGTTCCNGGAAAGTTTGTTTCCACCTGCGTGAGCGCCTCTAAATACTTCTGAATGCCGCCGTCACCCCCAATCGCATGAGCTTTAATTAGGGCTGCTTGAGGAGCTTCGTTAGAATTCCATAAACTCTCTTTGTGCAGCTTTATTAGGGGTTTCCAGTCGCGGTTATCATATAATTTCATGAGTCGACGAAATTCTTTTGAGGTAATAGACTCTGCTGATTCCTTTGACTCTTGACCGTTTATAATTTTTACGTATTTGGAATTTGGGTGCTCTTTTAATAGCCTGATTTTTGTTAACTCCGCCTCTATATTCTCATTTCTCAATAGTCTAAGCCTATATAGAGCGTACAAAGCATATGCTTGTTTTTCACATTGTACACATGAGGAATCTTCCTCACAGAAAGAAATTAGCCTGTTTATTTGCAACAACGCCATATCCAAGTCACCTATTTGATCTCGGTAAATGGAGGACGAAGCCGATAGGGCATTACAAATAATTCTTTTGCATGAATCCTTAGACCTAGCTGTTCTAGGTATAGAGGATAAGTAAATATTCAAATCATATTTTGGATCTACAAAATCAATTACATCATTGCTTAACTCAGCGCCTTGTGAGTTTGGGCCTCCAATTNTTGCCATAGACCAGTTTCCAGATGCACTTTGGAGCCTCCANTTATCAACATTTGGTCTTTGTCCCCATTTCGATGAAAACGANGCTATACCTGCATTACGAGCAACCGGATTATAAAAAACCCANCCNCCTGCCATAACTCCTCCTGCCTTTGGCCCTGAAGCCGATAAAAGATTTGATGAGGCTTGAATTTTGGCATTTAGCGCACTTATTTTAGCGTTTTTAATTGCAGTGCGCTCTTGGTCTTTAAGTGCTTCAATATATTTTAGAAAATATGCCTCGAGAAAAGTTTCACTTTTTCCGGATAAGCTGAGTAATGAATCATTTCTTTGAATTTTTTCTATTTCTGCAACCAAACTGTTTAATCCTTTTGTTTTGTTTTTTAAGCTTCTTTTTAATGGGTGGTTTTTAGGTAATAATACGTAAGCAGAGTCGTAATTTAACTGCGAGGGAATGTATTTTTTTTGGTTAAAATATATTTCCCCTCGATCATAGTACGCGATTGCCTTAAGATTAAGCCTTTCTGATATTCCTAGCCCTATTCCACGACTTAAAAAATAAAGCTGCTGATCTACATCTTTCCTTTTCTTTGCCACTTCCGCCAATGCAAAATAAATTCTATCCCCATATTGTTTGTTTTTGGGTTCTTTTAAAAGTCGCTCTAATTCTTTATAGAGATCCAGACGCTTTGAATTTGCATTAAGAGCCTTCCTTAGGTTTGCTTCGAGTAGCATATCATAACTGTCAGGCTGACCGGAGAGACAGATCTGGTAGCTTTCTCGCGCTTTGGAACTTTTTCCTAAGGCCTCATAAAGCTGTCCAGCAATAAATGCTAAGCGAGACTTCGTCGCTTTGCTTTTCATCAATTTTGCTGACTTCGCAAATGTTCTTGCCGCACCTTCTTTATCTCCCTCAGAAAGCATCGACCGAGCTCTTAAAATATTCATTTTTAGAACAAACTTTTCGGGAATGCCTTTCCTTTCTATTTCGTCTAAAGCATCTTTAACGGCTTGCCCATTCCCTTGATCCGCTAATACCTCTACCTTGCTTAATTCGGCTCGATATGCTCTAGATGTCTTTTCCGCATTTCTAATTACCACCGCAAACGACTCTTGTGCGGCAATGCTTAAACCCATGAGTGCTTGAGCATCTCCTATCAATAGATAAGCGTCAAAAACGATAGGGTTTTTTTGGACACCACGAAACATCATTGAGTGGTCCCTAATTATTTTTTTAGACTTCTCTATTGCAACTTTTAAATCAGAAAATGACCGAGAACCTTCATCGGATTTCCCAAACGGCTTAACGGCTATTATTTGATCAAAGTCATCAACATGTTCTTCTTTCAGGCTCAAAATAGCATTTTCATATGCCTTGTTTCCATTATAAAGAGGGTTATATCGGCTTGTTAACTTATGATAGTATCGGTTAACCGCCTTATCTTTTGTTCTGCTGCAAGAAAAGAAAACAAGTGTCCCTAAAAAAACCATGGGGACAATTATAATTTTATTTAAATGCTTTAATTTCATTATCAGTAAATGACTTAACGACTGTTATGCAAATTTATTTCATAAAGACCTTGTGAAAAGTCTCAATATCTTTACGACAAATGAACTACAAATCGAAAACTGAAAAAAAGAAAAAATCCTTTTTGCGAAAATATCGATTAGTGATTTTAGATGAATCTTCTTATGAAGAGCGTTTTTCATTAAAGCTTAGCCGCTTTAATGTTTTTTTATGGGCGGGCACCACTTCTGTTTTTTTAGTTGTCATGACTATATTACTCATATCTTACTCATCGTTAAGAGAGTACATTCCTGGCTACGCCTCAACGGAGCTCAGGCGCTCTGCCATAAATCTGAATATTGTAACAGACTCTTTAATGAAGCAAGTAAACCATCAAGAAGATTTTATTTCCAGAATTCAGCTTGTTTTAAATGGAAAGCTTGATTTTGACACTTTAGGCAAGCTCTCCAGCCTAGATTATTTATCAAAAAACCCTGACGCTTCTCTTTTTAGCCCATCAAAAGAAGAGCTGGCCTTAAGAGAAAAAGTTAAAGATGCTGAACTTTCATTAAATAAAAGAATTTCCACAGATTCTGATTTTCAAATACCTCTCATTGGCATATTAATTGANCCCTCAATTTTATCAAGAAAGAATTACGGAATTAGTATAAAAGGAATTTCTGGTCAAAAAATTTTTCCCGTAAAAGATGGAACTGTTCTCACTGTTGAAGGAACTCCTTCTTTGGGTTATGTTATGATTATTCAACATACAGGAGGGGGGGTTGCTAGTTATTCAAGAATTGCAGAGGCCAAGAAAAAACCTGGAGATTTTGTTCGAAAAAATGACGTTTTAGGATTGCTTCACAAAAATCCTGAAGATGAAACTTTCATTGGGCATTTTGAATATTGGTTAAATGGAGAGTCGTTGGACTTAAAGAAACTCTTAGGACTAAAATAATGTCATCAATAAAAGAAATTAGTGCCCGAATCTGGGCATCTCTCGTTTATCACCAAACCAAAAAGTGGTCAAAAAATCCCCTAAAATCGCAAGAAAAAGTCTTTTGGGCACTTATCAAAGCCGGAAAAGGCACGGCGTTTGGAAAAGACCATTTTTTGGCTTCTGTTACGTCAATCGAAGAATTTCAAAATCAAGTACCAATTAGAGATTACGAAGGGCTAAGGCCTTATGTTGACCGGGTCGTTCGTGGTGAAAAAGATGTTCTTTGGCCTGGGTCGCCAAAATATTTTGCTAAAACAAGCGGTACCACGTCTGGGGCAAAATACATTCCCATCACTCAAGAGATGGCTGTTCATCAAATAAAATCTGCGAGAAATGCTTTGCTAACACATATTAAAAATACTAAAAGTGCCAAATTTTTAAATGGCAAAATGATTTTTTTACAAGGAAGTCCTGTTTTAGAAAAAACAGAATCTGGGATACCAACAGGTCGTTTGTCGGGAATCACTGCTCATTTTGTTCCTCGCTATCTTCAAAAAAACCGGATGCCCNGTTGGGAAACTAATTGCATTGAAGACTGGGAGGAAAAGGTGGTGTCAATCGTTGAAGAAACATATCGGTCTGACATGACTTTAATTTCAGGAATACCCCCTTGGGTGCAAATGTATTTTGAAAAACTTATGCAAAAAACTCAGAAAAAAAACATGTCTGATGTATTTCCAAATTTTAACTTATTTGTAACTGGCGGTGTTGCTTTTGAGCCCTACAGCGCAAGGTTTCAAGAGCTTTTTGGTAAAAAAATTCCAATACTCCAGACATATCCTGCTTCAGAAGGGTTTTTTGCATACCAGGATCAATTGGACAGCAGCGAATTGTTACTACTCCTGGACAATGGTATTTTTTATGAATTTATTCCAACTGAACGTTATTTCGACAAACATCCTCCCAGATTAACAATCAAAGATGTCGAACTCGGTGTAAATTATGCTNTAATAATATCAACAAATGCAGGGCTTTGGTCCTACAGCATTGGAGACACNATCATGTTTGTCTCCTTAAATCCATTTAGAATAAAAGTCTCTGGTAGAATTAAACATTTCATTTCTGCTTTTGGTGAGCATGTTATTGGCTCTGAAGTTGAGTACTCAATGGAAAAAACTATTTTAAATTTCGGAGGGCGGGTTCGGGAGTTTACTGTAGCCCCTGAAATAAATCCACCAGATAGCGGTTTACCCTATCATGAGTGGTTTATAGCATTTGATGAACCTCCTGAAGATATAGTGTCTTTCTCAAAGGATTTGGATTCAAACCTCCGAAAAAAGAACTCTTATTACGATGACTTGATCCAAGGGGGGGTGCTAAGACCTTGTATTGTCAGACCTCTTCCTGCAGAAGCTTTTATTAAATATATGAAATCTGAAGGCAAGTTGGGGGCTCAAAATAAAGTTCCAAGATTAATGAATGACCGAAAGATAGCAGACGCTTTAGCTGCTGCGAACCCATTACACAATTAATCTTATAAATATCCATGGTCCTCCAATGTTGGNGATTTGCTTGCCATTACAGCTAATTTATCACACCTTTCGTTTTCCGGGTGCTCATTGTGACCCTTGATCCAAAAAAAACTAACCTTTTGATCCGTCAATGCTATTAATAACCTCTTCCANAGGTCCACGTTTTTAACCTTAGACCAAGATTTTTTTTGCCACTGATCCAACCATTTTTTATTTATNGGGTCTACAACATATTTGCTGTCCGAATATATGGAAACCACATTTCCTCTCTTCTTTAATGTCTCTAAACCCACAATTACAGCTAAGAGTTCCATTCTGTTGTTTGTTGTGTAATAAAAGCCTTGTGATAACTCTTTTTCAAACCTGCCCGATCTTAAAATGACACCATAGCCCCCTGGGCCCGGATTCCCTTTTGCTGCCCCATCCGTATAAATTTCTATTTTATCCACTTGACTCGTTTTTCTAAGGGTTCGTTTTTGCAATATGACTCTATTACTTTAGGGTAAAACCAATGCTCTATTTGTAAAATCCTTGATTGTAACATTTCAACCGTTTCATCTTTTTCTACATCCGTTTCACATTGAAAAATAATTGGCCCTTCATCGTATTTGTCTGTAACAACATGAACCGTTACTCCTGTTTTTTCCTCNCTANTTTCTATGACGGCTTTGTGAACAGCTATTCCATACATTCCTTTTCCTCCAAACTTAGGTAATAAAGACGGGTGAATATTTAATATNTTTTTATTAAAATGTTTTATGAATGATTTTGGGATGGGCTTAAGGTAACCAGCTAAAATTAAAGCTGAGGCTTTCTCTTTGGTCCATATTTCGATTAGGTTTTTATCGTCAGCAATAGGTTCAAATACATGGATTGGCACACCCAAATTTTTTCTTGCAATGCCTGATTTTATTGAATTAGTCCAAATACCTAAAATTTTTATTTTTTTATTTTTTTCAAAATACTTTACAATCGCAGCTGCATTACTTCCGCCCCCCGAAGCCATTATTGCCAATGAAATCAATGGTTTGTAGCTTTTGTTAGTCATAATTAAATGTAGTTCTCTTTGATGAAATTTAACAGATGTGGAGAAATTTAAATTGGTTGCATTGGTCGTATGGCTTTTCTTTGCAAATATTAAATCAAATATTAAAACAAACTGTTATGTCAGATATAGCGTCTCGTGTTAAAGCAATAATCGTCGATAAGCTCGGTGTTTCTGAATCCGAAGTAACTGAAGAAGCTTCATTTACTAATGATCTTGGGGCTGATTCTTTAGATACTGTTGAATTAATAATGGAGTTTGAAAAGGAATTTGATATTCAAATCCCAGATGACCAAGCTGAAAATATTGCTACTGTAAAACAAGCCGTAGAGTACATAAAATCCTCAAAATCATAAAACTTGATTGAATGGAGCTTAAGCGCGTAGTCGTTACTGGCATAGGAGCTTTAACTCCTATCGGAAACACCGCACCTGAATTTTGGAATTCCTTAATTAATGGTGTAAGTGGCGCAGCTCCAATTACACGTTTTGATGCTAGCTTATTCAAAACAAANTTTGCATGCGAGGTTAAAAATCTTAATGTAGAAGATTTTATCGACCGAAAAGAAATGAGGCGAATGGATCGCTATTCTCATTTAGGAATTATTTCGGCAACAGAAGCTATTGAAGATTCTCAATTTTTAGACTCAAACTTTAATAACGACCGCTGCGGCGTTATTTGGGGTTCTGGAATTGGTGGAATTGAAACGTTCTTTGAAGAAGTTACTCAATTTGCCATGGGGGACGGAAGTCCACGATTTAACCCATTCTTCATACCAAAGATGATTTCAGACATATGTGGCGGGCATATTTCTATGAAATATAACTTAAGGGGCCCAAATTATACAACTGTCTCTGCTTGTGCGTCTTCTACAAACGCCCTTATTGATTCTCANATGATGATTCGTTTGGGAAAGGCNGATCTCATTGTCACTGGGGGCTCTGAGGCTGCNGTTGTNCCTGGCGGCGTAGGTGGGTTTAATGCTATGCAAGCTCTTTCAACAAGAAACGATGACCCAAAAACTGCTTCTCGCCCTTTTGATCTAAACCGAGAAGGTTTTGTTTTGGGAGAAGGATCAGCATCTCTTGTTTTAGAAGAGTATGAACATGCNATTAAGCGGGGTGCGAAAATTTATGCAGAACTTGCTGGCGGAGGTACTTCAGCCGACGCACATCACATAACAGCACCTCACCCTGAAGGTTTAGGGGCAATGAATGTNATGATAAACGCGTTAAAAGACGCAAATCTTTCTCCTTCTGATATTGACTACATAAATGTACATGGAACGTCAACTCCNTTAGGAGATATTGCTGAAACAAAAGCCGTTTTGAATGTTTTTAAAGACCACGCTTATTCTTTGAATATAAGTAGTACAAAATCCATGACCGGCCATCTTCTTGGTGCCGCTGGGGCGATGGAAGCTGCAGCCGCTTGTTTATCCGTTTTTCATGATGTTGTGCCTCCGACAATTAATCATTTTACTGATGACCCAGAGCTAGACTCTAAATTAAATTTTACCTTTAATAAAGCACAAAAACGAACAGTTANAGCTGCGATTTCAAATACTTTTGGTTTTGGAGGACATAATGCCTGTGTAGCATTCAAAAAAGCCAATTAAGTTAATGCTATTCTCCTTTTCTAATTTTTTTAAACCCTTTCCAAAAAAACACAAGCCCCTACTTGATGACATAGAGAGGGTGTGTGACTTTCGCCCTTCTAATTACACAGTATACCTTTCTGCGTTTCGGCAAAAATTTGAAAATGAAACACAAAAAGANGTTAATATGAATTATGAGCGTCTTGAGTATTTAGGTGATGCAATTCTAGGCTCTTTAATCGCTCAATATCTTTATAATCAATACCCTGAAGGAAACGAGGGCTTCTTAACCAGCATGAGAAGTAAGATCGTTTCTCGAAAAGCTTTGAACCGTGTTGCAATAAAGTTGGGAATACCAAAGTGGATTAAAACAAATGGCAGAAGTAGAAGGTTAGGAACCACGTCTGTACCAGGTAGCGCTCTTGAAGCTCTTGTTGGAGCCATTTATGTTGATAAAGGGTGGTTGGTGACTAAAAAATTTGTTCACCAAAAAATATTAAACGATCATATCNATTTTAGTCAAGTAGAAAAAGAAATTNTCTCTCATAAAAGTCTTCTAATTGAGTGGTTTCAGCGTAAAAAAAACGAATTTAGCTTTGATGTCATTGATGAAAATGGAGCCGACCACCACAAGCGATTTTCAGTAACTATAAAAATGAATGATGAACCCCTGGCAAAAGGGTATGGGCAATCAAAAAAAACAGCAGAAGAGTCTGCTTCAAAATTTGCTTGTAAAAAACTTAAAATAAAACAACGTGGGGCGGNTAGTTCTAAACGTTCAAGATGAAAATGATAACCCATCTGTTTTTGGGCTTTCCACGGCCCTTGACGACATATCTTTTGTTTTTACGCTTAACCAAATTTTCAATTGGAAGCTGAAAAGAGTGCCGGATTTATTATGCTATCAGGGGAAAGTTGTAACCCGGCATGTATTATACAAAGGGGGGGGTAGTGGCGAAGATGTTCATGTCTTTTGGAACCATCCTGAATCTTCTGATTGGGTTTCTAAAGACCTGTCAAAAGGTGCTGGTTTGTTTTCGGAAGAAGCTGAAGATGCTCCTTTTTTGCGTTTTATCAGAAAACCTAAGAATGTAGACGCCCTAATTATTATCGAACCAGAGCTATCTCAGAATGAAATGTTAATTTTACAAAAAACTATGGATACAATATCCTCAATTGTGGGAGCAAAACCTATTGCTTGGTTAGGAATCAAAAGCCGAGAAAACCTTCGTTTTGATNCCCAAAAAACNGAATTATGAAACGAACAAAAATNGTCGCTACACTAGGGCCCGCNTCATTAAAACCAGGGGTTTTAAAAAAACTTCTTTTCGAGGGTGTTAATGTTTTTCGTATCAATTTTTCTCATGGGAATCCCGAAGAAAACCGCAAAACAATTTTAAGTGTAAAAAAACTTTTGAACGAGACAAAAAAGCACGCTTCTATTCTAGCTGACCTTCAGGGGCCTAAACTAAGAATTGGTATTATGAAACCTAATACTAAAGTTCTGCCTGGAGACAAGGTGGTATTTACAAACGTTTCATGCGTCGGCGATAAGAAAAAAGTATTTATGACATATAGTTCTTTCCCGAATGATGTCAAAATTGGAGAAACCATACTATTAAATGATGGAAAGCTTTTAATGAAAGTTATTTCTTCTAACCTAAAAGATGAGGTTGTTGCAACCGTTATTCAGGGAGGGTTGTTGGAATCCAATAAAGGTGTCAACCTGCCCAATACTCGAGTTTCACTCCCTTGTTTAACTCCAAAAGATTTAAGTGACCTCAATGTTGCTTTAGAAGAAGAGGTTGATTGGGTCGGCTTAAGTTTTGTTCGGCACAAGAAAGACATTCAAGAATTACGAAAAATCTTAAATAAAAAAAACTCAGACGCCGGAATATTAGCGAAAATTGAAAAGCCTGAAGCTGTCTCAGATATTGACGCTATTTTAAATGAGGCTGATGCGGTTATGGTNGCTCGAGGAGATCTCGGCGTCGAAGTCCCCTTNGAGTCAGTTCCATTGATCCAAAAAATGATTATTTCGAAAGCTATCCAAAAAGCCAAGCCTGTTATCGTTGCTACTCAAATGATGGAAAGCATGATTGATAACTTAACCCCTAGCAGGGCTGAGGTGAATGATGTTTCTTGTGCTGTTATAGATGGCGCTGACGCCGTAATGCTATCTGCTGAAACATCTGTAGGTAAATACCCTGTTGAAGTTGTTAAAACAATGAGTAAAATAGTGGCGGCTTCAGAATCTTCTAGTGCAACTAGAATAAAAGGAAGGAAGCCAGAAGATGGAGACGATCGATTCTTATCTAACGCTCTATGTTATCAAGCTGCAAAAACAGCAAACCTTGTAAGTGCAAATTCAATTTGTGCGCTAACTTACAGTGGTTATTCTGCCTTATTATTATCCTCTTTTCGACCAAAATCAAACATATTTATTTTTACTTCAAACAAGTCTATTCTNAACAAACTTTCTTTAGTTTGGGGAGTTTCTGGTTTTTACTACAACAGCATGGAGTCAACAGATAAAACCTTTACAGAAATCTCNAAGCTTTTGAAATCATTGANCCTAANAAGCCGCGGCGATAAAATTATTCAGCTGGCAAGTATGCCTATTGCTCAAAGAGGCACAACAAATACAATGAGAGTTATAGAAGTTGAAAATTAAGCTCCTGTAAAGTTTTTCAAAAACCTGATATCGTTTTCATAAAACGCCCGAATATCAGGTATCTGAAAACGCTGCATTGCTATTCTCTCAATGCCCATTCCAAAAGCAAACCCTGAATATTTTTGAGAATCTATACCACAAGAATCTAAAACATTAGGGTCTACCATTCCGCACCCCATAATCTCCAACCAACCTGTACCCTTAGTCATTCTATGGTCAACTTCATTTTCTAACCCCCACCAAATATCCATTTCTGCACTTGGCTCAGTAAATGGAAAATAGCTGGGCCTTAATCGAATTTGTGTTGCTTCTCCAAAAAAAGCTTTTGAAAAGGATGACAGTGTTTGCTTCATGTCTGCAAACGAAACCCGACTATCAATATATAGCCCCTCGACCTGATGAAAAACGCAATGTGACCTTGAAGATATAGCCTCGTTACGAAAAACACGCCCAGGTGCAATAATTCGAATTGGAGGAGTCTGTGCTTCCATAGTACGGACCTGAACGCTTGATGTGTGAGTTCTTAGTGCCCACTTTTGATCCCTTGTTAAAAAAAACGTGTCTTGCATATCTCTGGCAGGGTGTTCTTCTGGAAAGTTTAATGCCGAGAAATTATGCCAGTCGTCTTCCATTTCTGGACCTTCTTCTGAAGTAAAGCCTAGGTTTTCAAATATTTCTATTATTTCATTTTTTACTATAGATATTGGGTGTCTCGAACCGGGGTGTGAATTATACCCAGGCCTACTTAAGTCCTCTAAACCTTCGTTTTTATTTTTTTTTATGTTTCTGGGGGCACTTTTAAGAGCATCCTCCGCGGCTGTTTTTAACTCATTCAAAGCCGCACCTATGGTTTTTTTTTCTTTTGAGTCTAATGTTTTGAATTCTAAAAACAAGGATGAAAGCACTCCTTTTTTGCCGAGGAATTTCACACGAAACTTTTCAGCATCTTCTTGATTTGCAAACTTTTTTTTGCTAATTGCGCTTATGTGCTCTTCAATAATTTTAAGCATAGTGAGGAAATCAGTTATATTTGCTTTGGTTTAACCACCAAATTATCAAATTATTCTATGAAGATCAACAAAAAACTCTTGCTTGCCTGTTTCTTTTTGAGCCTTACTTTTTTTATTGGTTCTTGCGAGACCGAAAGTACGGAATCTTTGGTGCGCGTACGTGTTATAAATTCTGACTCCATTCCTGTGCAAAATGCCTGGGTCCACGTTTTTTCTCCTGGATCCTCGACTGTTTTCACAGACCCGGCAACATCAGGGCAATACTGGAGAAAAACTGGCGAAGATGGGTGGGTTGATACTGTAATTGGTTTTGATTATGGAGAGGCTTATCTTGATGTAGAAGCTTCCAAGGGTGGTTGGAAAGGTTGTAGTTTTATACATGCTAAAGAAGGACAAACTTCGGAAATAAATGTAATAATTAAACCTTACGGTGACTTAAATAACGGATGTCCACAATGAAATACTTTTTTTTATTTATTTTAACCTCTAGCCTTCTTTTTATTTTTGGATGTGAAAAGCCTGACAGTTCTTCTTTTCAGTTTTCAATAAAAGTTGTTGATGAAAATGGGGTTCCTATTCAAAATGCTTCAGTTCAGGCAACAGCTCCTGTTTTAAATGCTATTCCAAATTTTACAGGCCAAACAGGTGTTGATGGAATTATGAAAGATGATGAAGGGCTTAGTCTTTTTGAATATAACATGCCTGCGGTACTTCAAGTTACAGCTCAAAAGGGTGGTAACCCGCCTGTAGTTTTTGGCTGTGGCTATATTAAACTTCAAGCTGATAGTGTCGTTAATATGACCATTGTTGTGCTTCCTTATGTTGTGGGTGTTGCTGGTTGTTAGATTCTTTTTCCGGTTTTTGGTTTTTTTTTGTTTTAACCTAAAATACTTGTGAACACTATAGATCTATGTTGTTTTGCGGTTTTACTGCTTATGACTGTTCGCGGAGGTTGGGTTGGGTTGGTAAATGAGTGGGCTGGTCTTTTGGGGGTTTTTTTAGGGTATTTTCTGTCTGTAATATATGCCCCTAATTTAGATTTATGGTTCCGAAACGTTTTTGAGGTTTCTTTCGACTATTCACTCATTACCGCAAGAGTGTTTATTTTTTTAGTCTCATATATTTTCTTCAAAACTTTGGGCTCAGTTTTAACCAAAATACTCAAGCTTGTTTGGTTAAATTGGATAAACCGTGCTTTGGGTTGTGTTTCTGGCGCTTTTAAAGCTATCGTATTTATGTCCGTATTTTTTACAATTTATAACAACAGCTTTGTTTATTTCTTTGATAATGCACCACTCAAAGGAGACTCTTCTGTTTTTAAAGCTATTGAGATGTTTAGCTCGATGCTTTTTGAACGCTTACCGGAAGTTAACCCCCTCCAAACCGAAAAGCCCTTTAATGTGTGAAGTTTCTATTTAAAGCAGAACTTACTTTTAATCGTTGCTTAAAATGGCTTGTATTCCGGGAAGTGATTTCCCTTCTAAAAACTCCAGCATTGCGCCCCCTCCTGTAGACACATAGCTCATGTCTTGTGATAATTCGAATTGCTCTACCGCCGCTACAGAGTCACCNCCTCCAACAAGGCTAAATAAGCCNCTTTTTGTCTCCTTTGCTATTTTTTCACCTATTATCCTCGTTCCATGAGAAAATGGTTCCAGCTCAAATACACCAAGCGGTCCATTCCACAAAAGTGTTTTTGCAGACTCTATAACTCCTGAAAAGTGTTCTATAGTTCTNTTCCCTGCGTCTAAACCTTGCCACCCTTCTGGGATTTTATAAATATCACAGTATTGAGTTTGCGCGGAAGCGCTGAAATCCTTTGCGGCCAACACGTCTGTGGGCAAATGAATTTTTACGCCTTTATCTTCCGCGGCCTCAAGTATGGAATTCGCTATATCAANCTTATCGAATTCACAAATACTATCGCCTATCTGTCCACCTAAGGCTTTTATGAATGTAAATGCCATTCCTCCGCAAATTATCAATTCGTCAACANTATCGATAAGGCTTTTAAGAATTATTATTTTGCTTGAAACTTTTGCCCCTCCAACAATAGCAATTTTTGGTGCGTTTTNAGAACTTANAACCTTNTTAACGTTGTCTATCTCTTTAAACATAACATCTCCAAAANCACAACAACCTTTAAAATAACGAGCAATTATTGAAGTNGATGNATGTTCTCTGTGNGCGGTGCCAAAGGCGTCATTAACGTAGACGTCNCCCAGCTCTGATAATTNTTTAGCAAAAAAAACATCNCCCATCTCTTCTCTTGAATCAAACCTTATATTTTCTAAAATTAAAACTTCCCCATTTTTTAATGCTTTTGAAGCCTGGACAGCTTTGGGGCCCGTGATCTCCTTTGAAAANGANATTGATCTATTAAGTTTGTCTGAAAGCCANNTNAAAACAGGCCTTAAAGTTAAAGNNTCANTGGGTTTCCCGTTGGGCCTNCCAAGGTGAGACATGATCACNAAGCGCCCCCCAGCGTTTAATATTNTTGATATTGTTGGTAGTGCCGCTGTGAGTCTTTTNGCATTTGTAATTTGTCCCGATTCATTCATTGGAACGTTAAAATCAAAACGAACTAAAACTCGACGCCCAGCAAGTGCTATATCTTTTAATGTTTTCATAGTTTTTTATCTGGTTTCAAAATTAGCTTTCTACCTTCGTAAAGTGANAAACAATATTTCTTTTTTTGAAACACCTTATTCACAAAATTGGCTAAAATCNGGCTCCNTTGGCCGTGTACCNCATGCACAAATCTTGTCTTCGAACTCNGGGGGGGTCGCTTGGATAAACACACGACTTTATGTAAAACAACTATTGGGTGANTCTGGTCTTAAAGAATTTGGGTTGACTCACCCTGACTTACATTTTATTTTTCCAACAGCTTCGGGAGACGGGGAGGGCTCGTCGGTTAAAACATCTGATGATTATCTTGTTGAGTTTAGGGACTTCCTTGACGAAAACCCTTTTCCTTTGTTTAAAAATTGGGCATCTAAAATCAGCGCAAATAAAAAATCATTAATTATTGGTGTCAAAGAAGCCTCTAGTGTATTAGAAAAATTAGCACTAAAATCACATTCCGGAAAATATAAAAT
>NYSL01000033.1 GCA_002682945.1 Cryomorphaceae bacterium | reverse complement strand
ATGGAAATTGGATATGTAATATTTGTTGATGGTAAGGTAGGCATGTATACCGTTTGGGAAAATGCGGTAAACCCTAAAAATAAACTTGTAGCGAGTAGAATTCTTTTCATTTTTTTTATTTTAAATATTTTGAATTCTAAATTTAAACCAAATACTCGTCAAAAAAAAAGCCCTGCACAAGGCAAAGCTTTTTTGTGACTCCGATAGGATTCAAACCTATGACCGTCTGATCCGAAGTCAGATGCTCTATTCAGCTGAGCTACGGAGCCATTAATTCAAATGCGAATTTATGATATAAAAGCAGGAGTTTAATAAAGATTTGTCTTCATTAACTTAGTAGAATAAAAAAATTCAAAAAAATGAAGAAGACAAATCAGTTTATTTCCACTTATTACCCAATAATTTTTGCATTTATTTGCATGATGTATTCTATAGGCTTAGGTTTAATGGGACGGACAGAGGAAGCCCAATATTCTGCACATTGGCCCGGAACTATTTTATTATTTGCAATTGCAATTAGACAAAGAAGAAATCCAGTAATTAAATAATCTATGAACAATGATATTTTTTTTGTTGGACTCCTTATTTTTTCAGCCTATTTGTTTTTTTTAGTAAAAAATATTGTCGAGGAATTTCGTTCGAGCGATTAAAAAACCTTTTATACAAGAAATTATGAATATAGAAATGTTTATTGTCGGATTTGTAATCTTTTCAGGTTACCTATATTTCCTGATTTGGAATATCATCACTCAAAATAGAAAGCAAAGGGAATCCAATTATCCGGATATAGAAGATGACTCTGTTGACTATGACGGAATGGGGAATTATGGTCGATTTCCAGAAAAAAACAATAAAAAGAAGAAGTAAGTCCAAGTTAATAAGACGAAAGTTTCACTTTAAATAATAATATTATATTTTTAGAATCTGCTTTTGTAAAGACTTACCACCTTTAGTTTATGGAAGCAAAAAATTGCAATTAACTTTAAAACTTTTACGAATTATGAAAAAAAACATACTCTTTTTACTGTTAGTCTTTTCTTATTCTGCTTTTTGTCAAATGATAACAACTCCTAATATTCCTTACGGGATAACTCAGGATTTTGATCAAATTGATGACACTGTTGCTGTTTCAAACTCTGGCCCTTGGGATTTTTCAAATATTCAACCGACATCTTCCTATCAAGTCAATGTTTTTTCTATTGACTCTTCTTCAAATAAATCAAGCTACCCGAATGCTACTCATGTCTTGCAGTCAGCAAATGGAGAGTTTTTTATGAATGTAATGCCGATGGGTAATTTTTATCATGGAAAACTTAGTTCAACAACTACGACTAACTATTCTGTTCCTTTAAAACTTATACCTTACCCTTTAACTGCAAATACAAATCATTCTCACAACATCTCATCAACAATTGTTTGGAATACTCTTACAATGAATTTTACAGATAAAAGTGAAATCCAAGGTATATCGAGTGGAACAGTGACGATGCCCGATGGTAAAAGCTACGCGAATGCCCTTTTAGTAAACTCAAAACGAACGCAAGTAACAGGGCCTTCTTTGTTCGGAAATTATGTTACTGTTGAAGAGATATCTAAACAAATTTATTTACAAGATTACCCATATCCTGTTGTAGAAATCCTTCATGTATTTTCGAATGGAACCTTACAATTCAAGCGCTCTCTCTTTATGCAAGAAAACTTAACATTTTCCAATAGCGAAACTGATTTATATCAAATTAGTCCCTATCCAAACCCTTTTAATGATCACATTACTATTGACATAAAAGACCAAAGTAAAGTGAGTATTTTTTCAGTTGATGGAAAAGAGATGGTCTCCAAGAATAATATGCAGCCAGGTCAAAATATAATTTCTCTAAAAGGCTTTCCTCAAGGATCTTATGTTTTGCATATTGAAAACTCCAAGGGAATTTTATCGAGAGAGATTATTGTAAAAAAGAATAATATTTAAGATAAAAGAACTCTTTTGCAGAATTAATATAAAGAACCCCTTCTGGGGTTCTTTTTTTTTACAACATATTTAGAAAGCTTCACCAATAAAAAAATAAACTCCACTACCCTCTCGAGTAAATGCGATGTCTATTCTAGTATAAATATCCTTTTGAGGGAAAATGAGATATCTTAAACCGAAACCTCCAGTGGGTAAAAAATTTGCAAATTCAAAAATATTTTGTTGACTAAATACTTGTCCAGTTGCTGCAAATATGCTAGCTCCCCACCTACTCGAAAAATCAAACGGTAAAATCCGATACTCAATTTGCCCAGCAATCAGATTATTATCTCTATATCGACCCAAATAATAACCCCGCATTAAACTTTCACCACCCATAAGTGACAACATATTAAATGGTACATTTCCATTGGTGAATTGACCATATAATTGAGCAGCAAATACGGTATTTGACTGAATAGGTTTATAGAACCTATTGTCAGTAAGGTAGGTGAACATATTATGATCACCCAATAACCTGTCAGAATAGTTTAAAAATGCCCATTCGCTGTATACTCCCTTTCTTGGATTCATGGCGTTATGAATGTTATCATAAAGAATCCCCAATCCTAAACCCATGTTCGTAGAGCCCATTTTTCCAACTTCTGGCATCGCATAGCCAGAAGAAACTTGTTCATATTGAACATTTGTTAGACGTTGAAAATCCCATTCAATTCCAATATATAATGAGGGCAAGCACTCACGTAACAACCTTTCTCTAAATAAAGTGTATTCACCATCAATCCTTGATGTATATTCAGAGGGGCTGTTCGGTCCAATTCCATAATAAAACAAAGGAAAGCTTTGATATCTAGCTCTCCCGTATAAAAACCATTTGTTTCGATCTGAGTAAACAGCATGATCCAGCCAAATGCCGTATTGGTCCTCCAGAGTGTAAAATGTAAACGCTTTTATTTCACTTAACCTATTGTTAAGATCTCTATTTGCGGAATAGATTAACAAACTAGATAGACCAACCTCCCAGCGAGTTTCCGGCGAATAAGCTAATGTTGGATAATTTATGAGCTTCGGAGCTGAGGGGTCCGAGGAATCATTAAGGATACGATCAAAATAATTCCTAAAAAGAAAATCATTAAACCGGTTTTTAACCTGAGCATCAAGGCTCAAATTAAACCCTAGTATCGCAAGAAATAGATACTTAATCATTCCATGTTTTATCAAGAATAAAGATACGTGCCTTTCAAAGTGAAATAATCATGCAAGATTAAGCAAAAAGCCCCGCATTTCTACGAGGCTTTTTTGGGTGGAAGATGGGTCTCGAACCCACGACCTCCTGAACCACAATCAGGCGCTCTAACCAACTGAGCTACAACCACCATTATGGTCGGCAAATATAATGCGAAGAAATACGGTTGCAATGTATAATCTTGGATAGCGAAAAAATATCTTAGTTTTATCAACATAATTTTCAAATCGTTTTAACAAAACTTTAATGCGAATCATTCATTTGGTCAGAATGTGGCCGACTAAAGAAGACCCACAGCATGGAAGCTTCATAGAAGCACATGTCCGCGCATCAAAAAATTTAGGAAATGAAATAGCAGTTGTTATTTTGGGTGAAAAGCCTATTGGCAGCGGGAAAGAATCCATAATCTATAACGCTTCAAGAAAAGGCCCATGGGGTTGGATTCAAAAATATAAATCTGTGAAATCAGCATTAAAAACCTTAGGAAGCTGCGATATATTGCATATTCACGGTGGATCATGGGATACCGCTTACATATTAGTAAGGTTGAAATTCCGCTTTGGAAAGCAAATAAAATTTGCAGTTACGGAACATCAAAGCCATTGGTTTCGAAGAGCTCCAATCGGAGCGAAATTAACCGCACTCATCTCAGACCTGAGAAGCGCGGTCTCGCCAGCGCTGAAAGAAAAGATAGAAAAATTTGGTAATGTTAGATACATCCCCAACATTCTTCAGGAGCCAAGTTTTAAAAATTCGCATTCTAAAAAAATAAAAACGAACCGTAATTTTCTTTTTGTTGGGGACATAGTAGATAAAACCAAAGGAATATCTGGCATTCTGGATGCTTGGACAGTCCACTCTCTCACTTTTAGTGAAGATATTCTGACTCTTGTTGGAGATGGGAAAGACATGAAGAGGCTTAAGAAAAGATATAAACTTTTAAAGAATCTTATTTGGAAAGGTCGAAAAGATCAAAGTCAAGTCCATAAGGAGATGTGGGCTCATGACATATTAATCGTAAACAGTAAGATAGAGACCTTCAGTATGGTTATTGGTGAGGCCCTAGAACGAGGATTAAAGGTTATATCGACCCCATGCATAGGGCCTCAATCTGTCTATGAAAGTAATGAAAGGCTTATTTTCAGAAAAACATTTTTCCCCGAAGAGTTGATTGAATTAATGAAAGAAATAGAAATAAAAACAAGCAATAAAACAATAACATTTCATGGCTTTAGGAAACAGTCTGTATCAAAACTTCTTGAAAATTGGTATTTGAGCTAACTGCAAATCAAAATCTAACAGAGATCTGTTATTCGAGAAACCCCTATACGTCTCTCGGCAACAAAGCCCTCCGCGTAGTTAACTCCGATAGCTCTTCCCCATTCAGATGAGCGAGCAGAAATCGAGTGATAGAATTTTTTCGAAGAAATTATAGTCTCTGGCTCTTTGCTGTTGGGATCATAAAACTGAGAGGAGTGCGCTTCAATCGCTTTCATTTTAGTCAAAAAATGGTCTGATATATCAACGTTAAAATCTGGGGTAATTTCGTAAAATTGAATGTAATGATATATGTTATCAGGACGAAAAGGTCGCTGCTTTTCTCCGTCCCATAAAGTAGGAATTTTATCTAATCCAGATTTAAAGCAAGAATCAACTACTAATTTACTGGCAGCTATGTGATCTGGGTGTCTGTCATTGGGAGCGGTACAAAGCACAATTTTAGGTCTTAGCCGTCGAATGTGAGCGATTACGGATAACTGAGACTCACGGTTATTTTCAATCCACCCATCTGCGAATTTCAAATTAAAACGATTTTTGACTGACAGAATTTTTTGAGCTTTTTTAGATTCATTCTCTCGGACCTCAGTTGTTCCCCTCGTACCCAATTCACCTTGAGTTAAATCAATGATGGTGACAGAGTCCCCGAGAGCAGTATGTTTTGCTATCGTACCACCGCAACCTAGCTCTACATCATCTGGATGAGCACCAAAAGCGAGAATATCTGTTTCTATATTCATGCGCCTGAGGCAAAGTTTTTGATGCTTAATGAATTGGGCGAAGTTGTAGGTAGGAACGAACCACTCCACTTCCCATTTTCGTCAACCAAAAATTTATGAAAATTCCACAACACTTTCGCATTTTTAACACCATTCTGACTTTTATTCATTAACCATTTATATATCGGGCTGGTTTTAATTTTNACTTTTTCCATTAATTGGAAGGTAACTCCATAATTCTTTTGGCAAAATGACTCNATTTCCTTTAAGGAACCTGATTCTTGTTCTCCAAAATCGTTNCATGGNAATCCAATTATCACAAATTCATCGTGATCTGACGCATCCCATAATTTTTGCAATGAATTGTACTGATAGGTNAAACCNCANGCTGANGCAGTATTAACAATTAATATACGTTTACCCTTTAATTGATCAAAATTTAACAANTCGCCATTTATGGTTCGAGCAGANAGGTCATAAAAATTTTTTACNTCATCCATTGGCTGGGCAATAGATTGACTGCATGAAATAAATGTTGAGCAAACTGNCAAAATNGAAATTATTANATTTTTTNTCATTTTTCATAAAANTTTTTTTGNTAAAAAANTCACTTANAAGTTAAACAAATTAATCCTAAAAAAGTTTTAAATGTATAAGACACTACCTTTATANAGTGATTAGAGTAAAAGCAATTAAAACAATATTTTCCTGGGATTGGCAGCTAGATTACCTAAGAAGCTCAGGATGGTTCGTGTCTGTNCTTTTTTGTGCCATAGTNACCTTTTTGGCGTCAATACTAATTAACCNACCCTCACCAAACACTTGGCTAGCATTAATTTGGATGAATTTAGTATTTAGCAGCATACAAATAGCTGGAAGGACTTTTTCCCCGGACGACGACAAATATTTTTATATTGACCAGTTAGTTGACTCCACAGAACTCTTAATAGGTAAGAGTATAATCACATCCCTGAGCACGTTATTTATATCTCTTTTGAGCTTTGGACTCTTTTATCTTTGGATTGGATTGCCTAATTCTGAGGAAAATCTTATTACCCTGACTCCTNTAATAGTATCAATTGGGCTTGGATCTATTGCAATGTCATTTACGCTATGTTTTACATCAGCAATCTCCTCAAAGGCAAACGGAAACTCTGGTTTAATGTCAATACTCAGTATTCCACTTCTATTACCCACATTATTGGTCTCACTTAGAGCAAGTAAACTCGCTTTAATTGGTGAATCAATCAAAGAAATTTATCCATTATGGTTAGGAGAAATAGCACTTTGTGCTCTCTCCCTAGCTCTTGGTGCTATCCTATTTCCTTACCTTTGGCGCTCCTAATGAAGGCATGGAAATACACAGGTATAATTTTAGTCGCATATTCGCTTTATGCAGGCTTAATGTTGGATGTTCCAAGGTTAGTTATTTTAAACGAAACTATAAGGAATCTATACTTTCATGTTCCAATGTGGTTCACCATGATAGTGCTTTTATTGAACTCGGTAATTCTAAGCATTCGTTTTTTGCAATCTGGACAAGATGGCCTCAAAGTGAATTTAATTTTCGACCTTAAGGCAAAAAATTTTGCTGAAGTTGCAATTATGTTTTCTTTATTAGGCCTTTTTACGGGTATGGTCTGGGCAAAGGCAACATGGGGTACATTTTGGACTGCAGACCCAAAGCTAAATGGAACAGCTGTTACACTATTAATTTATACAGCATATTTTATTCTTCGCAATAGCATTGAGGATGTGGAGAAAAAAGCCCGTATTTCATCGATCTACAATGTTTTCGCCTTTGTATTAATGATAGTTTTCATTGGTATTTTACCTCGCATGACTGAGTCTTTACATCCTGGTAATGGGGGTAATCCAGGATTTTCAAATTATGACTTAGATAGTGGAATGAGAATGATTTTCTATCCTGCAGTAGTTGGCTGGATTTTGGTAGGGTTTTGGATCAGTGTATTGAGAAATCGAATAGAAATTTTAAAAAATAAAAGATGATTTTTTCGCAAATAGCAACTAGAACCGTTGAGATGGCAGATATTTTCAGGAACGATGGCAAGATATATGTAGTACTAGCAGTTATCGGAATAATATTTGGTGGATTGGCTTTATACCTGATTCACCTTGATCGAAAAATTAGCCGACTCGAAAGAGATCAAAAAAAATGAAAAGAACGCAAATAATATTGCTTTTAGTGATTGCACTTATGATTGGAGCCTTACTGGTGACTCTCGAAGATGCTAGTGTATATGCTACCTTTGATATAGCAGATAAGCAAACTCCAGAAACGGTAACCGTTGTTGCTAAAGTGGATTTAAAAAATCCAATAGAATTCGACCCTAAAACTACTTTATTGACTTTTATAGCCATCGATAAAAATGGTAGGTCAAAAAATGTTATTTATAACCAGCCAAAACCAATGGATTTCGAGCGCTCGGAGGAAATAACAATCACTGGACACTCGACATCAAATCATTTTGTAGCCGAAGAGATATTAATGAAATGCCCTTCAAAATACATAGATGAAAAGGGCATAGACACTTCTTTGATTTACTCAATAAATTCATAAATAAATGGACTACATCGGAGAGCATAGTCTATTTGCCTTTTTGGGCAGAGCCTCGGTTGCACTGGCTTTTTCGGGATCTGTAGCCACTTTATTTTTTTATGGTTTATACTATTCGAGTTCTAAAAAAGAAAAAACCAAGGGTTTCACTGGGCTGAAATCAGCAGGAAGATTGAGCTTTCTACTTCATTCAATAGGTGTAATTGGAACGATTTTGATACTATTTATTGCCCTATTTAATCACTGGTTTGAATTTGATTACGTTTGGAGACATAGCTCGTTGGAAATGCCTATGAAATACATAGCATCATGTTTTTGGGAGGGCCAAGAAGGTAGTTTTTTGCTCTGGACAACATGGCACATGGTTCTGGGGTGGGTATTAATAGGGACTGCAAAAAAATGGGAATTTGGAACATTAATGCTACTCGCAATGGTTCAGATGTTTTTGACTTCTATGCTTCTTGGAATTTACATAGGCGACATAAAAATAGGCTCCTCACCATTTATATTGATTCGCGAACTTCCAGAGAATCTGGGGCTTCCATGGACAGAGATGAGAGATTATTTGATAAGATTACCATCACTCAGGAATGGGCAAGGTCTGAACCCATTATTACAGAACTATTGGATGGTAATACATCCACCGACTCTTTTTCTGGGTTTTGCATCTGTGACAATACCATTTTTATTTGCCATAACAGGTATCTTAGAAAAAAAATATATTGAATGGGTTATCCCTGCATTACCGTGGACCTTTTTCGGAATATCAATATTAGGCACGGGAATTTTAATGGGAGGTGCATGGGCCTATGAAGCTCTCAGCTTCGGAGGGTTCTGGGCATGGGACCCTGTGGAAAACTCGAGTCTTGTGCCTTGGCTTACCTTGGTAGCAGCTGGTCACCTAATGATGATTGTTAAGCATAAAAAATCATCTCCTACCACAGCATTATTCCTTACAATCTTATCTTATCTTTTGATTCTATATTCAACATTTCTGACAAGGTCTGGAATTCTTGGAGACACTTCCGTTCACGCTTTTGTTGATTTAGGATTAAATAGCCAATTAATTATTTTCTTGGGTTATTTTTCATTGGGATCATTATTTATTTTTCTTTGGCACTGGAAAAGATATCCTAAAAGTCCATTAGAAGATGCCTTTAACTCTAGAGAGTTTTGGATGTTTATAGGGTCTTTAACTTTGCTTTTATCAGCGGCCCAAATCATATTTAGTACAAGTATACCAGTTTTTAACAAAATAATCGGGCCGGAGGGTCTAATTCCAATTCTTGAAAATCTCATGGCTCCTCCAGCAGACGCTGCAAAGCACTTTAATAGCCTTCAAATACCTTTTGCATTAGTAATTACACTCTTAATGGCCTTTGTTCCCTTCTTGCGTTGGAAAGAGACCCCAAATGCTCTCATAAAAAGAGTTCTGCCCTCAGCACTTATATCTGTAGCTGTTAGTGCTTTTTGCATATGGGGCCTTGAACTCTATGAACCTCTATACGCGGCTCTATTGGTCGTATCTATTTTTGGGGTTTTGAGTAATGCAGATTATTGGCTGCGTATTCTCCGCGGGCGATGGACCGGAGGAGGAATGGCCATGGCGCATTTAGGCTTTACTCTTGTTCTCTTGGGTGCATTAATAAGCAATGGGAAAAAAGAGGCGATTAGCACCAATGCTAGTTTCATTCACGAAGATTTTCCCGCCAACGAGAATATACTTTTACCTATGAGTGATACTGTCTCTATGTACCCTTACTATGTTTCTTGGCAAGATGAAAGAATAGAAGGTCATAATAGGGTTTTTGATATTGATTTTTTTGAAGCCGATGAATTCTCTTCGTGGGAAGATTTTGAAAAACCGGTCTTAAAAAAATCATTCACCCTCAACCCTTTTATTCAAATCAATGATAGAATGGGTAATGTGCGAGAGCCGAGCACAAAGCATTTTTGGAATAGAGATATATATACCTATATCAGTTACGCAGACCTCAGACCATTAGATGAAAAAAATGGTGAGTGGTCAGATCCATCAGAAGCAGTCTTATCAACAGGTGAGGAGGTCTTTTTATTTCAGAAATATTTACTCTATTGCGATACTTTGTTTGTAGAAAACGCATCTGTGAATAATAAATCTGGTGAAATTGATTTTTTAGATTTAAATCTGAAGTTGATTTTAAAGTCAATGAACGGGGAAAAGACTTTAATAAGCCTCCCATACCACCTAGACGGTGACAGGGTTAAAAAATCAGAAATTACTCTTGATGAAAAAGAGATTAAATTTCGATTTGATGGTGTAGCNACTGCNGAAGGAAAATTTAATATAACTGCATGGGAGAAGAAAAATGAAGACCCCCCATTTGTTTTAATGCAAGCATTTATATTTCCTTACATCAATCTGTTATGGCTTGGAGCCATTCTTATGGGTATTGGAACACTATTAGCAGTCTGGAAAAGGGTATATCAAGTACTAAATCAAACCCGAAAATAATGCCTAGTTGGATCATATTTGGAAGTGGTGCATTAGGAAATGCACTAAAAGAAAGAATTGGAGATAATGGGCTTCAGTTAGCAGCAAGGGAATGGCTTGATAAGCCAACTGATTTCTCATCGCAAACAAAAGCATTATTCCTAGCGATTCCGGATGATGCAATTATTTTCTCGGTAAAGAAAATAATGAAGCAAAACATTACNATTCCAATCTTTCATTGTTCAGGTGTTACACCACTATCTGATATTTCCTTTTATCCGAATTCTGGAATATGGTATCCGATGCAATCTTTTAAAAGCAATAGTATTTCATGGAAGGATATACCCGTATTTTGGGAAACTAATAATAACCTCTTAAAAGATGTTTTAGAAATGTTTCACAAGGATCTACAAATACCCAATGGTTTGATGTGTACAAGTGAAATGCGAGGCAAATATCATTTAGGAGCTGTCTTCGCCAACAACTTTATAAATCATCAAATCGGACTTATTAAAGAGTATTGTGATGTCAATGGCATAGAGGTTAATTTTTTTAATAACATGATCTTAAATACGATAAAAACTGCTTTAGAGGGAAAGCCATTTGAAATTCAGACTGGACCCGCCCATAGAGGAGACAAAGCGACCATTGAAAAACATTTAGAGATGCTGCCTTTTGATATGCGCAAGATCTATAAATCCATCAGTGATAATATTGCAGAAATTAAATTAAAAGAAAGTGAATTATAAATTGATCTTAAAAGAGATTACAACATTTGTTTTTGATGTTGATGGTGTCTTAACTGATGGAACCGTGACAGTTTTACCCAATGAAGAGCCAATAAGAATTTTTAATGCGAAAGATGGCTATGCCCTTCAATTAGCAGTAAAAAAAGGCTATAATGTAGCCATAATAACAGGGGGTAAATCGATGGCAGTAAAACAAAGACTTGAATCACTAGGAATAAAGGACATCTGGCTTGGTGCATCAAACAAAATTGAAGCCCTTGAAGAACTTATTTCGATGTACAATCTTAAATTAGAGAATATTGCTTACATGGGTGATGACATCCCTGATTATGAAATTCTCAATAAAGTAGGCCTTCCAACTTGTCCAAAAGATGCTGCACCAGAAATAAGATCAATCAGTAAATACATATCATACAAAAACGGAGGAAATGGTTGCGCACGTGATTTAATTGAACAAGTTTTAAAAATTCATGGAAATTGGATGCGCAAAGAAGATCGAAAATGGTAGAACCGATTCGACTATTCAATTTAAATGGGAAATTGGTTCTAGGGTCTAAATCACCTAGGCGAAATGAGTTATTGAGGATATTAAATATTCCTTTTTCCGTAAGAGCNTCAGAAGTTGATGAAATTGCACCATCGAATTTAAATGATATAGACACAGTATCTTGGGTTGCAAGGCAGAAATCCGATGCCTTATTAAGCTCAATTAAATCAGGAGAAATATTACTTACCGCAGATACTGAGGTATGGATGGACGAGAAACGTTTTGGCAAACCCAAAGGAATTGACAAATGCATAAAAATGCTCTTGAAATTAAATGGGCGTGAACATCGAGTTATCTCGTCTGTTTGGGCCACCGATGGGAAAATATGGAAGAATTCCTCTCAAGTAACACTGGTCAAATTTGAGAAATTACCAAAAACATGGATCAAATGGTATGCTCAAAATTATAAACCATTTGATAAAGCTGGAGGATATGGCGTTCAAGAATGGATAGGTCACATTGGGATTCAACGGATTGAGGGATCTTTTGACAATGTAAAAGGATTGCCCTTAAACTCAGTACTAGAGGTATTGAAACCATGGTTGAGATCTTAGATTATTTAACATAAAAATCTTTATCTTTTCCAAATGTCCAAACAACCTTCTCTATTCTATTCTATTCTTCCAATAATCTTTTTAGTTGGGGCTTTATTTATAAATATTCAAATATTTGGGGACAGCAGTCTAGATGGAAGCAATCAATTAATCCTACTTTTTGCTGCGGGTTTTACAGCATTTCTGGGCAGGTTAAAAGGGGTTAAAACAGATAAACTCTGGAAGGGTATTCAAAATACCATTAAAGACAGCACAAAGGCCATTATTATTCTCCTGATGGTGGGAGCTTTAACAGGTAGCTGGATGGTGTCAGGAATAATTCCAACACTAATAGTTTTTGGCTTAAAAATACTTTCTCCATCAATTTTTTTACCTGCAGCAGTTATAGTTTGTTCAGTAATAAGTTTAGCAACTGGATCTTCATGGGGTACCACTGCGACAATTGGTGTAGCCTTAATGGGAGTGGGTCAATCCTTAGGATTTTCTCCCGCATGGATTGCAGGTGCTGTCATCTCAGGTGCCTATTTTGGAGACAAAATGTCCCCTATGTCGGACACTACCAATTTAGCTTCAGCGATGGCTGGGACAGAATTAACTAAACATATAAAATATTTATTCTTAACTAGTGGCCCATCAATAATAATAACATTAATTATTTTTACTTTGATTGGTCTTGGTTTTGATAGCGCAGTGCAATTATCAGATATAAATAATCTATCAAATGAATTATCAGATCGATTTTTCATAAGTAGTTGGCTCCTATTAATTCCTTTATTGAGTATTAGCCTAATATCCTTTAAATTGGATCCAGTTGCTGCCATGGGATTTGGCGCACTAATGGGAGCTGTGGCTGCTTTTTTCTTTCAACCGGACATTATAACGGAAATCGGTGGCAGCTCAGGTTTCAAAGGATCCTATAAAGGAATAATTCAAAGTTTATATGGCTCGGTTAATATAGAGATGAAAAATCCTCTACTTGATTCGCTCATTCAAACAAAGGGAATGAAAGGAATGTTAGGAACCATATGGTTAGTTATTTGTGCCTTAACCTTTGGTGGTGTTTTAGAGGCTTCAAATTTCTTAAGAACAATAACTGAAGCATTGCTAGCATTTGGAAATGGTGCTACATCACTAATTGCCTCAGTCCTAGTAACCTGTGGATTTATCAATATTACTGCAGCAGATCAATATCTGGCAATTGTAGTTCCAGGAAGAATGTATAGGACCGCATTTAAAAAAAGAAATCTTGCTCCTGAAAATCTGTCCAGAGCCCTAGAGGATAGTGGAACGGTGACATCTGTACTTATACCTTGGAATACATGCGGGGCATATCAATCAATAACTTTAGGTGTCGCAACAGGCGATTACCTTTTTTATTGTTTCTTTAATTGGCTAAGTCCAATTATTAATTTGACATGGACTTTACTCAACTTTAAAATAAAAAAGGAAAAATAAAAGCATAGATACCCAAATGATAACCCTGAAAAAAATGTTTATATTTAAACGGTGTACATTTTACAAAAAATAGATAGACTATGAGATTCTTTTTTTTATTCCTCTTGACTTTGACTTTTTTGAATTGTGACCGCTTAATTCGAACTCCTAAAAATGAGCGATGTATTTGTACCGAAGAATATAATCCCGTTTGCGTTGAAGCAAGAGGTAATCAAATTCAATATGACAATTCATGCAAAGCCCACTGCGCTGGTTTTACTGAAGACGATTTTGCGCCTTGTACACCATAGAATTTCAAATTAATCATCGAATACTATCCTCGAGAATAAGGATCCAATTTTGATATTATCATGAAAACCTTAACTATTGTCATTCCTGCATTCAATGAGGAAAAAACAATTGTAAAAATCCTGAATAAAGTAAAAGGTGCCGAATTACCGGAAAATTGGGATAAAGAAATCCTTATCACCNACGATTGCAGTACAGATAATACCGAAATAGCAATCAAAGAATATATAAATGAAAATCCAGAAATGGATATTTTATATTTCAAACATGATAAAAACAAAGGAAAAGGATCAGCACTTCATACGTCTATTGAGCATGCAAAAGGCGATTATATTATAATCCAAGACGCAGACCTAGAGTATAATCCTGAGGAATATTCAGTTATGCTTAAACCTGTCATTGATGGCTATGCAGATGTTGTATACGGATCAAGATTCCTTGGAGGAAAACCCCATAGAATTTTATTTTTTTGGCATTCGATCGGAAATAAATTTTTGACATTTTTAAGTAACATGTTTACTAATCTTAACCTTACCGATATGGAGACATGTTACAAGTTATTTCGAAGAGATATTATTCAATCGCTAAATCTTAAAGAAAAACGATTTGGATTTGAGCCCGAAGTAACTTCTAAAATATCGAGAATTTCTAAAATTAGAATTTATGAGGTAGGGATTAGCTATTATGGCAGAACTTTCGAAGAGGGCAAAAAGATAAACTGGAAAGATGGGCTACATGCAATTTACTGTATACTTAAATATGGAATGCTTAAAATAAGATAAATTCAAAAAAAAGATCTGCCTTTCGAGCAGATCTTTTATAACTAGAATCAATATTTAAGGTTTTATTCCTCTTCTTTGACCTCTTCAAATTCTACATCTGTAACGTCGTCATCTGAGCCGCCTTCAGAAGGCTCTCCACTTTGTCCTGCGTCAGTTTCACCTTGAGAGGCACCTTCTTGAGCTTTGTACATCTCTTCAGATGCATTTTTCCAAGCTTCATTTATTGTTTCCATAGCAGAATCAATAGCACTTAACTCTTTACTGGCATGGGCTTTTTTCAAATTTTCTAAAGCCTCATCAATTGCTGGCTTTTTATCTCCAAGTTTATCACCAAATTCAGTCAATTGCTTTTCAGTTTGAAAAATCATCTGATCTGCAGCNTTCAACTTATCTATTTGTTCTTTGGCATCTTTATCTGACTCCGCATTAGCTTCAGCCTCTTGCTTCATTTTTTCAATTTCTTCGGAGCTTAAGCCTGAAGAAGCTTCGATACGAATCTTCTGTTCTTTCCCAGTCGCTTTATCCTTTGCACTTACATTCAGTATGCCATTCGCATCTATATCAAAAGTCACTTCAACTTGAGGAGTACCTCTAGGCGCCGGTGGAATACCATCTAAATGAAACCGGCCTATAGTTTTATTATCCTTAGCCATCGGCCGTTCTCCCTGAAGAATATGTATTTCTACACTCGGCTGATTATCACTTGCTGTCGAAAAAACTTCAGATTTCTTTGAAGGAATCGTAGTATTTGCCTCTATTAATTTCGTCATAACNGAGCCCATAGTTTCGATACCAAGAGAAAGAGGTGTTACATCTAAAAGGAGAACATCTTTAACATCACCCGCTAACACTCCTCCTTGAATTGCAGCACCAATGGCAACAACTTCATCGGGATTCACCCCTTTATTCGGTTCTTTTCCAAAAAATTTGTTAACTGCCTCTTGTATTGCAGGAATCCGAGTTGACCCCCCAACTAATATTACATCATCAATATCACCAACATTTAAACCCGCATTTTTAAGAGCAGATTTACATGGAGCAATTGTTCTTTCAATAAGATCTGAGGCCAAGCGTTGAAATTCCGCACGAGTTAAACTTTTAACTATGTGCTTTGGACCACTATCAGTAGCAGTTATATAGGGAAGGTTAATTTCTGTAGTATTCGCACTTGATAGTTCGATTTTTGCTTTTTCTGCAGCTTCTTTCAATCTCTGAAGAGCCATTGGATCTTTTCTCAAGTCTGTACCCTCAGCTTCCTTGAAACCGTCAGCCAACCAATTAATAATCCTGTCATCAAAATCATCACCTCCGAGATGAGTATCTCCATCCGTTGACTTGACCTCAAAAACACCATCTCCTAATTCCAAAATAGATACATCATGAGTTCCACCACCGCAATCAAAGACAACTAACTTCATGTCTTTGTTCATTTTATCTATTCCGTATGCCAAAGCTGCTGCTGTTGGNTCATTAATAATTCTTTCCACCTTTAGCCCAGCAATTTCTCCTGCTTCCTTGGTTGCCTGACGTTGAGAATCGTTAAAATAGGCTGGAACAGTAATCACAGCCTCTGAAACATCTGTTCCAAGGTAATCCTCAGCTGTCTTTTTCATTTTCTGAAGAATCATTGCTGAAAGTTCCTGAGGGGTATACATTCTGTCATCAATCTTAACCCTGGGAGTGTCGTTGTCNCCTTTGGAGATTTCATAAGGAACTCTTTTGATCTCTTTCGAGATTTTCGAGTATGACTCTCCCATGAATCGTTTAATTGAAAATATTGTCTTTGTGGGATTAGTTATTGCCTGCCTTTTAGCGGGATCTCCAACTTTTCTCTCACCGTCTTCTACGAAACCTATGATTGAAGGAGTTGTTCTTTTACCNTCTGCGTTGGGAATTACAACTGCCTCGTTTCCTTCCATTACGGAAACACACGAATTCGTTGTTCCCAAATCTATTCCTATAATTTTACCCATATCGATTATTTTTTCGCTTATAACGCTGGTTAATTCAAATCGATAGAGGACAATCTCTATACCAAGCCTCCAACTAAGACAAATTGTCAGTTACATGTCAGTGTATCAAGGAAACTCGCCTTGGCAAACCTAAGCGGGCATGTCAATTTGCCAAAAATTAAACTATCCAGAGAAGCTGAAGTTAANCCAATATTTGGCCGCTCTAAACTGACTCTACTTGCGAAAATACCTGCACCATTTTCAACATTTGAGTAAAATGGGGGATCCTGAAGAATTGTATTTGATGGTTGAGAAACTGAAATATATGTTGCGAGATCATCAGACCCCGCTGATAAATGAACATTGAATCCTCGAAAAAACCTAATATTACCAGGGGCTTGAGGAATCTTTTCTGATAAAAAAGTATAATAAGCCTCGTAACTCAAAGAATTACTTAAATAACTACCTCCATTTAGAGAACTTCCAATAGTGTAAGGAAGGTTATACCTAACTGAATGTCGTGTGGAATCCATTTGACTCCCCTCTGGCATCTCCATGTACAAAAAATCTACATACCCCTGATATATGCGGGCATTTACAGCCTGGTAAAATTGAATCTCCGCACCTTTGCTTGAAGTGAAACTAAATCTTTGAGTCCCTTGAAAGTTTGGTCGTTTAATTCTAAACTCTTTAACCATCGGAGTTTCAGCGCTAGCAAAAGAGGGAGAATTTGAATCTGTTTTCAGTAATATCTTATAAGACCAATCCAATCGCTTTTCATTTGAGGTGAAATCCGGAATAACTATCCTGTATAATCTATGACCTTGAGTTGTAAATAATCCGGAATCTTTGGGAATATCCGTCGTTTCGTTAAGAGATTTAGTCCAAAATAAATCACCATTTTCCTTAAAAGCCTGCAGCTGTATAATTAAATCAGAATAATATAGACTATCCGGATTATTCAAACCTCCATTTGGACCATCTTGGCCTAAATAAGCCTTTCCAACACGAACATATTGAGTATCCGAGTTTGGATTTAATGTACCATAGATAGTTGGTATATTTTCATATGGCGCCGTAACAACAAGCGTATTATCACATGAGGAGGCGAAAAACAAGATGGAACAAAAAATAAAAATTTCTCTTAATTTCATTGTTGTAAAGATACCACGACTTGCCGTTGTACTTTTGATTCAAAGTCCATAAAATGTCAAAAGAAAAGAAATCATATAAAAAAGTTACCACAAATAGCCTTTTTGAGATGAAACAAAGAGGTGAATCGATAACAATGCTAACATCATATGACTTTAGTCTCGCGAGATTAGTGGATAAATCTGGCATAGATGTTATTCTTGTTGGAGATTCTGCGAGTAATGTTATGGCTGGCCATGAGACTACACTACCAATTACATTAGAACATATGATATATCACGCATCTAGTGTTATTCGAGCAGTAGAAAGAGCTCTTGTCGTAGTTGATCTTCCTTTCGGCAGTTATCAAGGTAATCCGCAGGAAGCTTTATCCTCATCCATAAGAATAATGAAAGAATCTGGAGGCCATGCGGTTAAACTAGAAGGTGGTTCTGAAATTGTTGAAACAATTAAGCGGATTGTAAGTTCTGGAATACCTGTAATGGGACATATAGGACTTACTCCTCAAAGTATATATAAATTTGGAACATACGCAGTCAGAGCCAAAGAAAAGGAAGAAGCTAATCAGCTAATTGAAGATGCAAAATCTCTTGAAAAAGCTGGTTGTTTTGCCATAGTTCTGGAAAAAATACCAGCCTCTTTGGCAAAAAAAGTCAGTGAGTCAGTAAAAATTCCCACCATAGGAATTGGCGCTGGACCCAATGTGGATGGTCAAGTACTAGTTTTGCATGACATGCTGGGAATGAACACTGAGTTTAATCCTAGATTTTTAAGACGATATTTAAATCTTGAGGAGTTAATCCCAAATGCAATAATGGATTATATCAATGACGTAAAATCAGGATCATTTCCAAGTGAAAAAGAAAGTTACTAGTGATTTAAAGCATCCTACCATTTTACTTGAGGACAATCACCTACTAATTGTAAATAAACCCTCCGGACTTCTTGTTCAAGGTGATCAATCAGGAGATTTGACACTAAAAGATTGGGCTGAAAAAGATGTAGCAAAACGTTTTAATAAACCAGGAAGGGCGTTTATTGGACTTCCCCACCGATTGGATAGACCGAGCTCTGGAATAGTAATCTTAGCAAAAACTTCAAAATCTTTAACAAGAGTCAGTCAATTATTCGCACAAAGAGCAATAAAAAAAATATACTGGGCGATTGTTGAGGGTAAGCCGAAGAATAATATGTCACGCCTTGTCAACTACCTGTGGAAAGACCCAAAACAAAAAAAAAGTTTCATTTCAACTAAAAAAGAGGCAAAAAAAGCAATACTTACATACAAAAACATCTCGGCCGGAGAAAGATACAGTTTACTCGAAATAAATCTAGAAACTGGACGCCATCACCAAATTCGATGTCAACTAAGTGCTATTGGGCACCCGATCAAAGGAGACCTTAAATATGGAGCAAAAAGATCAAACACAAATGGCTCAATTTCTCTGCATGCACAAAAAATATCATTGAAACATCCAGTTAAATCTGATTCCATTACTCTTACAGCCCCGCCTCCAAATGAAAGTCTTTGGATTCAGTTAAGTGAAAAAATCGAAAAAGACAATTTTCATCAATAATTCTAACATGAAAAGAAAAATATTTAAATGGAATAGCTTGAGTTTTTTGAGTAGCAGTCTACTCTCTTGGATAGTACCTATGAGCCATAGTGCTCAACTTATCGCCAGAGGAATTATTCTTGACTGGCTTCTGATCATCGTTGTTCATGGCGCTGCTTTGTTTGGTTTTTCAAAATTATTTAATTCTGAAAAATCCCTTGAAGAAAACTAAACCAATTAATAGGGATCCACGTCAATATGAATTTTTACAGACCTAAAGTCTGAGCTAAAATAGATTGAATTATTAATTTTTCTAAGTTTTTCTTTCATTATCGGGAGCGACTTACCATTTTGAAATTTCATCCAAATATGTTGAAGATGGAAATTTTTTACACGAGATACAGCGGGTTTTTCAGGCCCTAGGACTCCACCTCCAAAACCTCTAANTAACTTCTCTGCGAGAAATTTAGCTGCATCTTCGACTATAACTTCCTTTGAATGACGTAATTCAATTCTTACCATCTTTATAAAAGGTGGATAATGATAGAGTCTACGATCCGCCAAAATGCTTTTAGCCATAACATCATAAGCCCCTTTTTGAACAGCTAACAAAACCGGATGCTCCGGAGTTACCGTTTGAATAATAACATGACCTTGAATTTGTCGCCTTCCTGTTCTGCCTGCAACTTGAGAAAATAATTGAAAAGCACGTTCATGAGATCTAAAGTCCGGCATTTGCAGAGCGCTATCAGCATCAAGAATTATAGCAAGTGACAATCCGGATATATCTATTCCTTTGCCAATCATTTGAGTCCCAACAAGGACATCCACTTTTCCTGTCTCAAGCCATTCTATAAAATGCGACATTGATTTCTTTTTTCGAGCAGAATCTGAATCTATTCTTAAAATATTAGCATCTGGAAAAATTTCATCTAAGTTCTCTTCAACTCTTTCAGTACCAATACCTCTTAATTTCCATGCAGAGCTCTGACATGAAGGACATGTTTTGGGTGGCTTTCTTGAATTTCCGCAGTAATGACACTTTAACAATTTACTTTCTTTATGAAACGTAACCGCAACATCACATTCGGAGCATGGCTCAGTCCATCCACATGACATGCATGTTAAATAAGGGGAATACCCCCGTCTATTTTGAAATACGAGAGCTTGCTGATTTTTACTCAAAACTCTTTCAATTAATTCAGAAGCTGGCAAAGACAAGGGGCCCTTCATCATTTTCATTGATTTATACTTTATCAATGATAGCATTTCAATTTTTGGTGGTTTAGAAGCACCAAAACGCTCTTTCAACTCAACTTTAAAGTATTTCAATTGATTTGCGTTATGATATGATTCCAAGCTAGGAGTTGCAGATCCTAGAACAATGCCACACTTTATTTTTTTCGATATCCATACTGCTACATCCCGAGCATGATACCTTGGAGAAGGTTCATATTGTTTGTATGAAGTCTCATGCTCTTCATCAACAACTATTAAACCAACGTGTTTTAGCGGAAGAAGAATTCCAGATCGAGCAGCTAAAATAAGCCTTGGTCCAGTTTCTGGATTCAATAAAGACTGCCAAACATCTCTCCTTTCACTTTCAGACGCCTGACTATGGTATACTGATACTAAATCTCGACCCAAAGACTTCTCGATTCTTTTAAACAATTGAGCAGTAAGAGCAATTTCTGGCACTAGTAAAAGAGCATGTTTGCCACTTTTAAGAATGTCATCCGCTAATTTTAAATAAATCTCTGTCTTTCCGCTACCTGTTTCACCCTTCAATANGACAGGTTTTTCCATTGAAAAACCTTTTTTAATGCTACTGTAAGCATCCAACTGAGAGTCCGATAAGTCAATTTTTTCACCTTCGGAAATTGCCTCAATAAATGAATGACGCATACTTTTCTTTAAGAAACCTTTTTCTTTCAAAGCATTCAATTGAACAGCTTTTACTGAGGAATATTCTAGTAAAAGATTTTGAGCAATCCAAGGATAATAGTCTGAATCCAAATCTAGTTGATTCGAACAAATTTGAAAGTAGGACAATAACGCCTCAGATTGAAGTTTTGCTCTATTGAGCTGTGAAAAAACTTCTGATATTTTTCCTAAATCACTTTTTTTCGCAAACCAACGCCAGTGTGCTACGGATCCATCACCCAATGTATAAGGACCACCATCAGATTCTTTTAGTTTAAAAAATGAAGGCAGAGCAGATTGCATTACCTCACCGATAGGGCATAAATAATATTCAGAAATCCAATTCCATAAATTAATTTGATGAATTTGAATTCTGGGGTAATCATCTAAGACTCTCAGAATTGGCTTACAATCAAAATCTGGTCTATTTTCTTGAATTTTTTGTATAACACCCATCAAACAGTTCTGTCTGCCAAATGAGACATGTACTCGTAACCCAGGAGTAGGTCTTAATGATTCATTCCAAAAATATGTAAATGTAGAATGAACGGGAACAGGAAGAATAACTTCAACCCACATATTCCTAGGATAGTGCCTTCACTAAATCCAGCAAATAAGGACTGATAGTCGCATTATGTTTAATCGCTTTTTCAACAGGAACATGTACAAGCTCTCCAGCTTTAATACCAATCATTTCACGATTCCTACCTTGCTTCAATGCCAATACAGCTCCATGACCCATTCTACTCGCTAAAATTCGATCAAAACCGTTTGGTTTTCCACCGCGCTGAATGTGACCGAGAACTGTAACTTTTGTCTCCCAATTAGGAAATTGTTCTTGTACTTTCTTTGCAACTTCATAGGCTCCACCTTCAGAATCTCCTTCAGCAACAATAATTATTCCCGATCGTCTTTTTTTCTTAAAGTCTGTTTTTAAATAATTAACAAGTTGTTTTAAGTCTGTAGGAGTCTCTGGAATTAATATTCCTTCAGCACCAGCTGCTATTCCTGTTCTCAAGGCAATTAAACCTGCATCACGTCCCATGACCTCAACAAAAAACAATCGATTATGTGATGCCGCTGTATCTCGAATATTATCCACAGCATCTAATGCAGTATCCACAGCTGTCTGATAACCAATTGTGTAATCAGTCCCAAAAAGATCATTATCAATTGTCCCGGGGCAAACTATAACCGGTATATCATGTTCAATTGATAATAAATTAGCTCCGGTAAATGACCCATCTCCACCAATNACAATCATTCCATCTAATCCATTAGAGCGCACAACTTTCGATGCGCGAAGTCTGCCATCACGGGTTTTGAAATCTGAACTTCTTGCAGTTTTTAAGAATGTACCTCCACGATGAATTATATTCCTTACATCATAACGAGTGAGTTCCGTAGAGTCATTCTCAATTAAACCCTCATAGCCTCTGTAAAAACCCAAAACCTCGATATCATTTAAAACAGCGGTCCTAACCGCCGCACGGATACAGGCATTCATCCCAGGAGCATCGCCTCCCGATGTTAATATTCCTATTTTTTTCATTGAGTATAAATATCGAACTCTTGCCACATACAATCCAAATCTCCATTTTGGAAAGCTATTTGTTGCTTCGATTTCATTTGTAATGCCTTAGAAGCTTTTGCGCTGGGGACTACAATCCAGGCAGTCCAGCCCTTGTAAGCGCTCCTTAAATGTTCTCCGATTCTATGATAAGTTAATTCGACATCTGAATCAATTCTTCGGCCATAAGGTGGATTAATCACAAGAAGCCCTCTCTTTTTTGGCGGATCAGATAACATAAAATCTTTTTCGAACCATGAAATTCTATCTTCTACAAGAGCCAATTCTGAATTTGATTTTGAAATTCGCACAGAATCAGGATCGATATCAGAGGCAAATATTTCAGTCGAGGATTCACTAATTTTTTTTAAGGCAGAAGCATGAATCAATGCATGTAATTCTTTATCGTAATCCAACCAATTCATAAATCCAAATGAATCCCTATAAATTCCTGCTGGAATATGATCTGCGATGATAGAGGCTTCTATAGGAAAAGTACCTGAACCGCACATAGGATCGTATAAAGGGCGATCTCCCCGGTACCCGGTAAGGCGAAGTAACCCATTAGCAAGAACTTCACTCATTGGAGCAATATTCATTTCTTTTCGATAACCTCGACGATGCAAAGAATCCCCCGATGAATCAAAACTAATTGTACAATGCCTTTTATTCAAATGAAGTTCAATTCTAATTTGTGGAAACTCGCGATTCACAGATGGGCGTTTCCCTGTCTTAGAGCGGAATCGATCAACAATACCGTCCTTTAAAACCAAAGCTGCATAACCAGTATGATCAAATTTTGGATGAGTTCCCGATGCATAAACAGCAAAAGTCTTATCAGGATGAAACCATTTTTCCCAAGGAATTTTTTGAGCAGCAACAAGAAGGTCTTCAGATCTATGAACTTCAACGAATTTAATTGGGCGAAGTATCCTTACGGCAGACCCAATGCAGATATTTGCTTTGTAAAGGAAACCTAGATCTCCTTTAAATCTGACAGCACGAGTCATCATTTGAATATCTCTTGCTCCTAATTTTAGCAACTCCTCTCTTAAAACATCTTCAAGCCCCTTTAGGGTTTTTGCAATAAAAATTTCATCTGAATTCGTGATATTAGACATTTAGTCTTTTCTTTTAAAATTATCTTCGGATAGAACGTTTTCCTCATTATTATCAGAATAATAACTAAGGCTACTCGACACTTCTAATAGCCCCTTGGATAGCGGAAATTCGGGGTAATATTTAGATCCGAAAAGAGTATCTCCTGTGTACATATACTCTATTACCGAATCTTTAATTCTTTTAACTCTATTGTGTTTTTCTCTTAAATTCTGAGATAAATCTATCCCTATTTTGAAATTCCCAGTTCTCAATGATACNAGTTCATATTCAACAGAGAAAAACCGCTGATCAAAAATTTCTACAGTATCCAACTTTAGTTTTAAAACCCCGAATTCTTCTTTTACAGGTAAAAAAGAATCATTAGGCAAATTCTGACATCCAAAAAATATGGCTGTAAGAAAACAAATTACCGATCTCATCATAAACTTGCACATATTCACATTATTTCCAAAGCAGTAATTCAAAGGTACAACCTTCACCTATCTTTGATTCATGTCTTTGGCAACAGAAATATTATTCTTTTTTGGCGGCATTTTAGCGGGTGTCATTAACACTCTTGCTGGCAACGGCTCTGCTTTAACAGTAAGTTTACTTTTATTCGGAGGAATGGATGGGGCGACTGCAAACGCAAGTAACCGAATTGGAGTAATAGCTCAGACTGTAACTGGTATTTTTAGCATAAAAAAAACATCAAGAAGAAATTACCTCTTTCTCAAAGGAAAGAATTTAATTCTCCCAACTTTTTTAGGATCATTGTCAGGAGGAATACTTGGCAGTCAAATTTCACCGAATGTAATGGAATGGTCGCTTGCAATTGTCATGACCGCCATGTTATTTACTCTATTTTGGGGAGAAAAAAGATGGATAGGTTCATCGGAATCTGTTCGAGGCCTATCCCCTTTTAAATCTGCTCTTTATTTTTTTATGATTGGATTTTATGGGGGGTATGTCCAAATGGGTATTGGAGTTCTTATGCTTTCGGTTCTTGTATTAGCTGACAAATGGAGCTTAAGGGATGCAAATGTCATTAAATTATTGATGGCAGCTATTTTAGCCATCCCAGCCGGCGTGATTTATATTTTCAATGACCTGATTATATGGCGGCCTTCCCTAATTCTGGCATTTGGAAGTATTTTAGGAGCTTGGTTTGGAGCAAGATACATAATCAGAATTCCCAAGGCGCAGCGATATGTAAGATGGCTTCTGATTTTCGTCGTTTCTGCTGGAGCATTACAAGCTATTTATAAAGCGGTTCTATAGATTCATAACGCATAGCATTAATTTACATTGAATTTAATTTTTTCAACGCAAATAATGTTTTAGACTCATTTTCACTAATTTTAAAAAATGGCAGAAATAACTTTTGGTGGCGAAGCAGCAAAAACTGCTGGCGAACTTCCAAGTATCGGGTCAAAAGCCCCTGAATTTAAACTCACATCTGGAGACTTATCTGAAAAAAAATTATCCGATTTTCTAGGAAAAAAAGTCATTTTAAATATTTTTCCAAGCATCGGAACGGGAGTCTGTCAAAATTCTGTTCGGAAGTTTAACAAAATGGCTTCATCAATGGAAAATGTTGTCGTTGTAAATATAAGCAGAGATCTTCCTTTCTCTCTTCATCAGTGGTGCGGTAATGAAGGAATAGATGATGCGATTGTTCTCTCTGAACTTAGGGATGATGATTTTTCAAAAGACTATCACGTTAGGATGCTAAATACTAAGTTTAAAAGTCTTTTTAGTCGTGCAGTGATAATATTAAACTCCTCAGGAATAGTTATTTACCGGGAACAAGTGAAAGAAATTGGAGATGAACCTAATTATGATGCAGCCCTAAAAATTATTCGAGACAATTAAAATGAAGACTGTCAAGTGCCCCTCTTGTTCCAAATGGTATGGGGTAGAACCTCAAATTAGCCATTATGAATATGAATGCACATTCTGTGGAGTGTTTTATTCAAAAAAAAACCCAAAGGAAATAGATAGGATTAAAGAAATGCAATCTCCAGTAAGCAACCCCCCATTTAAATGGAAAAAATATGGAGAAATTCATTGGGCCTTGTTAATTCCCAANAACATTGCCTTTGTTATTCAAACGATAATTTTTATTATTCTAACTATTATAGGGATTATAGTATCACCCCTATGATTTCGATTACTCGCTTAAGGATGAGTATCTAATTTGTAAATCCTTTTGTAAATTTTCAATTCTTCTATAATGTGCTAAACCTCCGTTAACTCGGCCCAATTTTTTGTTCATTGATAAAATCGATTCAAAATCACCCAGGGCCTGAGAGCATTCACCCCAATCTTGCATCCAGAGATAAGCTTCAGCAATATTTAAAAACAAAAGCCCCGCCTGAACAGCACTGATTCTTGCTTTTTTGTCATTTGGCNCGTAATTCCCAATCTCTTCTTTCCAAACATCAATGGCAGCATGTAACTTAGATTCAAATTGTTCTCGCATATCGGAATCTATACCCAACCTGTAGGCTCCCACAAGCGATTGAGATGCAGAATTAATTGCATCATAATTATTCTTTTTTGTTGTTCTAAAAGTCCATATTCCCGTCGGATAATTATTTCTCGTCACAAAACCATATTTCATAGATAAGTAAGTTGAAAGATCTTTAAGAGCATTCTCCAATGCCATTTTCTCCGAGACTTGAAAATTTCTTTTTTCAACTTTTCCTAAAGAAGCTGAGCTAATGCCTCCGCCAAGCATTTTCCCAGCAAACTCTTCCGGATCTGTAACCGAATAGACACCTGTGTAGTTTTTATTTTCAATATTACCCCTATCATCTGTTATTATGGCTTCAATAGATGTACTTGTGCTAACAACTGCCTTAAATCTTGTAACGTTAGTGCCATTTTCTTGAGCTACTTTTATTTTTCTTGAAGATGACGAAACTATTGGTCTATTTATTATCAGGTTTACACTAGCCTTTGCATCTTGAGACTTATTAATTCCCTCTATTGAAACGAAACTAGTTAATCTATCACTTGAGTGAATGGTTGGAAAATATTTATTGTACGGAAGGTTACTACCGTCAACAGACTTTCTTTTTAATTTCTTTGTCATACTCAGGCTATTCCATTCTTCCATTGCAGCATCATTTTCTGCTTTTTCCATTAAAACTTCTTCTTCATAGGTAACACTACCCGAAGAGGAGTATTTGAAATCACTTGACAATAAAACCTGTGGGGGTTGGATATAGTCAAAGCTTATACGCATTTGCTTTGGGTTTTGTCCAAAAGCAAAAATGCACGAAACAAATAAAGTGGCGAAAAAGGAAGATTTGTATTTCATGTTTAATAGTTCTAGATCGAAAAGATAATTAATATGTATTACAATATAGGATTATGTTTTTTATTAAACTAACTCCTATTTTTTAATTGGGAGCTTAATTGAAAAACCTTAAATGCATTTAGGAAAATTTTTTCATTACTATTTATTTTCTTTTGATGCATATTTTGATCTATAGATTTCTCGAATAATACCATCACTCAATCCAATTTTTGGTACATAAACTTTACTAGATTTTGAGAAATCCATTACTTTTAAAAAAATTTCTAGTGCAGGAATAATAACATCTGCTCGATCATTGTTTAGCTCGAAAGATGTAATTCGGTCTTCGTACCCAATAAAACTCATCTTCTTGTGAATTGAATTTAAATACTCGAAAGTAAGGGGTTCATTAAGTTTATTTTCACTCATTTTGTGGACTTTATTTATATTACCCCCAGAACCAATTACAGCGACACTACCATCTTCAAAGTCTATAAATTCCTTTAAAATCCATGATTTTAACTCTGACCAAATCGGTTTAGAATTTCTCCCTATGAGCCCCCTTACAGTNCCAATTTTAAAAGATTTTGATTTTCTTGGATTCCCATTCTGAAAAATGGTTAACTCCGTAGAGCCCCCTCCAACATCTGCAAAAAGTAGATTAGTTTCCTTTGGCTTTATATTATCCAAGAGTTGAGTACTAAAAACTAAGTTCGCTTCATCTTGACCATCTATAACTTCGACATCAATATTCGTTTTTTTTCTTATTTCGTTTATCCAATAATCTCTGTTTTGGCATTCTCGCATTGCTGAGGTAGCACATGCTCTATAGTCGTCGATATCATGAACTCTCATTATCGCTGAGAATGCAAGCATTGAGTCAACTAACCTTTTACCTGTACTTTTTTTGATACAACCCGATAAAAACACTTCCTCGCCGAGCCTAACAGGAAGTCGAGTAATTGACACTTTTCTAAAATAAGTTTGGTCTTTCGTCTGAACGACATTGGTGATTAGTAATCTTAATGAATTTGATCCAATATCAATGGCAGNNAATCTATTAATCTTCATTTCAAATAAAAGTTTATTGATTCGCTATAAATTTTGACTGGAATATAAGATTTCCAAATTCACGGATAAATTTTTTTTGCTTTTTCCCACAATATATTCCAATCACTTAAGCTAGTCCCAATCGGAGATTTATTCTGCGTTTTAAGAAAACCTTCCATACTCTGAAATCTATTTTTAAATTTCAGATTACTCAAGGCTAAAGCTTGCTCAGGATCCAGCCCCCGGTGCTTTGCATAATTGATTAAACTGAAAAGAACATCGCCTAACTCAATAAGTTCATTTTCTGGGTCATCAGGATTTCGTAATTCTTTAACCTCTTCTTCAAATTTTTTCCAAACAGATTCAGAATCTGGCCAGTCAAATCCCACTCCTTGAACTTTTTCTTGAATGCGAAAAGCTTTTACCATTGATGGAAGTGAATCGGGCACTCCCTCAAGAACAGATTTTATTTTGGAGCCTTTTTCTTTTAATTTAATTGCTTCCCAATTCTCTTTTACTTTTTTTGAGGATTTTAAATCTAAATCTGAATATATGTGAGGGTGACGTCGAATCAGTTTATCAGAGATTTCATTTAAAACATCTGAAACATCAAAATGACTTTTTTCTGCCGCTATTTTACTGTAAAAAACCAAATGCAAAAATAAATCTCCGAGCTCTCCTTTTATTTGATCCCAATCCGAACTATCAATTGCATCCACTAACTCATAGGTCTCTTCAATTGTAAGCTTTCTAAGTGTGTGAATAGTCTGTTCGCGATCCCATGGACACTTCTCTCTTAAGTCATCCATAATATCCAATAACCTCTGAAATGACTTCTCTTCTTTAGTCCCCATCGGATATTTTTTTCGTTTTTGATTTGGAATCGGTTTCTTTTTTATCTCTTTCAAAAAAGTCATAATCACAAAGCAAATTATACCAATTAAAAAATTTCTTCATATCGTTGATATAAACTCTATCTTCATCATAAGTTGGAATAAACTCATCAAAGACTCGAATAATCTCTTTATTTTCTGATTTGTGAGAAATACACTTTTGCCCCTTGAGTGTCTTTTCCATTCCTTCGTAAATTTCCTTCAATGGCTTTTCACCTTCCTGACAATAGATTGCAATTTCATCCAAGGCATTTACCTGTTGTTGAGCCGAAATAGTAAATCTTTTTTTATCTGATAATGCCTCAACTAAAATTCCTGTTCTTGTTTGTGTAATTAATTTAAAAAGGCCTGGTCGACCACTAATAGATAATATACTTTTTAAAGACTTCATGATTTATTTAATTATGTTTTGTTTGCCAATTATGAATTTTTTCAAGAACTAAAGAATCATTTCCCATTGCCACTAAATCTCTGTATTTTTCTGCTCTAAAAGCAATTTTTGTATTTGGATAATTATCTAGAAGCAACTGAATTGTTTTCAAGGCCCTAGTTTGATCATTCAATTCGTCCTCAAAAATTACAGCGGCAGATAGCANTGATATTGCAGCTTCTTGTCTATATGGCAAAGAGTCAAAAACATCCATATAGTTTCGAATTGAAAAGAGTGCGCGACCTGGAATTTGAGCTTGTAAATCCGCCGAAGCCATTTTATATCTTGACCACAGAGAATCCGATTTAGATTTTTTAGCAGCGCGTTCAAAAATTTCTAATTTATTTTGATAATCTAAAAAACTTTCATTGGTGGTTATGATTTTTTCCGCTTGCGATATATCGTTTTTGCAGCTCACACTGAGGGTTAGTGTCAAAAGAAATAAATACCTCTTTCTCATTTTGAGTTAAATTTCATTTTGTAGGCAGTTTCAATTTTACCAGATGAAACATTATTTAGTCGGTTCTTTAACATTCTTCTTTTTAATGGCGATAGCCTGTCTGGAAAAAGAATTCCATCGATATGATCATACTCGTGTTGAAATATTCTCGCGGGTAGCCCCTTCAGTTCTTCCTCTATCCAATCACCATGGGTATTTTGACTCCGAAATTTCACAATTTCCTTTCGCAAAATTTTCTCATGGATTCCAGGAATACTTAAACACCCCTCCTCATAAGACCANGCCTCTCCTTCTTCTTCAATAATAATCGGATTAATAAAAGCCCTTTTAAATTTTTTTAATTCATTGGATTCTTCATCACCTTCCTCAGCAAAAGGAGAAGCATCAACTACAAAAATACGTTTTGATAAACCTATTTGGGGTGCTGCAAGACCCACTCCTTTTGCAGCATACATGGTTTCAAACATGTCCTCAATTAAATGTTTAATCGAGCCTGAAGAAGGATCCACTTCCGACGCTTTCTTTTTTAGGACAGAACAACCATATGCAACAATTGGATACACCATAGCTTTTATTTATGACAAAGATACAGCCCATGACTACCTTTGTGTCAATGGGAATTTGGCTAGGATTAGATGTAGGGGGTAAAAGAACCGGTATAGCAGAGTCGGATGAAAACGGATTATTGGCATTCCCAAAAGAAACGATATTGACATCTGAAATTTTAACATATTTAAAATCAAATCATGAAATAAGTTTCCTGAACGGAATTGTCATAGGGAACCCAAAAAGATTAGACGGCGGAGAAACACACGGAACGCAACATGCAAAGGCAGTTTTTGAAAAAATTTCTAATCTTTGGCCTTCAATTGAAATCCATTGGGTAGATGAACGTTTCACATCAAAAATTGCAGCACAAGCAGCACACCTATCAGGTGCTAAATCAAGAATTAAAAAGAATAAATCCATGCTAGATTCTGCCTCAGCATGTATTATTCTTGATAGTTTTCTAACTCAAAAAAATTTAAATGAAAAATCTTAGACATAGCATTGAAATAGCTTGGGATGATCAAAAATTAATCAAAACCCCAGAAATATTGAAATCCATTGATGAAGTTATATCGAAGCTAGATTCCGGAGAAATAAGAGTGTCTGAAAAAACAGATGGAAAATGGTTGGTAAATGAGTGGATAAAAAAAGCGGTGATAATGCATTTCCCTTCAAAAGAGTCTGAAACTTTTAGAGCAGGCCCATTGGAATTTCATGATAAGTTAAAATTAAAAACTGGATATGCGGAAAAAGGGATTCGTGTAGTTCCACATGCAGTAGCACGATTCGGAGCGTTTATTGACAGAGATGTCATTTTAATGCCTTCTTATGTGAATATTGGCGCATATATTGGGTCAAGAACTATGATTGATACATGGGCGACGATTGGCTCATGTGCACAGATAGGCAGTGATGTTCATATCAGTGGAGGGGTTGGCATTGGAGGAGTTCTGGAGCCAATTCAAGCTTCGCCAGTAATAATTGAAAATGGTTGCTTTATTGGATCTAGATCAATAATTGTGGAAGGAATTCAAATAGGAGAAGAGGCAGTTCTTGGAGCTAATGTTGTTTTAACTGCCAGTACGAAAATATTTGATGTAAGTGGAAACAAAAAAATTGAATTCAAAAGACAAATTCCATCCAGAAGCGTTGTCATACCTGGGACTACACTAAAAAGTTTTCCAGCTGGAGATTTTCAAGTTCCATGCGCACTAATAATTGGAAAGCGCAAGAAAAGCACCAACCTAAAAACTTCATTAAACGATGCACTACGTGATTTCAACGTAGCTNTTTAGAAACAATGGAAGCATTGAATCAAAATATTTTTCAAACAATTGGAACAATTTCCGATGAAATGGGAATTCCGTGCTTTGTAGTTGGTGGATGGGTTAGGGATCAATTTCTGAATGGAGGAAAGTCAACAGATATTGATATCGTCGCCGTTGGAGATGCTTTGAGCCTAGCTAAAAAATCTTCCAAGAGATTAGGAGGAGGAAAAGTTTCAATTTTTAAAAAATTTGGTACAGCCCATTTCAAATATGGAAATATTGATATTGAATTTGTTCGCTCTAGATCAGAGAGTTATAGTTCAGAATCTCGAAAACCAAATGTAAAAGAAGGAAGTCTACAGGAAGACCAATTAAGAAGAGATTTTACAATAAACAGTCTTGCATTAAGTCTAAATANCAAAACCTGGGGTATGCTTATTGANCCTTTTCATGGCTTAAAAGATCTAAAAGATAAAATTATACGTACACCCCTTGAACCAAGAAAAACATTTGCGGATGATCCCTTGAGAATGTTAAGAGCCATTCGCTTCGCCACTCAACTAAATTTTAAAATCGAGGAAACGACTTTTGAAGGCATTCGTGAGAGTGTAAATCGGATTGAAATTCTTTCAAGTGAACGAATTCATACGGAGCTAAATAAAATTTTAAAGTCTAACGCCCCATCTATTGGACTATCATTACTACAAGAATCAAAGCTCATGAAAAATATTTTACCAGAAGTTTCTGACCTAGTAGGAGTTGATGAAGTGGAGGGGCATATTCATAAAGATAATTTTTGGCATACTCTCGAGGTTGTTGATAACCTTGCTAAGGTATCAGATAACTTATGGCACCGGTGGTCCGCACTTCTTCACGATATAGGTAAACCGCCAGTAAAGAAATTCATTGAAAATGTTGGTTGGACATTTCATGGACATGAGTATTTAGGTGGGAAAATGGCAAAAGCCATCTTTAAAAGACTCTCATTGCCTCAAGATGAAAGATTAAACTTTGTTGTAAAGTTAATTCGGATGAGTTCCAGACCGATAGCTGTTTCAAGTGATATAGCTACCGAAAGCGCCGTTAGAAGGTTATTATTTGATGCTGGTGATGATATTGATGATCTCATGGCATTATGCGAGGCTGATATAACCACGAAAAATCCCAAGAGAAAGAAAAAATACCTTGAGAATTTTCAAATTGTTCGTCACCGACTTATTGAAGTTGAAAAACGTGATAAACTCAGAAATTGGCAACCGCCCGTTAATGGTCGTCAATTAATGGATTGGTTTGATTTAAGGCCAGGAAAAGAAATTGGTTTAATTAAAACATTTATTCGTGAATCTGTACTTGATGGAAAAATATCAAATACATTTGAGGCGGCGAAGGAATTAGCTTTTAAATATGCAGCAGACCAAGGAATTATTCAAGAAAAAAAATGACCAATAAAATTATTCTCAGAGCAATTTTAAATTGTAAAGACCATGTTTTTAGAGATATTTCGATTGCAGAATCTGAGAATTTAGAGGAATTGCATGCTCAAATTTGTCGTGCATATAATCTAGAAATTGGCCAAATGGCATCCTTTTATCAGACAAACAAAGAATGGGTTCAGCTTGATGAAATCCCTCTAATGTCAATGGACCAAACCAGATCGAAATCAATGAATGATTACTCTTGTTTAGAAATGTTAAATAAGCATGGGGATCGACTGATTTTTATTTACGACTTTCTTGAGATGTGGACCTTTATGATTGAATTCATAAAGCATGCTAAAGAGAGTACTTCAAAATCAAGAGTAGTTCTCAAATATGGTGAACGTCCCTTGGAAGCTCCTGACCCCGAGTTTGAAGGAGAGGGTGGAGATTTTTCTGAAAAAAGCGAAGAGGGTGAAAATTATAACTTTGATAACGACGAATTCCATAATGATTTAGCATAAAGGAATCAGGAGAATTCAACGGAACGGATTGATTTTATTGGAATCTGTTGTTTTTCTTTAAGAACAACCCACTCATTTGTAACAGCCCAAATAGTGGTATGAATCAAATGACAACCAGACTTACTCAAAAACTCTAACGTTACTTTTTTTTCCTCAATATTGCCAATAAAGTTAGCGTCTTGTAACTGCTTTTGACGAGATTTCCTGGAATTTACAGTGAGCAAAACATCTTTTGAAAGAAACTCTAATTGGAGTATAGAATTCCGGTCAATATTCTTGCACTTTGAATAATTTTTTGTTGTCATTCACATAGAAGTTACAAAGATTTATCGGCACTCGGGTTTAACTTCGCAAAATGAGGAGAGCTAACATATATATGATACATGGACCAACGGCCTCTGGGAAAACAAAACTGGCAATAGAATGGGCAAAATCACTTGGATGTGAGATTTTAAATTGTGATGCCCGCCAAGTTTACAAGGAGCTAAAAATAGGAGTTGCGCGTCCTAGTAATCAAGAGTTGGAACAAATTCATCATTTCGGTATTGCAAGTCACTCAATTCATAATCCAGTAAGCGCAGTTTCTTATTCCAAATGGGCGAAACCACTAATTCGCACTTCCTTAATAAAAAATGGCAATATTATAATAGTTGGAGGTAGCGGTTTATACGCGAAAGCACTACTTTATAAACTAGATATTCTACCTAATGAAAATAAAGAACTGAGGGAAAAACTCGAAAAGAAATGGAATGAAGAACCAAATCAACTTATTGAATATCTCAAAAAAACGGACCCTGAATATGCCAAAGAATGCGACATAAAGAATTCAAGAAGAGTCATAAGAGCGATAGAAGTTATAGAGTCAAGTGGAGAAAAGTATTCGAANCTCCGAACACAAAAATTTCCCATTCCAAATTTTGATGCCAATATTCATGAATATGCCATTTGGACTGATTTTCAAGAATTGGAATCAAGGATACTATTGAGAACAAAAAATATGTTTAAGTCGGGATTGGCAGAAGAAGCAATGAAATTAGAAAAATATCGAAAACTCAGGGCACTTCAAACTGTAGGGTATAAAGAATTTTATTCTAATCCAAAAGCCTCAGAAAAAGAGTTAATTTCACTAATTGCCCTTAAGACACGGCAGTATGCTAAAAAACAAATCACATGGTTAAAAAAAGAGAAAACTATTATGAAAATTCCCTCAAAAAATATTGCTCAATTGGAATTAAGTAATTTCGGTATATCTAAATGAACTGGTTNAAACCAAATAGATTATTTAAATTTTGCATCCCCATTTATTTGTTGGTGTTGAAAATTCACCGGACCATTTATGATTGGAAAATCATTGTTCCATTCAAGCCCGATCAACCTACTTTAATTCTCGGAAATTTGCACTCAGGAGGAACAGGTAAGACTCCCCTAGCAATTTGGATTTTGAATAAAATCAAAGATAAAATCCCAAATTCATCTTATGTTTCAAGGGGATACGGAAGAAAGTCNTGGAAAACTCAAAAAGTTGAATCAAATTCTCGTGTATCCAAAGTTGGAGACGAGGCACGAATGATAAGATCAAAATTTAGTTCTGATATTTCAATTGTAGTTGCAAGAAAAAGGCGAAGAGCATTCCCATTAATCAATCCTGATTCCCCAGTTATTCTAGATGACGCATTCCAACACTGGGATCTCAAAGGTCCATTGAGTGTTTTGATTTGCCCATATAAAAAATGGTATACAAACGAACTAGTGATACCAGCAGGACCATTACGAGAGCCTTCCTCCGGGGCGAACAGAGCAACAGCGATCATAGTTACTAAGTGCCCACGAGAGATTAACGAATATGAAAGATTAGAAATTCGAAAAATACTAAGAATTACAAAAGATCAAAGATTGTTTTGTGCTCAAGAGCAGATGGGAGCTCCCGCTCCTGAGTTCAACTCTCCCGCATGGACAGGTAAAGAAGCCGCTTTGGTAATTGCAGGCATAGGAAATCCTCAAAACTATTTTGCTCATGTAAAGAATTCTAATTTTTTTAGTAAAGATGGGAATGCCGTCGGCTTTTTAAATCTTGAAGATCATGCCAAATGGAATAGTTTTAATATTAATAAAGTTTTGAAGGCAGCGAAAAGACTTCATTGCAATACTTTAATTCTAACAGAAAAAGATATTGCAAGATTAGATGATTTACCTAATGAATGGTCCTCGTTTTCAATATATTCAATACCTCATGAATTAAATTTCGCAGATGATGAAAGAATATTTTTATCATGGCTAAAAGATCAATGGAAGGCCCATGGTTACAACTTACCTTTGTGAAATGAGTATAGAACAGGAAACTCATTATGAATCAGTAATCGGATTGGAAGTCCATGTCCAGATGAATACACTCTCTAAAGCCTATTCATCAGACGGCTATTCATATGGTGCTGCACCAAATACACAAGTTTGCCCAATCAGCTTGGGGCATCCTGGAACATTACCCAAACCGAATGTTCAAGTCGTTGAAAATGCAATTAAATTAGGACTTGCATGTAATTGCTCTATTCGAGAATTTAACTCATATGCAAGGAAAAATTACTTCTATCCAGATCTTCCGAAAGGATATCAAATTACTCAGGATGAAACTCCAATATGCTTTGGAGGTTCCGTCTNGATAACATTTAANAATGATGAAAAGAAAAAAATTGGNTTAACAAGAATTCATATGGAAGAAGATACTGGAAAATCCATTCATGATCTAGACCCCTTTAATACTCTTATTGATTTGAATCGTGCGGGTGTACCTCTATTAGAAATAGTTTCAGAGCCTGATTTTCGCTCTGGGGAAGAAGCTTATTTATATCTACAAGAGATCCGAAAATTAGTTCGATACCTAGATATCTCAGATGGAAATATGGAAGAGGGTTCTCTTCGCTGTGATGTTAATATCTCAATTCGAAAGCAAGGACGAGAAAAATTTGGAACCAAGGTCGAGGTGAAAAACTTGAATTCATTTCGACATGTACAAAAAGCGATAGACTATGAGTTTAAAAGGCAATCAGAGACATTAAATTCTGGCGGAATCATTAACCAAGAGACCCGAACTTTCGATTCATCGAAGGGAATAACAATTGCATTAAGAACAAAAGAAAATGCCAATGATTACAGATATTTTATAGAACCTGATCTCGCTCCGGTAAGAATTACTGAATCGAATAAAAAGGCTATAAAAAATTCCATGCCCCCATTGCCGCAAACCCTTTTTGATAAATACACAACGAAGCTAAAGCTCAGCAATTATGATGCGAACCTTATAATCGAAAATAAGGAAACAGCTATTTACTTCGAAAACCTTCTGCTAACTGGTTGCTCTCCAAAGTCTGCAGCTAATTGGCTTATGGGGCCGATTCAAGGATATCTTAATGAATTCAGTAAAAGTTGGACTGAATGGACACTTTCTTCAAAAAAAATCGGAGAGCTAATCTCAATTGTAGATAAAAATGTAGTGAGTTTCAGTGCCGCAGCTCAACAGGTTCTCCCAGAATTGATAAAGCATCCTGAAAAACACCCTCAAACTATAGCTGAAGAGTTAAATTTATTACAAGAAAGCGACTCAGAAGCTCTTATGGTCCACATAAAAGAAGTACTAGATAAATATCCTGAAAAAGTAGAAGAATATCGATCTGGAAAAAAAGGATTACTAGGTCTTTTTATTGGTGAAGTTATGCGAAGTTCAAAAGGTTCTGCCGACCCANGTATGACGAATAAACTGCTCAAAGAGATTTTGGAAGGATGAAAAAAAGTTGGATACTTGGTCTTATCATTTTAACAAGCGCTTGCTCAAAAGATTTTATTCCTGTCAACTTTCAAATTGAAGGCACCAAAAACGCAGTTATCGTCAGAATAGACGGAGAACACACTGTTCCGTGGGATACCATTGTGGTAATAAATAATAAATTGAAAATTAACCTTCCACTTGATTCGACGCTTAAAACATTTTACTATTTCATTTTTGACTCGGGTGCAAGTTTAAGAATTGGCCTTGAACCCGGAGATAACATTGTAGGTTCAATTAATGCTAAAGAATCCCTCACCGTATATGAGCTGAATGGATCGAGTTTAAGTGAACAGTTACACGCTCTTTATGAACCAGTTTTAAAATCATCGCAGATAATAGATTCTTTAGATAAATATCGAACAATCTCAAAAAATGATACTGAAGTCGATTTGTTATCAATGGAGAAAAGACACTATACCGCTTTAGAAAGCCGATATTTTCAGCATAAAAATGAAATTATAGAGATAATGGCCAAAGATTCTAGCAATTTGTCGAATGTATTCGGTTTCTTTCAAAAAGTTGCAGATGTTCCACTTTTTAGAAACAAAGAAGATGATAGAGTGAATTTCAATTTATTTGGTGATGCTATCAGTAAAAGTCATCCCTANCACCCTCTAGCAAGAATATTTGTTCTTGAAAAGAATCGAATACTTGGAAAGAATAATCGTGTAAAATAAAAAAGCCTCAAAAGAGGCTTTTTTATTTTCGTTAGTTCATTTTTCTACTGGATAACGATAATCTCACTAACGGTATCACCATTCTGGAGCCTAGTTATCAAATAGTTACCTGAAGGGATATCAGAGACATCTATTGATATCTTCTCCAAACCATTTGGAACTCTTCGCATATCAATTCGACGAACAATAGAGCCATTAAGATTTCTGAGATTAATTTGTAAATCACCGGAAACAACAGGCACATTAATTTCATTTGAGGAAGGATTAGGGTAGATACCTAGAACCAATTGGTTGTTTTCCTCCAATTCACTTTCGTCTGATCCCACAGTGGTTTGGACTTGAGTGGATGACGTTGAGTAATAGCCTCGACCGTGAGTCGCAATAAATATTTCACCCTCTGTTGGAATCGATCCTGCTGCAGTGGAATCGAANTTTAACTCAGTTCTGTATTGCTCTATCTCAAAAACTGGAACACGGACCATTCCATTATTCTCCTCAGTATACGTTGGTAGACCAGNAGTTAGGTTATCTGTCATAAAGATTCCCCATTCCGTTCCCACAATCAAGCGATTACTATTGTGCTTGTCGAAGGAAACTGAATATGCAGGAACTGAGGGTAGATTTCCTTGCTTTGGCGAGAAAGTTGGATTTGCTGCTAAAGCATTNTTTGAATAATAGACAAAATTTGAATTATTGTAATTTCCTAACGAAACTGCAACTCTACTTGTATTATTTGGATCTACATCGATCCCACATATGTTTCGACTCCCAAAAGTTTCAATCAAATCCACAGTAATTAATTTATTCACACTGTCAATATGAGCGTCACCTAGTGATCTTGCGNNTTGAAGATTCGANATACGATAGAGCCTTCCANTTGANGTTCCTACAAAAAGATGATTACCGTCGGCAGAGATTTTCATATACTGGGGGTAAATACCATTTCCNAAATGAGCAATTTGCCACCATTCTGGGGTTGTACCAAAAGCATGAGCTTCTCTTGTCATCCATATACCACCCATTGTCGGGAATGTTGCATTACTGTGGGAAGCATTTCCAATAAAATACATCGATTGGACGGGGTCTTGCACTTTAAGAACATCACCTACATTCATAATTGATGTCGTCGTAACATCAATTGGCAATGCACCAATTGCTGCAGAAAGCTTCAAATCTGATCCTATTGGTAAGAAAACATCGCAAGTGAGGATAACTTCAGCGATTGGGGCCGATGTAAATGTCACCTCGAAATAAGCACTGTCAGGATGGAAAAATCCAGTCACTTCGGAAGTGTTGATATTACCTTGAGCNTCTNCTGAAGCAGAAACGCCACCGGCAGTCAACTGAAAAGTTCCTGGCAAGTATTCGACCGCAGATTGACTATGGTTGATTTTCCCTGAAAAAGTTTTTTTGATGCCATCACCATAACCCATTGATCTCAATCCAGGAAACAGTTCAAATGTAACAGAATCTTCAGAGTTCAAATCTTCACTTGTTTCCCAAAGAACCATTGGGACCATAAAATTCGAAATTCGTTTTTGCTGGCTGGCAGGCAACATCATAGCAGCTGAAGCGAAAGATTCTGTAGCTTGACCTCCCTCATCGTTGTTACGATAAAAACCGTATTGAGATTCAAAAAACATAACTTTTGGATTTAACCAAGATATTTCTGCATACCCTCCATCACCGCCGCCAACATCAACAGCAGAATTTGGTGAGAGGAAACTAACTCCATCAATGTAGATGGTACCATTATCTTGTCCGCCACCGAGGATTTTTTTATCTCTTCCAACTGAAACTCCAAACTGGGTAAAAGAATTATAATTTTTGTTACGTTCGGCCCAGGTAAAACCTCCATTTGATGATTTGGCAATACCTCCGTCACTAACAACGTAAACTACATTAGGATCAGTCGGGTCAAAAACCATATCGTGAACATCTGCATGCATGTAGACCGGATTAAAGGCTCCTCCACCAGTGGTGGTCCTTTGAGCCCATCCTTGGGTTAAAGACCAACTCCAAATTGTTATACCACCTAATGCTATTAAGTCTTTGTCATGCGGAGAAACTGAAAAAAGAAGATCATATTTCCCTTGACAAACATTATTCCCAGAAAGTGGATTTCCTGAGTTGGTGTAGCACAGCGGATCAAAATTATTCGACTTTTGACCGATCTTACTCCATGTAGAACCACCATCAACTGACCGGTAAACAGCAGAGAGAGCATTTCCATTTGTTTGAACGCAGTAGACGTAGTTCTCATCTTGAGGACTTATAGCATATCTAATTCTTCCCGAGGCTCTCCTTGGTAAACTGGTGGACGTAATTATTGGAGCGGAAATTTCAGTAAAATTGTTACCGTCCGTTGAGTACATAGTATTTCCATTACGGTTCACAAAAAGTTTACCTGTTGGAGAAATTGCAAAATCCCATATGTTTCCACCTAATGGACTTGTCCAAGTCGTTCCACCGTCAGTGGTTTTTTTAAATCCATTGGTCGTTGCTGCATATATTGTGTTGCCTGAAGGATCCGAAGGGTCCGCTTCAATTCTCGGAACGGAAGCCCAACTCAAGGTAGGTGTCAATTCTGTCCAAGAAGCACCATCATCTGTTGATTTAAGTACGCCTTTTCCTGCAAATTGGGGAGAGGATGTTGAGCCCCCTCCATAGTATCCTTGAAACAATTCTCCCGTACCAACATAAAGATCCCCGGTAGAGGTTTGGGTGATCGAAACAATACTTTGGTTATGTTGAGGGTCTCCTATGTAGTTCCATGTTGCGCCGCCGTTTAAGGATTTGAATAACCCGCCACCAACTGAGCCGGAATACAAAATACTCGAATTATCTTTATCAATAACTAACGCACGGGTCCTACCGCCCTTGTTATCCGGCCCTCTGGATTCCCAAGTGATGGAATTGGTTTTGTTAGTATTGAGAGCTTTCAGTTCATTTTCTGCTTTTTGAATATCTGCCAAAGTAACTTCACCTGTAATCTCGTTTGCACGCATCGAATTAATGTATTCCATGTAACCAGCGATGCCGGTGGGTGTAGAACTTTGTGATTCTCTCGGCTGATAACGAGCCTCTTTAACTTGGGATTCAGCCGACAAGAATCCTAAGAAGGCCAAAAATGATATCCCTGAGATGTAATGATAAAATTTAAATCGCATTGTTTGTTGTTTTCTTTGAGTTAAAAATACTAAGTAATTTTTTATAAAATATGTTTTTCTGCATGATAAGAGCTTCTAACTAATGGACCACTTTCTACATGTATGAATCCAAGCTTCAGAGCTTCTTCTTCAAGTTGTTTAAAAACATCTGGTTCAACGAAATTGTTCACGGGCAAATGATTGGAGGTGGGCTGCAAATATTGACCGAGAGTAACTACGTCAACATTCGCTTCACGAAGATCATATAAAGATTGCCTGACCTCATCAACTTCTTCTCCAAGACCCAACATTATTCCTGACTTCGTCCTGTGAGCTCCGTTGTCTTTTAAATATTTGAGTACACCAATACTCCTATCGTATTGCGCTTGAATTCTCACCTGTCGGGTAAGGCGCCTTACGGTTTCCATATTGTGGGAAATAACTTCAGGACCAGCTTCCAAAACTCGATCCATCTGATTTTCAATACCTCGGAAGTCGGGAATTAGGGTTTCCATTGTCGTTCCCGGGCTAATTCTTCGGATTGCATTAATAGTTTCTGCCCAAATAATTGAACCACCATCTGAGAGGTCATCTCTATCCACACTTGTGATCACTGCATGCTTTACCTTCATCAGTTTAATCGATCGGCCTACTCTATCTGGTTCATCCCAATCAACAGGCAGGGGTCTTCCCGTAGCGACATTACAAAAACCACAAGATCTTGTACACGTATTTCCCAATATCATGAAAGTCGCAGTCCCTGCTCCCCAACATTCACCCATATTTGGACAATGGCCCGATTCACAAATCGTATGAAGCTTATAATCGTCGACTAAGGAACGTACTTGCTTGTAGTTTTCACCAGTAGGGAGTTTTACCCTAAGCCACTTCGGCTTTCGTTTCTTTGAAATTTCTATTGACGACGTATTCGACATAGGTTTAAAACAAAAACGACTTGAATAAGTTTAGGTGGTTCAAAAGAAAATCGAGATTTTTTTTAAGCATCAGATTCACTCTGATAGTCAGCCATATCAATCGATCCTATGAAAGCTGGACACTTTTCAACTGTACCACATGAGGCGATACCCAAAGAAAAAAACAATACCAATAAAAAAAATCCAATTCGTTTCATAATTTGAAATTTAATCAAAAGTACGAATTTAGCATCCTCATGTCCAAATCAATAAAAAGTAAACCTATTCTAAAACTCCCAACCAAATGGGAGGAGAAATTGGATAAATACTGGCCCAACTTTGAAAAATTGAATTTACTTGGTCAAATTCAAAGAGAATATAACGATAATATAATTTGTCCGGCAATTGATAAAATATGGCGAGCTTATTCATTAACTCCGCCTGATAATGTTCGTGTTGTCATTCTTGGTCAAGACCCTTATCCAAATATAAACCAGGCCAATGGACTGAGTTTTTCAGTGAACCCAGGTGTAAAAATTCCTCCAAGTCTAAAAAATATTTTTAAGTTGTATGTTTCAGATACTGGGTTCTCTGAACCCAAAAATGGAGATCTCACCAAATGGGCTTTGGAAGGTGTTTTTCTTCTTAACAGTTGCTTAACTGTTAGATCCGGCGAACCCGGAAGCCATTCTAACTTACCATATCAAAAACTTTTAGAGGCAACAGTTTCAAGTCTAAATGATTCCCAAAACAATATCGTATTTTGGTTATTAGGCCAACAAGCGCAATCTTACGAGAAATTTATTGACTCAAAAAAACACTTTTGCCTAAAGACCAGTCACCCCTCACCCTTATCAGCATATCGAGGATTTTTTAATTCCAAACTATTTATTAAAACTGATGAATATTTTCATAGCAAAAACTCTAAAGGTGTGAGCTGGCAGCTAGATTGATAGGCATTACCTTTAAAGATCATTATGACAACGTTTTTATATTCTCTACTTGGCCTAATTGCTATTGCTACAATCTATTCTGCATGGAGGTTAAGCATACAAAAAAATGAAAATTTCGATGAAAAATCTGGGGCAAAAATTGATAAACTTGAAGATGCTCTAAGAGAAGCTGAAATGGAAGTTGCTACTCTTCAAGAAAGACTTAGATCTCTTGAAGCTGGAAAATCTGAAATGTCAAAGGAATTTAAACTTATGGCGAGTGAAGCTCTTAAACAACAATCTGAAGACTTAAGGAATCAGTTAAAAGAGAGTAATTCATCCCAATTATCGTTGGTCCTTACCCCTTTTAAAGAAAAGTTAGAGCAATTTGGGAAAAATGTTCAAGAAACCCATGAAAAAGGACAAAAAGAAAGGATAGAGTTGAAAAGTGAAGTAAATAAGCTTGTGGAGCAAAATGAAAATCTAAAAAACGAAGCCAACCAATTAACAAAAGCCTTACGTGGTGATGTTAAAATGCAAGGGAATTGGGGAGAAATGGTTTTAGAAAAACTTCTTGAGAAAACAGGGTTAACGAAAGGGAGAGAATATACTGTTCAAGAAAGCATAATAAATGAAGAGGGAAAGAGATACCAACCTGATGTCGTTCTTCACCTGCCCGATGAAAAAAATATAATCATTGATAGTAAAGTTTCTCTTGTAGCCTATGAGCGTTTTGTCAATGCAGAAAGTGTAGAGGACCAATCGAAAGCTCTAAAAGATCATTTGATTTCTATCAAGAATCATATCAAAGGATTATCTGAAAAGAATTACCAAAACCTTTATGGGGTTTCTCTTGACTTTGTAATACTATTTGTCCCCATTGAGGGAGCTTACAGCGTTGCTCTTCAGGCCGAGCCTGGACTCTATCAAGAGGCATTCGATAAAAATATAGCTATGGTAAGTGCCACAAGTCTGTGGTCAACGCTCAGAACGGTAGGTACTTTGTGGCGACAAGAACGGCAAAATGCGAATGTTCAAGAAATCATTAGACAAGCTTCCGATCTATATGACAAATTTGTGGGCTTCTCTGAAGAACTAGTAAAAGTTGGTAACCAAATGGATACAGCTAAGAGGTCATATGAAAATAGCATGAAAATGCTCTCAGAGGGCAAAGGGAACCTGGTGAGAAGAACTGAAAATTTAAGAGTTCTTGGACTCAAGAATAGCAAAACAGTTAATACGAACCTTGTAGACAGGGGAATGCAGGGAGATAATAAAAATAATTCTCCGGAAGAATGAATGAGACAATGATCTATGGTGTTCATCCTGTTTTGGAGGCATTTAACTCAGGCAAAGAGGTGGATAGAATATTTATTGTTAGAGGACGAAGTGAAAACATAGATCCTATTGTTGATATGGCAAAATCTAATGGCGTCACATTCAAAATCGTTCCCGTAGAAAAAATGAATCGCTTAACTAGAAAAAATCATCAGGGTGTCATCGCTTTTCTAAGTCCAATTGTATTTTCATCTCTTGAAAATATAATTGATCTAACATATTCTGCTGGAGAAACTCCTTTGATTTTGGTTCTTGATCGGATAACAGACATAAGAAATATTGGAGCAATTGCTCGATCGGCAGAGGGCTCTGGAGTCCAAGCCATAGTTATCCCGAAAAACAACTCCGCACCCATAAATGGAGATGCTGTAAAAGCATCTGCGGGCGCCCTGTTAAGAATTCCGATCTGTAAAGAAAAAAACTTATCTCATACCCTTTCCTATCTTGAAGAATCAGGACTTCAAATTATAGGGTGCAGTGAAAAAGCAGATTCCTCTATCTCAAAAATAAACTTTTCTAACCCCTCGGCGATTGTATTAGGCTCAGAAGAAGATGGTATATCATCCTCGGTTTGGAAAGGGTGTAATATTCACGCTAAAATTCCTATGGTTGGAGACTTGGCTTCTTTAAACGTTTCAGTAGCAGCAGGAATAATATTATACGAATCAGTGCGACAAAAAAATCAATAACATTTACGAAAGTCTTGATTCAAGAGCTGTAATTTTAGATTGAGTATCTAATAATTTTTTACGCTCTATATCCACAACTTTTTTTGGTGCATTATCAACAAAACTCGAGTTCTGTAATTTTTTCATTACCGAAAGTTCAAAGCCCCTGAGATACTCTAATTCCCTATTAATGTTTAAAATCTCTTCTGAAGACAATCTCATATCAATATTAGATAATATAACCTGGTATTCCTTTGTCCCTACTAAAAATGAAAACCCTGACTCTATCCAATCACTACCTAAATTAGTTACATTCACAAGCTTTTGCACAACGGAAATTCCTGAAGGGAATTTTTCCTTCGCACGAAGATCAATCCCTTCTTTGAATGATAAGTTTTTTTCCTTTCTAAAATTCCTTAGGGCTATTGTAAGCTCTTCTAAATGACTAAAATCTTCGATATACTTAGATGAGTCAGTCGTTGACTCAGGCCATCCTTGATCATTGATAAATTTATGCTTTTGATAATTTCCGAGAATATGCCAGACCTCTTCAGTAATAAAAGGCATGAACGGATGAAGAATTTTCATCAAGGAATCAAAAAATTGTATCGACTTATCATAGGTTTCTTTAGAGATTGGCTCACCATAAGATGGCTTTATGAGCTCCAAATACCAAGAGCAAAAGTCATTCCATATCAATTTATAGATTTTCATCAGTGCCTCAGATAGTCTGTACTGTTTAAAATCATTTTCCAATACAATAAGTGTATTTGCAAGAACCTCATCAAACCATTTCATTGACCATTCTTCAACTTTTCCAGACTCCAATGAACTATTAACCTCCCAGCCTTTCACAAGCCTTAAGGCATTCCAAATTTTATTCGAAAAATTCCTTCCTTGAACACATAAGTCTTCGTCAAAGGGTAAGTCATTTCCTGCAGGTGAAGATAAAAGCATGCCCATTCGAACGCCATCCGCTCCATATTTTTTAATCAAATCAAGAGGATCAGGACTATTACCTAAAGATTTAGACATTTTTCGACCTTTTTTGTCACGAACAATTCCTGTCAGATATACATTTTTAAAAGGTTTTTTTTGAGTAAATTCATATCCAGCCATTACCATTCTGGCCACCCAGAAAAATAAAATTTCTGGAGCTGTAACCAAATCTTGAGTTGGATAATAATAATTTAATTCCTTATTATCTGGATTATTAATTCCATCAAAAACAGAGATGGGCCATATCCAACTTGAAAACCATGTATCCAAACAATCCTGGTCTTGTTTTAAATCAGATAATTCAAGACTACTGTTTCCAGAGACCTCTTTTGCTCTTTTAAGAGCTTCATTGGGGTCTATAGCTACTACAAAATCATCCTCGCCATCCCCATAAAAGTATACTGGAATCTGATGTCCCCACCATAACTGTCTGGAGATACACCAATCTTTGATATTGTTCATCCAATGAGAGTAGGTATTCTTGAATTTATTGGGAATTAATCTTATTTCACCATCTTCAATGGCTTTTATCGCAGGCTTCGCTAGTTCTGGCATTTTTATCCACCATTGTAGGGAAAGTCGTGGTTCAATAATTGCTCCGGTTCTCTCAGAGGTTCCTATTGAGGTTGAATAGATCTCAATTTTGCTTAGATCTCCATTTTTATCTAAATAATCAGCAATATTTCTTCTTGCCTGAAATCTATCCATTCCTTCCCATTGAAGGCCATATTTATTTAGTGTCCCATCAGCATTAAGTATATCAATTACTTCTAAGTTGTGTTTTTGACCAATAGCATAATCATTCCAATCATGCGCAGGGGTAACTTTTAAGCAGCCTGTCCCAAAGTCTGTAGTAACATAATCATCTAAAATAATTGGGATTTCTTCTTTACTTATTGGAATTCGCACGTTGAGGCCGTGAATATCAGTGTAACGCTCATCTTTTGGATTAATTGCTATGGCCCTGTCTGCCATTATGGTCTCTGGACGAGATGTCGCAATAGTAATGTATTTACCAGGTCGTTCAGCAATTTCATATTTGACATAAAATAATTTTGCCTCAACATCCTTGTGAATGACTTCTTCATCACTCACAGAGGTCTTTGCCTCCGGATCCCAATGTACCATCCTTAGCCCCCTATATATATATCCTTTATTAAAGAGATCAACAAAAACTTTGATCACGGATTTCGTCCTCGTTTTGTCCATTGTAAAAGCTGTCCTGTCCCAATCGCATGAAGCACCGATATTCTGCAATTGCTCCAGAATTATTCCCCCATGCTTATCTGTCCAATCCCAAGCATGCTTTAGAAAATCATCACGCGATAAATCTGATTTTTTAATTCCTTCCTCACGTAGTTTTTGAACAACTTTAGCCTCTGTCGCAATTGAAGCATGATCTGTCCCAGGAACCCAGCACGCATTAAAACCATTCATTCGAGCCCGTCTTACGAGAATATCTTGAATGGTGTTATTAAGCATATGCCCCATATGTAAAACTCCTGTCACGTTTGGAGGGGGTATCACAATCGTAAATGAATCACGATCATCAGGAATAGAATTAAAGGCTTTTTCCTCCAACCAAAGTTGATACCAACTTTTTTCAACATTCTCTGGAATATATTTTGAAGCAATTTTCATATTCCACAAAGGTAGACTCTTGAACTTTTTTTGCCATACGTTTAGTTGAGATTACCTTTACATAGTAAAAGATTTAATTAAAACACTAAAACTCAAATGAGAAATTTCATCACAACAACTGCTTTTCTTTTAGCTTCAACTCTTAGTATGTATGGCCAGGAGTCAAATCCAAACTCTGCAGAGCTCGCTTTTGACACAGAAACCATTAACTATGGTACAATTGAAAAAAATGCCAATGGAGCGAAAGAATTTACATTTACTAATACTGGAAAAGAACCTCTAATTATCTCGAATTGTGTAGGCTCATGTGGCTGCACCGTGCCTCAGTGGCCAAGAACACCCATCGCACCGGGGGAAAGTGCTGCAATTAAGGTGAAATATGATACCAGAAGAGTTGGACGCTTTCAAAAAACAGTAACAGTTCAAAGCAATTCGAAAACTCCTACAAAAGTGTTAACAATCAAAGGAAATGTAAAGGATGTTGCAGCTGTAAATACCTCCCCAGTTAAAAAATCAAAAGAGTCTTCGAAAATTTCAAAGTAAGAAGACACCGAAAAATGGAAACATTCTTGACCAAAACCCGCTGCCCTATGTCAGCGGTTTTTTTTTGAATATCATAGTCTATGCCCAAAGTATCTAAACGAGCGCACTTGATGCCAGAATCTCCGATTCGGAAGCTAGCTCCTTTCGCTTTAGAAGCTGAAAAAAAAGGAGTTCATATCCACCATTTAAATATTGGGCAACCAGATATAGCTAGTCCAAAAAATGCTTTAAATTCCATTAAAAAGCATAAAATCGAGACCCTTAGCTATGCTCCCTCAAATGGATTTGAATCCTATAGAAATAAATTATCTAAGTATTACCAAGAAAAACGAATCGAAATTTCATCCGAAGAAATTATCATTACCACGGGGGGGTCCGAAGCTTTATCCTTCGCTATAAGTTGCGTTTGTGACCCGGGGGATGAAGTTATAATTCCAGAACCTTATTACGCTAACTACCTCGGGTTTTCAACCTCTGCAAGTGTAAATGTAATTCCATTAACTTGTTCGCTTGAAGAGGATTTTGCGCTGCCCACGAGTGAAACAATTAAATCTTTAATATCAGAAAAAACAAAAGCAATTATCCTCTGTAACCCCGGAAACCCAACAGGTCGGCTATACGATAATATTGAACTTGAACGAATTCGATCCATCGCAATCGAACATGATCTATATGTAATAAGTGATGAAGTTTATCGTGAGTTTGCATACGATGGAAAAAAACATAAATCTATTTTAAGTCTAGAGGGTATGGAAGAGAATGGTATTTTAATAGACTCTGTCTCCAAAAGATACAGCCTATGCGGTGCCAGAATTGGATTGATTGCGAGTAAAAACAAAATATTCATGAACTCAGCAATGAAATTTGCCCAGGCGCGATTATCGCCTCCTACTTTGGCACAAATAGTATCTGAAGCTGCATTAGAAACGGATAAAAACTATTTTACCGAAGTTATTGATGAGTATATAAGTCGAAGAAATTATATGGTAAATCGACTAAATAAAATTCCTGGGGTAAAATGCTCAAATCCTTCTGGAGCCTTTTATTGTGTGGCAGAATTGCCAATAAACAATTCGGATCATTTTTGTCAATGGATGCTCAAAGATTATGAGTTTCGAGGAGAAACTGTAATGTTGGCTCCTTGCACGGGATTTTATTCCAATCAAGAATTGGGAAAGAAGCAAGTTAGATTAGCTTATGTATTAAAAATAAAAGAACTTCAAAGAGCAATGGACTGCCTGGAACATGGTCTAAAAAAATATCTAGAATCCACCCATGCGAATCACTGAAAATGCAAACCTAAAAGAGTATAACAGCTTTGGTACAAGTTGCATAGCTCAGAGATTGTTCCACTTAAAAAAAGAAACAGATGTTCATGAATATCAAAAGCATCCTGACGGATACCCTAAGCATAAGCTACTTATCTCAGGAGGGAGCAATATTTTACTTGGTTCTCAAATTAAAGGTTCCGTTGCAAAAATTGAATGGGATGGGATCTTTATTTTGGAGGAATACGAAAATCATGTATTGATTCAAGTTTCAGCGGGACACTCTTGGCACGACTTTGTGATCTGGGCCATTGATCACGAATTTGGTGGAATTGAAAACTTATCACTAATACCTGGGCATGTCGGAACCGCACCCATTCAAAATATTGGTGCATATGGAGTAGAGGCAAAAGATTCTATTGAGTCTGTCAGGTACTTCAACTGGAATACTGGAGAGACAGAGAAGATATCCAATAAAGATTGCAAATTTGGATATAGAACGAGTATTTTTAAAACAATAAGACGAAACAATGGGGTGATATTGTCAGTGAATTTTCAGCTAACAAAAAATAATCATAATTACAACACGGAATATGGAGCAATACGTGAGGAATTAAAAAAATATGGTCTCAAAAAATCCTTATCTAACATATCCAAAGTTGTTATAACTATTCGAAACAGCAAGCTTCCTAACCCCAAATTGCTGGGAAATGCTGGAAGTTTTTTTAAAAATCCTGTGGTAGGAATAGATCAGCTCAAAATTTTGCAAAAAGAATATCCAAAAATTCCATTTTATAAACAGTCTAATAATCAAATCAAACTTTCAGGAGCTTGGCTAATTGAAAAATCCGGTTGGAAAGGCAAATCGCATAAAGATGCTGGAATGCACAATAAGCAGGCATTAGTTCTAGTTAATCACGGAAACTCAACAGGGGAAGAGTTATGGGAGTTTGCTAAGCGAGTTAAACGAAATGTTCAGAAGAAGTTTCAAATTAAACTTGAACCAGAAGTTAACTTGATAGAGATTGAAGCCTAAGTGGCGATTTTAAAATTTTACCATTTTACAAAAATTTGATTTGATAATCGTAAATTCGCTAGATGCTTGCGGTATTGAAAGTCATTCTTGTTGCGGCCCTATTATTAGGGTTGGGTCTGCTCGGTATGGCGATTAAAGTATGGTCAAAAAAAAATGGCGAGTTCTCAGGCACTTGCGCAAGCAATAGCCCTTTCTTAAATCCGGAAGGCGAAAGTTGTGCCTTATGTGGTGCTGAACCGAATGAGCAATGCCAAAACGCAAGTACAGCAGATTCTTAATTATATACATCTTCAAGGCTAGACCAAACCTCTAAGTCTCCCTTGTTGTTTTGGTAAATAAGATATGCGTCCCATTCTTGATTATTCTCCAACCAAGACTGAACCTGATTCAAGGGCATCGCAAGAAAAGCTGTTGCTAATGCATCTGCTAGGGCACATGAGGCTCCTATGACTGTAGAGCTTTTAATTTCAGTCTCAATTGGCCATCCAGAAAAAGCGTTTAAAGTGTGACTAAACTTAATTCCATTCAAAGAATCAATCCTAAAATTTCTATAATTACCTGAAGTTGCTAAAGCTCTATTTTGCAGTGGAATAACTACCTGAAATTCATCTCTTTTTTCTAGGATGGGTTGTTCAATTCCGATCAAAAAACTATCTCCCGCGGGTTTTAAACCAAATGTTTTTATTTCTCCCCCTACTTCAACAAAAGCAGCATCAGCTCCTCTTGATTTAATAGAATCAATAATAATATCAACAGAATGCCCCTGGGCTAAACTCATAAAATTTAATTGAACATTTTTTGGCCAAGCCCAAAAGTCTATTTTTTTTGGCAGCCAATTATCATTACCCACAAATTTCATCAACGCCTGAACTTTCGCGGTATCACCATAATGTAAATAACCCTTACTCACACCAAACCCCCAGGCTTCAATTAAAGGTTGTAGGGTTGGATCAATAACCCCGTTAGTAAAAACTTTAGCGCTAAAAGCCAATTGACATAATTGAAACATTTCGTTAGAAAGGACTACCGTATCTCCCGAATTTAATTTTGAAATTTCAGAATCTGGATCCCATGGAGATGCAATTTTATTGTAATGAGATAACCAACCTTGAATAACATTTTCATCGATTTGTGTACCACTAAATCCGTCTGGGTAAAATATTTTAACCTGAAACGAAGTGCCCTGTGCCGATCCTTCATAATTCACTACAGCACCATATTTTCTCTGGCAACCAAAAACGAAAAGAATCAAAAAAGATGAAATTAAATAGCGCATTATCCGCCAAACTTAAAACTTGTTTCCCTTTCAGATTAATTTAGGGATAAATATTTTACAATTATCCTCCGAAATCATCAAAAGCTACATTCTCAGGGGGTACACCAAAATCATCTACCATCTTTAAAACCGCGGCATTCATCATTGGAGGGCCACAGAAATAATATTCTATATCTTCCGGACTTTCATGATCTCCAAGGTAATTATCAATTAATGCTTGGTGAACAAAGCCCGTAAATCCATCTCCTTTGCCATCTAAGCTACTTTTGGCATTCCAATTATCCTCAGGCAAAGGCTCAGACAAGACCATATGAAACGTAAAATTAGGAAACTGTTTTTCGATATTTTCAAAATCGTCAATATAAAACAACTCTCTCCTCGACCTCCCACCATACCAGTAGCTCACTTTTCGACCCGTTTTTAACGTATGAAACAAATGGAAAAGATGCGAACGCATAGGGGCCATTCCAGCTCCTCCGCCTATGTAAATCATTTCCGTATCCGAATCCTTTATGTGAAAATCTCCATATGGTCCTGAAATTGTAACCTTATCGCCCGCTTTCAAATCAAAAACATAGGAGGAGCAAACTCCAGGGTTTACATTCATCCATCCACCTTTAGCTCTATCCCAGGGCGGTGTAGCAATTCTTATGTTTAACATGACAATATTGCCTTCCGCAGGATGGTTTGCCATTGAGTATGCCCTGAATAAAGGCTCTGGATTATTCATTTTTAAATCCCAAAGTCCAAACTTATCCCACTCACCTTTGAATTCATCATCTTTCTTTCCCAATCGAGGATGGGCGGTAATGTCCATATTCTTAAAATCAACATTCACCTCAGGTACATCCACTTGAATATAGCCACCTGCTAAAAAGTCTAAATTCTCGCCTTCAGGTAGCTTTACTACGAACTCTTTGATAAAAGATGCTACGTTATAGTTAGATACTACCTCACATTCCCATTTTTTAATTCCAAATATTTCATCGGGAACAATGACCTTCATATCGTTCTTTACCTTTACCTGGCAACCTAAACGCCAATTATCAGCAATCTGTTTTCGATTGAAAAAACCCTTTTCTGTTTGAAGAATCTCTCCACCGCCTTCAGGAATTTGACACTCACACATACCACAAGTTCCTCCACCACCACAAGCCGAGGGTAGAAAAATTTTCTGCTCACTAAGAGTCGATAATAAAGTGGAACCTGATTCAATTTCAACTGAATCACCATTTATATCTAATTTTACTGGACCCGAGGGAGAGAGACGAGCTTTCGCCTGTAGCAAAATTGTAACTAAAGCTAGAATTACGAGTGTAAAAACAACTACGCTAGATAAAACTACTACAGAACTCGATAAAGCTAAAAACATAACTATGATAACATTATAATTTAATACCCATAAAACTCATAAAAGCTATACCCATTAATCCGGTGATCATGAACGTTATACCCAAACCCCTGAGAGCAGGTGGAACATGAGAATATTTTAATCTCTCGCGAATTGCCGCAATTGCGAGGACTGCCAATAGCCAACCGATACCAGATCCAAAACCAAAAGCCGTAGCTTGACCTATTGTTGAATAAGCTCTCTCCTGCATAAACAACGAGCCCCCTAATATTGAACAATTCACAGCGATCAAGGGCAAAAATATACCAAGTGCTGAGTATAATGCTGGAGCAAATTTTTCTACTATCATTTCAACAAGCTGAACCATTGCTGCAATGACAGCAATGAACATAATGAAACTCAAAAAACTCAAATCCACATCAGAAAAAGAAGGATCTAACCAAGCCAGAGCCCCTTTGTCTAAAATCCTAGTCTGCAGAAGGTAATTAACAGGAACAGTGATCGTAAGTACGAATGTTACCGCTAAACCCAAACCCATTCCAGTTTTTACTGTTTTTGAGACAGCTAAATAAGAGCACATCCCTAAAAAATAGGCAAAAATCATATTATCTATAAAGATGCTTTTGACAAAAATGTTAATTAACTCTTGCATATTTTTTTCTCTTTACTTTAATCTTTTTCTATTAGCGAAGGTGTCTTTGATCTCTGCCACCAAATTATAACGGCAACCACAATCAAAGCCATGGGAGGCAATAACATCATACCATTGTTATGATAGCCTAGTTCATACAATCCCAATTTTTCTATTATCGGATAATCATAAAGCGTCCCATTGCCAAAAAGTTCTCTAAAAAAAGAAACAACAATCAAAATCAACCCGTAAGAGGCCCCATTCCCTATTCCATCAAGAAAAGATTTCCATGGAGTATTTCCTAATGAAAATGCTTCTATCCTTCCCATTATTATACAATTCGTGATGATCAAACCAACAAATACTGATAATTGCTTACTTACATCATAGACAAAAGCTTTAAGCACTTGGTCCACAAGAATTACAAGCGTAGCAACAACTACGAGTTGAACTATGATTCGAATTCTATTCGGAATCATATTCCTCATAAGTGATGTAATTACATTAGCTAATGCCATTACAACTATAACCGACAGGCTCATTACAACAGCTGGCTTCAGTTTCACGGTTATTGCCAAAGCACTGCAAATTCCCAATACTTGAACCGTTATTGGGTTATTGATATTCATTGGATCGCTAAGTAACTTTCTATTCTTCTTAGAAAATAATGCTTCTTTTGTTTTATTGGTCTCCATGGTCAGTGATATATAACACTAATAGTTGAATCTGATGGATTATCATTTTCAATTGAAAGGTTTAATAAAAAAGATTTATAAGGGATCAAGCAGTCTTCGAACATAGTTTGAACACCAACGGATGTGATGGTTCCTCCAGAAATGCCATCAACTTGCTGGTAGCCTGACGCATCTCCCTTCCTAACCTCAATTCCATCTCTCAAACTTGAAAAAAGAATTTTATCGGGGAATTGGTCCTCAAAAATAGGTGTTGAAATTTCTGCTCCTAGTCCTGGGGTTTCTTTCTCATGGTCAAAAGATGCACCTAGAATTGTGTTACCATCCCCTTTTAAAGAAACATAGCCCCAAATAGGTCCCCAAAGGCCGGTTCCACGCATTGGAATTACATAAAAAGTGTCTCCGTTTTTTTGAGCTTTAAAAAGAGGTACTTTACGAGATGAATTTGATTCCTTTACCGCCTCTTCAAGGTCAATATCAAATGCAGTAATTTCAGAAGATACAACAAGTCCATTCTGGATCACTAATTGATCAGTTATGTATTCGTCAAAAAGTAATTCGGGATCTTCCCCGATAACTCCGATAGATGACAGTATATCAGATTTCTTTTCCAGTTCTATATTTTTTTCCTGAAACGGTTTTAAAGACGTTGCAGCAATTGACAATAGAGAGGCAACTACAATAACCATTGCTATTGCAAAAAAATAGGTGTAAGAATTTGAGTTTATATTCATAGAGCAATCAATTAACACTTAATTTTAATCGCTTGAGACGCCTTTTAATGTTCCCTTCAACAACATAATGATCTATTAGTGGTGCCATTACGTTCATAAACAAGATAGCCAACATCATGCCTTCTGGGTAAGCAGGATTGAAAACACGAATCATAATCCCTAGAAAACCAATAAAAAAGCCATAAATCCATTTTCCCCGCTCAGTATGAGCAGCCGAGACGGGATCTGTAGCCATAAAAACAGTGGAAAAAGCCCAACTACCAAAAACCAGGTGAAAATAAAAAGGTATACTTAAAAATCCCTGCTGCTCAGGTGATATCATACTTGGTGCTACTGCATTGAAAATTAGACTGATAGTGATCGCCCCGAGTAGCGAGGAGAACATAATTTTCCATGATCCGATTCCTGTAGCAATTAAATAAATTCCACCTAATAAAATGAGAATGGTGCTCGTCTCTCCTATTGAGCCTGGAATAATTCCCAAGAAGGCATCCCATGCTGAAAATGTCGTACTCCCAGTTGTTGCAAACTGTCCCAAAGCAGTTGCTCCTGAATAACCATCGACAAGAGCTTCTCCTGGACCTAATGTGGCATTAATCCATACTTTATCTCCACTCATAAAAGAAGGGTATGCAAAAAATGCAAAGGCTCTTGCTGTTAAAGCAGGGTTTAAGATATTCATTCCAGTCCCGCCAAAAACTTCTTTTCCAATCAGCACCGCAAAAATTGTAGAGATTGCAATCATCCACAAAGGCATATCTATAGGCATTGTCATAGGAATCAATAATCCCGAAACAAGAAACCCTTCATTCACAGCATGCTTATTTCTATACGCAAAATAAATCTCTACTCCCAATCCTGCTATGTATGTAACAATAATCATTGGTATAATTTTTAAAGCTCCAAATAGGAAATTTTCCCATGTAAAAAACTGTAACCAACCAACAGCACTATTCAACAAACCAAGAGCTTTATTATGCTGATATCCAGAATTATATATTCCAAATATTAATGCAGGAACTAAGGCAAAAATGACTGTAATCATGGTTCGCTTAAGGTCTATAGCATCTCTAACGTGAGCACCGCTTTTCGCATTATGGTCTGGGACAAACATCATTGTCTCCAAAGCGTTGTGCAGAGGATACAAAGGCTTGAATTTTCCGGATGTAACCGCAGGACGCGAAGCATCAAAAATATTTTGTATAAATTTCATTTACTTAAAACATTAATTCATTTCGTTATAAAGAATATCTAACCCTTTTCTAACCATTTCCTGCAACGGTTGTTTAGATGTGCATATAACTTCGCACAAAGCAAAGTCTTCAGGGATAATCTCATAAATTCCTAGTTCTTCCATTTTTTCAATATCCTCTGCCCAGATTGATTTCAACAATTGGTTAGGAAGGATATCAAAAGGGAATACCTTATCATATTGACCTGTTACTACGAAAGCACGCTCTTCGCCGTGCAACTTAGTAGTTAAATTATATTTACGATTTGGAAAAAGCCACGAAAAATATGCTTTACTGAAAGAATATTTATTGAATCCTGGTAAAACCCATCCGAGAAAATCTGTATTTTCACCTTCTGGAATCACTGAAACTTGTTTTGCAAGGAAGCCCAGATACCCTTCTTTTCCAATATCCTCACCTGAAAGAACAGATCCAGAGATGTAACGATAATTGCCCTCCTTAGTTTCCTTAGAGAAAAATGTTTTCATTGATTGTCCCCCTCTGACTAAATAATACTGTGGGTTTTTCATACCAGCCCCTCCAGCTGCAATAGTTCGGTCCAAATGAAGTTCACCTGATTCAAATAGCTTACCAATTATCGCAACATCTTGAGCAGCAATAGTCCAAATGACCTCACCTTTGTTAAGCGGTGAAACCCGAGAAATATGAACTGAGGTATTCCCAGAAGGGTGTGGCCCATGAAATCTATGAATTTCAATATCATTTGCATTGGTTAGTGTATCCGATTTTTCATCCTGAGCTATAGATAAAATTGTCCTATCTGAAAGCTGTTTTAAAACTTCTAATCCTCGACTAAAAAGTTCTTCTTTTCCTTTTAAGCTGAATCCAGGCTTAGAGGCGAATGGGTCGGATCCCATTCCGTTAATGAAAATGGCTTTTGGCGAGTCATCTGGATTTGCGAGACAACCGTATGGTCTCATTTTAAGAAGGGTCCATGCACCTGACTCTAAAAGCTTATTTTTAATTTCGTCTTTTTTTAAAGCAGTTTTATCACCAAAATTCAGATATTCACATTTTTCATTCGCACGGATTACGATTTGATCTAACCTTCTCTTCGGACCTCTTTGAATTGCCGAAATTTCACCGCTTATTGGCGAAGGTATTTTAATTCTTTCATTTTTCTTGTCAAACAAAATTGTCTGTCCAGCTTTTACCTCATCTCCAACCTTTACAGCTAATTTCGGTTTTAGGCCAATAAATTCAGATGGTCGAATAGCATAATTGCTAACAAATTTAGATGCCTTAAGCTCCTTTATTGGATCTCCAAACAAGGGCAAATTAAGCCCTTTTCGAATAGTATATTTTTTTGACATGTGCAGTTATAAAAATGCCTCAGAAAATTTTTTGTGCAAAGGTATAAATTAGGGTCGGAATTAAGAAGTTTTTCTGAACTTTACTTTGTGAATAAGCATTGTTATTTCTTTTTTACTTTTTTTTTATTCTTGGTTTATGGAAAATGTCAATCTTTTAGACCTGAAATTATATCTATTGACGATTTTAAAAGTATAGAAATCTACCCAATTGGAGATCCGCAATCCGCTCCGATAATCTCATTGAACTCAATAAAATCTCTCCATGTTTCTTTTGATGACTTTAGTAGTAATACCCAATCACTAAATTATACTTGGATTCATTGTGATAGAAATTGGAAGCAATCACCGCTTATGTCATCTGAGTACCTAAATGGCTTCCTGGAGGGGCAATTACCCATTGCTGAATTATGCTTCAACACATATCAACCATACAGTCATGTGATGACCAGCCTTCCTGAATTAAATTGTATGCCAAGAATTTCAGGAAACTACTATTTAATTATTTACGAACAGGACCCTGAAGATTTTCTGCTAAGATATCCGGTTATAATAGTTGAGCAACTAGCTGAAATTCATGGATCAATACACCGAACAATGAATATGGATCAAAGAGGCACTCATCAAGAAATTGATATAACAGCAGACCTGACAAATATTTCTGTTCAAAACCCTTTTAATGACATTCAGCTATCAATAATTCAGAATCGAAATTGGACAAGCTTAAGATCCTTATCCCCTAGGTTTTTAAGAAATGGAATTATTGATTTTAATTATAATAACGGAGAAAACTCATTTGCTGGGGGTAATATTTTTCGGTTTGCAGACTCAAAAAACATTCCTATACCCTCCCTCAGGATTAGAAAGTTTGAATTAAAAGAACTTTGGGTCGCAAATGTAATGGAAGAAAAGCCTAGGGGCATTGATCCTTTTCTTTTTCAAGATGATAGCAGAGGGGGCTATGTAATTAGAAAACAAAGCTCAAACCAACCTGAAACTGAAGCAGATTATATCTTATTGGATATTTTTTTAAAAGACATAGAAAATTTAGGAGATAGAAAACTTTACGTGATCGGTGATTTCAACCAATATAAAATGAACGAAAATTACAGACTTTTTTATGACTCAAATGAAAAAGCATACAGAGGGCTCATTAAGGTAAAACAAGGATACTTAGAATATGTAATTGCTGAACCCAGCTATGAATTTGGAGAAAATATAAATTGGGATTTATCTTGGACTGAAGGTAATCATTGGCAATGCCCAAATTATTATGACGTCATTATCTACATGAAAGAATGGGGTAAGCGTTATGACAGAGCGATAGCAAGCAAAAAATTTTACACCAATGGTAATCTTGGGCTTAGCTTAGATTAACTTTTTAATTAGATCGTGATTAGTCAAAATATTGAATTAGCAAAAAAAAACTTAGACTCCGGAAAACTAATTGGATTGCCTACCGAAACGGTCTACGGACTAGCAGGCAATGCCCTGGATCCCGATGTAATTTTAAATATCTACGAAATTAAAAAACGACCTTTTTTCAATCCACTAATTGCTCATATTGGAGAAAAGGGTCAAATAAATAATTTATGTATCAATATTCCTGATGCAGCACATGTCTTGATTGATGAATTTTGGCCCGGTCCACTAACGCTAATTCTAGAAAAATCAGAAATTGTTCCTCATTTATTGACCTCAGGGAGTAATAAAATTGCAGTTCGGTTACCTTCTCACCCAATGGCCATTAAACTTCTACAATCTTTAAAATATCCATTAGCCGCTCCGAGTGCCAACCCCTTTCAATATGTTTCTCCAACATCCGCACAACATGTGATTGACCAACTTGGAAAGTCCATATCTTTTGTATTAGATGGAGGTCCGTGCTCCATTGGAATTGAATCTACTATCATCGGCTTTAATAATAACGAAGTCGAGGTCTATCGACTTGGCGGCATACCGGTTAAAGCCATTGAGAAAATCCTGAAAACGAAAACGAAGCCAATGTTTATGGATAAAAAATTGACATATCCAGGTCAAGGCAAAAAACATTACTCTCCCAAGAAAAAAATATTTTGTATTTCGCATGGTGAATCCTTTAAGGCAGAAAAATCAAAAAGTATATTTATTAGTTGGAAACCAGATTCAAAATCCTTTGACTCTATAAGTTTGGATGGATCGACCAGATCTGGAGCTTCGAGATTATTTTCAATTTTGAGAAGATTAGATGCTACAGAATTTGAGGAGATTTATATCGAACGGGCTCCAAATAGAGGTCTCGGACCCGCGATCAATGATCGTCTAACTCGGGCCTCACACCCTTCCTAAGTTTGAAATTTTGCCCGAGATAAACGCGACGAACTACTGAATCCTCAGATAATTCCTTTGCAGATCCACTTTTTAGTATTTTTCCTTCAAACATTAGGTAAGTTCTGTCAGTAATTGCCAATGTTTCTTGAACATTATGGTCGGTTATTAAAACACCGATATTTCTCTCAACTAATTTCGAAACAATTAACTGGATGTCTTCGACAGCAATCGGATCAACCCCGGCAAAAGGCTCATCTAACAAAATAAACTTTGGGTCTGAGGCTAATGACCTAGCGATTTCAGTTCTTCTGCGTTCCCCACCGGACAAGAGGTCTCCTCGAGTATGACGTATTTTTAATAAAGAAAATTCTTTCAAAAGCTTATCAGTTCGCTCCTTTATCTCATTTTTACTCAACCCTCTCCATTCAAATACAGCCGCAATATTATCCTCAACAGACATCTTCCTAAATACTGATGGGTCCTGAGCGAGATACCCGATACCTTTTTGCGCTCTCCTGTACATGGGCAATCGAGTCACATCTTCCTTATCTAAGAGGACTTTTCCCTTATCTGGTTTAACCATCCCAACTACAGCATAAAATGAAGTTGTTTTTCCAGCACCGTTGGGGCCAAGTAAACCAACTATTTCTCCCTGACTCACATAAAAACTTACATCATCAACAACCCTCTTACGACCATAATCTTTTGATATTTTTAAAACTTCAAGCCTCATTGATAATGATTTTTTTTGGTTGTGCTATTTTACTTATAAAGACACTCAATTCATACAAAAGAGCAACCGGAATCGAGACAATTACTTGACTAAATATATCCGGAGGAGTAATAATTGACGAAATTATCAAAATGATAATCCATGCATGTCTTCTGTATGTTTTCATAAATGCAGGAGTAACAAGCCCAGCTCGAGATAAAAAATAAATAACAATTGGAAGTTCAAATAAAAACCCACATGCTAAAATTATACTTGCTATTGTTGACAAATATGAAGATGTTTCAATAAAATTAATTATTTGATCCGAGACAATATAATTTGATAAAAACTGGACACTTAAGGGAACAATTAAAAAATATCCGAATGCGGCTCCAAGAAAAAATAATAATGATGAAATACTAATGAAGGCCACTGATTTTTCTCTCTCTTTGGTTGTTAATCCCGGAGAGACAAAAGCCCAAATTTCTTTAAGAATAAAAGGGAAAGAGAAGACAATACCGGCGATCAAAGAAAGAGAAATATGGAGAGAGAATTGACCTGCCATTTTACTATTTAATAACTCAATATTAATATTTTCGATACACAAACTTCTGATTTCCGTCATTTCCGAGAGCAAGCACAAAACCCGATATGAAATAAAATCTGGTGATTTCGGTGCCAGTAGTAATCCATCAAAAAGAACTTCCCTAAAAACAAATGCAACAATTCCAGCTATTATAACACCCAAGCTCGCTCTTATCAAATGCTTTCTTAAAGCAGATAAGTGATGTAAAAAAGGCATTGATTTTTCTTTTGTCATGATTTACAAAAGTAGTTTATAGTGTAACTTCATATAATCTATTTCATCAAAAAAGATGAGTCAAAAAACAATAAACGATAGCAAGAAGCTTTTAAAGTCTTTTTTTGGGTTCGATGAATTCAAAGGAGAGCAAAGAAATTCTATTAATTCCATCCTTCAAGGGAATGATACTTTCATTCGAATGCCAACAGGTGGTGGGAAATCTCTTTGCTATCAGCTTCCTGGTATTCAATTAGAAGGACTTGCAATTATAATATCACCTCTCATAGCTTTAATGAAAAATCAAGTAGATGTAGTCCGCGGTTTTTCAACTAGTGACTCAATAGCTCATGTTTGGAATTCTTCATTAACGAAAAGAGAAATGGTTGAGGTTAGAGGAGATCTTTCCTCGGGAAAGACTAAACTTCTTTATATGGCACCGGAATCATTAAATAGAAGAGAAAATATTGAGTTTTTAAAAAAACTAAACATTTCATTTTATGCTATCGATGAAGCACATTGCATATCTGAATGGGGTCATGATTTTAGACCTGAATACAGACAGCTGAGAAATGCAATAAATTCAATCAAAAGAAAACCTATCATGGCATTAACTGCCACAGCTACTGAAAAAGTTGTGTCTGACATACAAAAAAGCCTTGAAATGAAAGAGGTAAATATATTTTCTACATCTTTCAATCGTACAAATCTTTTTTATGAAGTGAATTTAAAAAATGAAGTTGAAAAAGACATTGTTAAATTATTAAAATCTCACAAAGGAAAATCAGCTATCATTTATTGTTTGAGTCGAAAAAAAGTCGAAGAAATTAGCCACATCCTTCAGATTAACAACATTACCTCATTACCATACCATGCAGGCTTAGACAATAATACTAGATCTAAACATCAAGATGCATTTTTAAATGAAGACATAAATGTAATTGTGGCAACAATTGCATTTGGTATGGGAATCGATAAACCAGATGTTCGTCTTGTAATTCATCATGATATTCCGAAAAGTATTGAAAGTTATTATCAGGAGACAGGAAGAGCCGGAAGAGATGGAGGGGAAGGGATTTGTGTGACTTATTTCTCAGAAAAGGATATAGAAAAATTAGATAAGTTTTTAAGTAAAAAACCCGTTTCAGAGCAAGAAATAGGTCGTCAACTTCTTCAAGAATCCAAGGGGTACGCCGTTACATCATCATGCCGAAGAGAGTATATTCTGCATTATTTTGGAGAAAGTTATAACATTGAAAATTGCTCTCAGTGCGATAATTGCAGAAAAAATCTGAATAAAATTGAATGTAGCAGTGATGTCAAATTATTACTGAATATTATCAAAGATGGAAAACATAATTTTAGATCTGAACAAGTGGTGAATGTTTTAATAGCAAATGAAACATCCATCTTGAGAACTTTCGGAGCATTTAAACTCAAGGGGTGGGGAAAAGGTAAAGAAAAACCAAAAGGCTATTGGATAAACTTAATCAGTCAAATTTCTATGAAGCACCTAATTAAAAAAGACATAGAAAAATATGGAATTTTATCCCTAGAGTCCAAAGGAGAAAACTTCCTAAATTCAAATCAGAAATATTATGCTAATCCATTTATCGAACTTACTGAATCTCAAAGTCAAGATAATTCGGCGCGAAATAACTCTGTTTTAGATCCCGAACTTTTAAAAAAGCTTCAAGCACTGAATAAAAATCTGGCACGGGAAAGAAATATACCTCCATATGCAATGTTTTCAGAGATATCCTTAAATGAAATGGCTAGTACATATCCGTTTAATGAAGAAGAATTAATGGTTATTCCTGGAGTTGGAGAAGGTAAAGCCAAGAGATTTGGAGCTTCATTAATTCTCGAAATAAAAAATCATTGTCTAGAAAATAATATTGAAAGACTAGAGGATTTTACAATGAGAACTGCTGTTCAAAAAGGATCTTTAAAAATTTATATCATTCAATCAATTGACCGATTGCTATCGATTGAGGAAATGGCTCAAAATAAAGGACTATCTCAAGACGAGATAATAGATGAGATGCAACGTATAGTTGAAAATGGAACACGATTAAACTTGGATCCAATTATAAACGATATGATTGGGGACGACGAATGTGTCGATGAAATTATGGATTACTTCCAAGAAGAATCTAAATCTGGAGACGTTTATGAAGCCCTAAAATATTTTGACGAGTCTTACAGTGAGGAAGAACTTCGACTAGTTCGTTTAAAATTTCTTTGTAAGATTCTTTAAATCAATTTTTTGAATACCATCTTATCTCTTTTGGTAAATCAGGATTAGAGAGTTTTATGAAATTAAAAGTATTAGAAAAATTCAGGATTTTCGAGATAGATTCTATGGAGGGAAGTATTAATTCTTTTGTTTTTTGAGTAGGTTTTTTCATAGGCCATGTTATATGTGAGAATAACGCAGACCTGACATATTTTATTGTGGTTCAATTTCAAGTATCCTTCTTAGATTCATTAAGGCGTAACGCATTCTACCTAAAGCCGTATTAATACCAACTCCTGTTTCTAAAGCTATTTCCTTAAAACTTAAACCTGAAGTCATTCTTAACTTGATTACCTCTTGCTGGTCTAGAGGCAATTCCCCAATAGCCATTCGAATATCTGAATTCAATTGCTCCTGTTGGATACTTTCTTCAAAATTCAAAGCTTCATCTTTTATACCAAGGACTGAATCTCCGCATTCCTCAAGCCCAATTAACTTCGATCGCTTTCTTTTTCTAAAAAAATCCATTACTGCATTTCTCGCTACCATATGGATCCATCCAGAAAATTTACCCAATTCTTTGTATTCTCCTGCCTTTGCAACACGAATAAATTTTATCCAAACCTCTTGAAGAATATCATTTGCATGATCCTCATCTTTTACTCTCTGAAAAATTGAATTGAAAACTGATGCAGAATATCTATCTAACAAAAGCTTTAGAGCTTTTTCTTCTCCTCTTGAAAATGACGCTACAAGATCAGCGTCGCTTACGCCTACATTTTTCATAAACCAATAAGTGTTTAAAAATTGAGTAGGGTTCAGGGCATAGATAATATTTATTTGATTCTTTCTACGAAACTAGTATTTTTTCTTGAATACAAAAGGTATTTTTGTGAAAAATATGAATAAACAGAAAAATTTAATTATTACTGGCGCTCGAGTTAATAATTTAAAAAATATTAACATTGAGTTTCCTCATGGCCATCTAGTAGTTATCACAGGGGTAAGTGGAAGTGGAAAATCTTCTCTTGCATTTGAAACATTATACGCAGAAGGGCAAAGAAGATATGTTGAATCTTTATCATCTTATGCGAGACAATTTTTAGGGAAACTTGATAAACCTGAAGTTGATAACATCCAAGGACTTTCTCCTGCAATCGCAATACAACAGAAAGTGATATCGCGTAATCCTAGATCCACAGTAGGAACTGTTACAGAATTGCATGATTATTTAAAAGTTCTTTTTTCAAGAATTGGAAAAACTTACTCGCCTGTTTCGGGAAATCAAGTAAAACGTCATCAAAAAAGTGATGTGGTTCAAAGAATTAAAGAAAGATTAGATTCAGTTGTTTTAATTGTAAGCCCAATTGATTTCAAAGACCGATCAATAACCGAGGTATCCAAGCTCTTATTAGCCCAAGGTTATTCCAGAGTCATCGACAATAATGGAAATATTTACAAAATTGAAGATTTCCCAAAAAACCAAAATCATTATTCACTTGTAGTTGACAGACTTCACCTAGATGAACTCGATGAAGAAACCCTAAATAGAGCAAATGACTCAATTGAAATAGCATTTTTTGAGGGTCGAGGAAAACTTTTTTTATGTTGGGGAAATAGTCAAAAAGACGAGTTTTCAAATGAATTTTCTTTAGACGGAATTCTTTTTGAAGAACCCTCACCGGCTTTTTTCACCTTTAATACTCCACAAGGAGCCTGTCCTGATTGTGAAGGTTTTGGATCAAAAATTGGTATTGATAAAAATCTTGTTATCCCAAATCAATCGCTCAGTATCTATGAAAATGCAATTGCTCCTTGGAAAGGGGAAAAACTTTCAAAATGGAAAGATCAAATGATACTTGGCGCTGAAAAAGTTAATCTCCCCGTTCACAAGTCAATTAATCTCCTAAGCCAAGACCAATTAAGTTTAATTTGGAATGGGTGCGAGTACTTTAAAGGAATTAATGATTTTTTCAAATATGTAGAGAGCAAAATCTATAAAATACAATTTCGAGTTTTACAGGCACGATACAGAGGAAAAACTTTATGCCAAACCTGTAAAGGAAATAGACTCAGAAAAGAAGCAGATTATGTTAAAATTAATGAATTATCAATTAGCGATATCTTATCACTCCCAATTTCAAAAGCACAAGATTGGTTTAAAAAATTAACCCTTAATCCACATGATGAATTAATAGCAAATAGATTAGTAATTGAAATCAAAAATCGGTTAAATGTTTTAGAAAGAGTCGGTCTGCATTATCTCACTTTAAATAGATCATCTGCTACTTTGTCGGGTGGAGAGTCCCAAAGAATTCACCTTGCTACTAGCCTCGGGGCTTCACTTGTAGGATCCATTTACATTTTGGATGAGCCCAGTATTGGCCTTCATTCAAAAGATGCCAAAGAATTACTTGCAGTACTTATAAAACTCCGGGATATTGGAAATACAGTAGTTGTAGTTGAACATGATTCACTTTTCATGGAAGCGGCTGATACTCTTATTGATATTGGCCCCGCAGCAGGGTCTAACGGTGGACAAGTAGTTTTTAGCGGAAGTGGTGCTGAAATTAAGCAAAAGAATACCTTAACAGCTAAATACCTGAAAGGAGAAAAAAGAGTTTATAGAGAAATTCGAACCATTGAAAAAAAAGCAAATACCATTGGTATCCGAAATGCTAGTTTGAATAACTTAAAAAATATAGATATTGATATTCCATTGGGAAATTTATCCGCAGTTTGCGGAGTCAGTGGAAGCGGTAAAACTTCATTAATAAAAAATATCTTAGTTCCTGCACTCCAAAAAGAACTTGGGGAATCTAACTCAATAATTGATTTATCTGCATCACTCACAGGAGATATTTCTTTAATTCAATCCATTGAAGTAATAGATCAAAACCCAATTGGAAAATCCTCGAGATCAAACCCTGTCACATATTTGAAAATATATGATGAAATAAGATCCGCATTTGCAGCTTCTAAAGGAGCTCAAATAATTGATTTAAAAGCCAAACATTTTTCATTTAATACAGACGGTGGAAGGTGCGATATGTGCAAAGGAGACGGCTTTGTCACCATTGAGATGCAATTTATGGCTGATATTCATTTAACCTGCGATCATTGTAATGGTGATAGATTCCAAGATACCATTCTAGGGGTCAAGATAAATGGTAAGAATATTTCCGACGTATTGAAGATGACTATTGATGAGGCTTTTGTTTTTTTTAGAGAATCGAATTTTATAAAAATTTCTAAAAAATTTGAACCATTAATTGATGTAGGGCTTGGGTATCTTCAGCTAGGACAAACCAGCTCTTCTCTTTCTGGCGGAGAGGGGCAAAGGGTCAAACTTGCTTATTACCTCTCAAAAGGTAAGTCCATTGATCCAATTTTATTTGTTTTTGACGAACCCACTACAGGTCTTCATTTTGATGACGTTCAAAAACTACTCAACTCATTTAATGCATTAATCAAATTGGGACACACCGTTGTTGTAATCGAACATCATATTGATATCATTCGCCACTCAGATTGGGTTATTGAATTAGGACCTGAGGGAGGTGAAAAAGGTGGGCATCTTTTATTTCAAGGTGAAATTGAAAAATTTAAAAAACTAGAAAACTCACCTACCGTGAATTTCATAAAAGATATAAAGGACTGATTTTTTTTAAATCTCAAATACCAAAATTCTTTCGTTGACGACGAAATTCATATAAAATTATAGCTCCAGCAACACTAACATTCAGAGAATCTACAATTCCATCCATTGGAATCTTAACCTTTTCTGCAGCGATCCTTGACCACTCATTACTGATTCCGTCATCCTCTGATCCCAATACAATTGCATAAGCTTCATTCAAATTTTGCTCAAAATTAAAATCAGCACCGTTTAAGTCCATTAAAAAGCATTTCAAATTACTTTCTAACAGGAATTTTATAACATCTATCCTATTTGCCTCAAACCAAGGAGTATTAAAGATTCCTCCCAAGCTATTTCTAACAGAATAGGGACTTAAAGGATCACATTTCAAAGACGAAAAAATAACTGCGTCTACAGAAACTGCATTTGCTGTTCTCATCAAAGCACCAACATTACCAGGTTTTTCAATACCGTCAAGAATCAAAATCACTGGTTTTTTAGGTAATTGAATATTGTCTAAAGTTCTATTAGGTCGTCTAAAAACAGCCAGTGCATTAACTGTCCCACTACGAACAACTAATTTTTTAAATATTTCCTTGGAGCAAAAAAATGCTTTTTCTATCGGGAGATTTATTTTTTTTTTGTTTTCCTCGTTAAGAAATAACTCATTTAAATGATAACCAGATTTAATCGCTCTTTGAATTTCCCTTTCCCCCTCCACTAAAAAAATTTGATCCTTTTTCCTTAGTGAAGACTTTTTAATCCAATGAACCAATCTTTTAATTTTGTTATTTTGGAGACTCTCGATATGGATCACCCTCCTATTCTTTTAGTATTCAACCCTAAATCATTCAGCATTTTTTCACAATTACTTCGAACATCTCCTTGGAGTAATAATATATATTTTTTGAGACTTCCCCCTACACCACAAGATTTTTTTATTTTTTTTGAGAGTTCAATTAGACCATCTCCTTCAATACCTGAAAAATCTAATAGTGTCACCATCTTTCCAGCTCGTCCTTTTTTTTCAAAATAAATATCTACTATTCCTTTCAAGCTGACTTCTTCTTGATTAATTAATTTTGAATCATTTATATCTCTTTGATTTTCATAATCATTTTTTTCGATACCCATTGCGCTTGCTAATGCCTCGGAAAAAGGATTATCTTTTTTCTTGCCTGATTTAAAATTATTATTTTTCATCAATTAACTTTTGGTATAATTCCAGATATCGCTGACTTATCTCATTCATTGAAAAGCTCTCTGCTTTCTCTCTTGCAGATTTTGAAAAATTTATCATTTTTTCTTTGCTGTCGATCAATGATAATGCATCTTCAGCCATAGATTCGACATCACCAATATTTTCTAAAAAACCATTTTTATTATGGTCAACAACCTCACTAAGACCACCAACATTAGATGCGATAACTGGAACATGGGAAGCCATCGCTTCAAGAGCAGATAATCCAAAACTTTCCGTACTTGATGGAAGTAAAAAAATATCTGATATTCCCAGCATTGATTGAACGTCATATGTTTTGCCTCTAAAAATAACTTTATCCCAAATTCCTAAATCTCGCGATAATTTTTCCGCAATATTTCTGTCGGGACCATCCCCAACCATTATTAAAATAGAATTCCTTTGGTCCTGAACTTTTTTAAAAACTTTTATTACATCCAATACTCTTTTTACCGGACGAAAATTACTGACATGGCAAAAAATTGTTTCATTATCTTTTGCAAAGTACTGTCTTTTATCTTTTGTCTTTCGATCATAACCTTTTAAATTCACGAAATTTGGTATTACCTCAATTAAGTTCTTGACGTCAAACAAGTCTTCTGTATCCTTTTTCAAACTTTCACTAACTGCAGTTACATAGGAGCTGTGATTTATTGAGAATGAAACTGCAGGTTTATATGCAGGGTTTTTACCAACCAGAGTTATATCTGTACCATGCAAAGTAGTAATAAACGGAATTATTATATTTTGATCCTTTAGTATCTGAGTTGCCATATATGCAGCATATGCATGAGGTATTGCATAGTGAACATGTAGTACATCTAACTTCTCGCGTTTCACTGTTTCAACAATAGCACTTGCTAGTGCAACTTCATAAGGTTGATGGTGAAAAAGAGGGTATGGATCAATGTATACCTCATGGAAATTTATATTTCCATGAAAAGGATTCAACCTCACAGGCATGGAATGACTAATCACATGAATAACATGACCTTTCTTCGCCAAAAAATTACCTAACTCAGTAGCCATTACTCCCGAACCCCCGTATGTAGGGTGACAAACAATACCTATTCTCATTTATTTTTTTTTAGTAATTCGTTCCTAAAAAATCTTTTTCGATTATTCTCCTTACCATCAGAGTCATAAAAAATAACATCTCCATGTATTAGTCCTTTTTCATAAGGATAAATGGCAGATGGAAAGGAATTATTGTGATACCAAATAGATTTTCCGTGCTTTAAATTGTTTACCCAAACTATTTTCTTTTGAATAACTCCAGTGGGATAAAATGAAAGTTCATCACCGTGAAGTATGCCATTTTGCCAATTTACACTACGAATTTTTCTTCCAACTTGATCAAAAATAATTTCACGACCATTTTTTTTACCTAGTTTCCAATTATTGTGGATCATTACCTGTCCCGAGGGATGGAATTCCCATGAAGGACCTGTTAAAAGACCATTTTCAAATAATTGAATTCTCTGAGTTTTGCCATCCTCAAAATAATTTACATAAGTGGAGTCAGCAGCAATTGAATTACTCTCAATTATCTGACCAAAAGCAACATTGCAAGTTAAAATACAATTAAAGAATACAATTCTGAACGGCTTGCTGAATTCTGGTTCGAATATCAAGTTCATAAATTTTTTTATTCTCTGCATCGGGGAAAATTCGATTTGACAAAAAGACTAAAACAATTCCTGATTCAGGATCTGCCCATGCAAAAGTACCAGTGAATCCTGTGTGACCAAAACTTTTGGAGCTTACACAACCGCAAGTAGGTCCGTCACCATCTATTTGAGGACGATCAAAGCCTAGACCTCTTCGATTTCCTGAATCGCATGAAAAACATTTAACAAACAGATCAATAGTCTTTGGATTTAAGTATTCATATCCATTGTAGCTTCCCCCATTTAAAAACATCTGCATCATTTTTCCCACACTCGATGCATTTGCAAATAAACCAGCATGACCGGCTACACCTCCTAAAAGTGCTGCACCTTGATCATGAACCGTTCCATGAATTTGTATCTTACGAAAAGTAGAATCATACTCCGTTGGAGCAATATCTGATTTTAAATAGCCATTTTCTAATGGACTGTATGTCATTTCTAATTCCATGGGATTATACCAGCCAGTCTTCAAAATTTGATCAATATCTTGTTTGTATTCTTTCTCAAGAAATCTTTGAAATAAATAAAACCCAAGATCAGAGTAGCGATAATGTGATTCTCCTAATTGAACTGAAGTGATGGATTTAAAAATCGTATCGCGAATTTTTCTGGAAGTAAATAAACTAGGAGTAATAAAAATATTATTTTCTCCTGTTTCTTTTGCAGAAAAATAATCTTTTGACAGGGTGCCGTCAGACATTATAAAATCCTGATAAAAAGGTATCCAACCCGGAAGTCCTGACTGATGAGCAAGAACATCTTTTATTTGAATGGAATCTAAAATTGTTTGCTTAAATTCAGGTAACAACTGAGAAAAATAGGCATCTAAAAAATCACTCCCACCATTTTCATGATCTTCGTAATGAGTCATCAATAATGGCATAGTAGCCATAATTTTGGTTAAACTCGCAATATCAAAAAGATGATTTTTATTCAAAGGGTTTAAACCATTTAAGGTTCCCCACGCAGAGTCGATTAAAACATTTCCATATCTCGATAAGAATATTTGACAACCTGGAAAAGCATTTTCTGAGAGCCCCTCTGAAACAATTAAATTAATTGAATCTTGGACACTTATATCAATATTCATTGCGTTAAATGAGCATCTATTTAATGTCGGGTTTAAGTTTATTCCTGATACTGGAATTCTTCCTAGAAATTGATCCTTTTCACCAATTAAAATTGCATCAATCATTAATTCTAACGCGATATCTCGGCCTTCATATCCAATTATTACAGATTCAAATAATTTATCAATATCACATTTACTTGATGATAAGTACTTATCTGTAATTAATCCATATGGGTTAGCCATTTGAATAAGTCCAATATCAAAACCATTTTCTTTGAACTTATTAGCGTCTGAGATTAGTTGTTTTGAAATAAGACCTCTTTTCCAGGGATTATCTGTTGGCTGAATATTTACAAACCAAATAAAATCTTTTTCCCCCGGTTCAGATTTAGTCAGATCTTCTTCATATCTCGAGAGAATTTTATTCAAGTATTTATCATTATTTAGGCCATTTACATATGTCTTAAAGAAAAAATCAGAGGAATGATTTGAATCAAATACTTTTGATTTGTCAAACACGAGGGTTTTTGAATTAGCATATATTTTTTTCGATAAAATTTTTCTCTCATTGTGAATCATTTTTAGGTTATAATTTTCAGTATCTCCAGAATGAATAAAATTTAACTTAGAATTCAGGATTCTTAGAACATGATTCTCGATTACATCTCGGCTGAGTCTTCCAATTTCAATAGCTTCAATAATAGCATCAATTGCAGCTTTTGGGTCAGAAACAAACAAAAGCAAATCGTTACCGGCCTCAATTGCGCGCACCTCAATCTCTCCAGGCGAAAGGTCCTGAGCTAGACCATTCATATTCAAAGCATCGGTAATTATCAAGCCCTGAAAATTTAAACTATCTCTTAACCAATCTGATACAATAATCTTTGATAATGAAGCTGGTGTTCGCGACGAATCTAAAGATGGAATATCTAAATGAGCGACCATTATTGCCCCTACTCTACTTTTAATAGAATGAATGAAGGGAGACAATTCACGACGTTTAAAAGTTTCTTTGTCGTGACTTAATATCGGTAATGTTTTATGACTATCCTTTTCGGTATCTCCATGCCCAGGAAAGTGTTTTGCACATGCCATGACTTGCTGACTTTGAATACCAAGAATTTGTTGACTAGATAAAAAATTAACATTGGAAATATCTGAACCAAGAGAACGTTGACCAATAATGGGGTTTTTGGGGTTCGTATTTAAATCAACAACGGGGCTGAAATTAATATTTATTCCTAGAAATTTTGATTCCTGCCCCAGAGACTTTCCATATTCATATGCTAAATCCGAATTTTTCGTTGCACCTAAGGTCAAAGGCCAAGGAAGTCTTTCTAAAGAATCTAGTCTCATACTGGCACCCCACTCCGCATCTTGAGCCATAAACAACGGAATTCTATTTTTTTTGAGAGAAATTCTTTGAAGCTCTTCAATCATTCTCTTTTGCCGATATGGTGAACCTTGCATCCAAATAACACCGCCTATCTCACCTTTTCGCGTCCATTTTTTTAACAACGAAAAATGATTATCTCCTTTGTTGCTATATCCTGATACAACGATTAATTGACCAATAAGGCTTCTTAGTGGCATCGATTTCACTAATTCAATATTGGATGGAAGTTCCAGGGTAGGACCATCTGCTGAAGCAATTAAAGTGAATTTCATTAAAAAACCATACAGAAAAAAAACAACTAAAAGAGCACTCCGAATCATATTAGAAATGTAGCCCAAAAAAGGCTTTACCTTTGATATAAAATGGGACTATTTTTTTCTTTTTCTAAACAACGAAAGCCTCGAGGGTTTAGGTTGCAACATCGATATTACGATGAGCAGAAAGAAAAGCTTGAAAAACTCGAAAATACAAGCCTAAATGATCATTTAAATCGTAGAAAAAGAATACGAAGATCCTGGGAAAAAAAACGAAAAAATATAAAGTATGAAACGAATAAACGGGTAATTATACTTTTGAGCACGTTTATAATTTTGTGGTTAGCATATAAGTTATTGCCTTTATTTATAACTTATTCAAGGTTTAACTAGATTATTTTTTCAAGAATTTTCGAATGGCAAATAAGTTGAAAAATCAAATCTCAATACTTCCTGAAAATGTCGCTAATCAAATAGCAGCTGGAGAAGTAGTCCAAAGACCAGCCTCTGTAGTAAAAGAATTAATGGAAAACTCCCTAGATTCTGGGGCTTCAGAAATTAATGTACTTATAAAAAATTCGGGTAAAACAAGTATCCAAGTTATCGATAATGGACATGGTATCAATGGAGATGAAATGAAATTGGCCTTTGTAAGGCATGCCACCTCGAAGTTAAAGTCTACGGAAGATTTATTCTCAATTAATACCATGGGCTTCAGGGGGGAAGCACTTGCCTCCATCAGTGCAATTGCCCATGTTCACCTAATAAGCAAAACCCTTGCAGGGAAGTGTTATGAATTATTTATCGATAATACCCATGAAAAAACTGTCAGGGAAACTTCAGGGCCAGAGGGAGTTAATATCAAAATCAAAAATTTATTCCATAATGTCCCTGCGCGTCGTCAATTTTTGAAATCAGACTTGATCGAATTTAAGCATATTAATGATATTTTCATCCAGCTCTCAATTGCTAATCCGATGGTCAGATTTACTCTAAGTCACAATAACACGGAACTAGCCCATTTTGAACCCGAAAATTTGAGACAGCGAATAAGCCACGTATTGGGTAAAAAAATTAATGAGAATTTAATCCCAATTGAAGAGTCTACAAAGCCAGTGAGTATAAGTGGTTATCTCTTGAGACCTTCAAGTGCCAAAAAAGTCAAGGGGAATCAGTATTTATTTTTAAATAAACGCCCAATAAAAAGCAATTATGTTCACAAGGCAATTATTGAAGCATTTGAAGGATTAATAGCTCCTGATATGCATCCTGCATATGTAATTGATCTTATTGTGCCCAATAACAGAGTGGATGTAAATGTTCACCCTGCAAAAACAGAAGTAAAATTTGAGGATGAGCATCTCGTTTTCAAAATTCTTTGCTCTGCGGTCAAAAGATCATTAGGAATCCATCAAGTAGGACCTGTAATAGATTTTGAAAATAATATTCAGCAACATGTCAGTAACAAAATATCCAATATCACTACCCCCCCAAAAATTCGGGTTAATCCTGATTTTAATCCTTTTGAACTGAAGGATAAAAGCAAACCAGAATTAGTTGATTTTTTTTCAAAAAAGAATAAAGAAGTAAAGCAAAATTCATTTAGTTTCGATAGTGCTTGGGACGATGATATAAACATAAATTCTAAACATTCAAATTTCTTTTTACCCCCAAATTATATTGTTACGAAGCTCAAATCAAGCCTGGTGATAATTAATGCTCTAAGAGCTAAGCAAAGAATATTGTTTGATAGCCTAATCAATGCTCTTGAAAATGGAGGGGAAATAAATAGTCAATCCTGGGTATTTCCTGAAAAATTAGAACTGATTTCCAAAAGCAATATTGAATTATGGAATGATGAATTAAAAAGACTAGGATATCATTGGGAGGAAAATCATGATCATTACATTTTTTCTGCTGGACCGGCTTTTTTAAGTCAGTCAGAGGGAATAATATGTTTAGACGAATTTCTTTTACAAAATCCTGAAGAAAAAGATTACAGAAAATTGGCCTTGTCATGGTTATCAAAAATTACAAAAGGATATTCTGCAAAATCTGATTCTAAATTATCAGATTTCGTTGATTTACTTTTTCAAAGTAATAATCCATGGACAGACCCATATGGAAAAACGATTACTCATATCCTAGACTCAAACGCCTTAGCATCTCAATTTAAATAATATGAATTTTAGACCTCAAGCATTTTCCTTTTTACCTCCGGTGATTAAAAATTTATTAATTATTAATGGTTTAGCATTTTTTGCTGCTATTATTTTTGGGCGAATGGGAATGAATTTATTAGGCATATTTGGACTTTATATCCCTCAATCCGAATTTTTTCAACCCTATCAACTCGTAACGCACTTATTTTTTCATGATATATCGAATTTCGGCCATATTTTGGGTAATATGTTCGCGCTTTGGATGTTTGGAACACCCTTAGAAAATTTATGGGGTTCACGAAAGTTTTTCACCTATTACTTTATTACCGGACTTGGAGCAGCAACAATTCATTTGGGAGTAAATATGTTTGAATATTTTTCGTTCATGAATTCATTCAATATTTCAGGTATCGAGTCCTACGCTTTAAGCGGTCAGAGATTACTTTGGACACCAACTGTAGGTGCCTCGGGTGCTGTCTTTGGTTTATTATTAGGTTACGGGATGACATATCCAAATCAGAAAATATATTTATATTTTCTAATGCCAATTCGAGCTAAATACTTTGTTGCGTTTTATGGTTTATTTGAACTATTTAATGGTTTCACGAATAGCGCAAGTAACATCGCTCATTTCGCTCATATAGGGGGAATGTTATTTGGTATAATCCTTATAAAATATTGGAAGGGACGACAAAGACATTTTTAAATCATGATAAATCAAATTATTAGTTGGGTTCAGGAATCCACCATTAATAAATGGATTGCCATATTATGTTCATGTTTTTTATTTCAAAGTTTTGTGGAAACCTTGGGGTGGTTGACAAACCTACCCTTTGAAGAATTATTATTCAATTTTTTTGGGCTCCAAAATAATTTTAGTTGGAAGATTCACTCGTTATTAACTTATGCCTTTCTTCACAACGGTTTTTTTCATTTCCTTTTTAATCTTTTTACATTTTACTTTTCTGCATATCTGTTGCACACATTTTGGCGAGGAAATCAAATAATCAGATTATTCCTTGCTGGAATTCTTTTTGGAGGGATTAGTTCTCTGATCGCATCTTCATTAATGCAAAAACCCGTTATTATTGTTGGTGCATCTGCTGGAATTTTTTCTATTTTATTCGCTGCGACCAGATTCTCTCCTAGAATGTCAGTCTATCTTTTTGGAGTAATCCAAGTTCCTTTATGGTTAATTTCTCTGAGTTTAACTCTGATTTCAGTAATTGGTCTTAATGGATCCAATTTTGGAGGGGAATGGGCTCATTTAGGAGGGGGGTTACTAGGTTTTTTAATAGCAAAGAATCCAGAATCATTAAATTTAAAAAATCTTAAAAAGAAAATATCATCTCCACTAAAACTGAAAAAATTATTTAGAAAAAAATCATTTAATAGTTTAAGTATTGATAAAAAAGAAATGGACTCAGCAATTGACCGGTCAAAATATCTTAATGAGATACTGGATAAAATTAATGATAACGGATATGAAAACTTAAATAAGAAAGAGAAGGTGTTTTTAGAAAAATATGGGGAAAAATAAATTTACCAATCGAACTCTATTTAATATTTACTATTGGCCTCAGTGGATTGCTCTTCCATTCACATTATTTTCTAGTATCGGTTTTTATTTTTCACCGAATCCAATCTCAATTTTCTCTCCATTTTCCTCCATCTTTCCAGTTTTTATTTTCTGGCATTTACTTTGGACACTCATACCTCTGCTCAAGCTAAAATCGTCTGCTTTTTTGGGTTTGTTTATAATTATTTTTACTTATCCTCAATGGAAGGCTCTTGTTAGTTTTAATTTCAGCCCAAAAGAAATTAATGCTCCAGTTATTAAAATAGGTACGTGGAACGTTCATCATTGGAAAAATCTAAATTGGACAGAATTAAAAAGTACTGAATCAAAAATGGGAAACTGGATTATGGAAATCAATCCCGATATTATTTGTTTCCAAGAGGACAACTTATTAAGCGCAGCCTCAAAACTCGTCAAGTATAGATATCCATATGGTGTTACTGGAGACGATAAACTCCTGACAATTGTATCAAAATTTCCGATTTTACAATGGGGTAGCGAAAAGTATATCCATAGCTCAAAGGGACATAAAGAATTTGTTTGGGCCGATATTCAAATCAGCGAGCCCAACGGAAATATAGACACACTCAGGATTGCTAATATTCATCTGCTGACAACAACTTTTGATATCAATAACGCATCCAAAGAAGAAAACGATATTGGCATTAATAAATTCTTCATTAAAAGTTTTCAGAGTTTAAATAAAAATGCAAAAAAAAGAAGTCAACAGCTAGATCAAATAATAAAATGGGAAACTAAATCAACTATCCCTGTTGTTTTTGCCGGCGATTTTAATGAAACACCCACATCTAATACGTATCTGCGAGTAACGTCAAAAAAAAATGACTCATTTGCAAAAGCTGGAAGAGGTTTAGGATCCACTTTTAACAACCTATGGAACATCCCTTTAAGAATTGACTGGATATTATGTCCAAAGGATATGAGTATCATTTCTTCTTCAACTCTAAAACAAGAATGGAGTGATCATAATCCCTTAGTAGTTGAAATCGCTCCATTTTAAACAGGAACTAACCTTTATCTTTTTTAACCCTTCTTAAGTCAAGCCAATTCATAGGGTGAGAAGAAAGACCAAGCCATTCTTTTGGTAAGACTCGAATACTTTCATCATATATCAAGGGGATTAGCCGAGATTCATCATGTAATTTTTGATCAGCTTGCATAAAATAGTAGCATCTCAAAGAGTCACTAATTCCATGTTTTCCTTTTCTGACTAAATCGTCATATTCAGAATCCTTAAATAAAGATGAATTAGGCCCATTGGGAGCTGACATTTTGCTCTCAAAAAGCATTAAATAATTTTCAGAGTCGGGATAATCTGCGATCCAACTAGCTCTGTAAACAGGAAGTCTTCCATTGGACTTATCCTCTCTGAATACTGCTGCTGGCAAAACATCAATTTGAACTGGAATCCCAATCTCTTCCCATGCATTTTGAATATACTCACACAAGTCTCGATAGCTTGAGGTTGTAGATAAAATTATAGGATCCAATGAACCTTCCGCTGAATTCTTGAAAATACCCGAAGCCTTTAAAAGACCAATAGCGGAATCTTTTTGAAATAAATAAGGATTTTCCCATGCCGCTTTTTCTTTATGCCCCGTCAAACCTATAGGTATAATGCCTCCGTAGGCTGACCTACCAATGCCATTTTTTAAGTATTTAATCATACTGTTTCGATCAATTGATAAATTTAATGCTCTACGTACTCGGGAATCAGATAGGTAAGAAGGATTTGGATCTGTAGATCGAATGCCTATAAATTCAGTATTTAAAAATGGCGTCCTATAAAGTTTATACTTCTTAGACCAATATTCCTTTAAGGAACCATCCTTTGTAAATAATTGATCCTTATAAGAAGCGTCAACTCCGGTTAGAAAGTCTAGATTTCCCTTGATAAATTCTAAAAAAGCAGCCTGCCTATCTGGAATAAATCGAACTGAAACTGCCTCCAAATAAGGTAGAGAATTACCCTCTAAATCTTTCTGATAAAATCTTCTATTTCGCCTGAGAACAAGCTTGTCTTTTAATCTCCAGGCCTTTAAGAAAAAGGGACCCGAACCCACTGGCTTAAATGAAAACTCATTCCCATAATACTTTATTGCTTCAATCGGCACAATTCCGCAGTATGGAATACTTAATTTACTCAGGAAAGAAGGGTCGGGTTTATGTAGAGATATTAAAACATTAAATAACCCATCAGATTTAATAAAATTTACATTTTCTAAAACCCAGGCACCTGGAGATCCCAAAGAAGGATTTTTTAATCTATTCAAGGAATAAACAACATCTTTCGAGGTCAATTTTTTTGAATCATTGCTAAAACATGGAGAATTATGAAAAAAAACATCTGATCTTAGAGAAAAATTATAAACCAAACCTTGATTGTTTACCGTCCATGATTCGGCAAGGTTGGGAAGAATGTTCAAAGACGAATCGGTGTCTACAAGAGTACTAAATATTTGCTTAGATATCCAATTACTCGCCTGATCTCTAGAATAAATTGGATCCAACGAAGTAATACCTGAGGCCTCATTATAACGAAATACTTCCCCAGTATCCTCTTTGGGATATGAATCACAGGAAATTAAAAATGCTAATGGAAGCAGAGGAAGATATTTGAACAAACAAAACATAATCCAAAGATAGCCGATCAAAAGCCCTAAATTTGAACCATGGATTTAAATGGAAAAACAGTGGCATTTCACACTCTAGGTTGTAAACTAAATTTTGCCGAGACTAGTACCATTGCAAGGGATTTAAATGACGCGGGAATGGAAAAAGTGAAACTCCAAAAAGGAGCAGATCTTGTTGTTATTAATACTTGCTCAGTTACAGAAAAAGCTGATTCTGAATGCAGATCAATAGTTAGAAAAGCCCTAAGAGCTAACTCAAATTCATTTATCGTCGTAACTGGCTGTTACGCTCAATTGAGACCTAGCGAGATAGCCGCATTAGAAGGTGTCGATTTAGTTCTTGGAGGAGCTGATAAATTGTACTTGAGAAAATTTATTTATGACTTAGATAAATTCGAAGAAACAGTAATACATAGTTGTGATGTTAGTGAGATAAATAATTACGATTCTGCATATAGTATCGGGGATCGAACTCGAGCATTTTTAAAAGTTCAAGACGGATGTGATTATAAATGTTCTTATTGTACAATTCCTATGGCGAGAGGAATTAGTAGATCAGCGCCGGTTAATCAAATTATATTACAAGCAAGGAATTTAGTCAAAACCGGAGTCAAAGAAATAGTTTTAACTGGAGTAAATATTGGAGACTATGGTAAAGGAGAATTCGGGAATAAAAAACACGATCACAAATTTATTGATCTGCTCAAAGAGCTTGACAAACTATCTGGTCTTGACAGAATTAGAATTTCATCAATAGAGCCCAATTTATTAACTGATGAAATAATCGAATTTGTATCGAATAGTGAAAAATTTGTTCCTCACCTCCACATACCTCTTCAAAGCGGTAATAACGAAATTCTTGGAAAAATGAAAAGACGTTATAAACGGGAATTGTATTCTGAAAGAGTAAGAGAAATAAAAAAACTTATGCCTGATTCAGCTATAGGTGTAGATGTAATAGTTGGATTCCCCGGCGAAACAGAGGAACATTTTCTAGACTCGCTTAATTTCTTGAATAATTTACCAATAAGCTATTTGCATGTTTTCACATACTCTGAACGACCAGGTACAGAAGCTGAAAATTTTGATAATATCATACCAAAAGTTGAGAGAAAAGCAAGAAATCACAGATTAAGACTTCTGAGTGTAAAAAAATCCAGATCATTTGCAGAGTCTCATAAAGGAACGCTTCGAAAAGTGCTTTGGGAAGATTCAATGCGAAAAGGCAGAATGTATGGCTATACGGAAAATTATATAAGAGTTTCGGCTAAATATGATATTTATAAAGCTGGAAATGTTGAGTATGGATATATCGGTGGGATCCAATTTGACGATTGTTTTGAATTCTATGAATCCAAGGATGCAATGGCCGTATGAAAAATTCTTTCCCAAAGGCTTTAGAATTAATTCAAAATGTTGGGGAATGGATTTATAAGGAGAAAAATCATTTTTCTTCTTCCAGTATAAAGGTTAAAAGCTTTAACTCATTCGTCTCATATATAGATATTGAAGCTGAAAAAAAGCTAATTAGAGGGTTAAAGTTATTAATTCCTGATTCGGGCTTCATAGCTGAGGAAAATCATAATTTGGAAGCCAGTGATGATTATAATTGGATTATTGACCCTTTAGATGGAACTACAAATTATATTCATGATCTAGCTCATTATTCAATCTCTGTGGCTTTGCTCAATGGGGATGAAATAGTTTGGTCCGCTATTTATGACGTTAGTAATTTCAAAATGTATACGGCCGAAAAAGACATGGGTGCTTTTTGTAATGGCAAGAGACTAAATATCCAAAATGGAAAAAAAATGCATGATGGTATTATTGGAACAGGCTTCCCCTATTACGATTTTTCACAAGTCGATTCCTATCTAAGTGTTTTAAAAAAATGCTTCGAATATTCCCGAGGGGTAAGAAGATTTGGTTCCGCCGCAATTGACTTATCTTTTGTTGCAGAGGGTAAGTTTGTCGCTTTTTTTGAATATGGTTTAGCACCATGGGATATTGCTGCAGGAATTCTATTAGTCCGTGAATCAGGAGGTATAGTTAGTAAATTTAACGGAAAGCAAATTCCTGATAAAAATTTGCTTTTTGAGCGTAATATTGTAGCTGCCAATTCTGCTAGTTATGAAACTTTAATAAACTGGACAAGCGAATATTTTAAAGAAACCGGCCTATGAAACAAATACAAACAAAAATCAGTGATTTATTGATATTTGAGCCGACTATTTTTTTTGATGAAAGAGGTTATTTTTTTGAAAGCTTCAGACGAGATTCTCTTCCAGGAGGTATTAAAAATTTTGTTCAAGACAATGAAAGTTTCAGCCGCAAAGGAACCCTGAGAGGACTTCATTTTCAAACGCCACCATTTTCTCAATCTAAATTAGTCAGAGTTACATCGGGGTCAGTATACGACGTCGCTGTGGACTTAAGAAAAGGATCACCCTACTATGGAAAATGGCATGCTGAACTCCTTTCTGAAAAAAATAAACGACAATTATTCATTCCCGAAGGGTTTGCTCATGGATTTATAACTCTTGAGGATCATACTTGCTTTCAGTATAAATGCACTAACTATTATTCTAAAGAAAATGAAGGAGGTATTCTTTTCAATGATAAAAATTTAAATATAAATTGGAGTCACCTTTCTGGAATACCAGAAAATGAATTTAAAATCTCTGAAAAAGATACTCAATTGTCAAAAATGAAAAATTTTAACAGTCCTTTTCAATACGAATAAATGATACTTCCAAAACCAAAATACTTTATTGGTTTGATTTTATTGGTGATGGTCATTATTCATGCCATCCCTGACACCTATTCGAAAGGTGAAAGAATGATGCACCTTTCAACTTCCAATCACGTAATGGTTGTTCCAATTCCGGATGATATTCAGCTAGCAGGGGAAAAAATGCCCGATAAACAAAGTAACCAAGAATTACTTAGTCGCGAAATGCAGGTAAACTCTTTCTGGCATAGCAACACCATTCAACTACTGCAGAAAAGCGGTAGATATTTTCCAATCATAGAGCCAATTTTAGAATCAGAGGGGGTCCCAAATGATTTTAAATATTTAGCGGTTATTGAAAGTGGGTTATCTCAGGTTGTTTCGCCCGCCGGGGCAACTGGAATTTGGCAAATGCTTGAAACAACAGCAAGAGATTATAACTTGGAGGTGAATGAACAGATTGATGAACGCTATCACATAGTGAAATCCACACTAGCTGCTTGTAAATATTTGAATGAAGCGAAAAAGAAATTTGGTTCCTGGACTTTAGCTGCAGCGTCCTATAATATGGGGATGGCCGGACTTCAAAAGCAACTGAATCGCCAAGAAGAAAAAAATTACTATGATTTACTATTAAATGAAGAGACAAAACGATACATCTATCGAATCTTAGCAATAAAGTATATATTTCAAGAGCCCAGGTCTTTTGGATTCGATCTTTTCCCCAATGATTACATGAAACCTTGGGATGATGTTTTAGTTTATGTTGATAGTAGTGTAAGCAGTTGGGGTAATTTCGCACACAAATATGGATGGTCATATAAAGAATTAAAAAATCATAATCCCTGGCTGAGAGAGTCGTACTTAATAAATAAGTATCAAAAAAAATATGGGATTTCCGTTCCTCAGTTAAAATCTAGTCCTAAATAATAATTAGAAATTTATATGAGTGATACTATCACTATTCTCGGTGCCAGGGAGCATAACTTAAGGGATATAGATGTTAAAATACCTCGAAACTCATTGGTTGTTATCACTGGGCTCAGTGGTAGTGGAAAGTCCTCTCTCGCTTTTGATACAATTTATGCAGAAGGTCAAAGAAGGTATATGGAAACTTTTTCAAGTTATGCTAGACAATTTTTGGGAACCATGGAGCGACCTGATATAGACTCTATCGAAGGTTTAAGTCCTGTTATATCTATTGAACAAAAAACCACAAACCGAAATCCTAGATCTACAGTTGGAACTGTTACCGAAATTTATCACTTTCTTCGCCTGCTATTTGCAAGAATATCAATAGCGTATTCCAGCGAGACAGGGGAAAAAATGGTAAGTCATACGGATGACGAAATTGTAGAAATAATAATTAAACAATTTAAGGGTGAAAGGATTGCAATTTTAGGTCCAGTTATAAAATCCCGAAAAGGACACTATAGAGAACTTTTTGATTCATTTGGAAAACAAGGATTTCTTAAGGCACGGGTAGATAGTGAATGGATTGATATTGAACGTGACATGAAACTAGATCGATACAAAACGCATGATATAGAAATTGTTGTTGATCGGATTGATGTTTCTAGTGAGATGAAATCAAGATTAAAAAAAAGTATTCAAATAGCCATGAAAATGGGAAAAGGAAATATTATAATTGCCAATTATAATAACTCCCAAATCAAATATTTTAGTCGAAATTTAATGTGCCCGACGACTGGTATATCCTACAAGGAACCAGAACCAAATTCATTTAGTTTTAATTCTCCAAAAGGAGCATGTAAAAAATGTGATGGCTTGGGAAAAGTGAAAGTAGTAGATCTTATTAAAGTTATTGAAAATCCAAAGTATTCCCTCAGAAATGGGGCACTGAAACCATTGGGAGAATACAGAAAATCATGGATTTTTCAACAAATGGAATATCTGGGGATACGTTTTGATTTTAATATTGATACACCTTGGAACAAAATTTCGGCGAAAGCTAAGTCTGCCATTTTAAATGGTCATAAAGAACAAATTCATTTAGAAAGTAAAAATCTCGGCGTTGCTAGAAAAATAAATATTGATTATGAGGGGCTGATCAATTTCATTGAAACTCAAAAGAGAGAGAGTAAAAGTAAAAATTTAGAGAGATGGGCAGATGAATTTATGGTAGAAGAAATTTGTCACTCATGTGACGGATCAAGACTGAATAATGAATCACTAAATTTCAAAATTGATGGATTAAACATTGCTGAACTATCAAAAATGAGTATTCTTGAACTGTATGAATGGTCGAATTCAATCCTAACAAAGTTAAATGTCTCACAAAAAAAAATAGGAACAGAAATAATCAAAGAGCTAAAAGTTCGAATTAAATTTTTAAGTGATGTCGGGCTAAATTATTTATCACTAAACCGAAGTACTCGATCTCTATCTGGTGGCGAAGCACAAAGAATTAGACTCGCTACTCAAATAGGCTCACAATTAGTAAATGTGTTGTATATATTGGATGAGCCAAGTATAGGATTGCATCAAAGAGATAATCAAAAACTAATTGAAAGTCTCAAAAAATTAAGAGATATCGGAAATTCTGTAATAGTTGTGGAGCATGATGAAGAAATGATGAAGTCATCAGATCAAATTATCGATTTAGGACCAAAAGCAGGAATTCAAGGAGGTGAGATAGTTGCTCAGGGAGACTTTAAAACAATCTCAAAAACTGATAGCTTAACCGGAAAATACTTACGGCGAGAATTAAAGCTACCTATTTTATCAAAAAGGAGACCTGGAAATGGTCATTTTATTGAACTTAGAGGGGCTAGTGGAAATAATCTGAAATCAGTGAATTTAAAAATATCACTCGGATCATTAATAGTAATTTCTGGAGTTTCAGGTTCGGGCAAATCAACATTAATTAACGGCACACTATATCCTGCAATTGCGAATCGAATAAATGGATCTTTAGTTAAACCTCAAAAATTTAAAACAATAAGCGGAGTCGAACATATTGATAAAGTAATTGATATTGATCAAAGTCCAATTGGGCGAACACCAAGATCTAATCCCGCGACTTACACGAATGTTTTCAATGAAATTCGAAAGCTGTTTTCAGAAATACTAGAATCTAAAATTCGTGGATACATGCCAGGAAGGTTTTCCTTTAATGTAAAAGGAGGACGATGCGAGACTTGTCAAGGAGGAGGAGTTAAAATAGTCGAAATGAATTTTCTTCCCGATGTTCATGCTCCATGCGAATCATGTCAGGGGAAGCGGTTTAATAGAGAAACCCTTGAAATACGATATAAAGGTAAAAGTATTAGTGATATTCTAGATTTATCAATATTAGATGCTTGCAGATTCTTTGAGTCAATACCTAAAATTCATAAAATACTAAAAACATTAAATGATGTCGGTTTAGGTTACATAACTCTAGGGCAACAATCTACGACATTAAGTGGTGGCGAGGCTCAAAGAATTAAATTAGCCTCGGAGCTTTGTAAGAAAGATACTGGTAAAACTTTATATATTCTAGATGAGCCCACTACCGGACTGCATTTTGAAGACATCCGAATATTAATGGAGGTTATTAATAACCTCGTAAACAAGGGAAATACAGCAATCATTATTGAACATAATATTGATGTAATGTTACAAGCAGATCAGATAATTGATTTAGGTCCAAACGGTGGGAACTCAGGAGGACGAATTATTACGTCAGGGACTCCCGAAGAAGTCTCTGATAACTCTTCAAGTATGACTGCTCCATTTTTAAAAACCGCATTAAAAAAGTAACTGAGCGTTATTCCTAAAAAGCCCCATTGTTTTTCTTAACTTGTTATAATCTATGAATAAAACATATATCCATTGAATAAAGAAATATCTAAAACATGGAATGAGATTAAGACTAATGACTCTTGGGCAATATTCAAAGTCATGTCTGAATTTGTCGAAGGCTATGAAAGACTTTCACGAATAGGACCTTGCGTAAGTATTTTTGGTTCAGCTAGACTTAAAGAGAATAATTCTTGGTATAAAATGGCTCAAGAGATTGCTGAGGGCCTAGGAGAACTAGGCTATGGAATTATCTCTGGTGGAGGTCCAGGGATCATGGAAGCAGCGAATCGAGGAGCAAAATCAGTGAATGCTGCTTCTGTTGGGCTGAATATAGAATTAGAACACGAACAAAATCCAAATAACTTCATTGATATCGACAAAAGTGTAGATTTTGATTACTTTTTTGTTCGAAAAGTTATGTTCGTGAAATACTCTCAAGGTTTCGTTGTGATGCCAGGAGGATTTGGCACTTTGGATGAACTATTTGAAGCATTGACATTGATTCAAACGAAGAAAATCGATAAATTTCCAGTTGTCCTTGTTGGAAAAAATTACTGGTCAGGATTGTTGGATTGGATAAAACAGATCTTAATGGAGAATGAATTGATTGGAAAAAATGACATGGAATTATTCAGCGTCGTTGACAGTTCAGAGGAAGCAATTGAAAAAATTAACGAGTTTTATCTTAAATATAACTTGAAACCTAATTTTTAAATTGTCTTAACACTGAGGTGAAAAGGTAGACTCCTTAAAACAATGTCAGAATATAGCATTCGCATGCTTCTCTTAATTACGAAACAAGCGAATAGATCCTTCACCTGCATCCTTAATCTTATAACTTAAGATATAAAACCCTGCAGCTTTAGGAGTTTGTATGAACTTATCCAGGTTATCATTCCATATCCCTTTGTAAATCTCTCTTCCGTTAATATCTAATATTCGAATTGAAATTCCTTGGTCATAAAAACTAGATCTTTTTAATATCCATTTCTCATTAGAACTTACGACCTCAAAAGGGTCCAAAGTTATTTCTTCACGTTTTGAAAAAACAGATGCAATAAGGGTATCGTGAGGGTATATCCCTGAACCAAGGGTTACAACAAGTGAATCAAATATTTGAATTCCACTAGCACCGGTAAATGGATAAACAATAGTATCTACTGTTGTTCCCAATGAACCATAAATAACCACTCCATTATCATCGGCATACAGAGTATCCCCTTTGTTTTTAAAAAAAACAAAGTCTTTTCCACTCGCATTACCATATTTTATATTACCTCCAGATGACAAATCAACGTGCCCGAGTTGAATATGTAATCTACTGACATCGGTATATTCCGGTTCTAAAACAAATAATCCCTCTTGCCTATCAGAGACTAAAATTCTTCCGCTTGGCAGGTAAGGATAGGCACCCCACGCACCATTAAAACCTCCTCCAGAGCTCGGTGAAGTATCATAATATCCAGACAATACAGGAAGCTCTGGAAATTCGACATCTAAAACATGTAATCCAAAAGTATAATATGATGTAATCAATTTTGACCCCAGGACATGTGTATTATGAGGAATTAAAGAGGTGTTAGGTTGTACTCTGTGTCGAAATAATTCATTTACATTATTTAAATCTGAAATGTCATATGCTGAAATGTATCCATCAGAAATCTCGTCAGTTGTAAATAAAAAATTATTATCATCGCTTAGCCAAGTATTATGGCAAAAATTTCCTGGAGTCGGCCACGTTCTTATTAATTGTGGATTGGTCTTTAAAGTAAAATCTACTGCAACTACCCCTGAATAAAGAGCTGCTCCATACAAAGTATCATTTCTTGAAAACCCATCATGGAAAGCATGATTATTATATATTCCCTTATATACTGGGTTCCATGGATCTATTGAAAGATCAAATAATAAAGCACCACCAACTCCTACATTCGAACCAAATGCGTAAAGGATACCACTATCATCGATCCACAGATTATGAGCTCTTGCCATAGTGTCCACTTGTCCATTATGTCTCGGCACAGGTATTTTTATATTCTTATGTTTTAAAATTGATAAACTGTCTAGATCGATAATCATTAAACCGTCATAAACGGGATTTGATCCAGAAGGAACATCGTGCACCACATATGCATAATGACCAAATGTCTTTATATCTCGCCAAATAGAAGGGGATCCAGAATACCAATATGTATTACCAATTTGATTTGAGCTAGTAATATTTGCAATTAAAACCCCATTTTTATTTCCAACGATTGCATATTCCTCCCCGCTGGAAGAATCCGAATATCCCCAAATATCAGCTCCTAACGGAAAAACATTGGTGTCAATCCATTCAGAAAAAGGATAATGAATCAATTTCTTTATGTTGAGACTATCATTATTGGGTTGAGCAAACAGACCAATACCAAGAAAACAAAGTAAAATAGATAAGTATTGATTCATAAATATGCTAAAACTCCAAAGTGAATTGACCATCATCTTTCTCAGAGTCCTCGTCTAATTTAGGACTCGCCTCTTGATTATTTGAAAAGCGATCACTCTCCAAATCAATAATATCAATATTAGTGTCTACCGGTTTTAAAAGGACCTCGTCCTGTAAACTATTATTTTTTCTAGTTTCAGAGTCGTCTTTATCATCTGATCCAGATTTATCAATAATTTCAATATTTTTCTCAGATAACAAGCTTATTTTTTTGATTTTTAAAGGCGAAATTCTGTTCCCTATTGCTTTCAAGCCCTTCACGCTAATTAAATCTGATATAATAAATCGTTCCAAAGACTTTTCTTTACCCTTTATTTTGGAAAATTCAATTTCAAATTCAACAATATCATATTGACTAATTATCTCAATGGTGGATTTAGAATGTTCACTTATGATATAATCCCAATCATTATTTTTTATTTCTGGAGAACAACGCTTAACAAAGTGTTTTTCTTTGTTCCCTTCAAAATAAACAATCCCTACAGACTTATCTCTCTCTAATTTTGACAGGTAGAATGGAACTTCATCAAAATGCATTCTTTTATTTGGAGTAAAAATTCTAAAACGCCCTTTTTTATCGCATTGAATTATATGCTCATCTCCTTGAAACGCTCCTAGATAAACTCCTCTTCCTTGATCATTTATTTTTAAAACAGTATCATCAAACCATAACTTTCGTGCGTCTAAAGTACTTATTCCTTTTGCCTTTAGCTCAACTCGCTTAATTGTTTCCTTAGTTACTGTATTACCGCGAGTGGTTCGACTTCGAATACTCATTTTTGCAAAATCCATATCCCATTTCAGTTTCTTTAGGCGAGAGACAGCTCTTAGATTTATTGAAACTGTTTCTGCTTCACCATTCGGATTAACACTCAAATAATGAATTAAAGATCCTTTATTTCCTTGAGTTAATTGGTATTCTTTATCTCTTGTAACTCCACCAACAGCGAAACGCTTGATAAAACTTGCCCCCTTCAAACCGTCACGATAAATCAAATTATAAATGGTTCGATCATCTCCTTTTCGGTATACGCCAGCATATAAAATATCAACACCTACAAATTTCTTCGAATCTACCTTGGTCACCACTAAAGTTCCATCTTTTCTAATTATCAAAATATCGTCAAGATCAGAACACTCGCATATCAATTCATGTTTTTTTAGTGCTGTACCAATAAAACCCTCTTCCCTATTTACATATAATTTAACATTAGCTAAAGCAACTTTTGAGGCAATTACCGAATTAAATGTTCTAATTTCAGTCTTTCGCTCTTTACCTTTTCCGAATTTCTTCTTTAAATTCTTAAAATAATCTATAGAAAAATCAACAAGATTTTTCAAATTTGATTTTATTTCGGCAATTCTTTCTTCAAGAATTAATAATTGCTTGTCTGCTTTTGAGGCATCAAATTTTGAAATTCTTTTAATTTTTATTTCCGTTAAACGGATTATATCATTCTCAGTAACCTCTCTAATTAAATTATTAATATAAGGTTTTAAACCTTCCCAAATATTTTCTAAAACTTGCTCCCAGGTCTCAGCTTCTTCGATATCTCGGTATATTTTATGCTGAATAAAAATCTTCTCTAAACTTGCAAAATGCCATAATTCTTCTTGCTCATGCAGATTTATTTCTAATTCAGCTTTTAGAAGATTAGTCGTGTTTTCTGTTGAAATTTTTAATATTTCCGAAATACCCGAAAATAATGGACGATCGTTTTCTATTACGCAAGAAAGAGGAGAAATAGAAATCTCGCATGAAGTAAAAGCGTATAGTGCATCCACCGTTTGATCTGGAGAAACACCAGAAACTAAATGTAATACGATTTCGACTTTTTCAGCAGTATTATCCTCTATTTTCTTGATTTTAATTTTACCCTTTTCGTTGGCCTTAATTATCGAGTCAATTAAAGATTGAGTTGTCATTGAAAAGGGTAGTTCGGAAATAACCAAAGTTTTTTTATCAAGAACAGATATTTTCGCCCTTATCCTTACCCTACCTCCCCTTAAACCGTCATTATACTGGGTAAAATCAGCAATCCCACCAGTAGGAAAATCGGGATATACCTTAGCACCTCTACCTCTTAGAATTGAAATAGAACCGTCAATTAGTTCAATAAAATTATGTGGCAAAATTTTCGTACTCAATCCAACAGCTATACCCTCAACTCCTTGAGCCAATAATAATGGAAACTTCATTGGTAAATCAATTGGCTCTTTGCCTCTTCCGTCATAGCTAGATTGCCATCGAGTAATTTTTGGATTAAAAGCAACATCTAAAGCAAATGTGCTTAACCTAGCCTCAATATATCGAGATGCCGCAGCTGAATCACCGGTAAAAATATTACCCCAATTACCTTGGGAATCAATTAAAATATTTTTTTGGCCTAATTGTACGAGAGCATCTCCTATGCTAGCATCCCCATGAGGGTGATATTTCATTGTTTGGCCTATGACGTTGGCAACTTTATGAAAACGACCATCATCCATTTCCTTCAGTGCATGAAGAAGTCTCCTTTGAACAGGCTTTAGACCGTCTTGAATAGATGGCACCGCCCTTTCTAAAATCACATAACTCGCATAATCCAGAAAATACTCTCGATACATTCCGCGGACTCGAGATTCAGAAGGTACTAGATCATCTGAAAAACCACCTATATCTTCACCCAATATTTTATCTTCGGAGTCCTTCATAATTCAGTAATATCTTGCTCTACTTTGAGATTTTCAATTATGAATTCTTGCCGCTTTGGAGTGTTTTTCCCCATATAGTATTCAAGAAGAGAATCTATGTGCTCTTTACCTAACATCACAGGCTCTAAACGAATATTTTCACTAATGAACATTTTAAATTCCCCAGGTGATATCTCCCCTAAACCCTTAAAACGAGTAATTTCAGGATTAACACCTAATTGTGAAATAGCATCTTCTTTTTCTTCATAGTCATAACAATAAATTGTACTTTTTTTGTTTCTAACTCTAAAAAGAGGAGTCTGAAGAATATATAAATGTCCTTCACTCACTAGCTCGGGGAAAAATTGAAGGAAAAAAGTAATTAATAGAAGCCGAATATGCATTCCATCGACATCAGCGTCTGTGGCAATGACAACATTATTATAACGTAAGTCTTCAAGGCCGTCTTCAATATTTAATGCAGCTTGCAGTAAATTAAATTCTTCATTTTCATAGACTACTTTTTTTGAAAGTCCATAACAATTAAGAGGCTTTCCTTTTAGGCTAAAAACTGCCTGAGTCTTAACGTCTCTGGAAGATGTTATGGAACCAGATGCTGAATCCCCCTCAGTAATAAATAAGGTGGTTTCTAGTCTCCTTTCATCCTTTAGATCATTATAATGAATTTTACAATCTCTAAGTTTACGATTATGTAAACTGGCTTTTTTTGCTCGTTCTTTGGCCAGTTTTTGAATACCCGAGAGTTCTTTTCTTTCTCTCTCTGCGCGAATTATTTTTTTCTGAATAGCATTTGCATAATCTTGATTTTTATGGAGAAAATTATCCAATTTTGTTCTCAGAAAGTCCAATATATATGTTCGAATGGTCCCACCATCAGGCCCCATATCATTGCTCCCTAGTTTGGTTTTAGTTTGAGATTCGAAAACAGGTTCAATAACCTTTAAAGAAATAGCACCAATTACGCTTTGTCGAATATCTGATGCTTCATATTGCTTCCCAAAATGATTACGAATTGTGGTTACTATTGCCTCACGAAATGCACTTTGATGGGTTCCACCCTGAGTTGTATGCTGTCCGTTAACGAAGCTGTAATACTGCTCACTTTGAGATTTATCAGCATGAGTTAATGCTACCTCTATATCTTCGCCCATTAGATGAATTATTGGGTGAATGATTTCACCAGATAGATTATTCTTGAGTAGGTCTTTTAATCCGTCCTCAGAAAAATACTTTTCATTGTTTAAAAAAATAGAAAGTCCCGGATTTAAGTAAACATAATTCCAAACCAACTTCTCTACATATTCAATTTGGAATTTATAATTATTAAAAATTTTTGAATCCGGTCTGAATTCAACCTTTGTTCCTCTTCGGGAAGAGCTTTCGATAATATTACTTTCTTCTATTAAAACTCCCCTTTGAAAATTTGCAAATTTCGATTTTGAATCACGAAAGGACTCTACAATAAAATTCTCAGATAAGGCATTGACCGCCTTAGTCCCTACACCATTAAGACCAACCGATTTTTTAAACGCTTTCGAGTCATACTTCGCGCCAGTATTCATTTTTGACACAACATCTACAACTTTTCCTAGAGGTATTCCTCTTCCAAAATCTCTAATAACTACCGCACCTTCCTTAATTTCTATTTCGATGGTCCGTCCTCCACCCATCACAAATTCGTCTATAGAATTGTCAACAACCTCTTTTACTAAAATATAAATTCCATCATCCGGTGATGACCCATCACCAAGTTTACCGATATACATACCCGGTCTAAGTCGGATATGCTCTTGCCATTCGAGGCTTCTAATATTATCTTCGGTATAAACTGTGTTGTCAGACATGGTTATGATGCGAAACTACACAAGACTCATGAACTATACCATGTTATTTAGAAGCTTTATATCCACTAAAAGCATAAGTTTTTAACAAAGAGGCCAAATAATGTTCTATTCCTGTTTTGATCAAAATTAGATATTGAACTTAAAATGCATTAGGTCGCCATCTTGCACAATGTAATCTTTTCCCTCCAACCTCATTTTTCCAGCTTCTTTTGCTGCATTCTCATTTTGAAACTTTGTGAAATCTGAATAAGATATTACTTCAGCTTTTATAAAACCCTTTTCAAAATCACCATGAATGACACCGGCACTCTCTGGAGCAGTACTACCTTTTTTTATAGTCCATGCTCGAACCTCCTTGGGACCTGCTGTAAAATATGTTTGCAAATCAAGCATCGAATATGACTCCCGAATAATTTTATTTACTCCAGGTTCAGTCAAACCTAAATCATCTAGAAATAAATTTCTTTCATCTTGATCATCAAATTCAACAATACCAGATTCTATTTCAACCGCCAGATATACCACATGTGAATTTTCTTCTTTTGCCATATCCTTAACCATTTGAACCATTTCATTACCATCTTTAGCTGAAACCTCATCTACATTACAAACGTATAAAACAGGTTTATCCGTTAATAAATGATAATCTCTTACCCAATTAGATTCCTGATCATTACGCTGAAAAAGACGTGCAGATTTGCCAAGCTCGATATGCTCTTTCAATCGCATTGCCATCTCTAATTCCTTAATTGCATCTTTTTCTCCTGTCTTGGCAGTTTTTTGAATCTTTATTATTCTTTTCTCCAATGACTCTAAGTCCTTTAATTGCAATTCAATATCAATAGTTTCTTTGTCTCGGATGGGATTAATTGAACCTTCAACGTGAACTATATTTTCATTTTCAAAACAACGCAGCACATGCAGAATTGCATTGCATTCTCGAATATTTCCCAAAAATTTATTACCTAAACCTTCTCCTTTACTTGCTCCTTTGACAAGTCCTGCAATATCAACTATCTCTACAGTAGCCGGAATTAACTTTTCAGGGTTTACGATAGACTCCAAAGTCTTCAATCTCAAATCTGGAACATTTACTGTCCCAAGATTAGGCTCAATTGTACAAAAAGGAAAATTGGCAGCTTGGGCTTTAGCATTGCTCAAACAATTAAAAAGTGTAGATTTTCCTACATTAGGAAGCCCTACGATTCCGCATTTCATATTATTTTATTTTTCACAAATGTACTCATCCATAGACCTTACTTTTGTGAAATAATAATCGAAATTTTCCATGGACAAATCAATTGAAAAAATCCCATCTCAAATAAGACGAGATATTCTTAGGATGGTACATGCAGTGCAATCTGGTCATCCAGGGGGATCACTTGGATGTACAGAGTTTTTTGTAGCACTTTACTTTAAGGTATTAAATCACGATAAAGAGTCCTTTAACATGAATGGACAAAATGAGGATATTTTTTTCTTAAGCAATGGCCATATCAGTCCAGTATTCTATAGTGTTCTGGCAAGAGCTGGATACTTTTCAATAGATGAATTAAGTACATTTAGGAAATTAAATTCGCGCCTTCAGGGACATCCAACAACACATGAAGGCCTCCCGGGAGTTAGAATTGCCTCAGGCAGCTTAGGGCAAGGATTATCAGTTGCTTTAGGTGCCGCTGAAGCCAAAAAGTTATCTAATGATAATAACCTAGTCTTTTCACTCCATGGTGATGGAGAACTTCAAGAAGGCCAAATCTGGGAAGCTGCCCTTTATGCAGGCTCAAAAAATATTGATAATATAATTGCAACAATAGATGCAAATGGACAACAAATAGATGGATCAACAAATGATGTAATGCCAATGGGAGATATTGGGTCGAAATTTATTTCTTTTGGATGGGAAGTATTAAAAATTGATAATGGAAATAATCTAAGCGAGGTAATTGAAGGATTAAATACGGCCATAAATTTATCTGGAAAAGGAAAACCAGTTTGTATAATTATGCAAACTGAAATGGGTGCAGGAGTTGATTTTATGACAGGTACTCATAAGTGGCACGGCATTGCTCCCAGTGATGAACAACTAGAAAAAGCCTTGAGCCAGCTACCTGAGACCTTAGGTGATTATCCAATTTAATGAGAAAGTTTATTTTTACGATAGGATTCTCAATTTTAATAGGTCCAATACTCTGCCAAAAGGTAACTCCAAAAAAATATATAGAGTCAGAAAAGCTGACTAGGATATTATTTGTTCTTGACGCCTCAAATTCCATGTATGGCAGATGGGAAAATGGAACAAAAATGGAGATTGCTCAAAGGTTGATGAATAGTATGATTGACAGTCTTTCTGAAATTCAAGATCCGAATTTTCAACTTGCTCTTCGTGTATACGGTCATCAAAAACCTGTACCCCCTCAGGATTGTAACGATACAAAGTTAGAAGTGCCATTTAATTATAAAAATCTTAATCGAATAAAACAGAAAATCCGAGAGCTGAGACCAATGGGGACTACACCGATCGCTAGATCAATTTTAAGTGCTGCAGGCGATTTTCCAAGTTGTGAAAATTGTAGGAATATCCTCATTCTAATTACCGATGGTGTTGAAGCATGTGACGAAGATCCTTGTAAAGCCTCAAAAATTCTTCAAAAGAAAGGGATTTTTCTGAAACCTTTTGTAATTGGAGTTGGATTGGAACCGGAACTAGTAAATTCATTTGATTGCGTTGGCTCTTATTACGATGCAAAGAATGAAAATACTTTTAAAAAAGTCCTAGATGTTATTGTAACCCAAGTACTAAATAATACCTCAGCTCAAATTAATTTGATTGGTAATGATGGAAATGCATCTGAGACGAACTTGCCAATAATATTGAAAAATATAAAAAGCGATCAAATTCAAAATATGTTTATCCACACTCTTAATTATAAAAATCTACCTGATACTTTAAATCTAGATCCATTGATTCAATATGAAGGTCAAGTGTTCTCGATACCTCCAGTTAAAATCGATTCATCATATATTTTTTCCGGTAAGCACAATCAATTGGGAACGGAAATAGTCTCTGGAGAACTTAAATTAAGTATGCCAGGTTCCAAATCACTTCAATACAAACCACTAGCGGTTGTGAGACAGGCGGGAAAGTCAGAAATATTAAATGTTCAATATTTTAATTCCACAACCAGATACCTTTCAGGGTATTATGAAATTGATATTCTAACACTACCCCGCTATCAAGAAAAAGTTCTCATCGAGCCAGGTAAAACTCATGATTTCATTATTCCTACTCCAGGGGATGTGACAATTCAATTGAAGACCAATGGTTACGGTGCAATTTTTGAATCAGATGGGTCAAAACTAGAATGGGTAATAAACATAGACGATCAATTAACACGTCAAAAATTCTCTCTCCAACCTGGTCAATATATACTTATCTTCAGATCTGGAAGCGCACAACAAACATCATATTCAAAAACAAAAAAATTCAATGTCTCATCCGGTAATTCGACTCTTGTCAGATTACCTTAAAAAATAAAAAATGCACAATTTTATAAATTCTGGCAATAAAGACACGCGGTCAGGCTTTGGTGACGGTTTGCTATTTTTAGGTAGAAATAACCCCAATGTCGTTGCATTATGCTCAGATTTAACAGGATCTTTGAAAATGAATTACTTTGCTGATGAATTCCCCGATCGCTTTTTTCAAACAGGAATTGCAGAGGCAAATATGATGGGCATGGCTGCAGGACTATCAATCGGAAACTATATCCCGTTTACTGGAACCTTTGCGAATTTTTCAACAGGCCGAGTTTATGATCAAATTCGCCAAAGCATAGCATACTCAGGGAAAAATGTAAAAATCTGCGCTTCGCATGCAGGGCTAACCCTTGGCGAAGACGGTGCTACTCACCAAATTCTTGAAGATATCGGACTAATGAAAATGCTTCCAGGTATGGTTGTTATATCACCTTGTGATTTTAATCAAACTCGAGCAGCTACTATTGCTATTTCTAATTATTTAGGCCCTGTATACTTGAGGTTTGGACGTCCCAAAGTTCCAAATTTCACTCCATCAGAAAAACCATTTGAGATTGGTAAAGCTGATGTATTAACTGAAGGAAAAGATGTGACGATAATTGCAAATGGCCATTTAGTATGGGAGGCTCTAGAAGCATACAATTCGCTAACAAAAATTGGAATAAATGCAGAAGTAATAAACTGTGCTACCATAAAGCCTTTAGACCTTAGTACGCTCCTTAAAAGTGCTGAAAAAACAGGGCGAGTAGTTACTGCGGAAGAGCATCAAAAAAATGGTGGTCTTGGAGATTCAGTAGCCCAAGCACTCGCCTTGCACAAACCTTGTCCAATGGAAATGGTTGGCGTAAACGATTCCTTTGGAGAAAGTGGGAAACCAGATCAGCTTATGAAAAAGTATGGTCTGGATTCATCTGCAATAGTAGATGCCGTAAAAAGTGTTTTGAAACGTTAATTTGGAGAACTAAAATATTTTTAACACGTTTTGGACAGAATACAGTAATGGAATTAGAAAAATCCTTCTATAAACATTTAGCTCAAACTACAGGATCTCCAATGCTACTGAAATTTTCAAAAGCAAATGGAATATATCTTTATGACGATAAAGATGAAAAATATCTAGACTTCATTAGTGGCATCGCAGTTGCGAATATTGGACATAGTCATCCTGTAGTTATTTCCGCCGTTAAAGAACAAATAGATAAACATATGCATCTGATGGTCTACGGAGAATATATTCAAAAGATCCAAGTGACATATGCAGAATCAATAACTAATGAATTGGATGCTGAGCTGCAAACCGTTTATTGGGTAAATTCCGGTACTGAGGCCACCGAAGGTGCCTTTAAATTAGCTAGGAGAGTGACTGGAAGATCTGAGATAATTTCCTTTAAAGGATCCTATCATGGTTCAACTATAGGAGCCCTCTCATCAATGGGCAATGAAAAATATAAAAGAGCTTTTAGACCTTTAGTTCCAGATCACAGACAACTTGAATACAACGATATAGAGTCTTTAAATGAAATATCCTCGAAAACTGCAGCAGTGATTGTAGAATGTATTCAAGCTGGCACAGGTTACAAAAAAGCCGATAAAGTTTTTTTAGATAAATTATCCAGTAAATGTTCAGAGGTTGGAGCAATGTTGATAGTTGATGAGTGTCAAACGGCTTTTGGTAGGACGGGGAATTTGTTTGCTCACCAAGAATATGGAATAACTCCTGATATACTTTGCTTGGGGAAAGCTCTGGGAGGAGGAATGCCTCTAGGGGCATTTATTTCATCGAAATCGAAGATGATGAAACTTAAAAGTGATCCTATTCTTGGGCATATTACAACCTTTGGAGGAAACCCGGTTAGCTGCGCTGCAGGTCTTGCTGCATTTCAAGTTCTTAAATCTTCGAACTGGCTTATTGATGTTAAAAGGCGAGGTGAACTAATTAAAGAAGTTTTAACATCGCACCCAAAGGTATGTGAAGTTCGGGGCACTGGTTTACTTCTATCTGTTATTCTGGAAACTGAAGATTTTAAAAACTTAGTTTATAAAAAACTCATTGAGAGAAAAATAATCACCAACTTTTTTCTTTTTAATAATGAAGCCCTGAGAATAACCCCTCCACTTTGCATAACAGCAAATGAAATAGATTATTTCAATTCTAACTTCATCCAAGTATTAAATCAACTGTAAATTGAAAGCATGAGTAAAAAATCTAAAAAACCCAGTTTAATGAAGGGAGTTATAATTTTAGCATTTTCCTTTCCATTCTTGTTTGCTGGACCCGCTTTCTATTTCTGGATAGGAGCACCTGCCTTAAAGAATGGAAACTGGTTTTGGACTGGGCTAATAGTAACTCTAATGTTTGTGGGAGCTGGCCTCATAATTCGAGGAATTGTAGCCATTCTAGATAGTCTTTTTGATCAAAAAGCTGATCAAAATCAAAGTTCATAATTTCAAAGACAGGTCTATGCTTGTCCCGCAGGACCACCAAATTGTATTGGAACCTTTGGATTTTCCGTATCTGATATTTTACCATGAGCAGATTCAAATCTAGATACATTGTCTTCTAGAGCCACTATGAGCCTTTTGGCATGCTGAGGTGTTAAAATAACACGAGCTTTGACCCTTGCTTTTGGCAAACCAGGCATCATCTGAATAAAATCTAATACGAATTCTGAAGGTGAATGATTTATGACTGCCAAGTTACTGTAAATACCGTCAGCAGTTTCAGCATTTAGCTCAATTTGAACCTGATTTTCTTTTTCCTCACCCATTTTCCACAATTTAAGTTAGTCGTCTAATTCAACATCAACCGTTTTCTTTGCCATCATTTCTTCATATTCTTCTTTACTGCCTACAACTGATTTGTAATACTTTTTCAAGCCAGTACCTGCAGGAATTCTATGGCCAACAATTACATTCTCTTTTAAACCTTCAAGAGTATCGATTTTCGCTGCTATTGCCGCTTCATTTAGAACCTTCGTAGTCTCCTGGAAAGATGCCGCAGAAACCCATGACTTGGTTTGAAGTGAAGCTCTTGTAATTCCCTGTAAAATCAACTTTGCCGTTGCAGGTTCCGCGTCACGTGCTTCAACTAAAACCTTGTCAGAACGTCTCAATAAAGAGTTTTCGTCACGCAGACGACGAGAAGATATTTTCATTCCCGCCTTTAAAGAATCGCTATCTCCTGCATCAACTACAATCTTTCTATCAAAAATCGAATCATTTTCCGTTATGAAGTCAATTGTATGTTCTAAATGTCCTTCTAAGAAAGAGGTGTCTCCACCGTCTACAATCTCTACTTTACGCATCATTTGCCTAACAATAACTTCAAAATGCTTGTCATTTATTTTAACACCCTGCAAACGATAGACCTCTTGGATTTCGTTAACTAAATATTCCTGAACTGCAGTTGGACCTTGAATTGCTAAAATATCTGAGGGGGTTATAGCCCCATCGCTGAGAGGGGATCCTGCACGAACAAAATCATTTTCTTGAACTAAAATCTGCTTCGATAAGTTGATCAAATACTTTTTTTGTTCTCCTGTTCGACTTTCAATAATTATTTCACGGTTTCCACGTTTAATTTTCCCATATGAAACAGTACCATCAATCGCTGTAACTACTGAGGGATTTGAAGGGTTTCTAGCTTCAAATAACTCTGTTACCCTTGGAAGTCCTCCAGTTATATCACCTGCTTTCGCACCTCGTCGAGGAATCTTGACTAAAATTTTTCCGGCCTTTATTTCTTCCCCTTCATCGACCATCAAATGAGCACCTACTGGTAATGTATAATGCTTTATTTCATTTCCTTTTTTATCCAATACTTTAAGCATTGAGACTAGTTTCTTATTTCTATTATCAGATATTACTTTGTCCTGGAAGCCAGTTTGCTCATCGATCTCAACCTTATAAGTAACCCCTTGAATAATATCTTGATACGCAATCGTTCCCGAATGCTCAGAGATAATTACTGCATTGTAAGGGTCCCATGAACATATGATATCATCTTTTTTGACCTTAGCACCTGATTTCAGCAACAAGTTTGACCCGTATGGAACATTTCCTGTCATAACGGATATACCTGTTGAAGAATCGACGATTCGCATTTCTCCAGTCCGTCCTATTACGATATTTGATTTTTCACCTTCAGGATTTTCAGAAATTACAGTTCTAACTTCATCTAATTCTAGAATACCGTCAAATTTCGCTTTCAAGCTACTTATTTCCGAAACATTACCTGCTGTTCCTCCAACGTGGAAGGTCCTGAGGGTCAATTGAGTTCCTGGCTCACCTATGGACTGGGCCGCTAATACACCAACAGCTTCACCTGTTTGAACAAATTTTGCTGTTGAAAGGTTTCTTCCATAACATTTTGCACAAATTCCTTTCTTACTTTCGCATGTAAGAGGTGAACGGACTTCAACCGATTCGATTGGTGAACCATCAATTTTCTCGGCAATTAAATCTGAAATCATTTGTCCAGCCTCAATGTATTTCTCACCCGTAATTGGATCAATTACGTCGAGTAGAGAAACACGTCCAGCTATTCTCTCAGACAACAGTTCAACAATCTCTTCATTTTTGCGCAAGGGATGAATTTCAATTCCTCGCAATGTCCCACAATCATCTAGGTTAACAATTACATCTTGAGCTACATCATGTAACCTTCTTGTCAAATATCCAGCATCAGCAGTTTTTAAGGCTGTATCTGCAAGACCTTTTCTTGCGCCGTGGGTAGAGATAAAGTACTCAAGAATCGAAAGTCCTTCTTTAAAGTTGGAGATGATAGGATTCTCAATAATTTCACCGCCAGCGGAGCCCGATTTCTGGGGTTTTGCCATTAATCCCCTCATTCCCGATAATTGACGAATTTGTTCTTTTGAACCACGAGCACCAGAATCTAACATCATATAAATTGGGTTAAATCCTTGACGGTCATTTATCAACTGAGACATTGCGGATTGCGTTAACCTGGCATTGGCATTAGTCCAAACATCAATTACTTGATTATATCTTTCATTATTGGTAATAAGACCCATGTTGTAATTCGTCAAAATACCTTCGACTTCAGAGTCTGCATCATCAACTAAGGATTCCTTAATTTCTGGAACCATAATATCTCCTAGTGAAAAAGAAAGTCCTCCAAAGAACGCATTTGAATAACCAAGGTTTTTCATATCATCAAGGAACTTTGCTGTTCTCGGTACATCTGTGCGAGTAAGAATGCGTGCAATAATATCTCTCAATGCTTTTTTAGTAAGCACCTCGTTAATAAAACCAACACCTTCTGGAACTACTTGATTAAATAAAACTCTACCAACACTGGTCTCAATAACCTTGTGTGTTAATTCACCGTTATCACCATCAACTAAAGCTCGAACTTTTACGTACGCATTTAGATCAACTCTTTTTTCGTTGTAAGCAATATTTACTTCTTCTGCTGAATAAAAAGTCATTCCTTCTCCCTTTACTGGATCCTTCGGAAGATTCCTCTTAGCCTTTGTCATGTAGTAGAGGCCTAATACCATATCCTGGGATGGCACTGTAATGGGGGATCCGTTTGCTGGGTTTAAAATATTGTGCGAAGCAAGCATCAATATTTGAGCTTCTAAAATAGCTGCTGGACCCAAAGGCAAGTGAACAGCCATTTGGTCTCCATCAAAATCAGCATTAAAGGCAGTACATGTAAGCGGATGAAGCTGAATAGCCTTACCCTCAATCATCTTTGGTTGAAAAGCTTGAATACCCAATCGATGCAGAGTCGGAGCTCTATTTAATAACACTGGATGTCCTTTCATTACATTTTCCAGTATATCCCAAACAACTGCTTCTCTATTATCTATGATTTTCTTAGCAGATTTTACAGTTTTCACTATGCCCCTCTCTATGAGTTTCCTTACGATAAAAGGTTTATATAGCTCGGCAGCCATACCCTTGGGCAACCCACATTCGTGTAGTTTCAGGTCCGGGCCTATTACAATGACCGATCGTGCAGAATAATCAACTCTTTTTCCTAAAAGATTCTGTCTAAACCTACCTTGTTTCCCTTTCAAACTATCACTCAATGATTTTAAAGGTCGGTTACTTTCCGTTTTTACAGCACTGGCTTTTCTTGTGTTATCAAAAAGACTATCAACAGATTCTTGAAGCATGCGCTTTTCATTTCTCAAGATAACTTCAGGTGCTTTAATCTCCAATAGACGCTTTAATCGATTATTTCGAATTATCACTCTACGGTATAGATCATTAAGATCAGATGTAGCAAATCTTCCACCATCTAATGGAACCAGTGGTCGCAGCTCCGGAGGAATAATAGGGACAACTTTGATTAACATCCATTCTGGTTTATTCTCCATTCTGGTATTACCATCACGCATTGATTCAACAACCTGAAGCCGCTTCAAAGCTTCTTGCTTTCTTTGTTGAGATGTCTCTTTAGCTGCCTTATCTCTTAAATCATAGGACATTTGATCCAAATCCAAGCGCTGAATAAGCATCAATAGAGCCTCAGCACCCATTTTGGCAATAAACTTAGTTGGGTCACTATCATCCAAATACATATTCTCTGATGGAAGACGGTCGAGGGCATCGAGATACTCTTCTTCAGTCAAGAATTGCATGTGAGCAAATTCATTACCTTCAGAATCTTGAGCTGCTCCATTTTGAATAACAATATATCTCTCATAATATATTATCATGTCTAACTTTTTTGTTGGAATTCCCAGCAAGTATCCAATTTTATTTGGAAGCGATCGAAAATACCAAATATGAGCAACCGGAACAACCAAATTAATGTGACCAATTCTCTCTCGACGAACTTTCTTCTCTGTAACTTCTACGCCACATCGATCACAGACTATTCCCTTATATCGGATTCGTTTGTATTTTCCGCAAGCACATTCAAAATCCTTTACTGGTCCAAAAATACGTTCACAAAACAATCCGTCTCGCTCAGGCTTGTGAGTTCTGTAATTAATTGTTTCTGGCTTTAAAACCTCTCCACTTGATCGCTCAAGAAGAAATTCTGGTGATGCCAGACCTATGGTTATAGATTGAAAACTACCTGTTGTATTTGTCTCTGATTTTCTCATTACTTTAATATCAGTGTTTTTATCAATTATTTTAACTAGTCCAAATTAACTTTTAGACCTAAACCTTGTAATTCATGGAGTAATACATTGAAAGATTCAGGTATACCTGGTTCAGGCATTCGATCTCCCTTTACAATGGATTCATATGTTTTTGCCCTACCTATAACGTCATCAGACTTTACCGTTAGAATCTCTCTTAAGATATTTGACGCTCCAAATGCCTCAAGTGCCCATACCTCCATCTCTCCAAAACGCTGACCACCAAACTGAGCCTTACCACCAAGTGGTTGTTGAGTAATCAAAGAATATGGACCTATCGAACGAGCATGCATTTTATCATCAACCATGTGCCCTAATTTGAGCATGTAAATGACACCTACCGTAGCTTTTTGATCAAAAGCAACTCCGGTTCCACCATCAAATAACTGAGTATGACCGAAGGTCGGAATACCTGCCGATGAGGTATGAGTTGTAATTTCATCAAGAGTCGCACCATCAAAGATTGGCGTAGCAAACTTATCTCCCGTTTTCAAACCTGCCCAACCAAGAACAGTTTCATAAATTTGACCAATATTCATCCTAGACGGCACACCAAGGGGGTTAAGGACAATGTCTACAGGAGTACCATCTTCCAAGAAAGGCATATCTTCTTCCCTTACAATTTTTGCAACTATGCCTTTGTTTCCGTGACGTCCTGCCATTTTATCTCCTACTTTAAGCTTACGCTTCTTGGCAATAATAACTTTTGCCATTTTTACAATTCCTGCCGGTAATTCGTCACCTACGGATATTGTGAATTTTTGACGCCTGTAAACACCTCCCATATCACTCTCCTTAATCTTGAAGTTGTGTAAAAGGTTGTCAATAGCCTCGTTTCTTGTATTATCCGTAGTCCAGGTCCCTCCCGTAAGGTGCGTGTAATCAGAGATACTATTTAAAATTTTTAAAGTGAATTTCGTTCCCTTAGGAACGATTTCTTCATTTAGATCATTAGTCACACCCTGACAAGTTTTCCCGGAAACTAACTTGGCAAGTTTTTCAATCAAAACTGATCTTAAATCAGATATCTTAGAATTAAAGTCTTTTTCTAAAACTTGCAGCTCCTCTTTATCTCTCAAGCGTTGACGCTTATCTTTGACGCTACGACTAAATAATTTTTTGTCGACTACAATACCGTGTAATGAAGGAGAAGCTTTTAGAGAAGCATCTTTTACATCTCCAGCTTTATCTCCAAAAATTGCTCTCAATAACTTTTCCTCTGGAGAAGGATCACTTTCACCTTTTGGAGTAATTTTTCCGATTAAAATATCTCCCGGATGAACCTCTGCCCCAACACGAATTATTCCATTTTCGTCAAGGTCCTTTGTTGCCTCTTCGCTTACATTAGGAATATCTGAGGTCAATTCCTCCATTCCTAACTTTGTATCTCTTACATCCAAAGTATATTCATCCATGTGAATAGAAGTAAAGATATCTTCTCGCACTACTCGCTCATTTATAACTATCGCATCCTCGAAATTATAACCTTTCCAGGGCATAAACGATACTAGAAGATTGCGACCCAATGCCAGTTCCCCACCTTGAGTTGCATAACCCTCGCAAAGTACTTGACCCAAGTTCACACGCTCACCACTTTTTACAATCGGCTTTAAATTAATAGTTGTGCTTTGATTGGTTTTCAAAAACTTTGTTAACGGATATGATTTTACAGACGAATCAAAACTTACCAATTCTTCTTCTTCCGTTCGATCATATTCAATCTGGATTTCTTTAGCGTCAACATATTTTACTGTACCAGCACCTTCTGCATTAATCAAGACCCTTGAATCATGAGCAACTTGTCTTTCTAGTCCAGTTCCTACGATGGGTGCTTCTGGTCGTAAAAGCGGAACCGCTTGACGCATCATATTAGAACCCATCAAAGCTCTATTTGCATCGTCATGTTCCAAAAAAGGAATTAAGGATGCAGATATTGAGGCTATTTGATTCGGCGCTACGTCCATCAAATCCAGTTTCTTTGGATCCACAACTGGAAAATCTCCTTCATCCCTAGCTTTTACTTTATCATTTACAAAAGTTCCATCTGAATTTAAGGGAGCATTGGCTTGTGCAATAACTTTATTTTCCTCCTCATCAGCAGCAAAATATTCAGGATCAGAATCTAATCTGACCTTTCCATTTTCATCAACTGAACGATAAGGTGTTTCAATAAAGCCCATACTATTTACCTTGGCGTAAACGCAAAGCGACGAAATTAGACCAATGTTTGGACCCTCAGGAGTTTCAATTGGGCATAGTCTACCATAGTGAGTGTAGTGAACATCACGGACCTCAAAACCCGCTCTTTCGCGACTCAAACCGCCAGGTCCAAGGGCAGACAAACGACGCTTGTGAGTTATTTCAGCTAATGGGTTAGTTTGATCCATAAATTGGCTTAATTGATTAGTTCCGAAAAAGGAATTAATCACAGAACTCAATGTTTTCGCATTTATAAGATCAACAGGAGTAAATACCTCATTGTCTCTTACATTCATTCTTTCTCTTATTGTTCTTGCCATTCGGGCTAAACCAACACCAAATTGATTTGCCATTTGCTCTCCTACAGTTCTAACTCTTCTATTTGATAGGTGATCGATATCATCAATTTCTGCCTTCGAATTAATAAGCTCTATCAAATACTTAATGATGGAGATAATATCCTGTTTACTCAATACCTGTTGATCTTTTTCGATATCTAAACCAAGTTTATTATTCAATCGATAGCGCCCGACCTCTCCAAGACTGTATCTCTGCTCAGAGAAAAATAACTTATCAATAATTCCTCGAGCCGTCTCTTCATCAGGTGGTTCAGCATTACGCAGCTGTCTATAAATATGTTCAACAGCTTCAATTTCCGAATTTGTTGGATCTTTTTGAAGAGTATTGTAAATGATTGAAAACTCACCCTCAATAACATCTTGCTTGTGCAGAAGTATAGTCGGAACCTCTGCCTCCAAAATCAGAGCAACATGATCCTTTTCTAATATAGTATCTCGATCCAAGATTACTTCATTTCTTTCAATTGAAACAACCTCGCCTGTATCTTCGTCAACAAAGTCTTCTATCCAAGTTTTTAATACCCGAGCAGCTAATTTTCGACCTACAGCTCTTTTTAAGCCAGCTTTAGAAACTTTTGTCTCCTCTGCAAGATCAAATATCTCTAAAATATCTTTGTCTCTTTCATATCCTATCGCACGGAATAAAGTAGTTACCGGAAGTTTTTTCTTTCGGTCAATGTAAGCGTACATGACATTATTAATATCAGTAGCAAACTCAATCCAACTACCCTTAAATGGGATAACTCTCGCCGAGTATAATTTCGTTCCATTTGCATGAAAACTTTGACCAAAAAATACTCCTGGCGAGCGGTGAAGTTGTGAGACTATGACCCGCTCTGCACCATTCACAACAAAAGTTCCTCTTGGGCTCATGTAAGGGATCGTACCCAAATAAACGTCTTGAACTATAGTTTCAAAATCCTCATGTTCAGGGTCAGTGCAATACAGCTTCAAACGAGCCTTTAATGGAACACTAAATGTTAAACCACGCTCAATACATTCTCTCTCGTGGTAGCGGGGGGGATCAACGAAATAATCAATAAATTCTAGAACAAATTGATTTCTGGAATCAGAAATTGGAAAATTCTCATTGAATGTTTTAAAAAGACCTTCATCGGAACGATCCTCCGGTTTAGTATCAATCTGAAAAAAATCTCGGAAAGACTTAATTTGGATATCTAAGAAGTCCGGCGTATTCGCCTGAGCAAAGGTTGAGGTAAAGTTGATTCGAGGTTGAACGTGGGCCATAAAAATCGACTAAATGATGATTATTAATTAAAATACGAAAAGGTTCAGGTCTTAAAACACTTGTTTTAAGAACCCAAACCTGTGTGCTTTGAAAGAATTATTTAAGCTCAACTTCTGCTCCAGCTTCCTCAAGTTGTTTTTTGAGAGCCTCAGCTTCATCTTTGCTTACACCTTCCTTAATTGGAGCTGGAGCTGCATCTACTGCATCTTTTGCATCCTTAAGACCAAGGCCAGTTAATTCTTTAACCACTTTTACTACTGCTAATTTCGAAGGACCTGAGCTCTTCAAAACAACATCAAAAGATGATTTTTCTTCAGCTGCAGCGCCATCGCCAGCAGCAGGACCACCAGCAGCAACTGCAACAGCAGCGGCAGCAGGTTCAATGCTATACTCTTCTTTTAAATAGTCAGCAAGTTCTTTGACTTCTTTTACAGTCAAATTGACTAAAGAATCTCCGAGGTTTTTTATGTCAGCCATTTTGGTTGATTTTTAAATTAATTTATATAAACTATATTCAAATATTGAAGCTGAATTAATGATTGCGCTCTTCAAGCGCCTTGATCAAACCAGATATGGTTTGACCACCGCCGGCTTGAATTCCAGAAATCACATTTTTCAATGGGCTCTGCAAAAGCAGGATAACATCCCCAATGAGTTCATTCTTAGATTTCAAGCTAGTTAACATTTCGAGCTCGTTGTCACCAATGTAAATTGATTCTTCAACGTAAGCTCCCTTGAGAATAGGTTTCTCACTATTTTTTCTAAACTCCTTAATTATCTTGGCTGGGGCATTCCCAGCTTCCGAAATCATTATACTAGAATTTCCTTTGAGTGTAGTCGCTAAATCACCAAAATCTTTTGATGAACGATCCATTGCCTTGTTTAAAAGCGCATTTTTGACAACAGTCATTTTCACTTTTGCCTTGTGGCAAGCGCGCCGTAAGTCACTGGAATTTTTTGAATCAAGTCCTGCTATATCAGTAATATATAAAGAAGGAGATGTTTCTAAAATTTCTTTCAGAGTATCAATAAGGCTATTTTTTTCTTCACGTGTCATTTTCTATTGGTCTTATGCGTTTTTCACTTCCATAGCAATACCAGGTCCCATTGTTGGACTCATCGTAAGGCTTTTGATGTATGCTCCTTTTGCCGAGCTAGGTTTCAACTTAACAACTGAGTTTATAACTTCATTGGCATTTTCCTCGATTTGCTTAGCAGTAAATGAAACCTTACCGACTGCAGTGTGAATAATACCAAAACGATCGACTTTAAAATCAATTTTTCCAGCTTTTACCTCTGTTATCGCCTTTCCTATGTCCATAGTTACAGTCCCTGATTTAGGGTTCGGCATTAATCCTCTTGGACCAAGTACCCTACCTAAAGGACCTAATTTGCCCATTGCAGCCGGAACCGTAATTATAACATCAACATCAGTCCATCCTGATTTAATCTTAGCAAGATATTCATCCATACCAACATAGTCTGCTCCAGCCTCCTTAGCCTCTGCTTCTTTATCTGGAGTTACAAGAGCAAGCACCCTTATTGATTTTCCTGTTCCATTAGGAAGACTAACAACTCCCCTTACCATCTGATTTGCCTTTCTTGGATCAACTCCCAAGCGAATTGCTAAATCAATAGAGCCATCAAATTTACTGGTACTGACCTCCTTAACTAGAGTTGAAGCTTCGGAAATAGAATAAAACTTACCTGGAAGTATCTTTTCTTCAGCAATTTTGCGATTCTTACTCAGTTTTGCCATGTTAATTAATTTAGACTAGGTTTAGATCCACTAACAGTTAATCCCATACTTCTTGCTGTTCCTGCCACCATCTCCATCGCAGATGCAGTAGTAAAACAATTCAAGTCAGACATTTTATCCTCTGCAATCGTTTGAACCTGAGCCCAAGACACTTTGCCAACTTTTTCTAAGTTTGGTACACCTGAACCACTTTTTAATTTTGCAGCCTCCAATAATTGAACTGCAACCGGAGGTTGTTTGATAATAAAATCGAATGATTTATCAGAGTAAACTGTGATTACCACTGGTAAAAGTTTTCCTGCTTTATCCTGTGTTCGAGCGTTAAATTGTTTGCAAAACTCCATGATATTAACTCCTTTTGACCCTAAAGCCGGACCTACAGGAGGAGATGGATTAGCTGCTCCACCTCTAACTTGAAGTTTTAATAGTCCACTTATTTCCTTTGCCATTTTTTAATTCTCTTTTTCAACTTGCATGAAACTCAATTCAAGAGGTGTTCTACGACCAAAAATCTTCACCATTACCTCTAATTTTCGCTTATCTTCTATTATCTTTTCAATCGAACCAATAAAGTCCCTAAATGGGCCATCAATAACCTTAACGGATTCTCCCAAAACGAAGGGTATCGAAACATGTTCAGCAGATTCAGCTAATTCATCAACTTTACCTAACATTCTATTTACTTCATTCTGACGAAGAGGAGTGGGTTTCCCCCCTTTAGTTTCACTAAGAAATCCTATAACGTTTGTCACATTTTTTAAAGTATGCGCAAATTCCCCTGTTAATATTGCTTCTATCATTATATAACCAGGGAAAAAATTTCTTTCCTTCAGAACTTTCTTACCATTTCGAATTTGATATACCTTTTCAGTTGGAATTAAAACCTGCCCAAGAAGATTAGACATTCCCATTCGAGACATCTCAGTTTCGATATAGTGCTTTGTCTTAGATTCCTTACCGCTAATCGAGCGGACAGCATACCATTTCATCTCTTGAGTAGTACTCATCCTATGCAAAAAGTTTATATATAAAATCCAAAACCTGAGTTATTACTTTATCCATGACAAAAATTGCTAAAGCAAAAGCTAATGATCCAACAATAACAACAACTGTGCTTCGTTGAAGACTAACCCAAGAAGGCCATGTCGCACGCTGAACGAACTCAACATATGATTCTTTTAAGTATTTAGTTATTGTTTCCATCACTTTTTTTATTCAACAATTTTAGCACGGGTGGAGAGATTCGAACTCCCATCAATGGTTTTGGAGACCACTATTCTACCCTTGAACTACACCCGTAATTAGGATATGATTTTTTGGAGAACCAGAAAATCATATCCGATTTCGGTGTTTAAAATCTTTATTAAGATATTTCTGTCACCTGACCAGCTCCGACAGTTCGCCCGCCTTCACGGATTGCAAATCGCAGACCTTTACTTATTGCAACAGGTGCAATTAACTCAACATCGATAGACAGATTATCACCTGGCATAACCATTTCTACTCCACCGCCTAAAATAATTTCACCTGTTACATCAGTAGTTCTAAGGTAGAATTGCGGACGATATTTATTATGAAAAGGAGTGTGACGACCACCCTCTTCTTTTTTCAAAATATATACCTCAGCTTTGAATTTACTTGCAGGCTTTTGAGAACCTGGCTTACAAATAACCATACCACGACGGATATCTGATTTTTCAATTCCACGGAGTAATAATCCAACGTTATCTCCAGCTTCACCTCTATCAAGAATTTTTCTAAACATTTCTACTCCAGTAATAGTAGAAGAAAGTTTTTCATCTCCAAAACCAATGATGTCAACAACGTCTCCAGTTAAACCGACACCCGATTCGATTCGACCCGTGGCAACAGTTCCACGTCCTGTAATAGTGAATACGTCTTCTATCGGCATCAAAAAGTCCTTATCTATTTCACGCGTAGGTTCTTCAATATATGTATCGACAGCTTCCATAAGCTCCATAATTTTAGAAACCCAGGACTCTTCTCCGTTGAGACCACCTAATGCAGACCCTTGAATTATTGGAGTATTATCTCCGTCGTACTTGTAAAATGAAAGTAAATCACGAATCTCCATCTCAACTAACTCGAGAAGTTCTTCATCGTCTACCATGTCTACTTTGTTCATGAAAACAACTACTCTTGGCACTCCTACTTGTCTCGCTAAAAGAATGTGTTCACGAGTTTGAGGCATGGGTCCATCTGTAGATGCAACAACTAAAATCGCTCCATCCATTTGTGCTGCACCCGTAACCATATTCTTTACGTAATCAGCGTGTCCAGGACAGTCAACGTGAGCATAGTGCCTATTGGCTGTTTCATATTCTACGTGGGCCGTATTAATGGTTATTCCACGCTCTTTCTCCTCTGGCGCTGAATCGATTGAATCGAAACTTCGCAGAGCAGATAACCCCGCCTTTGCTAAAACTGTAGTAATAGCAGCAGTTAAGGTTGTTTTACCATGATCAACGTGACCAATGGTTCCGATATTAAGGTGCGGTTTGTTACGCACGAAATTCTCTTTAGCCATGATATTTTAATTTATTAGATGAATTGATTCCAAAGAAAAAAAAGAAACTGTTTATGAGCCAATGACGGGAATTGAACCCGTGACCTCTTCCTTACCAAGGAAACGCTCTACCCCTGAGCTACATCGGCTGATGTGTCTTGAGCGGAAGACGAGATTCGAACTCGCGACCCTCAGCTTGGAAGGCTGATGCTCTACCAACTGAGCTACTTCCGCTTAAATTAATAAACGCTGTGGGAGTGGATGGACTCGAACCATCGATACCGTAAGGTGACAGATTTACAGTCTGCTGCAATAGCCACTATGCGACACTCCCATTTTTATTTTTTTTGCCAAAAAACATTAACGCACTTCAAAAAAAAGAGTGAGCCTCCAGACGGACTTGAACCGCCGACCTACTGATTACAAATCAGTGGCTCTACCAACTGAGCTATGGAGGCTTGTAAAGAGTTGGTTATCTCTTTTGAAGAGCGTTAAATAAAGAACGTTGCTGCACACCAGCTTCTCCGAATTTTCAAACGGACTGCAAATGTAGAAAATAAAAGGGTCTCCGCAAGCAACTTTTAATCCTTTTTCAAAGACTTTACTTTTTGCTTGCTCTTTGCTAAGATTTTTATAAGAACTGATTTTGCTAAAGATGTAGATTTTTCAAAGGTTTCAGAACGTTTTCTAACAATTAAATTTTTTCCAGGAAGATGCACATGTATTTCAGAAAGCTTGTTTTTTTTTAGATGATTATTTTCCAAACGTAAAAAAATTTTTACCGAATCCATGTGGGAATTGTATTTTTTTAATGAGGTTACCCTCTGTTTGACAAAAGAAATTAATCGAGAACTCGCTCTAAAGTGGATTGCATTAATTGATATATTCATTTTTTTTGCTTTTAATCTTAGCTTCTTCCAGGGTGGGATTTTAAATAAACTTGCTTCAAATGCTTTATTGATGCATGTGTGTAAATTTGTGTTGCAGATAAATTAGCGTGACCTAATAATTCCCGAATTGAGGACAAATCAGCTCCCATGTCTAACAAATGAGTAGCAAAACTATGCCTTAAAACATGAGGACCTTTTGTGTCGATACTGCTCGCTTTCTTAAGATACGAATGAACTATGGAATACAGAGCTCTTGGATTTAAAGAATTTCCTTTTTCATTCGTAAATATTTTATCATTAGATTTTAATTCTGACCATTCAGAGCAGTGCAAACGAAATAATTTTATCCAATTTGGCAGACAGGGTAACTCCCTCTCCTTTTTTCGTTTTCCCATGACTCGGATTGTTTGATTATTTAAATCCACAGAATCAATTCGCAGATTTAAGAGTTCTGATCGTCTCAAACCAAAAGCATAAAGAGTAAATAAAATAAACCTATCTCTGCGGCCAATTTTATTGGGGTTAAATGAATTCGCATTTAATAAAGAATCTATTTCATCATTTGTTAAAGCCCTTACTAATCTTTTTTTTTCCTTGAGCGATGGAATTCCAATTACAGGGTTTATCAAAACCATTTTTGCTTCTTCAAGAAATTTATAAAAACCTCTTATGGCGCTTAATTTTCGATTCACAGATTTATGATCTAACCCCTTATCAACTAGAGATGCAACCCATGATCTGATATGAGATTTTTTGGCCTCTACAGGTTGCAGTAATCCGAGTCGAAACTCAATAAAAAATAAATACTGGTTAATATCCTTTAAATATGCTATTACTGTCGAATCAGACAATCGACGCTCTAAAAGTAAGTATTCTTGATATTTAGAAGTCATGAAACAAAAAACCCCAAGAAGTTAGTTATTCTTGGGGTTTTTATCAAATCTTTTTCAAAGTCATTCAGCCTCTTTCATTCTAAGGCCCTGGACATAACTTGCTTTAATAAATTCATCTCTTCGAGTAATTGAAGGCTTGATAAATGCCTGACGTTTTCTTAACTGTCGCATCGTTTGAGTCTTATCGAACTTACGCTTGAAACGTTTCAAAGCCCGATCAATTCCTTCTCCTTCTTTGATTTGAATTACTAACATATATGCTTATATATTTATTTTGGTTGGCAAATGTATATAAATATTTAATGAAAATCTGCACTTTCTGAAATAAATACAAGATTTTTATTTTGACTTAATTGCATTTAGAAATTTTTCTAACTCTCGCTTTACCACGGGGAAAAGGAAATACAACCCAATCATATTTGGAAATACCATAGCAAAAATCATTGCATCAGAGAAGGCCCAAATCGAATTCATACTTGCAGCAGCTCCAATGATAACAAAAATTAAAAATAAAACTTTGTATGTCATATCCGCCGTATATCCCCTACCAAATAAATATTTCCATGATTGAAGACCATAATAAGACCAAGAAATCATAGTAGATACCGCAAAAAGGACCACAGCTATTGTCAAAAATTCTGAGGAATAAGGTATGTATTCAGCAAATGCCTTTGAGGTAATACCAGCTCCTTCATACAATACTCCGTCAATAGTAACCCCACCTAAGCCATCTCCTCCATAGACAAAAGCACCATTCATATTGAATATAATTATCACTAAAGCTGTCATTGTACAAATGACCACGGTATCAATGAAAGGCTCCAGTAAAGCCACTAACCCCTCAGATGCTGAATATTCTGTTTTTACCGCAGAGTGAGCAATCGATGCTGAGCCTGCACCGGCTTCATTTGAAAACGCTGCCCTTTTAAAACCAACCATTAAAACCCCAATAACTCCTCCAACACCAATAGCTGTTGGCTTAAATGCTTCTTTTACAATCATTGAAATTGCATCATCTATATAACTGAAATTTATTAGTAATATGTAGATACAGGCCAAAATATATAGAGCAGCCATAAGAGGAACAATCTTCTCAGTAACAGAGGCAATTCTTTTAATACCTCCTATAATAATAATTCCCACAAAAATTGCCAAAACCAAACCAATAATTGCTCCAGAGAAAGTCGTTTCAAGACCTAATAAATTTTTTAGCACTATTGTTGCTTGATTTGATTGGGCTGCATTACCGCCACCGAATGAACCTCCTATGCAAAATACAGCAAATAAAATTGCAGATACTTTTCCAAGTTTTTCCCACCCTCTAATTTTCAATCCTTTACTCAAATAATACATGGGACCTCCATAAACAGTTCCATCTTCGCCTACATCCCTGTAATGCACTCCTAAAGTACACTCAACAAACTTTGTAGACATTCCTAGCAAACCGCAAATTATCATCCAAAAAGTAGCTCCTGGGCCACCGAGGGCAATTGCAAGAGCCACCCCTGCAATATTACCATTACCGACAGTCCCTGAAACAGCTGTTGCCAATGCTTGAAAATGTGAAACCTCGCCTTCTTTATTTTCTCGTGTCTTTTTATCTAGATCATCATGCCTTCCTCTAACAACGTTGATTGCCGTTAGGAAATATTTAAAATTCGGAAAACCAAAAAATATTGTAAAAAAAACGGCGCTACTAACTAAAAGTAAAATAACAAAAGGGTATCCCAAAATTTCAAAAAAAACCAATTGAGAGAAGAAATCTGAAACAGGAGCAAAAGCCTCATCTATTTTCTTATCTAACCCTTTTTCAGAAGAAAATGCGAGAAACGGAATAAAAGAAAATATGATGATAAGAAATTTTTTCATTTCTTCGAATACAAAATTTAAGAATTTTTTAGACTGAAAATCAAATATAAGGCATTGAATCCAAGACATCCTTAAAACTGTGAGGATTGAAACCTATATTTCTTCTTGCTTTTGAAATATCTAGATCTGAAATAAGTGGGCGGGGAGCTATTTGACCAAGCTCCTTGGTTTTAACTTCCTTTATGAGTTTCGAATTATAATTACCGTGCTCGGCCACTCGCATAATGAGTTCAGAAATTCGGAATTTTTCTGAACCCGATATGTTATAAATCCCTGCCGCTCTATTCCTGATCAATAAAAAGCATCCCTCAGCCAAGTCCATGGACCATGTTGGTGTTCTAATCTGGTCATTCACGATACTAATTTTTTTCCCTTTGGATAATTTTTCTCTTGCCCATAAAATTAGATTGCTAGTCATTAAATTCTCAAAATACCCCATGACCAGTGAAGTTCTTACAATTGATGAATCAATAGTAGAGGCTCTAATTAATTTTTCAGCATTCCATTTAGACGTTCCATAAATACTTATCGGGTTTGGTTTCGAATTTTCAGAGTAAGAACCATGATTCCCATCGAAAATAAAATCAGTTGAGATAAATATCAAATGAGAACCATACTTTTGACAAGCCTTTAAAATATTATTCGTACCATCAACATTTACCAAATTGCAAGTATCCGGATCCTCTTCACATTTGTCAACATGCGTCATTGCAGCAGCATGAATTACATAATCTGGCTTGAATTTAGAAAACACTTTATCACATTGATTGGAATCTAGAATATCCAATGGCGCATATAAATTATCAGTATAAGAAGTATGAGATTTCTGTTTTCCTGTTGCCAAGAGTTCAAATCTATTTTCATTACAAGAAATGATTGATCTTCCCAATAAACCATTACCTCCTGTAATTAAAACTCTTTTTTTCATATTTAATTATTTACCAATGGCTAATCATTTCTTGATGTAAACGAGAGGCTTCATTCCTTGCGGCTTGAGCTGCGTTATCCCCAGAGCTCGCAAAACAAATGCTTCGTGATGCATTAATCAAAACTCCCTTCCCAAATCCAGATTTAAACGAAGCTAGATTCATAACATCTTCTATACTCCCTCCCTGATGGCCTATTCCAGGAACTAGGAAAAAATGATCTGGAAGTTTGAATCTAATGCTTTTCAAACTTTGAGACTGAGTGGCTCCTACAACCACCATCCAGCTTTCAGGAGATGTCCAGTCCAAATATGAATCTAAAACATGTTCGAAAAAATAACGATTATCCTTCATTCTTTTCATCTGAAAATCCTGAGCACCAGAATTACTTGTTAAGCCCAATCCAATTCCCCATTTACCAGGAATTAAAAATGGCTCAAGACTATCTTTACCCATGTATGGAGCAACCGTTATTGAGTCAAATCCCATTTTATTCAAAATCCCTTCTGCATACATTCTCGAGGTATTACCGATATCACCCCTTTTTGCATCTGCAATGCTAAAATGCTCTGGAAAACCTTTTAGATATTCGGCAACTTCGGCCAATGCCTCCCATCCACTTGAACCTATAGATTCAAAAAATGCCAAATTAGGCTTATAAGCGACGGCATGATCAGCGGTCGAATCAATAATATCCTTGCAAAATTGGGCTAGTCCTTTTGCATTAGAGCCGTACGACTTAGGTAATTTACTTATATCTGGGTCTAAGCCTACACAAAGCACTGACTTTTTTGATTCTATAATTTGTATTAATTCTGATCTTTTCATTCTCCAGATCCTTCTTTCATTCTTTCAGCATTTTCTGCTAGTCTTAACTCATCTAATATTTTTTCTATTTGTCCATTCAAAATCTCCGGCAGATTGTAAAGTGTTAATCCTATGCGATGATCAGTAAGTCTACCTTGTGGAAAATTATATGTACGAATCTTAGCAGACCTATCACCTGTACTTACAATGGTCTTTCTTTTTTCAGCTACTTCTTTATCCCTCTCATTTCGCGCTTTATCCCAAATGCGAGCTCGGAGCACTGTTAGAGCTCGATCGTAATTTTGATGCTGAGAACGCCCATCTTGGCATTCTACAACAATTCCTGTAGGATAATGAGTTAAACGAACACCCGATTCGGTTTTATTGACATGTTGACCTCCTGCACCACTTGATCTAAATGTATCTTTTCTAATATCCACATCCTTAATATCAACCTCTAACTCGTCAGCCTCCGGAAGAACGGCAACTGTTGCTGCTGAGGTATGAACCCTTCCTTGAGATTCAGTCGATGGAACTCGCTGAACTCTGTGAACTCCAGATTCATATTTTAAAGTTCCATAAACGTCTTGACCTTTTATTTCGATACTTGCTTCTTTATACCCTCCAGCTGAACCCTCTGTTGCAGTTAGCCATTCTGCAGACCATCCTCTGTCTTCTATAAACCGCAAATACATTCGAACAAGATCTCCGACAAAAAGTCCAGCTTCATCGCCACCAGTTCCAGCTCTCACCTCCAATACAGCATCTTTAGTATCCTCTGGATCCTTTGGAATTAATAATTTTTGAATTTCCAATTCTAATTCTTCTAGAACGGGTTGAATTTCTTCTAGTTCCGAAGAGGCAATTTCTCGCATTTCAAGATCTTTCTCGCCTGATAGAATATCCTTAGCTTCTTCTCTACGACCGACTAAGATGAGATATTTATTTCTTGCTTCCACTACCTGATCTAAATCCTTAAACTCCTTATTCAAGCGGATAAAACGATTATGATCATTAGCTAATTCGGGTTGCATAAGAAGGTCATTCACTTCTTGATGTCGAATCCATATTGCTTGAAGCTTATCTACCAAATTCATTCCTTTCTGTATATATGCCAGCCATCCGGTGCCTTAAGGTGAACTTCCGGAATTTCATTTGGTTCCACTCTTCCTATAATTTTTGCATCAATTCCAAATTCATTCGCAATTGAAATAGTTTTTTTTGCAGCAGATGGATTTATGTAAATTTCCATACGGTGGCCCATGTTAAATACCTTGTACATATCTCGCCATGGAGTTCTTGATTCTTTTTGAATCAACTGAAATAATTCTGGAACATCAAATAAATTGTCCTTAATAACTTTTCCTTCAGATAAAAAGTGTAATATTTTCGTCTGGGCACCACCACTGCAATGAATCATTCCATTAATATCTGGGCGAAGTTGATTTAGTATTTCAATTATTACTGGAGCATATGTTCTAGTGGGTGATAAAACCAACTTACCCAAATCTGAAGAGAGATTTTTTATTGAATCTGTTAATTTTTTGGTACCCGTATAAACCAATGATTTATCTATTTCAGGGTTAAAACTTTCCGGATATTTTTCAGCAAGTATTTTAGAAAAAATATCATGTCGTGCCGACGTCAAACCATTTGATCCGATACCACTATTAAATTCCTTTTCATACTTTGATTGACCTGATGAAGATAAACCAATTATCAGTTGCCCCGGAGCGATATTTGAATTGTCAATAACCATATCCCTTCGCATTCTGGAAACTACTGTTGAATCAACAATTACAGTTCGGACTAAATCCCCTACATCAGCTGTTTCTCCCCCTGTAGATTCTATGTTCAGTCCATTTTTTCTTAAATCGGATAAAACACTTTCCGTGCCTTCAATTATTTCTGAAATAACTGCACCTGAAATAAGATTTTTATTTCTACCTATTGTGCTTGAAAGCAAAATTGGTCCGGTTGCTCCAACGCATAAAAGATCATCCACGTTCATAATAACCGCATCTTGAGCAATACCTTTCCAAACTGATATATCTCCAGTTTCTCTCCAATACATGTATGCCAGTGAGGATTTTGTTCCCGCTCCATCCGCATGCATAACAATGCAATGATCTGGGGAATCTGCCAAATAATCCGGCACTATTTTACAAAATGCATTCGGAAATAATCCTTTATCAATATTTTTTATAGCGGCATGAACGTCTTCCTTGTCTGAAGACACACCCCTTTTAGCATAACGATCATTCTGATCCATTCCTTAAGATTAATTAATGCCACTATTGGATTCGGATATAAGTTCCAGGCGGGAGGTCTTTTTCATACTCGGGGTTTAAAGCCTGTAAGGCCTTTGTTTTCATCCCGATCTCTTTTGCTATTGTACGGTAGGAGTCTCCTGATTTTATCTGCCTATAGGAACTATCAAATTCTTTATAATCGCCTTTAGCTGAAACTTTTAAAAGCATCCCAGTAAATGGGCGAATTCCTCGAAGTCCACCGTTTAGCTTTTTCAAGTTTGCCAATGTAATATTATTCTCACGGCAAATAGTCGTGTAGGAAGGTCTTTCTCCTACAGTGTAAATTTTTCCTATCAATAACTTCTCTTTTTTCTTCTCGTCGGAATTTTCTGAGATGGCATCCGGATCTACAGGAGGGACATAATCATCTCGAATAACACGAAAATCAGTACGACGATTTATCTGATTAGCAATTTCCTGCTTCTCGGAAGACATCTTTTTAATATTCTGCTCTGTCAGTTTAGTTCCAGCAGCAAAAATTTCTGAGCCAAGACCTTTATAGGATTCAGGCATTTCAAAAGGTGTCGATTCTCCCATTCCCACTGGAACAAGACGATTTGCATCCACACCTCTTGAGATCAAATATTTTACTGAGGTGTCAGCTCTTCGCTGAGATAAAATCATATTCTTTTCATCAATATCACGATAATCTGTATGCGACCTTAATTCAATAACAATATTTGGATTTCGTTCCAATGTTTTAAAAACCGTGTCCAACGCATTGGTAGCACTTTGGTTTAAATCCCATTTTGCCAATGCAAAATAAACATCAGGAAGTACAATGGGTATTTCAATCGGGTCCATTTGAGCTCTGAGCTCTGATGTATGAAGATATATATTTTCTTTTTCGACAAAATCAAAATTTTCAAATTTTAGTCCCGATGTATTTAAACCGGCGTCATTAACCAAAAATTTCTTTTTTTCAAAGGAAAAAGAATACTGAACATCCTTTTTCAAATCCTCAGATTCAACCATAAAAGATCCATCTTTTAATGTTTTGACTACCTTGGAAAAACCGTCATTTCCTTTAACTTTTACCGACGCACCAGCAATTGGAGAATTATCTTTACTGCTTAAAAGCATACCAGATATTCTGTATCTGAGAGGGACTTCGTATAATGTCCAAATATCGTCGCCACCAACACCTCCTGAGCGATTCGAAACAAAATAACCATCTTCTAAACCACCTGGTCTAAGTAATATATTAAAGTCATCTGCTGAACTATTAATCGGCGCTTTTAGATTCTCTGGAATGCCAACTGGAATACCATCTGGTCCAAGTTTGATTCGAAACAAATCAAATCCGCCCATACCCGGAAGACCATTAGAAGCAAAATATAAATAGCCATCGTCATGAACAAAAGGGAAAAGCTCGTCACCTGATGTGTTTATCGAAGAGCCTAAATTGACTGGTTCACTCCAGCCTCGTTTTCTTTTATCCATTCGAACAAGCCACAAATCCTTGCTATCATTTGTTGTTCCTTTGAGGTCCCCTGCAAAGTATAAGATTTTATCATCTTTTGAAAGAGATGGATGACCGACACTCCTCGAGGAATCTGAAGTAACTATAATTGCCTGAGGTTCTTGCCATGAAAGACCTGCTTTTCTTGTGGTAAATATTGAGCATCCCAATTGCTGTCTTTTCAACTCCATACAACGAGTAAAGTACATTGTTCTGCGCCGTGAATCAAAAATGGGAGAACCTTCATGATCTTCTGTGTTTATGATCTCAGGAAGAAGATCCGGACTGTTAAACTTTTGAATTCTAGCAGCAGTAGAATTAGACTTTGAGGATCTCCCACGACTTCTTTTTGACCTTGAGGAACCATCTGAATTTAATCTTTCCGAGGAATAAATATCTGAAAACTTTTGCCCTGTCCACCCATCATCTTTTCTCCCAATACCTCCCTCTCTCATTGAGGTAAAAAGAACTTCTTCAAAAGTATTAGGCCGACCACTGAATGTAATACCAAAATCATTTGAACGAGAATTTAACGAGCTCAAATTCCCAACTTGATAACGAGTTTTATTATTTTGCCAATCTAAAGCCTCATTGCATGATTTAACACCGATTAAACCTCTTGGATCATCTGGAAAAACACCTAAAAAATCATTGTATGCCTCTATAGCTTCTTTGTATTCACCTTGATATTTTAGCATTTCTGCCACTCCAAGGTAATTGCTCGCGAGAACTTGCTTTAATTTAATAGCTCTTTTATATTGAGCCTCAGCGGCTTTATAGTTAAAGGTGAATTTGTATGATTCTGCCAAACGTCTTGAAATTTCAGCTTTCTCTTCCCTAGTTTTAACTTTTGAATATGCTTTCTTTAGATGATCAATGGCCTCTGTATATTCCTTTGCATTGAAAAAATCTTCTGAATTTTTTACAGCCCGTGGACGCTTGACAACCTCCTCTTTACTCACATTTGAAGGAGCTTCAGGAATAGCTGTCATAGCCGCCTGTTGAGCATTTAATAAGAAACTCTGAAAAGCGAAAAGAATGTAAAAAAAGAAAGAAAAAAAAGTTCTTTTCATAAATACAGAAACAAGATGACTCATAAATTTTTCCTAAAAATAGCCAAAATAAAGTAATCAGACCTCAAAATCCCAACATAGAATAGTTTTGGGTCTTATTTTTCCCAATTATCGGATATACAAAATTTCACGATATTTTGCCAAAGGCCATATTTCATTGTCTACTAATAACTCTAACTTATCAACTGAGTAACGTATTTTTTCCAGATAAGGCTTTACCTTATCGCAGTAGGCTAATGATTTTTTGCGAAGATCATCGATTTTATTTGCAACTTTTCTAGCTTCAGTCATTTCATTAACTCCATTCAGAGCTTCACTTACGAGTTGTGAAATTTCAACAATCATTTGAATCTGCTCCTTGGAAACCTTTTCATATACATCTTTTTCTAAAACTTTTTTTAGCCGATTAACATTTTCACTAAGAGTGGATTGATAACGTATTGAAGTAGGTACTATATGATTCTTTACCAGATCGCCCAAAGTTCTTGATTCAATTTGAATACTTTTGAAGTATTCTTCTTGAAGAATTTCATAGCGCGCCTCAATCTCAACTTTATTTAATACACCTGTTTTTTCAAAAAGATCAATTGACGATTTAGATAAGTAGAAATCAAGAGCCCTTGGCGTATCAGGAGTATTCTTAAGCCCTCGTTGTGATGCTATTTCTTTCCACTCTTGAGAATATCCATCACCTTCAAACCTAATATTCTTTGAGGATTTTATATACTCACGAAGCATATTAAAAATCGCATCATCTTTTTTTAGGCCTTCCGAAACTAATTTATCAACGGAAGCCTTGAACTGCGACAATTGATCCGCCACAATCATATTTAAAGTAGTCATTGGAACCGAGCAGTTTGCGGTAGAGCCAACAGCTCGGAGCTCAAACTTATTTCCAGTAAACGCAAAAGGAGATGTTCTGTTTCTGTCCGTATTATCCAATAAAATTTCGGGTATTTTTCCAACTACATTTAATTTTAAGTCAGTTTTCTTTTCCGGAGAAAGTTTTCCATTTTCAAGCTTTTCAAGCTCATCCAAAACTTGTGAAAGTTGAGAGCCGATAAAAACTGAGATAATAGCTGGCGGAGCCTCATTTGCTCCTAGTCTATGATCATTACTTGCAGAAGCTATTGCCGCTCGAATCAAATCTGCCTGATCATTTACAGCTTTGATTGTATTAATGAAAAACGTTAAAAATAACAGGTTTCTTTTTGGTGTTTTTCCTGGAGCTAATAAATTCAATCCAGTATTCGAACTCAATGACCAGTTGTTGTGTTTTCCAGAGCCATTGATAGCAGAAAATGGTTTTTCATGCAGAAGAACTCTAAACATATGTCTTCTGGCAACTTTTTCAAGTATATCCATAAATAAAGAATTATGATCTACTGCTATATTGGCTTCTTCAAAAACTGGGGCAAACTCAAATTGACCCGGAGCAACTTCGTTATGTCGAGTTTTTACAGGTATTCCCATTTTATGGCATTCAAATTCAATCTCCCTCATATAACTCATTACACGTTCAGGAATACTGCCAAAATAATGATCATCTAATTGCTGTCCTTTAGCTGGGGAGTGCCCGACCAATGTTCTACCTGTCATCACCAAATCAGGTCGACTCATAAATAAGGTCTCATCAACGAGAAAGTACTCTTGTTCCCATCCCAACGTAGCATTTACTTTTGAAATATTTTTATCAAAATATTGAGCTACGTCCGTTGCAGCTTTATCAAGCGACTGAAGGGATCTCAATAAAGGAACTTTGTTATCCAAGGCCTCACCGGTATATGCGACAAAAATTGTCGGAATACATAAAGTACTTCCAAAAACAAAAGCTGGGGAAGTTGGATCCCAAGCTGTATAGCCTCGAGCCTCAAATGTGTTTCGAATACCACCATTCGGAAAAGATGAAGCATCCGGCTCCGCTTGAACCAACATAGATCCACTGAATTTTTCAATTGCAAACCCATCTGAAGTAGGCTCAAAAAATCCATCATGCTTTTCAGCAGTCGAACCGGTGAGAGGCTGAAACCAATGAGTATAGTGCGTTGCCCCTTTTGAAATAGACCAGGATTTCATTGCCGTTGCTACTTGATCAGCAACTGAGAGATTTATTTTTTCCCCTTTATCAATGGCATTCTTAACGGATTCAAAAGCTTCTTTTGGCATATACTCCCTCATTGAATTCATGTTAAAAACATGTGAGCCAAAATATTCTGAGGATTTATCGTACGGATTTGAAAAATTAATAGGTTTGTGTGATGTTGACTCTAGTATACTATTGAAACGAAGTGTTGACATTTTTTATATTTTTTTCAAATATACCCCCCCTTAAAAATATAAACAACAAGAAAAATTAACTATTTTTCAACACTACCCCCCATAATTTTTGTGAAAATTGTTTAAAACTTTATTTAGCCCTAGAAACGGTATCTTCAATTGTATCTTTAATTTCCTTTACGCCTTCTTCAATATCTTTTACTACTGAGTTCTCCATTGAAACTTTTGAAATTTCGGATTTTAGGTCATTTGAAGCATTTCTAACCGAACGGATTATTTTACCTGCCATTCTTATAAATCCCGGCAATTTATCCGTACCAAAAAGCATCAAAACTGCAAATAATAAAAAAATAATTTCCGCAGAGCTGATAAAGAGTAACATGAACTTAAAGTTAAATCTTTTTCTTACTTAATCTGCCTGTTGTATCATTTAAAACTGGAGACGCAATGAATAAAGAAGAATATGTTCCAACTACAACGCCAAGCAGAATTGCAAAAATAAAACCTCGTAAAACCTCACCGCCAAAGACAAAAATGATTAGCAATACAATAATTGTTGTAGCTGATGTATTAAAAGTTCTACTCAAAGTTGAATTTAACGCATTATCTATCACTTTATGTTTAGTTTCATCTTTTGATTGGAGATTAAAAAACTCTCTAATTCTATCAAAAACAACCACCGTATCATTCAAAGAATATCCTATCACGGTTAAAATTGCGGCAATAAAAGCTTGATCAACCTCTAGAGAAAATGGTAGAACGCCATCTAAAATTGAATACGCTCCTAGAACAATAATAGTATCATGAATCGTAGCAGTTACAGCGCCCAAAGAATATTGCCACTTACTGAACCTAAATAGCAAGTACAAGAAAATAGCTAATAATGAAAATATCACTGCAATGAATGCTGTATTTTTTATATCATCTGCGACTGTTGGTCCTACTTGACGAGAAGCAACAAGGCCAATAGCTTTATCCGATGATGGGTTCAAAAATTCACTCTCAGAAATATCACTTAGGTAAAATGATTTTACACCATTAAATAATTGACTACGTAAGGATTCTTCAACATCAGATCCATTTTCAGATATTCTAAAATTTGTAGTTATTACAACCTGATCAGGACTACCCAGAGTTTTAACTGTTGGGGAATATGACCTTCCGTCTTCATCAATAAATAAAAGTTCCAAAGAGCTGGAGATTTTTGCCACTTCCACAGATTGATCAAAACGAACTTGATAACTTCTACCTCCCTCAAAATCCACACCCAAGCTTAATCCTTTTGTTAGAAGGGAAGCCAAACTAGCAATAATTAAAATGGAGGAAAATATGTAAGCCGGCTTTCTGAAATTTAAAAAACCAAAGTTCGTATTCGTAAATAACTTTTCTGTCAATTTAGTGGAAAAAGGAAGCTTCTCCGATTTTCTTACTCTCCACTCAAAATATAACCTTGTGATAAAAAGCGCAGTGAAGAGCGAAGAAGCAATACCAATGATTAAAGTAGTTGCAAACCCCCGAATCGGACCAGTACCGAAAGAGAAAAGTATAATTGCTGTTAAAAGAGTTGTAACATTCGCATCAATGATTGCTGCCCTAGACCCCTTATATCCATCTGATATCGCATGTTTTAGGGCTTTACCTTTTAATAACTCTTCGCGAATACGGTCATTAATAAGAACATTGGCATCTACAGCCATACCAATTGTTAAAACAATCCCAGCCATTCCAGGCAATGTCAAAACGGCATTAAATGCATCTAAAATTCCAAAAATGAAAAACATGTTTACCAATAAAGCGATACTTGCACCAATACCCGCTGCGCTATAATAAAATACCATATAAACTAACACCAGGATTAAAGCAAACCCAAAAGAATTCATACTTGAGCTGATTGCCTCTTTTCCCAAACTCGGGCCTACAACATCAGATTGGATTATCCTCGCAGGAACAGGAAGCTTACCTGCCTTCAATACATTTGCCAAATCTGTTGCCTCTTCCAACGAAAATCCTCCTTCAATTTGAGTTCTACCTCCTGAAATTTCACCGTTTACTCGGGGATAGCTGTACACGAGATTATCCAGAACAACCGCAACATGACCTTTTGGAGTTTTTGACCCCTCCTCTTTGGTTAGACGCTGCCAAATTTGAGCACCTTGACCATCCATCGCCATCGTCACAACTGGGTTATTTCCTTGGTCAAATTCTTGACGTGCATCTACGATAACTCCTCCATCAAGCTCAGGCTCATTATTTCGATTCCCCTGAAGAGCAATTAACAGCGAAACTTCACTATCATTTTCTGGACGCGTCCAAGCAAATCGAGCATATCGCTTATCCCCAGGGATCAAACTCTTAACCTCATCCAAATTGAAATATCCGTTGATCGTCGCAGTATCTCGTGTTAATGCATACCCGATAATTGGACCAAGATTCGGTTGAAAAGTTTGAGAATTGACGTTGAGTTGAAATAGACTTAATAAAGGGTTAAAACTAGTCGCAACCGAATCAGATTTTATATTCGAGGAATCCTCAACCGATGCAATATCAGTATCACTCTCGCCCACAGATTTAGGTAGCTCAAATTCACCTTCTTCGGGATCCATTAGGTTATTTTCTATGGTATTTGGGTTTTTAATTACAGATCGTAATTTCTCATTAGCGTTTACGACAAACTGCATCCAATTTGCGCCTTGATCTGCCCTCCAAAACTCAAGACGAGCAGTTGATTGAAGTAATCTCTGAACCCTAAGGGGATCTTTAACCCCAGGAAGTTCAACTAAAATTCTTCCAGTTCCATCTAACCTTTGAATATTTGGCTGAACAACTCCAAATTGATCAATACGGGCTTTTAGGACAGTGTAAACATTTGCAATTGCCGCCTCTACATCTTCAGTCAAAGCCAATTTAATTTCTTCATCACCTGCATTAAAACCCAGACGATCTGTCATCTCTTTCGTCCCGTAAAGCCCTGGATCATTGTATAATCTTTCTCCACGCTGGTCATCCATTGCGTTGAAAAAAAGCTCCAAATATGATGATTGGCTCTTTGTCTGATCTATATCTGCTTGCTTTAGAACTGCAAGAAATAATTCATCTTCAGAATCCCCAACCAAACCTTTAAGAACATCTCTGACACTTACCTCCAAAATGACATTCATTCCACCTCGTAAGTCTAGGCCAAGATTCATCTGCTTAGACTTTACTTCTTTGTAAGTGAATGATGTGAATCCTAGATCATAAACTGTTTGGTTTGATAATGAATCCAATGCATATTTTATTTTGACTGGATCTGAATCAAAGTCTTGTTCTATTTTTGACTCAACCCTGCTAGCCACATAACTAAAAGATAACTCATAGAGAGAAGCGAGAGCAAATACTATCGCAAATAGACGGATAACCCCTTTATTTTGCATGATAATTCAATTTGGAAATAGTGGGCAAATATAGTCGTTCTTTATCTTTACACTATTAACATGAAGTCACTTAAGCTCTTTTTTGCACTATTTTTTGTAAGCTTTTTCAGTTTAACTGATCTAAAAGCTCAAAAAAGCTATGATTTTAAACCCTCGAACAACACAAAACTAATTTTATCAAACGGTGATACTCTTGCAAACGGTTTTGCAGGTGGATTGAATAATCCTCAGATTTTCAACATTGATATTAATGGAGACAATCAAATCGACCTTTTGGTTTTTGACCGTGATGGAAGCCGTTGGATTCCATTCGAATGGAATCTTAATCATTGGAAATATGTTCCGCAATGGATTAAACAATTTCCCTCATGCCAAAATTGGGTAGAATTTGCAGATTATGATTGTGATGGAATACCAGACTTATTCTGCTCAAAGTTGGGAAATATCGGTGTTTATCAAGCTTCAAGAAATTCTGGTATGATCGAATTTTCATGGGCTTTATCAGGACCCTATTTATTCTCTACTTTTCAAAGCGGACAAACACCGGCGAATTTATTGGTTGTATCCACTGATAGACCCGTAATTAAAGATGTTAATGGAGATGGTAATGTGGATATTCTAACCTTTGGCCAACAAGCCTCTGCTATAGAATTTCACGAAAATATTCAAAATTGCGGATTGGAGTTTATTCGTGCTGATGCCTGCTGGGGGGACTTCTTAGAAAATAATTTAACCAATTCATTAAGTATAGATGCGTGTATTGGAAGTATTCCGCCAAGTTCTTCATTTACCGATAGGTTGAATCATGTAGGATCTACAATGCTCGCCGTTGATCTCACTGGAAACGGACTTCTTGACATTCTTTTGGGTGACGTAAGCTTCAATAATGCCGTAGCTGGGTTCAACATAGGCAGTATTTCCACTTCCAATATTGAGTCGCAAGACACTACTTGGCCATCTAATGACATACCTGTGAATATTCCCGCATTTCCTGGCTTTTCATATGCAGATGTAAATTTTGATGGAGTAAAAGATATTATCGCAGCACCTAATATGCCGGCTGGAAGAAGTGACACGAGCGTTTGGGCCTACATAAATAATGGTACATTGGTAAATCCATTATGGAACTTATCAGACTCAAGTTTTCTTCAAAACAATATGCATGACGCAGGTAGATATGCGGTACCTGAGCTTGCAGATATGAACAGTGATGGGTTACTGGATTTAATAATAGGCACATCGCAAGGAATAGAATTTTGGAAAAATACAGGGTCAGCAAGTGAACCCAAATGGATTGAAACCAATTTAATCCTATCGCCGTCGTCAAAATTCTCTTTAACAAAGGACTGGTGTTCTCCTACAGCAGGAGATTTAAATGGTGATGGGCTTTTAGATTTAATTATTGGAAGAGTAGATGGGAAATTAACATATTTACAAAATTCAGGGAATTTTTTCATTCCAGCCTTTGAGGGATTGAACACCTCTAATTTTCAAAATATCGATGCCGGAGATGTATCGAGCCCAGAACTTGCCGACATAGACCAAGATGGTGATTTAGATTTATTAATTGGAACTCAAAAAGGAAACGTAGCTTTTTATGAGAATACCCAAGGTAATTTCAACCTTGTTAATGACAAATTTGGGGCAATTAATACCGACTTCAACAACACATATTCAGGAAGAGCAATACCCAGATACTGTAATATAGATGGGAAGCCTTTTTTAGCTGTGGGTTCGGCGGATTCGGGAGTATATCAAATGGATTCTTTATCCTTTATTCTTAACTCTCCGCCATATATAGACCACAGCATTGGTAATGGTTCAACAAATTCAAGTACTCTGAATGAGACACCCTGGGGAGGATCAAAAAGAACAGGCAGACATCAGTATCTTTTTCACGCTTCTGAATTACTTGCTTCAGGCGTATCAGCAAGTAGAATAACTCACTTAAGTTTAAACGTAATTACTCCCAGCGCGCCATATTTAAGTCAAGGTTTTAGTATTAGAATAAAGCATACAAACCAAGACAGTTTAAAAACATTTTTAAATGGCGCACAACTCTGCTATTCATATATACATACTCCCACGTTAGGTTGGAGCACTATCACATTGCAGCAACCTTTTGACTATGATGGTGTCAGCAACCTAATGGTAGAGATATGTTTTTCAAAAAACGTACCGAGCTCTGATGTTCATTTATCAGCTCATAATTCACCTTTCTTATCTCATACTTTCGGTGATGTTTATAATAATAACTCCATAACCTCCAATGGCTGTTTAATGCCTGAACTTGGAAGTGATAGCTTACGCCCTGATATGAAATTTACTTTAATTCCAAGAATGCCTATCAGAAAGAAACTTTTACAAAATGGAAGAATTAATACTCCTGTCATAGCGGATATGGATGCAAATGGAAAGCCAGAATTGGTTATGGGAATTTCAACAGGTGGACTCTTGTATTATTCGGGAGACACTTCAACTGTCGGAATTGAGGAAAAGTTTATAGAAAATAAAAAGTCTAGAGCAAAAATTTACCCTAATCCCGGTAGAGAAAATCTTTGGGTTGAGGGATCGGGAGAGATTAAAATTATTAATGCCCAAGGCCAAGTGATTATAGAAATAAATAATTCAGATAATCTGCAAAATATAAACACAAGTAATTGGCCCCAAGGATTATACTACGTTTCTGTTAAAGACAAACATGAAATTTGGATCAAATCTCCTTGAAACTACTGCTAACAAAATTTAGTCGAGATTTACAAATCCGATAAAACGGAATTCATAGATCTCACCGCATTTGCACTCTTTGAAAAAGATGCTTTTTCGGAATCATTAAGATTATAATCTATAATCTTTTCCCACCCATTTTTTCCGATTACAACAGGAACTCCGAGACAAATATCTTTCTGACCATATTCTCCATCAAGATAAACACAACAAGGAAAAATTCTCTTTTGATCATTAATAATACTTGCTACTAAAGCTGCACCTGATGCGCCCGGAGCGTACCATGCAGAGGTGCCTATAAGGCCCGTTAATGTTGCTCCACCCACCATAGTTGAGGATTTTACCTTTTCTAATCTTTCTTTTGATAAATAATTTGAAACTGGCGTCGATTGGTATGATGCCATTCGCGTCAACGGAATCATTGTAGTATCACCATGGCCACCAATTACTGTTCCTTGCAAATCACTTACTGGACAATTCATGGCCTCGCTGAGATAGTATTTAAAGCGGCTTGAATCTAAAATACCGCCCATGCCGATGACTTTATTTTTTGGTAATCCACTCTCTTTGACTGCCAAATAGGTCATCGTATCCATGGGGTTAGATATAACAACTATTACTGCATCCGGAGATTCTTTTAGTGCTTCCGACACTACACTCTTTACGATACCAGCATTAGTTCCTATCAATTCCTCTCTTGTCATACCTGGCTTTCGAGGTAAACCCGAGGTGACAACGATTACTTTTGAACCTGCTGTTGCCTTATAATCATTTGTTACACCTATTACTTTTGAGTGGAATCCATGCAAAGAGCTTGTCTGGTTCATATCCATAGCCTTGCCTTCAGCAAATCCATCTCTTATGTCCAATAGGACTATTTGATTAGCCAATTCCATTCTTACAATTGATTCAGCGCAGGTTGCGCCAACATTACCAGCTCCAATGACAGTTATTTTCATATTTAAATTACTTCTATAAGGTTTTGAATAAATTAGGCATCGATCCTAGCATATCGAGCATTTCTCTCTATAAAATCTCTTCTTGGCGGTACTTCATCACCCATTAGCATAGAAAACACTCTATCAGCCTCAGCAGCATTATCAATTGTAATTTTTCTGAGAGTTCTACCTTCCGGATTCATCGTTGTAGTCCATAGCTGAGAAGCATTCATCTCTCCAAGGCCTTTATAGCGCTGTATACTTACACCTGTTTGATCCTCACCTCCGAATTCCAGAGCAATACTATCACGCTGAGCATCATTCCATGCATATGATTGCTTCGAACCTTTTTTTACCAAATACAACGGTGGTGCTGCAATATATACAAAACCATTTTCAATCAGCTCCTTCATGTAACGAAAAAAGAAGGTCATTATTAAAGTAGCTATATGAGAGCCATCTACATCGGCATCACACATTATGACAATCTTGTGATAACGTAATTTTTCGGTATTCAATTCTTTTGCATCTTCTTCAGTACCGACACTTACTCCTAGCGCAGTATAAATATTACGAATTTCTTCATTTTCAAAAGCTTTATGATGCATGGCTTTTTCAACATTCAAAATCTTTCCTCTTAAAGGCATTATCGCTTGAAATTTTCTATCTCGCCCTTGCTTTGCCGTCCCTCCAGCAGAGTCTCCCTCAACCAAAAATATTTCGCACTGTGCCGGGTCTGTTTCTGAACAGTCAGCTAATTTTCCGGGAAGGCTATTGCCACTCAAGACAGATTTTCTTTGAACCATTTCTCGCGCTTTTCGAGCAGCTACTCTTGCCTTTGCTGCTAGAACAACTTTCTGAACGATTGTGCGAGCTTCATTCGGATGTTCTTCTAGATAATTAGTGAGCATCTCCCCAACTATTCGATCAACAGCTCCAGAAACCTCCGAATTTCCGAGTTTCGTTTTTGTTTGACCTTCAAACTGAGGTTCCATTACTTTTACGGATATCACAGCAGAGAGTCCTTCGCGAAAGTCATCTCCAGCAACCTCAACCTTTTCTTTAACTAAAATTCCTGTCCCGTCTGCATATTTCTTCAAAGTCCTAGTTAAAGCTCTTCTGAAGCCTGAAAGGTGGGTGCCGCCCTCATGAGTGTTAATATTGTTTACATAGGAATGAATATTTTCTGCATAACCGGTATTATACAACATAGCTACTTCAACCGGGATGCCATCTATTTCACCCTCCATGAACATCGGTTCGGGAATTAATTGTTCTCTATTCTGATCAACAAATTGAACAAATTCTTTTAACCCGCCTTCAGAATGAAATTTCTCGTTTCTTCCTTCACCTTTTTCATCTAAATCGCGAAGGTCAGTGAGATTAATCTCAATCCCTTTATTCAAAAATGATAATTCCCTAAGTCTTGCAGCTAATATATCATATTGATAAACAGTATCTGTGAATATACTTGAGTCGGGTTGAAATGTCACAACTGTACCCCGCTTTTTAGTGGAGCCTAATTTCTTTACAGGGTATTTTGGGTTTCCTATTTCATACTCTTGAATATATTCACTTCCATCTCTATGTACATTGACCGTGAGGCTCGAAGACAAAGCATTAACGCATGAGACGCCTACACCATGAAGGCCTCCTGATACTTTATAGGAGTCTTTATCAAATTTTCCACCAGCATGCAATACAGTCATTACAACTTCTAAAGCCGATCTATTTTCTTTGGTATGCATGGCGACAGGTATTCCTCTTCCATCATCCACCACAGTTATTGATTCACCCACATTAATCGTGACATCGATCTTTTTACAATGACCGGCTAAAGCTTCATCAATTGAATTATCTACAACTTCATAAACAAGATGGTGGAGTCCTTTTTGACTAACATCACCGATGTACATCGCCGGACGTTTCCTGACAGCCTCGAGTCCCTCTAAGACCTGAATACTATCAGCTCCGTAATTCTTTTTTTCGCTCATGAAATTGATTTAAAATTATCTATATAACAAAGATAAACGAGCGCCATTTTCTAGAACCACAAGGAATCTAAAACCAAGGGTCTTTATGAACATTTTTTCAACAAAAAGAATAGAAAATAGAACCTCAGAACTTATATACTAAACCAAGATTAGCCCTGATTCCTTGAGCCGTATATCCTGTCCACCAATCTACTCGGGAATTAAAAATATTGTCAATCCTAAAGGTCGCATTCAATTGATCATTGTAGGTATAGACAATAGACATTCTTCCATCCCAATAAGGAGCAAGATCCAACTGTGCCCAACCAAGACGGGCATTGCGCTCACCATGACGAATAATTGTTGACTCAAAACGAATTTTACCTTTTAAATTATACAATACCTGTCCACCAATTTGAGAGGATGGTATATGATAAATAGGTTTATTTGGATTGTTGATTCCCACCCTAAAGAGAGCAAAACCCCTTAATTCCAGACCTAGACCACTCTGAAAAGTAAGCTCTCCACTGGGTTCAAAATAATTGAGTTCAACATATTCAAGGGAAAGCCGTCCAGAATCAATACCATTTGCATACAAATAATCAGGACCTCTTATTACCATTGCATAATTCTCATAATTTCTTTGGCGAGCACCAAATCTGTATCCAATGGCACTTGATAACCTTCCACTAATACCACCGTAAATCGATGAAGATCTGACTATTTCATATTTAGCATTTTCAGCAAGAAAAGGGGTTTCTTTGACCCTAGAGCGCATCCCATCATTTTCAACACCTCCCTCGATTCCTCCAAATACATTTAAAACATTTTTAACTAAAGGAAACTCAACATGAAATACCGGAGGGACATAAGGCCGAAGTGTATCGATTCCAGTACCGATAACACCATCAAAAATTAAATTTATCCCAACCTTAAAACTTAGGCTTCCTAAGCTATCTGTAATTGCTGGTGAAAACTGCGCCGTCCAATAATCTTCAATCACTGCCTCTCCAAGTGAATTTACTCTTGACGATCCCGAGAGTCTGTTTACAGATCCTTTTAATGGCAATTCTAAAAATAGATCCTCAATAGGTAATCTCCAGTTGACCCCCGAGCTTAAACCGGTTTCTAACTGCCGACCACCTTGATCGATCCACCGATGAGTCCTAACATATGCACTTTGAAAAACCTGCTTTCTTTTATATCCAGAATGTTCGTATTTGATCTCAGCCTGGTAGTCTCTTATCCATCTTGAAGGAGCATTTCTAAGGGTATCATCATCATTCATTCCTGATATATAGGGCTGACCGTAAAATGAATACCTGTCATGATTAGCTGAGGCTTTTGTCAAAAGTCTTCCTCGCTTTAAAACTCTGTTATAATGTCCTCGAAGAACATTTTCAAGCCAACTAGAGTTTTTAAAAACAGATTTACGGGATCCAGTTGCATCTGATACCTTAAATCCTCCAAACGAGGATAAATGTCTTCCCTGAAGACTCCAAGTCTGAATTGGACTTCTGGAATTTCCAAAAGAAAATCCTGCACTTGTGGTAAAATAATTTCCTGCGGATAAGTAAATAGTATTTCCAGGCAATCTATTCACTTTAGTTCTTAAGATTTTAATAGCAGGGATAACCTTCATTAAAGGAGACACAGTATAATTTCTTGACCGTAAATTAATCTCTACGGGCAATTTTTCAATAGTCGAATCTCTATAGTTCGGCTGACCGGTAATTTTAATTGCCTCAGCGACTTTAGCTTCAAATTTATCTTTAACAGTAATGTCTACTCCATTTGATACAGATTGCGCCTGAATGTTAAATGCATAAATTATTGAAATAATATATATATAACGCTTCATCATTGCACTTCCTTTCTTGTTGCAGCAGAATCTAATTCGATGGGCTCTTTTTGCTTAGATGCCTCTATTTCGTTTTTCAATTTTAAAGCATCATTTGATAAATCCTCACTATAATTCTCAGAAATAATAAAATCCAATGTATATATGGCTTGAAAATTATCTTCTAGTCCAGCATAATTTTTTGCTAGAATCAACAAGGCCTTGTAACGCCATTTCGCTTGTCCAGGTAAATTGTCAATTAACCAAAATATTTCCTTATTGGAACCTAAATAATTTTTTTCAAAATTCAAAAAGCAAGAAATATAATAAGAAGTCTCAGCTTGGGCAGGAGCAGAGCCATTATCTTTGATAAGATCACAAATTTTTATGGTCTTCACCTTTAAATTATCCATCTTTTTCCATGCGATGGAATCATTGTCTAAAGATTTTTTTTGTTGTAGCCAAAAACCAAAATTATTTCTAACCAGGTTAAGGTTAGCTTCTTCTCTAACCTCTGGACTATTTCTATCATCCGAAGCCACCACTTTTGAATATGCCTGAGCAACCTCAACATCACCTTTAGATTGATAAATTCGCATCAATGCAGTATTCGCTTCCCTCAAAAATTGTGCATCATTTGATATATTCAAAAGTGCTTGTGCTGCGTATTCTATTTCTTCTACATCGTAGAATTTTTCTTGTGATGCGATTCTTAAGATCCATATCCAAGATTTAACAGTGAACTCGTTGGCAGAAAATTGAACTACATTTTTATACATTTTTTTCGCATTTTCAAAATCGGCCTCTTTCCTGAAACATTCGGCTGCATAATAATTTGAACCTTCAGCAAAAAATCCATCTGGAAAGCGTTTGTTATAATTCTGAAATGAAACTAAAGCGTCAGGGAAATTACTTTGAGCATATTTATCAACGCCTGACATAAATGCCACTGAATCTAACTCAGAAGCCCGAATTGAGGCGAAATCAATCCCATCTACCCATTCGATATAATCATCGAGTCGATTCGCATCATCGAAAACAGAGCGTGAAATTCCGATTGCTTCTCTTGATTCCGGAGTCCCGGGATATAGTTGTACTACTCTTTTAAATGTTAAAATTGAAGTTTCAAACCTTCCATCATTTCTCTGAGCTAGAGCCTGATTCAAGAGTGCTCTGCGTGCTTTTTCAAGATTTGGGTTTTTTCTAACATACTGGATAAAAGAAATTTCAGCATCGGAATTATTTCCAATTGCTAATTGAGTTTTCCCCAACTCATAAAGAGCTTCAACAGAGTATTTTCCCCCGAAAGCATCACTTCGAGTTTCCCTTTCAGAAAGAGTTTTCAATATTCCTATCTTCTCCTTGTATCTATTTAATAAACCAAGACATAAACTTCGCTGATACTCTGCATAACTTTCGTGAGAATAATTAAACTGAGTTGTTGCCGCCGTAAATGTCTTATAATACTCTTCAGCAAGCGAATACTTACCCAAGAGAAAGTATAAATCTGCTAAACGCAGGGTTGCATCGTTCTTTCTTTTATTCTCTTCTTCTGCATCTTGAATAAAAACCCTAAATGCGGCAGCTGCATCATCAAGACGATTCAACCTGTATAGACAATAAGCCTTGTTATATAAACTAACAGGCCGTTCAGAAAGAGTGTAAGAGCCTGGTGTTTTTAAAAAAGATTCAAATCTAGCCAAAGCCTCCTGCGGGTCGTTTTTCTTGTATGCCAGCTCACCCATCCAAAAATGCGCCAGAGCAACATATGTTAAGTTCTGAGGATAGGTCAATGACTTGGTAAAAAACTCTTTTGCCTTTTTCCAGCTGCTGATGTGATAAAATTCTACAGCTCGGTAATAGGCAACTCTTTGATAAGCTTCCCTCATTGCCATCGAAGACATCCCTGTCTGGATTATGGCACTCATTGCACGGGTATAATCCTTTGAGGTTATGTATAGGTTTGCCAAATATTCATTCACTTCACGTCTATATTCAGTTTCTGGAAAGTCTACTAAAAATTGTTGAAATTCACTTATGGCATTTCCGAAAGGGCTAGAGCTTTCGTATGTTAATTTTGCTGTCTGGTAAGAAGATTCCTCTCTAATTACTTCATCGTTTGCAATTTCACTAACCGCTCGGAAAGCTGAAAGAGCCTTCTCGTTTTGATCCTCTTTAACATAACAATTAGCTAAGAGATATAAAGCGTATTCCGATACAACACTCTTAGTGCTTGTAATCTTATTTAGACTCTGTATGGCTTCCTTAAAACGCTGATTTTTTGAAAGCAAGAAACCTAGTTCATAATAATCTGATGCCTTCATTATACCGCCACGGTCCCTATGCATTAACAAGTAAGGTAAAGCCTCATCATACCTTTTTTTCCTTAGCAAACTTTGACCAATTAATTTCGAAATTTCTGGCAATCGTTTTATCGATGATTTCTTAAATAAAGATTCTCCTAGAGCTAAAAGTTTATCATCCATGAGCCTCCTTGAGTATATCTGAGCAAGATAGTAAGGAACTACAAATCCAAAACTCGGATGATCAATTAAAGGCTCTAGATTTTCAAGAGCTGTTACATCATTAGTATCTAAATAAGCAATATGACCATAATAATATTGGGCCGAGGCAGATATATTAAATTCAGAGGACTTAGCAGCAGAGAATTGCGCTCGAGCATTTTCAAAATCTTTGAGCATAAATAGTGAATACCCTAATTTAAATTGTAATTCCGCTTTTTCTTTTTTCGGTAAATACATTCCATTTAGTCGATTTAACCAAATTTTCGCATCTCTGTACCTCCTTCTATTAAATGAGTATTCTGCAATTCCTAGAATCAGTTCTTTCCGTCTCGCAGAGGTCGGGTATTCACTGAGAAACTTTAAAACCTGATCGCCTGCATCACGATTCATGAGTTTAATGCCACATAAAACATAAAAAAAACTACTTTGCTCCGCTAAATCAGTTTCAGAATCGACCTTACTAATCACATTTTGAAACCCTTCTGCTGCCGGTGAATACATTGCCCTATCATATAATTCTCTACTTTCAGCATAGATGTTTTGAGGGGTGTGATGGGAGAAAGGAGCCTGTCCGCAAGCCAAGTAAGCATGCAAAAAGAAGTTCAGAATGAATAATCTTCGAATCATTGTCTTAGCATAAAGGTAGTCTGTACCAACAAAATCTAGTTAATTTGCATAAGAAAAATATAACCTTAATTATGGAACAATCTATTTTAGAGCTTTCTGACGCTGATATATATCAAGGTAACCACTTAGTTCTAAAGGATATAAATATTTCCTTGAAACGAGGAGACTTTGTTTATTTAATTGGCTCAACGGGCTCTGGAAAGTCAAGCTTGCTAAAGACCCTTTACGCTGATATCCCATTATTGAAAGGGAAAGGTCAAATTGTAAACTACGATTTGCGTAAAATAGAAGATAAAGAAATTCCTTACCTAAGACGAAAACTAGGAGTAGTTTTCCAAGATTTTCAACTTTTGATGGATCGTACTGTATTTGATAACCTAAATTTTGTTTTACAAGCAACTGGTCAATTAGAAACGAAAGAAAACTCAAAAAAAATTCAAAACGTATTAAGTCGAGTAGGAATGGCTACTAAAGAACATAAAATGCCATACCAACTCTCAGGAGGAGAACAGCAAAGAATCGCGATTGCTAGATCTTTATTAAACAATCCACCATTGATTCTTGCAGATGAACCTACAGGTAACTTGGACCCACATACATCTGAAGAAATTATGCATTTACTGGAAGAAATATCTTCAAGTGGACAAACAATACTAATGGCGACTCATGACTATGCCCTTTTGCTCAAGTTCCCTCACGCTACCTGGAAATGTTCTAACGGTAGTATTGCTACTACAGTGCAAAAAACACTTTAGATTTCTTGCTATTTCTATAATTCAAGTGACCCCTGAATTTTAGATAAAAGAAATTTTCTAGAATTCAAGAGTTCAGTGGCTTGAGATTTATTCCAAGATGTATCATTAATCTGATCAAGAGCCTCAATAAATGTTTTAGGATCTGAATAAGTTAAAATTCCATCCTTTGTGGAAAAGGGAATTCCGACTATGGCATGATTGTGGGCTATTATCCAACGCGATTGATGCAGTGCCTGAATCAATTTTATTTTAATACCCAGATTATGCTCTGCATGAATAAGCGTCGCATGTGAATTTTTAAAGAGATCTGAAATTTCATCATCATTAGGGTTTTCAATATAACTAACTCTTGAATTCAGAGATTTCTTGAACTTTTTTGAAAGCCCATGACCGGCCCAAATAATATCCCAACCATCAGCATTCAGACTCATTTTAAGAGCATTTTCATTTTCATTTACAGAAAATTTCCCAGGAACTAAAAGAGTCTTTGCCAAGGATTTTGATTCTGGGATTTTGTGTTCAAACACCGCCAAAGGACCAACAATTTTGGCATCAGACCTTGGCTTTAGACTCGTCCAAAACTTTAAATCAGTATTTGTCAAAGCCCAAACCATTCCACTCCATTGTTTGGCCAATTTTCTTTCCCAAAATTTAAGTTTCAATGATTCCCAACGAAAATATAAAGCAACTAAACCTTTTGATTGTCTCCCAAGACTCTCATAATAATCTCCTTCAGGATTATGAATTCTTAAAATCGAATTTTCAAAAATTGGAATCCCACTACAGTGCACCCCATTAATTATAACTTTCCCGCGTTGAATTGAAGATTTATGACGAGCGATACTTGTATTGCGACTTGACACAATGTACGGAGCTGTTTTAAAAAGTTTAAACAAAGATTGATTTCTTTTTAGGGTTTGAAATTGAACGCCAATAATGGACTCTGGACTCTGGTGTTGAACTTCGCCTTTGCTCCAACAATATAAAACCACTTGAAATCCTAATTTAATGGCATTTTTAACCTGACCTCTAACTTCAAGGGTTCCCCCATAAGAAGTTGTTTCCAGCCTATCCATAGACCATATATTAATCGTTTTTTTACCCTCTAGTCGATCAATTAAACGATTCCATATTTGCTTTTCATTTTCCCAGTTGAAAGACAATGCAGCGCGCTTTGAAGCCTTAATTGCTCTGTCGAATTTATCTGGTTTACAAATCTCATGGACTGCTTCGAGAATTCCACTACATGAAACATGATCAATTAATATTCCCGCTCCAGTTTGATTAATCAAATTTGAAATCTCAATTAGGTTGCTTGCAACTACCGGGATTCCAGCATGCCAATAATCAAAAATTTTATTTGGCAAGCTCCACTGATAATTTTTACTTTTCGACTTATCGAGAGAAAATCCAATATCAGAGGCGAATGTATATTCTCGCAAACTATCAATATTTTGCCTTGGTATAAATCGAACAAATTCAAAATCGTAATTAAGACTTTTTGCCTCAACCTTAAGTTTAGGGATGGCATCTCCACTACCTACAACTAAAAGTAAAACTTCTCCTTTCATAGAAATTGCAGCTTCCATCAATTCCTCTGCTCCACGGTCAATATTTATACCAGCCCCTTGAATTATCCATATCATCTTATCTAATGGGATGGATAGTTTTTTTCGAATCATATCTCGAGAGTTTTCAGCGGTAGATTCGAATAAAAAACCTGAAGGCGGTTTTACAGGAACATTTCGAATAACATCAAAACTGTGACCATATTCCTTATGATATTGCCTAGCAATAGAATTATTTACCGTTATTGGAAAATCTACTCTTGGAAGACAAAATTTTTCAAGACGAGACCAAAAAAACTTAATTATTGGACGTGACTCAATTTCTGGAGATCCTAAAAAATATTCGTGTGAATCATAAATCAGCGGGAGCTGTCTCATGTATGACCAAAAAAGGTTAGGTAATAAAGTATCAAGATCATTTGCCATGTATACTTGAACCGATTTTTTTCTTAGGAAATTCCATAATCTAAGTTGATACTCGATATAAAACAAAGGCCCCCGATTCCAAATGCATTTAAATCTGTGAGTCATATATGGCCTGTCCAAGCCTTGCGAACCTGAATATTTCCGGCCAATCAAAATAATATCATACCCTCTTTCGAGCCATGCTAAGCAATTTCTATGGACTCGTTGGTCCGAATACAAATCATTTATTACCGAAATAGCTATCAATGGACTCATATTGCTAAGGTAGTTACTAGCCCTGGCTATATTTGAACTATGAATTTCGAAAAAATAAATGTTAAACACTTCAACTATTCGCTACCGGAGGAAAAAATTGCTCAATTTCCCCAAGAAAATAGAGACGAATCCAATTTGCTAATTTTTTGGGATGAAAAAATACATCATGCAAGAGTTAAAGAATTGCCAAATTGGATATCTAAGCTTAGTCATCCGAACCTAATTCTAAATGATACAAAAGTTGTTCCTGCAAGATTAATATTTTCAAGAGGTGAGAATGTTAAACCCATCGAAATTTTCTACATGGATCCTGTAAATGGATCTATAGAAGATGCCATGCAATCCAAAAAAAGTCTAAAGGCATGGTGTAAGGTTAGAAATTCAAAAAAATGGAAACATAATTTAATTCTAAAAAGAGAGAACTTAACTGCAAGTAAGCTAAGACAAAACGGTGATAAATTTCAAATTTTATTTTCATGGAATTCAGAGGATAATTGGTCTGAAATACTTCAGAAAAATGGAGAAACACCTCTTCCTCCATACATGAAACGTCCTTCAAATAAAAATGATAATGAGAGGTATCAAACTGTTTTCTCAAAAGTTGAAGGTTCAGTTGCAGCGCCAACTGCGGGCTTACATTTAACGTCAATAATGTTAAATAAAATCGAAAAGAATTCTAAAATCAACTATGTCCAACTTCATATCGGCGCCGGAACATTTCAACCTATTTCTGAAAATACTATAAGCAAACATGAAATGCATTCAGAAGAGGTTCATTTTTCCATTGAAACTATTGAGAGCCTCAAAGAAAATAAAGATATACTTGCTGTAGGTACCACATCTGCAAGAGCAATTGAGAGTCTTTATTGGCTATCCATAGAATTATTTAATGGTAACGAGGAAATATCTGATATTGATCAATGGGCACCTTACAAGAATTACGATAAATTTTTAAGTCGTGATGAAAGTTTGATTTTTCTGACAAACTACATGAGACGGAATAAGAAGAAATCTCTTCATTTTAATACATCAATTATCATTATACCAGGCTATAAATTTAGATTCATAGATCTAATTCTAACTAATTTTCATCAACCCAAAAGTACTTTATTACTTCTTATTGCTGCAGCAATTGGCAACGATTGGAGAAAGGTTTATAATTATGCTCTTGAAAATAATTACCGATTTTTAAGTTATGGTGATGCATGTCTTTTAAGAATTAAAAAATAGAATAGATTTTAACTCGCTTAAAAGAAAATTTGTGTCGAAGAAACATTTTGACGCTTTGAGAAATATAATTTTTAATAATGTCGCAGTTGGAAGTCATATATTTACGGTATGACTAAAGAAACCCTAATGAAAAATATATTCATCAGTTCAATCTTGGTAATCGGTTTTGTAGCCTGTGAACCAAACACCACTCCTCCTCCTCCAACACCTTACGTTACGGATAACTTAATTGTTTCATCTGGACAAAAAGCTTTTGTTCATCAAACGACAGCATCATGGTGTCATACATGTCCGATAGGAACAGAAAGAATGTTAGAAGTTAAAGAGGAAAATACGGAAACTGAAATCAAAGTTTTGGGCTTTGCATCACATACCGGTGACCCATTAGTAACGCCAGTTCAAGACGAATTGAATATTCTTTATCCATCAACTGGAATACCACATTTTTACGTAAATAATGCAGATGCCTCTCAATTCCCAAAAGATCCCGCTCTCACAGCCATATCTCAAACGGCTCCTGTTGGAGTTTCTCATGTCGCGAGCATTAAAGACGGAGATTCTATGATGACAGTTGATATCAAAGTCAAATTTTTTGAGGACAAAAAAAATATTTCCTATTACGTTCAAAGTTATCTGCTAGTTTCAGGGATAGAGGGAAAAGAATACAACCTTGGAGGTATGCCAGTAGATTTAAACCAACAATCCAGTCAATCAACTGTGACGCAAGGGTCTGGAACTAGTCCATCAAAATGGGCAGTAGATACATTTAGCAAAAAAGCTGGGGATGTTTACACGCATGACAATATTCCTTACGCCTCAGGAAATACACCTTTTCAATGGGGTGTAACTCTAGATACCATTAATCCTCTTGGTAAATCTTATTTCCAAAATGATATTTTCGGATCAGAATATACTCCTATTCAAATTAAAATACCTTTAAAGGTTCAAGGCATAGACCTTGACGCAATAGAAGTTGTTTTAGGAAAGGATCTTGATTATGATGTAGTAACCATTATATGGTCTGAAAGATTTGATGGATCTCCTGGAGTTCTTTTTGTTAATGGCTTTCAAGGGTAAGTAAAAATTACTTTTCAAAAAGCGTTCTTGAAAGAGAACCCTTTTTTTGTGCCTTCAACTTCCCAAAAAAATATTTATCTGCATAGAAAGTACCAAAGGGAATGAACGCTAAGCCAAAAGCCATTAGTATTTTCCAAAATTCCCATTTATACTTAAAGTAAACAAGAGATAAATTAATTGAATAGCCAATAAATAATATCCCATGAATCATTCCGGTATAACTCACCAATCGGGGGTCGTCATATAAATACTTTAGGGGCATAGCCAGGAAAACAAGAAGCAACAAAGAGACACCTTCAAGAAAAGCAAAAACTCTTAAAGTAAGGGTCAAATTAATCATAATGGAGAGTTGATAAAAAATACTATTTATCCATTCTTCGAGCCCGCCTGTTTCCCGACTCTTTTTGAGCTTCCATCATCTCATTCATTCTTTTGGAAAATTTTGACTGCTTGCCGCCTTTTGCCTTAGTGTCTTCAATTTTCGCTCGCAATTTATCCTCGTTTATAAAGAATTTCTTAATCGACCATTGCTGACCAAATATCAATAAATTGGAAACGAAATAATAGTATGATAGTCCAGAGGCATAATTATTAAACCATACTAAAAGCATTATTGGCATTAAATATTGAATAACCTGCATCTGCTGTTGCATCATATTATTTGATGACGGGGTCATGGAGTTATTAAACCGTGTATATAAGAAAGTTGATATGGCCATTAAAATCGTAAATAAACTCACATGGTCTCCATAAAATGGAAGACTGAACCATTGTCCAAATTCAAATATGCTGTCATAGCTACTTAAATCTTGTGCCCATAAAAATGATTTCTGCCTAAGCTCGATACTAGCTGGAAAAAAGCGAAACATCGCAATTAATATTGGAAATTGTAAAAGTTGAGGGATGCAGCCTCCGAGGGGATTAACTCCGGCCTTCGTGTACATCTTCATTGTTTCTTGTTGTTTTCTCTGGGCATCGTTTCCATACTTTTCCGCCAGTTCATCCAGCTCCGGCTTCAAAAGCCGCATCTTAGCCATAGACTTATAAGAGGCAAATGTTAAGGGAGATAACGCTAACTTGATGATAAAAGCCATCAAAAAAATGATCAGCCCATAACTCCAACCAAAACTCTCCATTATACTAAAAAGAGGAACTACTATTCCTTTAGATATCCATCCAAAAATTCCCCAGCCAAATGGGATGATTTCATCAAAACCCTTATCGAATTTTTTCAATTCCATATATTGATTTGGACCATGATACCAAAGACCACTTGCGTCTATACCGCTTCTCTCTCCATTTATTTGCAATACGGAACGAAATTGACGCGTATGACTCGAGTCATTTAACGGTGGGGTTGTTGTTGCTAATTGGGCTGAAGAAAAAGGGGCATTAGATAATAATATACTTGAAAAGAATTGCTGCTTATGGGCAACCCATGAGATATTACTTGCTATATCGTCATCATCTCTACCATTTTTTAGATTATCTTTTTTTTCGTCTTCAGCATCATAAAAATAAGTTGTGGTGTACTGGTTTTCATTTGAATAACTTTTTTCATGACGAATCCCGTCCTGGCTCCACTTTAGGGAAACATTATCGGAATCAGGAACCTTAAGATTCCAAGTTAAACCATAGCCTTTATTCAAGGTGAAAACCCATTGGATACCATCAGCATTTTTTAGAGTCAGAGTTTGAGCACCATCCCCATCAGAAATAATATTTCCGTTAAAAACCCCTCTATTTGCTCCTGATATTTTATGTCTTCCATTTACTAGATAAAGAGGCTCTCCTCTAAAGTCTTTATAGTTTTTCAACTCCACTTTTGAAAGCTGCGCTCCCAAGGAATTAAATGAATAACTAACCTTTTCATTTTCTAAGATATATTCTTTTGAAAATTCGAAAGATGAATCAACTGATATCTTTTCTTTCAATTCATACGAAGTTGAATCCATAGAAAAATCATCTAAAGATTCTTTTGATTCAATTACTATTTTTTCTTCTTCAGGAACCGTTGATGTTTCTTGACTACTCGTCCACCAGCTCAGACCAATTAAAATTCCTGCAATCAGCAAAAAACCAATAATTTGATTACGATCAATTGTTTTTTCTTCTATCATTTTTATGAATTCTTGTGAGTAAGAGATGCTTTTACAAAGGAGACAAAAAGTGGATGAGGATTTACTACTGTAGATTTGTATTCAGGATGAAATTGAACCCCTATAAACCAAGGGTGAGATGGTACCTCGACGATCTCAACAAGATTTGTTTCAGGGTTTATTCCAGATGCAATCATACCAGATTCCTCTAATCTTTCTAAAAATTCATTATTGAATTCAAACCTATGGCGATGCCTCTCGGAAATAGTCGTTTTAGCATATACCTCATGAGACTGTGATCCCTTTTTTAAATCACAACTACATGCACCAAGTCGCATTGTCCCTCCTTTGTTTATTACTTTTTTCTGATCAGCCATTAAATCAATTACTGCATTCTTTGCATCAGGGTCTACTTCCCTTGAGGTTGCATTCGAAATATTCAAAACATTTCGTGCGTATTCAATTACACTTGCCTGCATACCAAAACATATTCCCAAAAAAGGAACCCCCTCTTCTCTTGCAATTCGAACAGCCTCAATTTTACCTTCTAGTCCTCTTGCACCAAAACCTGGAGCCACAATAACCCCATGCAAACCTTCTAAGGCTTTCGATGCATTATCTCTGGTAAGATTTTCTGAATGAATCCATCGGATATTAACTCTTGACAAACATTTTGCACCTGCATGAATCAAGGATTCAGATATTGACTTGTAGGAATCCTTAAGCTCAACATATTTACCAATTAAACCTATTTCGATTTCGGTGCTTGGGTTTTTATGTCTTTCTAAAAAATCAATCCATTTCTTCATATTTGGCTTACTATTAGTGGATAAGCCAATTTTTTCAAGAACCACTTCATCTAAATTTTGATCTTTTAAAAGAATAGGCACCTCATAAATAGTTTTTGCGTCCAATGATTCAATTACAGAATTAGGTTGAACATTACAGAAATTAGCCAATTTCTTCTTAATATCTGGCCCAAGATTATTCTCTGATCGACAAACTAAAATATCGGGTTGAACTCCACTTTCTTGGAGTGTTTTTACAGAGTGCTGGGTCGGTTTTGTCTTTAATTCTCCCGTGGCCTTGAGATAAGGAATTAGTGTCAAATGAATACTGAGACAGTCCTTGCCCAGTTCCCACTTTAATTGTCTTACTGCTTCTATATAAGGTAAGGCTTCGATATCTCCTACCGTCCCTCCGATTTCAGTTATTATAATCTCATGCTTGCCCGAGTCTGCAAGCAATTTCATCCTATATTTTATTTCATCTGTAATGTGTGGAATAACCTGAACTGTTTTTCCAAGAAAATCACCTCGTCGCTCCTTATCGATAACACTTTGATAAATTCTGCCAGTGGTAATATTGTTTGCCTGAGATGTAGGATGGTTCAAAAATCTTTCATAATGGCCAAGGTCTAAATCTGTTTCTGCACCATCGTCAGTTACATAGCACTCACCATGCTCATATGGGTTTAGCGTCCCTGGATCAATATTTATATAAGGATCAAACTTTTGAATGGTAACTGAAAAGCCCCGAGATTGAAGAAGATTCGCTAATGATGAAGCTACGATACCCTTTCCTAGTGAAGATGTTACTCCTCCTGTCACGAATATAAATTTTGTCTTAGGGCTCATGTGCGTGTGGGTTCTGACAAAGTTAGGGCTTTAAAACGCGTAGCTCATCATAAATGTTGGCATTATTGGTAGTTGATTTACCCGTCTCGCGCTTGGAGTATCATAATAAAAAATATTTCGCCTATTGTAAGCATTTGTTGCTGCAAGGGCGATTTCAATTTTCTGGTTAGATTTAAGATCCCAAGCTTTTTTCATCGTAAAATCCAATCGATGATATGATGGTAGCCTCTGACTATTTATATCACCATATAGAATGCCAATAGCACCATTTGCATCTTGGTATGAATAATCAATAAGGGGCTGACCTAAGTCATTTGTAAAAGTTTGATTCTCGAAATATCCTCTAATTGGAGTAAAAGGGAAGCCGGAGCCAAAATTCCATCTCAGGTTTACCTCCCAATCTTTTTTACCCTTGTACGCTAATAATAAATTAAGATTATGGCGGCGGTCAAACTGAGGAGCGTAATTTTGAACCCCGTCAAAGCGCGAAACCCTTCCAAGGGAGTATACACCCCAAAAATACCATTTCTTATCCTGGTAAGTGATTAAAGCATCGATTCCTCGGGCTAAACCTCTTTCAACCATAAAATCCTTTCTCAATAACTCAGGCTGGTCTTCATATACGGGAATATCATCATAAATTTTGTATCGATTAATATTGGTAATTTGATCGAACACCTTAACATAACCTTCTAATTCAAGTTTCAAGCCCTTCGTTAAATTTAATTCAGTTCCTAAAACCAAATGATTCGCTGTTTGAAGACTGTTGTTTAATGGCTTTCCCTCAAACTGTGAAGGTAAGTCCCCTGCACCACTCAAAAACCCATAAAATAGATTCACAACATCCCGGTCACTATTTGCTGCTACAAGATTCTGAGAATACCTTCCTCCAGAGGCCTTAAATCTCAAATACTCTGTGGCATTAAATTTTAATCCAAATCGGGGCTCTGCCCTGACAATTGCCAAAGAACCATAATTATGAAGTCTGAAACCCGGTTGAATGAGCCACCTTCCTATCTGCCTTTTGTAGTCTAAATACCCCCCAATTTCAGTTGTATTTTGAATTTGATCTAAAGTTCGTCCCACACTATTCGTGTATTGATAATCCGTGCGGAAGCCAACAAATTCAAGCCCATATTTAAATTCATCATATTTCCGAAGTAGATACGTAAAATCTAATCCACCATTAAATCCATCAATCGAACTTTCTCTGGGTCGATTTAATAGTTCTGTGGATTGAATTTTGTAGTTACTTTGAGCAAGATGTGCCTCAATAATTGTTCCCGAGGACGAGGGAATCACCAAAAAATCAGCGCCATATCCATTAGATTGCCATGAGATGCTTTTATCCCCTGCAAATCGGACTGCATCATTAAAATTAAATCCAAATAAATTAACTCTATTTCCTCCCCTGGACTCAATCGAATACTTGCCAAAAATATCCTGAAAAGAAAAAGGTAAACCTCCATACTCTGTTGCCACATATGGATAGACGTATGGTGAAATTTGATCTAGATATGAAGACTTTGCTGAAATCATCAGAGAGCTTGGAGCTAACCCGTCTGGACCTTTTTTACCGATTGGAGCTTCAAAAAGAACTTTGCTCATATAAGTGGATGAGGAAACCTTTCCCGAATACTTTTTTCGATTGCCTGTTCGAGTTTTAATATCCATGACAGAAGAATTTCTCCCCCCATATTTTGCTCCAAAACCTGCAGTGTAGACATCTGCACGTTGAAGAATATCTGTATCAAAGACAGAGAAAAAACCAATACTATGAAAAGGGTTATAAAGAATCATTCCATCTAATTTCACCAAGTTTTGAATCGGCGCCCCACCTCGTATGTATAACTGACCACCCTGATCTCCAGTTGTAATCACCCCTGGTAAAACTTGCAAGGCTCTCATCAAATCCGGTTCTCCTCCAATGGAAAAAGTCGTTATTGATTTTGCACTTAACTGAACTACGGCCGTCGCAACCTTTGTTTGTTGTTCTTGTCTTTCAACATCAATAATAACATCATCAAGAGTAACAACAGACTCATTGAGGAGGAACCTTTCAAATACTATTCGTGAGGATTTTATAGAAACTTTTCGATTAATTGTTTCATAGCCAGGCATCTTTACAGAAATGATTGCATCTCCAAATGGCAAACCCGTAATCTGAAAATATCCATCGCTATTCGCATAAACACTGATGTCTAGATCCTTGACCAGATCTTTTATTTCAGAACCTTCAACTAATATTTGAGCATACTCAATTGGTCTCTGAGACTGGCGGTCCAAAACATAACCTCGTACTCCTCCAATATCTTGAGCAAAAACTGTAGATATAGTTAAAAAAACTATTGAGCTAATAAAGAATCTTAAAAAGTAATTCATTGAGAATAGTTCCATCTTTTAAATTTGTACTGCCCATTCCTTTGGCTTGGCGATCAGCATCGCGAAGATACCCAATGATTCGTATCAACTTATCCCTCGTATAATTCTGGCTTAACAACGCAATATCCCTCAAAGCGTATTCTGAAATATTCAATTCTTGAAGTACATTTTTTGAATTTTTATTTGAAATATTTGAATAAACTAGAGCTTTTGAAAAGCTTGAAAAAAGTATAGAAATGCTGACTATTACGGGGTTTTTCTTGGGATTTTCACTAAAACTTTTTGATATTTTATATGCTTTTGACAAATTTTTTGTGGCTAAAGATTTTACCAATTCAAAATTGTTAAACTCCCTACTAAATCCAGTTACATGTTCTACAGCTTTTTCATCAATTTCATTTTTATTACCCAAAAAAGCGCAAATTTTTTCTAATTCATGATTTATCCTCAATAAATCTGAACCAATATTTTCCGTTAACAGTATTGATGCTTTTTGAGTTATTATCATCCCTCTATTCTGAACCTGTGAATCTATCCAATACGGAATTTGATTTTCATAGAGTCTTTTAAACGAGATGTGAAGAACATCTTTATTATTTCGAATAGACTTATATAATGATTTTCTTTTATCAAGTTTTTTACCCTTTAAACCGATAGCGAGAATGGTATTTGGATTCAAATTACCAATGTAAGAAGATAATGAGTCGATATCTTTGAGATCTTGAGCCTCTCTAACGATGACTACATTTTTATCAGACATGACTGGGTACCTTTTTGAGTGATTTACAATGGAAATTGAATCAGTATCTCTGCCATAAAGAATATTAAGATTAAAATCCTTTTGATCATCCTCCAGAGATTCTTCGATAACTAACTCTAGAGCACGATTAATAAAAAAAGGTTCATCTCCCTCAAAAATATATACTGGAAGAAATTTCCCTTGTTTTAAATTATTCGATAAATCTTCTAAAGTCATTTTATTAAATTAAGCATATTGCAACTACCCGTGATGATATGGTTCACCTCCTAAGATTGTCCAAGATCGATATAACTGCTCTAAAAAAATCAATCTCGCTAAATCATGTGGGTAAGTCATGGGCCCCAAAGACATTGTATAATCTGCTCTAACCATTGTATGAGATTTAAAACCATACGCATCGCCTATTGCAAATATCAGTCTTTTTGGACCTGAATTCATCCATTTTTGAAATTGACTAGACAAGCCCTCACTTGAATATGAAGTTCCTTTTCCATCTAGAATTATAAGCTTATCTCCCTTCTTTAAAAACTCTAGAATTTTATTCTCACTGGAAACAGTTGATATTTTAAATTTTGAGTATTTTTTTAATCTTGACTCATAAAAATCCAATCCCTCTCGAATATATTTCTCTTTAGTTGGCCCGATTACTAACAAAATGATTTCCATAGTTCTTACGATCTTTGCAAACGTGAAACAAAAACTAGATTACATTAAAACAATTGATTGGCATAACCATTTGAAATATACCATTCAAGAAGATTTTGGCTCTGGAAAAGGTTCTGGTGATCATTCTAGCAATGCATGTTTTGGATTAAATGAAAAAGGAACAGCAAAGTTAAGGTCAAAAGAAAATGGAATAATTGCAGGTATGGAATTATTGCCTTCAATATTCAATTTATTTGATAAAGAAATAGCGTGGGAGAAGATTAAATGTGATGGAGATAATGTTGAGAACAACGAAATTATCTTATCGGCATATGGACCCATAAAATCCCTATTAGGTGTTGAGAGAATAATGCTCAATTACATTCAAAGATTGAGTGGTATTGCAACTCTAACAAACTTAATGTCAAAAAAACTAGAGGGAACCAATTGCAAGCTATTGGACACAAGAAAAACTACTCCAGGCTGGAGATATTTAGAAAAATACGCAGTCAGAGTCGGAGGCGGCCATAATCATAGGATGGGTTTATATGACTATATAATGCTAAAAGATAATCATATTGACTATTGTGGTAGCATTAAAAAAGCTGTGAGTCAAACAAAAGATTATCTAGACCGTCATCAGCTTACAAGAGAAATTGAAGTTGAAGTAAGAAATTTAAAAGAGGTCAAAGAAGCCATGGATGAAAAGTATATTAATCGTATCATGCTGGATAATTTTTCTGTGGAGATGTGCTCTAGTGCGGTAGAACTTATAAATGGTGAGAAAGAGATAGAAATTAGTGGAGGGATCGACATATCTAATATTCGGAAATATGCGCTTTCAGGGATAGACTTCATTTCTTCCGGCTCATTAACTCATTCTGCGAAAAACTTGGATTTGAATTTTAAAGCCGACATTTGAATCAATGTATCAAAAAACAAAAGAATCATTAAAGAACTATTTGAAAAAAATAAAAGTTCCCTTTTTACATGGTCTTAATGTTCTAGATATTGCAATTTTTTTTAAAAAAGGTATTTGGGAAGGGNCTGTTACAAGTCGNGCTGCAAGCATNAGCTTTTCCTTTTTTTTAGCATTATTTCCTGGAATAATTTTTTTATTCACTTTAATTCCATTTATACCCATTGAAGGATTTCAAGATCAAGTATTTTTTCTTTTAAAAGAGGTTTTACCCCCAACAAGCTTTGAAGCAGTGGAAAGCACAATAAATGATATACTCACAATTAGAAGAGGTAATCTATTAAGTGTAACAATTTTCGCTACNCTTGTATTTGCAACAAATGGAACTCTTTCTTTGATTGGAAATTTTGGATTAAGTATTCATAAGCTCAATTTCAGAGGCTTTTGGTCTCAATACTTAGCTGCATTTACATTAACTATTACACTTGCCCTTTTGATCATTTTGGGAATTTCTCTNATAACGATNTCTAAATCATTTCTTGATCAATTTATTCAGGAGAGCTGGATGGGCCTATCCGTTTCCACCCTTCTAATTTGGCTAAGAAATATTATACTTTTAATTGTGATCCTATTNGCAATCTCAATGCTGTTTTATTTTGGACCAATGAGATCGGCACCATGGAGATTTATATCACCAGGTTCATTATTGGCAACAATACTAATTATCCTCTCATCTACATTATTTGGCACTTATATTACTCANTTTGCCACTTACAACCAGTTTTATGGGTCAATTGGAACATTAATTATAGTCCAACTATGGATTTATGTAAATGCAATAGGACTAATTATTGGATTTGAGTTTAACGCTAGTTTAGCAGAAGCAAAAAACCGCGTAACTTCATCCTTATTAAANAACAACTAATCAATTCACAACATAANATAATGAANACACTAAAAGTACTTTTACTCGNTGGAGCAATAACATTTAGTTTTAGCTCACAAGCTCAGACAAAAAATATTGAGGGTATCGATTTCCCGACAGCGATATCTGTAAATGGCAAAAAAACGATTTTAAATGGAGGGGGTTTACGTACAAAACTAATCTTCTTAGATCTTTATGTGGGGGCACTTTATGTGCAGTCCAAGACAAAGGATCCCAATNAAATAATTATGGCTGATGAAGAGATGGGTATTCGAATTGAAATTGCNTCCAAATTGGTAACTCAAGAACGTTTCATTGAAGCATTAGAAGAAGGTTTTAAAAATGCTTCTTCAGGCAAATCATCGGCAAATGATGTCCAAAAATTTAAAGACTTCTTGAAAGATGAATTCAAGAAGGGAGATATCATTGGACTAAACTATCANTCAGGGGATGCAGTTTACTTATCTAAAAACAACAAACAACTGGGTAANTTTGAAGGATTGCNATTTAAACAAGCATTGTTCAGTATTTGGTTAGGAGAANTTCCTGCGCAAGAAAGTTTGAAAGAGGAGATGTTGGGCAATTAAAAACGAAAAGAAATTTGTTTAATNGGCCATGCAATTGCATGGCCTATTTTTATTTTATGAGAACGACGGAATTAAAAGATCAACTCCCTAGACTCGAGCTAATTAAATTATCATAAACTTTTTTTATTTGCTCTCCAACTTGTTTAGGTCTATAAATTTCAGAGTTTATGATATTTTTTTTAATTCTTATTGGATTCTCCCAGAGAGTTATCACTCCATCTGCAATCGCATTGGGATTTAGTTCTGTCCTGATTCCCGTTTTATCATTCACCCATAACCTAAAAGCGGGAATATCGGTAGTAACAACATTAAGTCCCGTTTGAATCGCCTCCAAAACAACAATTCCAAAAGTTTCTGATTTGGTTGGGTGCAAAAGAATATCTGCTTGAACATATTCCTGAAAAAGCTCAGTTGAATTTAATGAATCAATCCATTCTACATCATCAAAAACTCCCAACCCCTTTGAGTAATCCTTTAGCATATCCAAGCGCTCACCTTTCCCAACATGGGTATATATCCAGTTTACATTTGGCTGCTTTCTCTTGAGAATAGCCAGAGCTTCTAATGTGAAATCTACTCTTTTGATTTCTGAATTACTCTTGATCAGACTTGCGACACCCAAGATTTTAAATGTTTCTTTTTTTGGTTTTAATTCCCTCTGAACATGATTAAATGAGTTCATGTCTATTGCGTTTGGAATAACTTTAAATAACTTTCCTGGTATTTGTGGTAGTCTTTTTTGTAAATCTTCAGATAAATGATTGGAAACTGGAAGTATAATATTAGCTTCCTCATACGCTGAACGAACTTTTTTCCCAAAAAGTTTATGACGTGTCCACCGGGCTGCTTTTGACCAATGTTCCGAGATGATAAAAGGAATATTCCATTTTCTAGACAATTGCTCTGCAAGAAGACCAGCAGGAAAAACGACATTAGAATGGATAATTTTTGGTCGATCTAAACCGGTCTTCAAAAACCATTTCTTTGATATCATTCTTGCCGCCCAAATCGGGGTATGGTAAATTGTTTTCCAAGCCCGAGATCTAACCTGCAATATTATTTCGCCTTCCTCGCCTTTGAGCCAATTAACATGCATCAAACGCTTTCCTTTTGCGATATCGACAAATANCAACTCAACATTACACCCAGCTTGNCTNGCAGCCTTCCATTGNGCACGAATAAAATTTCCACGAATCGGATTTTCTTTATCTGGATACCAATATGTTAACCATAAAATCATTTCCTTNATATGTTTAATATTCTATTTATTGATTTTTTAAGATCTGGAGATAAATTTAAAATGTAAAGACCAACAAGAGTCCAAGTTAAAATGAGTAATATTTCGATAAAGGAATAAAGTGGTGCTTTCAAAATTAAAATTGCATGATCAAAATCAATTGTAAAAAAGAAGTTCCAAAATAAAAAATGTAAAACTGTAGGGAAGGCGAACCAAAAAAATGATTTAAAAAACTTCATTCCTAACCAAAAGTCTCCAGTTAGCCAATATAAAGCCACTAACTTAACAAGATTATATAGGACCATGGCGCCGAAGAATATTTGGGCAGCTCCCTTCAATCCTCCAGATGGAATGTATAATGCTCCTGCAATCAAAGCGAATAAAATCAAAATTAAATTCGCATACAACTCCCAACGATATTTTTTTGATGCAACTAATACCAATCCACTAGGACCTGTCGAAACGTTGACGAGCTGCGCAGCTGCAACCCAAAATAAAACAGATTGCCCTCCTTGGTATGACTCAGGCAACAGATTGAATATCCAGGGACTTACGGATAATACAACTAAAAATAAAAAAGAGGANATTATCCATTGAGTATTTAAACTTCGNATTCCAATATTACGCAGATTTTCCCAGTTTTCCTCTGCAACATTCTTCGATATAATGGGNCGTAATGATGCATTCATTGCCTTCATTGGCATGGCNACAACTATTCCAAAGCTAAATGCAATACTGTATTGAGCTACTTCCTTTAAGCCTAAAAAACTTCCAATCATTAGAATGTCAAGTTGGCCAAAACACATTTGCNCTCCAACAGTCATAAGCATAACAATACTGTAGCTAAACATTTCTTTTTTAGGCCATACAATGGTCTTGTCTAATGATAAATATTTGATCTTTTTTGCAACGGTAAATATCAATAGCGCATAAAAAGCATAACCCAGCATCAAAAGATTCAAAAAGATTTCGAGATTAGAAATAATATCTAAACCATAAGCAATCAAAAGGATTGTAAGTAATAACTTTCTTCCTGAATCTTTTAACCAATATGGAAGAACAACATTTTGATTATGTATTAATTGAGATGAATACATTTCAAAAATTACATATGTCCCAGCAAAAGGAAAAATAAACCAAAAGCTGGAATCAAAATGATCTTTCATTAAAAAATCAATTAAGGGATCTCCAATAATTAAAGTAACAAGTAAAAGAGTAAAAAGACATATTCCAGAGGCCAATAAACCCTTGTTTATAATCCTAGAATGTATCGAAGGGTTTACTCTTGGGAAATATGTAACGATAGTCTGTGGCCACCCCAAATGAGATATTGCCCCTAATAATAAAGATGCCGAAATAACCCATCTAANGAGTCCCATTTCCTCGGGGCTTTCAGGAAATGCCCAAGGGAAAAGAATAAGACCATTGATGGCAGCAAAAAAAACGCCGATATAGCCAGAAATTAAATTTAAAAGCGATTGACGTTTTACTATNCCCACGANTCAAGATTTAGATTGGGGAATAATTTTTTTAGTCTTAGAATAGAATCTTGGTAATCCGATTTAACTGATTTAAGAATTTCCTTGTCAGAGGGATCTTTTGATGGCATTTTTCCGGAATTAATCCTCAAATACAAGGGCAATATTTTTTCTTGAATCCCATGTGGTACATATCGCTGAAGTATTAATCCTAGTCTGTGAATAAATTTATTTTTTATTGCTACTGTTTCATTATGCTGAATAAAGTTATAATTATCATAAAAAACAGAATTAATACCCAAAAAACTAGACATATCATAAAGACATTCTTTTGGATCACTCACCAAAGATTCAAAAGTGCAAACATAAATTCGATCCTTTCCTAGAGATTTAACCCATTTTTTTAAATAATATTCATAGTCACCATGCAATATTAATTTATCCTTCTTAGAATATTCTTCCCAAGTCATATGAATTCGCTTTGTTCGAAAACGTTCAAACCTATATTGCGAATACAAGCGAGCAGAGGGTTCTCGCAGAACAAAAACAACCTTGGGTTTTGAAGGTAATTTCGGAATATGCTTTAACGCATTCTCAAAATATATATATGGCGCAGTAGCTTCGAGCCTAACTTTTTTTTGATCAGATTTNTTTGAGTTAAAATATGAGCTGTAAGCCTGAAGTGAATGCTCAATAATATTTGCATTTTTATTAAATCTATTCACTTCGTCAGCAAAAAAGAAAGTCTCTTTTACCATTGAAGCTTTAACCTCTGGATGAGCAGATAGCCAAAAATAAAGCGAACTAGTGCCGCATTTCGGTGCACCTGCAATAATAACGTTAGGAAGATAGTTCAGATTCATATTTAGATCAAAGTAACGATGTTTTGTTCGTAACATTGCTCTATCGATTTATAATGTCAATTACTCAACCAAAGTGATGAAAAAATATTTTACATTTTCTATCTTATCTCCAATAATAATTTTCTTATCTGCAGTAGTCTATTTCTGGCCTGTTATCTTCGAGAATCAGACCATTGCACAAGATGACATACTAATGGGCCTTGCCAAAGGTCGAGAAATAAGAGAATTTCGAGCTGAAAATAATGAAGAACCTCTNTGGACGAATTCAATGTTCTCAGGAATGCCAACATTTCAAATTGCAACGAATTATCCAAATAATTGGCTGACATATATTCAAAAAAGCATAAATAATATCTTTATTGAAAAATCCGGTATTTATATTATAATTTCTTTAATGCTTGGTTTTTTTGCCTTACTCAGGAGTCAAAAAGTTAGACCACCAATTTCGTTAATCGGTGCTTTAGCATTCGGGTTTTCAGCTTTTTTTATAATCTCCTTAGCTGCCGGGCATAATGCTAAAATTCGAACTGCAATATATATAGCTCCTCTGATAATGGGTGTTCTTTTAACCTTAAAGGGTAGACTACGGCTAGGTTTTGCATTAACTGCTTTATTCACTGGTCTNAGTATCCACGCAAATCATTTTCAAATTACTTATTACACCGCTTTACCTGTTGTGGCGATGGTTATCTCTTTTGGTATTCACTCATATAAAACGAATGAACTAAATCATTGGTTCAAGCGAGTCGTATTGCTTATCGGTGCAGCTCTACTTGGCATAGGGCCGAATTTTGGAAACCTCTGGTCATCCTATTCTTACACTCAAGAATCCATGAGAGGAGGCCATTCTGCATTGATTGAGAATAAAGAAATAGTTGAGTCAGGTGGTTTAGATTTTGATTACGCTATGAATTGGTCATATGGAATTGGAGAAACTGTAAATCTTATAATACCAAATGCAACCGGAGGGGGAGCAAAACAAAATTACAGTGAGACAGAAATAGTTGATGTACTGACAACCAATTTTTCACAACAAATGCCNAGATCTCAGGCAAAAAAAGTAGCTAATCAATATGCNGGAAGCGTCCTATACTTTGGAGATCAATCNTTAGTGAATGGTGCATACTATATCGGAGCAGTAGTTTTTTTATTCTTTGTCATCGGTCTTTTTTTAATCAGAGGCCCTANACTCTGGGGATCANTTAGCGCNCTGATAATCGNATTTATNCTTGCTTGGGGAAAGCATCTAGAATTTATCAACAGTTTTATTTTTGATCATCTTCCCCTTTACAATAAGTTTAGAGTGCCAAGTATGGCTCTAGTCATTGCTTTTGTAATTATTCCCTTTATTGGGTTTAAGGGGCTAGATCTCTTGTTAAATGAATCCAAAGAAAAAGCCTTAAAAGTGCTTTTGCGTTCCATCTTTATAACAGGAGGTTTTTCAATTTTTATATGGCTATTAGGAGCCTCATTAATAGGTATTGATGGTCCTAATGACAAAAGTTTATCGAGCCAAGGATTTCCAATGGACATCATTTTGGGTGATCGCAAATCTCTATTAAGAAGTTCTGCCTTACAAACCTTATTTTTTGTTCTTCTTGCAGCGGCTTCGATATGGATGTTTATTCAACGAAAAATAAAAATCCAACTTTTAACTTTAATTCTTGGATTCTTAATTCTTTTTGATTTATGGAAATTTGATAAGGATCAGCTAGGGTCTGAAGATCTGATTACTTCCAAAGAATTAGTCCAGCAACAAAAGCCTAGTGCAGCTGACCTTTTTATACTAAAGGATAAAGACCCTCATTTCCGGGTTCTAAATACAACAGTTAATCTAACTTCAGATTCATATACTTCGGCCCATCATAAATCAATTGGTGGTTATCACGGTGCGAAACTAGCCAGATACCAAGACCTTATTGAAAACCAAATGAGTAAAGGCAACATGGGAGTATTTAGTATGCTGAATGCAAAATGGTTTATCGTATCCAACGGTGAAAATAGTACTACTGCTCAAGCTAATCCCAATGCATGCGGTCATGCTTGGTTCCCTAAAGAAATCAAATTGGCGGATAGCCCGGATGAGGCCATGTCTTATCTAAGTGATTTTGATCCGTTAAAAACAGCAATTTTTGAAGCAGATTTTATCAAAAAAGAAGATGCCGAGCAATGGGTGAAGTTCATATCAAGCGAAAATGATTCAGTAAAAACATCATTTATCAAGCTAAAAAGTTATTCCCCAAACAAGATGGTTTATTCTGTGTCAGATTTAGAAAAAGACCAGCTTGCAGTATTTTCTGAAATATATTATGCGGCTCCAAATCAAGAATGGACTGCTTTTGCAGATGGAAAGCCAATCGATATCATGAGGTCTAATTATATCTTAAGATCTGCTGTTATTCCTAAACATACGAAAGAACTCATTTTTACTTTTGAACCAAAAACCTACAGGATTGGAGAAAAAGTGAATTTAGGATTCAGCATATTATTATTTGTCTGCCTCGGGTTTGTTGGCTTTAAAGAATTTCAGTGGTCACCATTACATGGTATTTATTTAAAACAAAAAATAAAGGAATAAAATTTTGATGCGCCTGCTTGTAATAACATATTATTGGCCTCCTGCCGGCGGTCCTAGTGTTCAAAGATGGCTCAAAACCTCTCATGAACTTCAAAAAATTGGTGCTGAAATCGAAATTTTAACGGTAGATCAAAAATTTGCCACATATCCCTTGATAGACAACTCATTGATCGAGGAAACTAATAATTTAAAAGTTCATAAGACTTTTTCGCCAAATTGGTTTAAAATCTATCAACTATTAACCAGGAGAAAAGAAATACCATTTAGTGGTTTCGCAAATCAAGCAGGCACCCCAGGGCCCATTCAGAAAATATCTCGAATAATTCGAGGAAATTTTTTTCTACCTGACCCAAGAAGAAGTTGGAATCGATATGCAATTAAAAAGGCTATTAAACTTCATAAATCGCAACCATTTGACGCAATTATCACGACAGGCCCACCACATTCATCTCACCTTATTGGGAAAAGTCTAAAAAAGAAAATGGTATTTTCTTGGTACGCAGATTTTAGGGATCCGTGGACAGACATATATTATTACGAACAATTTTATCCCTCTTTTATTGCAAGATGGTATGACAAGGCCCTCGAAAAAAGTGTAATTAAAAATGCAGATNGTTTGTTTGCTGTTAGTCGAGACCTGATAAGAATATTGAAAAACAAAGCCCCGAATATTGATCCTAAAAAGTTCCTAGAAATACCTAATGGTTATGATCCAAATGATTTTTCCTCAATGAAGAAGAAAATTAAAAACGAAAGTTATACTATAGTTTATACCGGAACTTTAACCCTAGATTACCCCATTCAGTTATTGTATAAGTCTCTAAGAAAAATTATAGAAAAACCAAATAATCATATAACACTTAAAATTGCAGGAAGACCAGCTAAAGAATGTATAGATTACCTATCCGAAATGGATAAACATTTTGGGAACTTCGAATTTATTTATTCAGGATATCTATCGCATAAGAAGTCCGTTCAACTATTAGAATCTGCAGATTGTTTGTTGCTATTAATTCCTAATATCAAAGAAAACAAAGGGATATTAACCGGAAAAATATTTGAATATATTGGGAGCGGAAAAGTCATCTGGGGATTTGGTCCAGAAAAAGGAGATGCTCAAGAAATTTTGACTGATTGCAATGCGGGGAGCATTTTTGAAGACTATGAAAGTGCAACTGATACATTACAAAAGTATATCAACGAAGATACCACAGGAGCAAACCTCGAAAATAGAGAGAAATATACGAGGGCAGAGCTCGCCAAAATGATTCTAAGCAGAATTATAAAAGATTCAAAGAAGAAGAGATAAAGTCATACTACTTAGACAGATAATAATTTCTTTCCGAATAAAGTTTTCGAAATAGAGGATCATTTAAATTTTGAATAAAATGAATTGCCTCACCGGTAGATTTCATTTGTGGTCCCAAAGTTTTATTAACACCTGGAAATTTATGAAAACTAAATACTGGAACTTTTATTGCCCACCCTGAAGATTTTGGATTGAATTTCAAATCACTCACCCTCTTTTCGCCAAGCATAACTTTAACTGCAGAATTAACATAAGGTTCCCCATATGCTTTGCAAATAAATGGAACTGTTCTCGAAGCACGGGGATTGGCCTCAATGATAAAAACCTTTTCGTTTTTGATAGCAAATTGAATATTGATAAGACCAACGGTATTCAAACCTATAGCAATTGTCTTGGTATGGTCTATTATTTGTTGAATCACTAAATCACCAAGATTAAATGGAGGCAATGTTGCATTAGAATCGCCAGAATGGACCCCGCAAGGTTCAATATGTTCCATAATCCCAATGATATAAACATCATTACCATCACAAATAGCATCTGCCTCAGCCTCTATAGCTCCATCTAAATAATGATCTAGAAGAACTCTATTGCCAGGAAANTTTTTAAATAATTCTACTACATGAGTTTCCAGTTCGTCATCGTTTATGACAATTTTCATTCCTTGACCACCCAAGACATATGATGGTCTTACCAAAATTGGATAACCAAGTTTTGATGCTACTTCGCGAGCTTCATCAGCATGAGTTATAACATCAAAATCTGGATAAGGTATCTCGTATTCTTTAAGTTTTGTGGAGAACCTTCCGCGGTCCTCAGCAAGATCTAGACTCTGATAATCTGTCCCNATAATTGGTATTCCATATCTCTCCAATTTTTCAGCCAGCTTTAAGGCCGTTTGTCCACCTAATTGAACAATTACCCCTTTTGGTTTTTCATTTCGAATAATATCATATATGTGTTCCCAAAATACTGGTTCAAAATATAATTTATCTGCAGTATCAAAATCCGTAGAAACTGTCTCAGGATTGCAATTAATCATAATTGTTTCATACCCACATTCTTTTGCAGCGAGTACGCCATGCACGCATGAATAGTCGAATTCTATACCCTGTCCAATTCTATTGGGTCCGCTTCCTAAAACAATAATTTTTTCCTTATCACTTACAACTGACTCACTCTCTGCTAAAGAATCACCNTGNGAAGTTTCAACTTGAAGTTCAAACGTACTATAGTAATAGGGTGTTTCAGCTTTAAATTCTGCTGCGCAAGTATCAACAAGTTTCCAAACTCTTTCGATACCCATGGAAATTCGTTTATTATGAATTTCCGATTCAACGCATTTCGTCATATGAGCAATCTGACGATCAGCAAAACCTTTCATTTTTGCCTTTAGTAATAAATCAAAAGAAATAGAATCCAGGCTTTGATTTTCTAGTTCTTTTTGAGTCTGAACAAGATCTTCAAACTGCTTTAAAAACCAAATATCAATTTTAGTGATATCATGTATTTTNAATATNGGAATCCCCATTTGAATTGCATCATAAATAACGAAAACACGATCCCATGAGGCATTCTTAAGCTTATCTAATATTATTTCTTGATTNAGAATTCCCTTACCATCCGCTCCAAGACCATTCCTTCTTATCTCCAATGACTGAGCTGCTTTATGTATTGCCTCCTGAAAACTCCTTCCAATCCCCATGACTTCACCAACAGACTTCATCTGAAGCCCTAAACGTCTGTCTGCACCTTCGAACTTATCAAAATTCCATCTGGGTATTTTAACTATTACATAATCCAAAGTGGGTTCAAAATATGCTGTTGTTGTCTTTGTGATTTGATTATTTAGTTCATCCAATGTGTAACCTATTGCTAATTTGGAAGCAACTTTTGCAATTGGATATCCAGTAGCTTTAGATGCAAGGGCCGANGATCTAGAAACTCTTGGATTTATTTCAATTGCAACAATTTTCTCTTCTTCATCTGGAGAAACTGCAAATTGCACATTGCAACCACCAGCAAATTTTCCAATTGACCTCATCATATAGATTGCCATATCCCGCATTCTTTGATATGCGGAATCACTCAAAGTCATGGCTGGAGCAACAGTTATCGAATCCCCAGTATGAATTCCCATTGGATCCATATTCTCAATAGAGCAGATAATTATGACATTATCGTTGTCATCTCTGAGTAATTCAAGTTCAAACTCTTTCCAACCCAACAAAGCTTTATCAATTACGACTTCATGTATCGGGCTAATCTCAAGTCCTCGCTGAAGAGCGTCATCAAACTCATCCTTATTCCAAACAAAAGAAGCCCCACTCCCACCAAGAGTAAAAGAAGCTCTAACACACAATGGGAAACCAAACTCTTGAGCTATTTCTTTACCTTTTAAATAACTCGTAGCAATTTTTGCTGGTGCCATGGGTATATCTATTTCCGTCATCAGGTCTTTGAATTTTTCACGATCTTCGGTAATATTAATTGCATCTATATCAACACCGATAATCTCGACATTAAAGTCTTGCCATATTCCTTGTTTGTCTGCCTCAATACATAAATTCAAAGCCGTTTGACCACCCATGGTCGGGAGGACAGCGTCAATTTTTCTTTCTTCCAATATTTTTTTTAATGAGCTAACCTCTAGAGGTAACAAATAAATATGATCTGCAACAACTTCATCTGTCATAATTGTTGCTGGATTAGAGTTAATTAGAGAAACTTCTATTCCCTCTTCTCTCAGAGATCTTGACGCTTGGGATCCAGCGTAATCAAATTCGCAGGCCTGACCAATTACAATTGGACCGCTTCCTATAATTAAAACTGACTGAATCTTTGTATTTCTCGGCATGACATGGATATTTTAATTCAAAAATCGGTACAAATTAGAATAAAAAAAAAAGGTGTTGATAAATCAACACCTTTTCTATATTTTTTTTTAAAAGCATTAGCCTTTATGATTGCTTTCATCTGAAACAGTTAGGCTTTTTCGACCTCTAACTCTTCTTTGAGCTAGGACTCTACGTCCATTTGCTGAAGCCATGCGCTCACGAAANCCATGTTTATTCTTACGCTTTCTTTTGGAAGGTTGATATGTTCTTTTCATTTTCAGTACTTAATCGGTCGGCAAATATATTTCAATTTTTTCAACTTACACATAATGATATGAATATCTTTGAAAAATGAATAGAATAGTCTGGATTACGGGGGGGTCCTCAGGTATTGGAGCTGCACTGGTCAAAAAATATAGTGATTCCGGCTACTATGTAATTGCAACAGCGCGCTCAAAAGGTCAATTAGAAAAAGTTGCTTCTTCCTCAAATTACCCTGAGAATATAAAAATTTTTCCTGCTGACCTTGAAAAAGTTCATGAATTATCAAAAATTATCCAATCTGTTTGGAATATTTTCGACGGAATTGATCTAGTCATATTAAATGCTGGAATTGGTCAATGGGGTGAAGTAAAAGATACTGAAATGAGTGTCGAAAGGAAAATATTTGAACTTAATTTTTGGTCACCTGTTCAAAGTATAAAACTTCTTATTCCAAAAATGGAAAATAAAGGTTCTGGTAAAATCATTTGCGTTGGCAGTATTGCAAGTCAATTTGGACAAGCTAAACTTGCAGCTTATTCTGCAAGTAAATCAGCTTTAACCCTTTACTTAGAATCCCTAAAGGAAGAACTGCGTTATTCCAAAGTCAAAGTTAAATTAGTCAGCCCAGGTAATATCAAAACGAGCATCATGAAATCGGCTTTAACCCACAATGGTAAAAAGCTGAATAAAGTAGGACAAGCGCAGGAAAAAGGAATGACCACCCAAAAACTTGCAAAAAAAATATTCAAGTTTGAAAAACAAGAAAAATTTCACAAATTTTTTACAGGCATTGAGGGTTTAGCTGTTCTTTTGCATAAATTTTCTCCAAAACTTTTTTATTACATCTACCGCAATCTATCACGTAGAAAAAAATGAAGATCAATTCAAAATATATAAAATCAATATCCGAACTATCACAAGACTTCAGAGATCAATCACCCTGCAAGTTTGTTGTTTTAGATGACTTTTTAGATAAAGAGATTGCAGACCAATTATTTTCTACTTTTCCTGCACTAGATTCTCTCAAAGTAAAAAGAAAAAGTCTTAATGAAAATAAAGTCGAAGATTATCATTTTGAACGATGGGATCCAGTTTTTTCGGAAGTAAGAGATATGATACAATCAAATGATTTTTTAAATTGGATGTCCGAACTGACTGGCATTTCAGGTCTTGTGACACCCGACAATTCTCTTGGTTCGGGTATTCACCAGGGAGGTCATGGTAGTTTCGTAGATATACATATCGATGTGAATTTTGACCCAAAATCTGAAATGTGGCGAAGAATTAATCTACTGATTTATCTCAATAAGAATTGGAAAAAAGATTATGGTGGAAATTTAGAATTATGGAGTCCAGATATGAGGGAATGTAAACATTCGATTGCACCCTTATTTAATAGGGCAGTTATATTTCTTACTGACGAAAATAGCCCTCATGGTTATAAAGCCATAAACATTCCTGAAGGAGAAAGTCGAAAAAGCTTTTACGCATATTACTACACAGAAATTGATGAGAACTTCAAGTATAGCGATTCAAAGTTTGTTTCAAGACCTGACGATAGATTCTTGAAAAGGGTTGCTACAAAACTCAAAGAATCGATTAAAATTGAAACTAAAAGACTCCTAAAAAAAATGGGGTTGAAATCGTTAGACTTTCAAGACAAGAACAAAAAATAAGGTGGCTAAATCCTTTGGCCCAAATACCCTAAAAAGAAAAATCTCATGGCATGCCATTAAGGGAATTGCCAGGATGTACTTGTATATCAAACCATTTCAATCTCAATTCATGATCGGAATGGTTTTCTTAATTTTATCCTCACTCACAGCTCTGGCTTTTCCTGCATTCTTAGGAGATCTAGTAGATGCAGCTCAAAGTTCACCAGAGAAAATTGACAAAATTGCATTGAACCTCGGCCTTTTACTGCTTACTCAAGCGGCATTTAGCTTTTTTCGAATTCTTTTTTTTGAGAGGGTAGCACAAAAGTCACTATCATCTTTGCGTCAAGCAATGTATAGTCATTTAATTGACTTACCTATGAATTTTTTTCATAGCAAAAGGGTTGGTGAATTAACAAATAGATTACAATCCGACATTGGGGTCTTACAAGAGACATTTACCAGTACACTTGCAGAATTCATAAGACAAATAGTAATAATCTCAGGAGGGGTGATACTATTGGCTTATACATCAGTAAAATTAACCCTCTTTATGTTAGCTGTTTTGCCTTTTGTTATTATCCTAGCAATAATTTTTGGCACTAAAATTCGTAAGTTTTCAAAATCTGTTCAAGATGCATCCGCCTCGAGTAATGTTATTGTTGAGCAAAGCTTGTCCGCTATTGCCACAGTTAAGGCTTTTACGAATGAAAACATCGAACGTAAAAAGTATGAAAAATCCACAGATAAAGTTGCTCAGTTAGCTGTATCTGCTGGAATTCTCAGAGGTGGTTTTGCCAGTTTTTTGATTTTAGGACTATTTGGAGCATTAGTGTTAGTAGTTTGGAAAGGAACTAGCCTAATTTCTTCCGGTGAATTGGACCCTGGTCAACTCTTTAGTTTTGTTATCTATTCTGGTTTTATTGGCGGTTCAATGGGGGGAATCGCCGATGTCTATGGTCGCCTTCAAAAAGCCATAGGAGCTACGGAAGGAATTGTAAATATCCTTGAAGAAAAAATTGAAGAAAACAGTAGCAATCAAAATTTAGATATTGATATAAAAAATCAAAAATCACCGATTATTTCTTTTCAAAATGTAGATTTTGCATACGCCTCCAGGTCAGATTTATTGGTTCTCAAATCCCTGAACCTAGATGTATTGCCTGGTGATCAACTAGCGATTGTTGGGCCAAGTGGTGCAGGAAAATCAACAATAATGCAACTCCTACTGAGGTTTCAAGTGCCAATAAGCGGAGAAATCTATTTTTTTGGAGAAAAATCTTCTAGCTTTTCAAAGAACTTTATCAGAAAACAAATGGGCTGGGTTCCTCAAGATGTGATTTTATTTGGGCAAAGTATTCGGGAAAATATTCTATACGGAAATATAAAATCAACAGAAGACGATTTAATGTCTGCGGTAAAAGAATCAAACTCTTTTGAGTTTATCGATAAGTTTCCTGACGGATTAGACACTGAAATAGGAGAAAGAGGGGTTCAATTAAGTGGTGGCCAACGTCAGCGAATTGCAATTGCAAGAGCAATGTTAAAAGATCCTCAGGTTCTGTTACTTGATGAAGCTACATCATCATTAGATGCCGAAAATGAATCTGTAGTTCAAGAGGCATTAGATAGATTGATGAAAAATAAGACGAGCGTAATCATTGCACATAGATTGTCAACTGTAAGAAATGCAGATAAAATTGCTTTTCTAAATGAAGGAAGAGTTTTGGAATTGGGAAGTCATGAAGAACTAATGAATCTATCAAGTGGTTCTTACAAGAAATTCGTAAAGCAACAATTGTACTAGGGTGAAGTAATCGAATATTTGTATTTTTGGAAACATGGGACGTTTTAAATATTTGTTTGAGTCTAAGTGGTTTAAGCGCCTTACAAATAAGTACGTTTTAGCCACACTTTTCTTTTCTTTTTGGATGTTATTCGTAGATAGGAGTTCTCTTGTGATCCAATCCGAACTTGACTCAAAGCTAAAGGCTTTGAACGATGGAATTAATTTTTATCAAAAAGAATTGACTCATACTGAAAACCAAATTGAAGCATTATCATCTGATCCCGAGAAATTGGAACGATTTGCACGGGAAACCTATTGGATGCATAAGCCCGGTGAACAGGTGATTTTGGTTGCCCCATTAGATGAGGAAAAGTGATCAGTGAAGAAGTTTTAGTTAATGGTCTGAATTTACCCAGAATAGGAAAGAAAAATGGTGAGACATTCTATCCATGGAAAGGAGCCAAATCACCTTTTGATCACAAAAATTTCGTACAAGTCATAGAGGCCGAAAAGGACTTGAATAATTCGAATCTAAGAGCATTAAATGCTTTAAATAATGGAGCATCCTCACTTCTCATAAAAATTAAAAATAGCGAGGATATTGCTCTGATATTGAAGGATGTTCAATTTGATATCTGTCCGGTTCATATAATGGGCGGAAACAAGAAAAAAGTTTCGGAGGTAATTCATTCTATGCCAGAAAAACAGAGACCTGAAAAGTGGCATGGCAGCATTTTTAATGAATATTTCAAAAATAAATTCGAAAATACCGGAAGATGGAAAAATCAGGATAAAAACTTTTTAGATCAGAATACTAACATTCCTTCAAATGTGAGAACGATTTGTGTGAATACTAAAAATGTTTCCAGTGCAAATAGCACGGATAAAGTTGCTTTTTCTATATATAACCTAATCATTCATCTTAATTCCTTAGGGTGGAATCATTCGGGCCGTTGCATAATTTTTCTCGAATCACAAGAAAATTACCTCGAAACAATTGCAATGGTTCAAGCAATTAGAATTTTATGGAATTCGTATTTAGAAGAAAATGAAAGGGCTGGGGCAACGCTATGGATTTGCGGTGAGACTCGAGATGAAAAGTTTAAAAAAAACCCTCCTGAAAAACTTATAGGGCGAAGTTTAGAAGCACAATCTTTATGGCTTGGAGGCTGTGATGAAATTATCATTCATCCCGTTGCAGAAAGTGAAGAATCGGAACAATGGGCCCGAGATCAATTTCTAATTTTAGCTTACGAAACAAAATTATCAGGACGTAAAGATGTCTTAAAGGGATCTTACTTAATTGATAGCTGGTCAGAGAAACTCGTTTATAAAGCTCAAAAGAAAATCAACTTATTGCTTAAAAACAATTCTCCTCTAGAAAATAAAATGAATAAGACGAGGCGCTTTTCACATGAAGTTGATTCGGCTGGATTAAAACCATTTTTGAGAGGTCCGTACGCAACCATGTATACCTCAAGACCCTGGACTGTAAGACAATATGCAGGATTTTCAACTGCTGAAGAAAGTAATCTTTTTTATAAGAAGAATCTAAAAGCTGGACAAAAAGGTTTAAGTGTTGCATTTGATTTAGCCACTCATCGTGGATATGATAGTGACCATCCTCGAGTTCTTGGAGATGTAGGTAAAGCGGGAGTTGCAATTGATAGCATTGAAGACATGAAAAGACTCTTTGATGGAATACCCTTAGATAAAATGTCTGTTTCAATGACAATGAATGGTGCTGTCATTCCGATTCTTGCTTTTTTTATTGCGGCAGGAAAAGAACAAGGAGTTCAAATAGAAAAACTTACTGGTACCATTCAAAATGACATTTTGAAAGAATTTATGGTGAGAAATACTTATATATACCCTCCATCTCAGAGTATGACAATTGTTGGAGATATACTCCGATACACGAGCAAAAAAATGCCAAAATTTAATAGCATAAGTGTTTCGGGATATCATATGCAAGAAGCTGGAGCTAGTGCAGAAATTGAACTCGCCTACACACTAGCTAACGGAATCGAATACATAAAAACAGGAATTTTAGCAGGATTAAAAATTGATGAATTTGCACCTCGAATAAGTTTCTTTTGGGGAATTGGAATGGACTTTATTACCGAAATTGCTAAGCTCAGAGCTGCAAGGGTTTTATGGAGCGAAATTGTGGAAAAATTTGGTGCTAAAAACCCAAAAAGTATGGCTTTAAGAGCACATAGTCAAACAAGTGGATGGAGTCTTACAGAACAACAACCATTTAATAATATTTCCAGAACATCCTTAGAGGCACTAGCCGCTATCCTTGGCGGAACACAGTCACTACACACAAATGCACTCGATGAGGCGATAGCTCTCCCCACAGAATATTCAGCTCAAATAGCTCGTGAGACTCAATTGCACTTACAATCAAAAATTGGGCTCACTGATTTTATTGATCCGTTTGCTGGGAGTATTGAAGTAGAAAAAAGGACTTCAGAACTTATAACTAATTCTAAAAGGCTCATGACAGAAATTGAAACTGCCGGAGGGATGACAAAAGCCATTGAAATGGGGGTACCTAAAATTAGAATTGAAGAGTCTGCAGCGCTCAAACAAGCCCAGCTTGATTCAAAAAAAGAAATATTAGTAGGCGTAAATGCATTTAATCAAACTGAAAAAAAAGATATTGAATTCAGAGAAGTAGACAACTCTGAAGTAAGAAAATCACAAATAAATAGAATAAAGAACATAAAAAAATATAGAGATGGAGCAGCTGTGAAAGCAGCACTTTTAAGTCTAAAGAAAGTCGCGGAAACGGGAAAAGGCAGTATCTTAGAGAAAGCAATTATTGCAGCAGAAACAAGAGCTACAATTGGAGAAATAAGTGATACTTTGGAGTTAGTATTTGGTCGCTATAATGCACGAAACTCAATTATATCTGGTGTGTATAAAAAAGAAAATGCAAAAGACCCAGCCTTTCAAAAAGCCAAGAAATTAGCTTCTTTGTTTAAAGAAAGTGAAGGTCGTTCTCCAAGAATTTTGATTGCGAAAATGGGACAAGATGGACATGACAGAGGAGCTAAAGTTGTGGCGTCAAGTTTTGCCGATATTGGATTTGATGTAGATTTAGGGCCATTATTTCAAACACCTGCTGAAACTGCAAAACAAGCTGTTGAAAATGATGTACATTGGGTTGGAGTCTCTTCCTTGGCGGCAGGACATAAAACTCTAATTCCTGAGCTAGCGATGGCTTTAAAAAATTTAAACCGTTCAGATATTCAGATAATCGTAGGAGGGGTAGTCCCTAAGGCAGATTATGATTTTTTGTTTAGCAAAGGCGTAGTTGCAATATTTGGTCCTGGAAGCCCCATCTCACAGTCAGCATCAAAAATTTTAAAACTTGCAATAGAATAATTTTCTCGGATGATGTCAATTAACCCGAAACTAAATACGCTACAAAAAAACTCTTTAGATTTAAACACTATGAGTAAGGGCATCGAAGATGGGAACCCTACCATGCTATCGCGAGCAATAACATTAATAGAAAGTACCAAAAATGGTGATAAAGTTTTAGCAAATCAACTATTAAATAAATTACCAAAATCTAATGCAAAAACCTATCGAATTGGCATTACTGGTAATCCTGGTGTGGGGAAAAGTTCTTTGATTGAAAAATTAGGAATTCAATATATAAATAATGGTCATAAAGTTGCGGTTATTGCATATGATCCCAGTAGCTTAAAAAGTGGAGGTAGTATTCTGGGAGATAAAACACGAATGGAAAAATTATCGCAAAGAAAAGAAGCATTCATCCGCCCTTCACCGTCATCAGGAAATCTTGGTGGTGTAGGAGTCAATACGGAGAAATTAGTCTTCCTCTTTGAAGCAGCAGGTTATGATCGAATAATAATTGAAACGGTTGGCGTTGGGCAAAATGAAACACTTATTGAAAATTTTGTTGACTGCTTCGTTCTTATTGCGCTGCCAGGTGCGGGAGATGAAATTCAAGGAATAAAAAGAGGCATCTTAGAACGTACGGATATTTTAGCTGTGAATAAAGCGGATGGAGATCAAGTAAACTTAGCTAAGATCGCGTTAGGTTTTTATAAAAATGTTCTTCATTTATTCCCACGAGATGACAAATGGATTGTTCCATCTGCAGCTATTAGCGCTCAAGAAAATTCAGGTATTGATGATTTGATTGAACTCATTGAAAAATTTTATCGACATCAATTAACTAAAGGAGCCTTGGAGCATAATCGCAAAGAACAGCTTGAGAAAAATTTTGATAAAAATTGGAAGTCAGAGATTTTGAATGAACTTGCCAACAAAAAAACATTTCAAACAGTTATGAAAAAACTCAAAAAAGAAGTTCTGGAGGGAACCACTACACCTGAAGAGGCGATTGTTTACTTAAAGACCAAAGTTTTAAAAAACTAAAACTCTTCAATAACCTCTTGGCGAAGATAGCTTAAAGCTGATTTAGAGGGAAGGTTTTCCATTTTCATACAAGCTTTTAGTATAGCTTTACTTAAATCTGCACCACTGGCTTCAGGGGATAGATCTGCAGATACTGTGTTTACAATAGAAGTCATCGTACTTTTTGATGCTACAACCATTTCCCACATTCTATCAGAAACATAAATTTGTTGACTTAAGTTATGTTCAAACTCATTCCTTATGTTCTGTTGAAGAAGCAACAGGTATTCTTGATTTGTTAACTTTCCCGCTTTTACGCGAAGTAAAAGAGAGTTAGGGCTTATGCGCTCTAAAAATAATGCCAACCTTTCGTACGCTTGCATTCTAATTGGAAGTGACTGCCTTTGGGATGCACGAATTCTTTCACTTTTTCTTCTTTTATCTTCGTTGTCAAGAAAATTTGACATCATTAAATAAACCACTATCAGTATTAAGATAGAGGGAAAAACCGTGCGAAAAGTGTCCAAGAAAATATCCATGAAACAAATATCGCGATTTTAACCGCAATTCATACTTTTACACACATGCTTTTTCTATCAAAACGAATAGATACATTGGAAATCCCAATGACTATTGAAATGACAAAAAAAAGTCGTGTGCTTCAAGATGCAGGACACGATATAATCAGTCTTAGTCTTGGAGAGCCCGACTTCGACACTCCCGGTTTTATAAAAACTGCTGGTAAAGAGGGAATTGATCAAAATTATTCACATTACATGCCAGTTCCAGGATATTTAGATCTTCGGGAAGCAATTTCAAAGAAATTTAAAAGAGACAATAATCTAGATTACCAACCTAATGAAATAATTGTAAGCACTGGAGCTAAGCAGTCAATCGCAAATATTGTCTTAGCGACAGTAAACCCTGGTGATGAAGTGATTATTCCTGCTCCTTATTGGGTCTCATATGCTGACTTAGTTACTTTTAATGGAGGAAAAGTTATTTCTCCAAAAGCAGGAGTAGAAAAAGGTTTTAAAATAAGTGCAGTTGAATTAGAAAAGTCTCTTACGAATAAAACGCGATTAATGATATTTTCAAGCCCCAATAATCCGAGTGGAGCAATGTATTCAGAAAATGAGCTAAAAGATTTGGTTTCTGTTTTAAAGAAATATCCACAGGTATGGATTATTAGTGACGAAATTTATGAATACATCCAATACGGAAAAAATCATGTCAGTTTGGCTTCATTACCGGGCATGAAAGATCGAGTAGCAACTGTCAACGGTTTATCGAAAGGCTTCGCGATGACAGGGTGGAGAATTGGTTTCATGGGAGCTCCTGAAAAACTAGCTAGGGCATGCGAAAAAATTCAAAGCCAATTCACAAGTGGTGCATCGAGCATTGGTCAAAGGGCAGCTGTTTCAGCTGTTCTAGCGGGACCACAGAGAGTTGAATACATGGTTAAAGATTTTACAATTCGAAGAAAAATATTGGGCGATATCTTGAAAGGTGCAAAACATTTAAACTTCATGGAACCTGATGGAGCTTTTTATCTTTTTGTCGATGCATCAAAATATTTGAATGCAAAATATACGAATGCCCTAGATTTATGTATGGCATTACTTGAGGGCGGTGTAGCTTCAGTACCTGGAGAAGCTTTTGGGCTCGATGGCTACATAAGATTCAGCTTTGCTACCTCAGAAGAAAAACTAAAAGAAGCCGGGGATCGAATAGTAAAGACTTTAGTCTCAATAAAGCCTAATTAAGTGAATGACTCGAATCGTAATTTATTATTTCGAATCCGTGAATGGGTCAACCTAAGAATATACAGCACCAAAAATGTTGTTATCAAAGGACTAAGATATATTAGTGTTCCACTTTCAATATTAGCCTTTGGTTCCCTTATCTATAGTTATGGATTTTCATTGTCAAGTGACAAACTATTAGCCATAAACTATCTACTAAAAGCTACTATTGGATTTTACATCATTAAATTTTTAGTCGAAGGCTTCTATTCCTTTTCACCAATCCAATATATCAAAAATTCAAAATGGGAAACTCTTCTTATGTCCTACATGATTATTAATATCTTTTTAATCAATGTTTTTGACATCGAAATAATTTCATCTTTGGGAAAGTCATTAGGATTAATGCAACTTGATGAATTTCTAATGATATTTATCCAAGGCTACTTTTTAATTTTTGTAGCTCTGGAAATGGGAAAAGCTAGTAGGTTACTCCCGTACTTGAAATTGAGCCCTCCAGCTCTTCTTGTATCCAGTTTTATTATAATTACTTCTCTTGGATCACTATTTTTATTGATGCCAGAAATGACTAAAAGCGGAATCAGCATGAGCATTTACGAAGCTGCTTTTACCAGTGTTTCTGCAGTAAGCGTTACAGGGTTGAATATCATCAATGTAGCTGATTTTCTGAGTTTTAAAGGCAAAGTCGTAATTATGATTCTAATCCAACTTGGTGGTCTAAATTTCATAGCCTTTGCAAGTATTTTTGCACTTCTTGCAAATTCAGCTATTGGCACTAGGTACAAAAGTCTTATTCAAGTTGAGTACAGTTCAGACTCTCTAGCATCATCCGCATTATTAATTCGACAAATTTTTAAATTCTCAGTAATTTTTGAGGTTGTTGCAACAATCCTATTATTTTTTTCATGGGGTGATTATGAGTTCCAAAAATTAGGTGATAAAATTTTCTTTAGCGTTTTTCATGCAATTTCTGCGTTTAATAATGCTGGATTTACTTTATTTCCAGAGGGATTATCTCACCCATTACTGAGCGAAAATATTCCTTTCTTACTAATAATGTCTATTACTATAATACTAGGTGGATTGGGTTTTGGGGCAATACACGATTTATTTTCCTATCGTGCCTTTATTATGAGAAGAAGAAATCCATGGAAGCATTTGAAGGTCAATTCTAAAATTGCTCTATATTCAACAATCGCTCTAATAATATTTGGAAGTGTTTTTTATGCCCTGCTTGAGAATGAATATATATTAGAGGGTTTTAAAATTGTGAAGCAATCATTTTTTGCCTTCACTCAAATCGCAATTGGAAGAACTGCGGGGTTTAATATTGTTGAAGTGGCAAACCTTACTCTGCCTACTTTACTTATTCTAATCTTTTTAATGTTTATCGGCGGGGCTTCAGGTTCAACTGCAGGTGGCATAAAGACATCAACATTTACATTAGTGCTTTTAAATGCATTAGCAACTATTCGTGGTCGAAAAAGAGTTGAGGTCTTTAAACATACCATTCCGATGGAAATGCTTAATCTAGCTTTAAGTGTTTTTCTTTTTACCCTTGGTGGAGTTCTGCTGGGGATCTTTTTCTTAAGTATTACTGATGGTCATTTAGGGCTTACCCGTTTGGCATTTGAGCAAGTATCTGCATTTTGCACCGTGGGGCTCTCGATGGGAATAACTTCTGATTTAAGTGAAGTCGGGAAAATAATTTTGATGATCTCAATGTTAATTGGACGAATTGGTACTGTAACTTTGGCATTTGCTCTGACTAGAAGAAAAAAAGAATCTCACGACTATACTTATCCAAAAGCACAAGTCCAAGTTGGATAGAATTTTAGAAAAATGAAAATTATTAAACCTTACAGCGCTCAGGGTTCAAAAAAAGAACAAGTCGCAAAAATGTTTAATGCTATCTCTAAGCAATATGATTTCCTGAATCGTATTCTCTCTATTGGTATTGATATCAATTGGAGGAATAAAACTGTTCGTCAAGTAAAGAATTCGGGTGCAAAAAAAATTCTTGATGTTGCAACTGGAACTGCAGATCTAGCAATTTCTTTAAGCAAAAAAATTCCTAATTCAAGCATAACTGGAATTGATATTTCTTCAGGAATGCTCGAAGTTGGAAATGAAAAAATAAAACAACAAAAAGTCTCAAATAAGGTGAATCTAGTTTTAGGAGATGGCGAATCTTTACCTTTTGATAATAATTCTTTTGATGCAGTTACGGTAGCTTTTGGAGTACGGAACTTTGAAAATTTGGAGAAAGGATTAATGGAAATGGAGAGAGTTCTAAAACCCGGAGGCATCCTTGCCATATTGGAATTTTCAAAACCTGAGAGTGCTCCTTTTAAACAGATATATTTCTTGTACTTTAAATATATACTGCCTACTTTAGGAAGATGGATTTCTAAAGATGCATCAGCCTATTCCTATCTACCAGCCTCTGTAGAGGCTTTTCCATACGGAAATAATTTTTTAGACAAACTTAAAAATGCAAAACTAGAAAGGTTTAAAATTCGGTCTCTAACATTTGGTATAGCGTCTTTATATACTGCACATACTCCTCAAAAGATTTGATCGTTAAACATATATGATTCTCCGATATTTTCTTTTTTCAGTTATAATTCTATTTGCAAGCGTAAAATCATTTGCTCAGCATAAATCGTTAAACCTCCCCAGATACGATCAAAAACCTGTTCATTTTGGTTTTATCCTGGGCACGAGTAAATTGAATTTTTCATATCGAAGTCAAAGCCAATGGCCTGAAGGAGTTTATAATGTCCGACTCGGTCCGCAGCTTGGATATACCGTTGGTATTGTATCAAACCTGAGATTATCAAAGCAATTTGATCTTCGCTTCATACCCACATTTACCTCGGGGGAAAGAAAATTATTTTTTGATGCAATAGATCCAAGTGACGGCAGCCGTAAATGGATTGAAAGACGAATAGAATCAGCATTAATTATATTTCCGATAGAGTTGAAATGGAAAACAGATCGAATTGATAACCACCGTTGGTATGTTTTAGGAGGTGCTTACAGCGCATTAGACTTATCATCAAAAGCCAAAGTTATAGACGACCGAATTTTTAAATTACAACAAAATGACTTTGGCCTTGAAGTCGCTGTCGGTTTAGATATATATTTTGAATACTTTAAACTCTCACCTCAGCTGCGGGCAACTTTCGGTAAAGGAAATTTAAAAGTAGAAGACGGAACCGCTTATGCTAATTCTTTACCTACGTTAAATACTCAAATGATATCATGGATTTTTACTTTTGAATAGTGGTTCCTATGAATTAATTTCATAAAGTAAAATTGCTGCTGCAGTTGCTACATTTAAACTTTCTGTTTTGCTTTGAGTTGATTTATCTATGGTAACTGAGTAATCATGGTTTTTCTTCCAAAAGTTACTAGGCCCATTACCCTCATTTCCCAGAACCAAACAGCCACTTTTTGCATTTAAAATATTTTTTGGTTTTTCTCCTAACATATCAGCTAAATATATTTCTTTATTTTCCTTAGCAAGAGTAACTAATAGTTCAGAGTCCGTTTCAAATCTTAAGGGAACTCGGGCCAAAGAGCCCATACTTGCGTGAATTACTTTTGGACTGTAAGGGTCAACAGTTCCCGGCGGTATGGCTAACCAGTCAACCCCAAACCAATCAGCTAACCTTATCAAAGCCCCTAAATTTCCGGGGTCTTGAATTCTATCGGGAATTAAAGACCAAGAACTTTTACTACATTGGATTTCCTTCATTTTTAGTATTGCAACGCACTCTTGCGGGGAATCTAGCACAGAATATTTTTTCAATTCGTCATTAGAGATAATTATTGACTCAGGGGCATCACTCAAAAAGCCTTTATCAATGGTAAATAAATAAACCATATTAAAATTTTCAGAGAGAAATTCTCTTAAAACTTTTGGTGTTTCTACTATGAATAATTGTTTTTCCCACCTGACCTTTTTTGACCTAAGAGATATTAGAAGCTTAGAGTGTGATTTTGAAAATTCCAGATTAGAATTCATTTCGGAAAGTTCGTTCAATTATTTTTAAATTTGAAACTAAAATTTTCACATGATTGCTCCATCAATTCTTGCTGCAGACTTTTCCAACTTAAAACATGATATCGAAATGGTGAACTCCAGCAAAGCCAAATGGTTTCACATAGATGTTATGGATGGTGTTTTCGTTCCAAATATTTCATTTGGACTTCCCGTATTAAAAGCCATAAAAAAAATTGCAAAAAAACCGCTGGATGTCCATCTTATGATTGTACAGCCGGAGAGATATATAAAAGACTTTAAAAATGCTGGTGCAGATATTTTGACAGTTCATTTTGAAGCATGTACTCATCTTCATAGAACCATTCAAGAAATTCATGCAGAAGGAATGTTAGCAGGAATAGCTTTAAACCCACATACACCTGTTTCAGGTTTAAAAGATATAATTCAAGATGTGGATTTAATTTGTCTCATGAGCGTAAATCCTGGTTTTGGCGGACAAACTTTCATAACTAAAACTTTTGATAAGATAAAAGAGTTAAAACAGCTCATCTTAGAAACTAATAGTAAAGCAAAAATTGAAGTTGATGGAGGAGTTAACATAAAAAACATTGAAGCACTCAAATCTTATGGTGCAGATATTCTTGTAGCTGGAAATGCTGTTTTTAAATCAGAATCACCAAAAAAAATGATAGATTCCCTTCATGATGCCTAACATTCAGCTTTAGTCGATGAAACTTTAATTCGCAAATCCGTATAAACTGGGTCTAAATGTGGCAGAAAAATAATAGGTTTGCATCATAAGAAAACTATAAAACTCATACTCAAGAAATGGCAACTGATAAAATTTATGAATTACTTGGCGACCAAGCTAAATATTTTCTAGAACACAAATCCAAAACAATATCTAAAGATCAAATTCATCTTCCATCAGGTAATTTTGTTGATGAAAACTTTGTTGGCTCCAATAGAAACATCCCCACGTTAAGATCTTTACAGCAACTATATGGGAACGGTAGGTTAGCAAATACGGGATATATGAGTATTCTCCCAATCGACCAAGGAATTGAACATTCTGCTGGAGCCAGTTTTGCTCCAAATCCACTTTATTTTGATCCAGAGAATATTGTAAAATTAGCTATCGATGCAGGGTGCAATGCTGTTGCCTCCACATTTGGTGTACTTTCAAATGTTTCGAGAAAATATGCTCATAAAATACCCTTTGTGGTTAAATTAAATCACAATGAATTTCTCTCGCTTCCGAATCAATTTGATCAAACCATGTATGGCTCTGTTGAAGATGCATGGAATATGGGGGCAGTTGCAGTTGGCGCGACAGTATATTTTGGTGCTAATGAGTCAAGAAGACAATTACTTGAAGTTTCGGAAGCATTTGAGCGCGCTCGAGAGTTAGGAATGGCAACCATTTTATGGTGTTATACGAGAAATTCAGGATTCAAAGTTGATGGTGTAGACTATCATACATCTGCTGACTTAACAGGTCAAGCAAACCACCTCGGTGTGACGATTCAAGCGGATGTAATAAAACAAAAGTTACCAACGAATAACGGAGGTTACAACGCGACAAAACACGGAAAAACTCATGAAAAAGTATATTCTGAATTATCTACTGATCACCCCATCGATCTTACTCGTTATCAAGTTGCAAATTGCTATATGGGTAAAATCGGTTTGATTAACTCAGGTGGAGAATCAAAAGGAGCAAGTGATCTTTCTGAATCTGTTAAAACTGCTGTGGTGAATAAAAGAGCAGGAGGCCAAGGATTGATTCTTGGAAGAAAAGCTTTTCAAAGACCCTGGAGAGAAGGAGTGGAACTTTTGAATACAGTTCAAGATGTCTACCTTTCAAGTGATATTTCAATTGCTTAAATAAAAAGTTATGTCCTCAGATTGGTTTCAAAGGCAAAAAGAAGGAATTACAACTCCAACCCAAGAGAAAAAGGAGACACCTGATGGCTTATGGCACGGCTGCCCTAAATGTAAAGTAATTGTCTCAGTAGACGAATACGATGCTAATCTATGGGTATGTTCGAACTGCGGTCATCACAATGGTATCGATGCAAAAGACTATTTCTCATTTGTATTCGATAATGGAGTCTACCGTGAATTAGATCCAAATATGATCTCTGTAGACCCCCTAAATTTTGAAGACACAAAAAAATATAGTGATCGTTTAGATTCTGCAAAAGAAAATTCAGGCATAAAAGATGCAATCACCACAGCTTATGGGAAAATGAATGACATGGAAGTTACAATTGCTGCGATGAATTTTAAATTCATTGGTGGAAGTATGGGGTCTGTTGTTGGAGAGAAAATATCGCGAGCAATCGATCATAGTTTAAAAAATAAAATTCCGTTTATCATGATAAGTAAAAGTGGTGGAGCCAGAATGATGGAAGCCGCTTTTTCACTGATGCAAATGGCTAAAACCTCGTCGAAATTGGCACTTCTTGATGAAGCAAAAATTCCATATGTAAGTCTTTTGACACATCCAACTACAGGTGGGGTTACTGCTTCTTTTGCCATGTTAGGTGATATTAATATCGCAGAACCAGGGGCTTTAATTGGTTTTGCTGGTCCTAGAATTGTTAGAGAAACAATAGGAAAAGACTTACCTGATGGATTTCAAACTAGTGAATTCGTAAAGGAACATGGCTTTATCGATTTCATCGTCAAAAGGAAAGATTTAAAATCCAAGATAAGCGATTGGCTAAGGTGCGTAGGTAATATTCCGACACCTGTAGAATCAAACTGATTTTTTCGTAATTTTGCAGACTTCCGATCGACGGAAAGCTACAGCACAAACATCTAAATGATTAAGGCATGTATTTAAATTCAGAAAAAAAGCGCGAAATTTTTGCGGAACACGGTAAGTCTAAAGAAGATACAGGAACCGCAGAAGGACAAATAGCTCTTTTTACGTATCGTATCACCCACCTTACAGAGCATCTAAAAAAGAATCGAAAAGATCACAATACAGAGAGATCTCTTATTCGATTGGTGGGTAAAAGAAGAGGACTTTTGGATAATCTTCAAAAAAACCAAATTGAACGCTATCGTGCGATAGTAGAAAAGTTGGGACTAAGAAAGTAAAAATTTTATTTCCCCGTCCCTTCATGCAATTCAGTTTTGAATTGCGTTTGATTTAAGCAGTCGTTAGTAAATATTAGCATCGAAAAAATAAATAAATGAAAGCACCAGAAAAAATTACCCAAGAAATAACCCTAAAAGATGGAAGGGTAATAACTCTTGAAACTGGACGAATGGCTCGCCAGGCAAATGGTTCTGTACTCTTATCATGTGGCGGAACCTCCCTCTTAGCTACTGTAGTTGCATCAAAAGAAGCTAGACCGGGAGTAGACTTTCTCCCTCTCTCAGTAGAATACAAAGAAAAATTTGCCGGTGCCGGAAGGGTTCCAGGTGGATTTCTTAAACGCGAAGGACGACCAAGTGATCGAGAAATTCTTGTTTGTAGACTTGTAGATCGAGTTCTAAGACCTTTATTTCCAGATGATTTTCATGCAGATATTCAGGTAATAATTACAATGCTTTCATTTGATCCTGCAGCGGCACCTGAATCACTTGCAGGATTTGCTGCCTCTGCTGCTATTTCAATTAGTGACATCCCATTTAATGGCCCAATGTCAGAAGTCTCTGTTGCAAGAGTCAATGGTGAATTTATTGTAAATCCAAACTATGAGCAACTTGAAGAAGCTGACATGGAAATGATGATTGGTGGAACAACTGAGAGTGTAGTGATGGTTGAAGGAGAAATGAAAGAAGTTTCAGAAGATGAGATGCTGGAAGCAATTCAAGTCGGTCATGATGCGATCAAAGAACAAGTAAAAGTTCAAAAAGCATTAGCCAAACTTATTCCCACTTCTGAGCCGAAGAGAGAATATAATCATGAGGAACATAATGATGACTTAAGAAAGAGAGTCCATGAAGCAACTTATGCCGGCGCATATGAAGCTGCTGGCGAAGGAATTTCAGATCGAAAAGAAAGATCTAAAAGATTTAAACAAGTTTTCGAAGATTTCTCTGATACTATGTCTGAAGAAGAAAAAGAAAACGACTTAGACTTGGCAAAAGTATATTTTCATGATGTTGAATGTCAAGCTGTAAGAAATCAAATTTTAGATTCAGGTAAAAGGTTAGATGGCAGAAAAACAGATGAGATACGACCTATTTGGTGTGAGGTTGATGTTCTTCCAGGACCTCATGGGTGTTCGCTGTTTACAAGAGGAGAAACGCAGTCATTTACAACAGTAACCTTAGGCTCCGCTCTTGACTCAAATAGAATTGACGCTGCAACCATAACAGGAGATGAGAAATTTTATCTTCATTACAACTTTCCACCATTCTCGACAGGAGAAGCACGCATGATGCGAGGAACAAGCCGTCGAGAAGTCGGTCATGGAAATCTAGCCCAAAGAGCTCTCAAGAATATGATTCCCTCTGAGTCTGGTTATACCATACGTTTAGTTTCAGATATTCTAGAATCCAATGGCTCGAGCTCAATGGCTACTGTCTGTGCAGGAACTTTAGCACTGATGGATGCGGGAATTGAAATAGAAAATCCAGTCAGTGGTATCGCGATGGGCTTAATTACAGACGAAAAATCTGGGAAATATGCTGTTTTAAGTGATATTCTTGGAGATGAAGACCATCTTGGCGATATGGACTTTAAAGTTACTGGAACTAAGAATGGTATAACAGCCTGCCAAATGGACATTAAAACGAAGGGACTGAGTTTTGAAATTTTGAAAAATGCTCTAGAGCAAGCAAAAGAAGGAAGAGCTCATATTCTTGGTGTAATGACATCTACGATGCCAAGTCACCGAAAAGAAATGAAATCTCATGCCCCGAAAATGGTGGTGATGGAAATTCCCAAAAGCTTTATTGGTGGAATAATTGGCCCTGGAGGAAAAATCATCCAAGCCATGCAAGCTGAAACTGAGACTACTATTACTATTGAAGAAATTGGAAATATTGGACGTGTAGAAATTAGTGGAACAAGTGCAGATGGAATTGCTCTAGCCCAAGAAAGAGTGAATGAAATTTGTTTTGTTCCTATTGTAGATACAGTATATGATGGTACCGTAAAGGGAGTTCAGCCTTTCGGGGTCTTTGTTGAAATTGGAAGGGGAACAGAAGGTCTTTTACACGTATCTGAAATGGACTGGAAGCGCGTAGAAGATCCTGCCAAACTATACAAAGAAGGCGATAAAGTTCAAGTGAAACTTTTGAATATAGATGATAAAGGAAAATTACGTCTTTCAAGAAAAGTTTTAATTGAAAAACCTGAGGGTTATGTAGAGCGTGCCCCAAGACCAAGAGAAGATCGCGGGAATAGAAGAGATCGTGGGCATAACAAAACCCAAAAAGATTCCGAGTAAACAATTTTAATGGAAAAATAATTTTCGATGCGTCAGTTAAAGATTACAAAGCAAGTAACAAATAGAGAAACTGCTTCTCTAGATAAATACCTTCAAGAGATTGGTAAGGTAGAATTAATTACGGCAGAAGAAGAAGTAGAATTAGCTCAAAAAATTAAAGCTGGAGACCAAAGAGCTTTAGAAAAATTAACTAAAGCCAATCTTCGATTCGTTGTATCTGTCGCTAAACAATATCAAAATCAAGGATTAACTCTTCCAGATCTAATTAACGAAGGAAACTTAGGTCTAATCAAAGCCGCTCAAAGGTTTGATGAAACGAGGGGTTTTAAATTTATTTCCTATGCTGTTTGGTGGATTCGTCAGAGTATTTTACAAGCACTTGCTGAGCAATCCAGAATTGTTCGATTACCATTAAACAAAATTGGATCTATAAATAAAATTAATAAAGCTTATGCTTCTTTAGAACAAGCCCATGAGCGTCCCCCAAGTGCAGAAGAAATTGCCGGAAAACTTGAAATGAGTGAAATGGATGTAAAAGAGTCCATGAGAAATAGCGGAAGACACGTATCTATGGATGCACCGCTGGTCGAAGGGGAAGATAGTAACTTGTATGATGTTCTCAATTCATCAGACTCACCCAATCCTGACGATGATTTGATGGTCGATTCCCTAAGGACAGAAATAGAAAGATCATTAACTACATTGACTCCGAGAGAAGGTGATGTGATAAGACTTTATTTTGGTTTAAATGGTCAACATCCTTTAACACTCGAAGAAATTGGAGAAAAGTTTGATCTAACCCGAGAGCGTGTTCGACAAATAAAAGAAAAGGCAATTCGTCGACTCAAACATACTTCAAGAAGTACTATTCTAAAAACTTATCTTGGTTAATTAGCATTAGCTACTTATTGAAATATCAAATAGATGTCAAGGAGATGTCTTTCAAGATATATTCAATTATATACCTTTGCACAGAAATTCATCGGGGCTGACCGGTTTTGACAGCGAGATGAAAGTATTTGTAAGCATGCCGAGCTATTCGATTGATGCTCGTTAATACAATATCGAATTTTATAATTGGCGAGTCTAACTACGCTCTTGCCGCTTAATAATCTGATAGGTTATTAAGCTAATTTCACACTAGGTGTGAAAGTGAGACATCTCTCAATATCCATGACCTGCGGAGGTTGATAAAGAGGTGTAATAAAGCAGGAATAGGAATGTTTTTTCTACGATAGCATTCCGAAATTAAGTAGATAAGTATCTAGTGGGTTGTCCAACATCAGCTAGATATCGAAAATTAACGCTGGAATAAGCATGTAGAAAACATCTGTTTTCCTCGTCTGGACGCGGGTTCGATTCCCGCCAGCTCCACAACGGCTTTTCAACGGTTACAGTATAGTGTCGAAGCATCCCGCTGGGTGCTATGCACTAAACACATTGTTGGAGTGTCGTGTTTAATTTAATTGTTTGTTTTTGGGAATATTTTAATGCTAAAAAAATAACTCTTGAGCTACTTCAAAAGTATTGGAATGGGCATCAATGATATTTTTTAGTTGAACAGAATAACCTCCTCCCATGCTCACTTGAATAGGAATATTTTGATCTTTGCAAAGGGATAAAACATAACGATCTCTTTCTTTACAACCCTCCATAGAAAGTCCCAATCGACCAAGTTTATCTGTTTTTAACACATCAACTCCAGCTAAATAAAACATAAAATCTGGCTCAAATAAATCGACCAATCTTGGAAGATGATTTTTTAAGGCATTTAGATAAGCTCTATCCTCAGTGTTGTCATCAAGTGGTAAATCAAAATCACTATTTTGTTTTTTGAATGGATAATTTTTTTTNCCATGAAATGAAATAGTAAAAACAGAATCTTGATNTTCAAAAATAGATGCTGTNCCATCACCTTGATGTACATCTAAATCAANAATCATAACTCNTTTAGCTAAATTATTATCTATTAANTANTTAGAGGCTATTGCCTGATCGTTAAGCATACAAAATGCACCAGGTCGNTCTCNAAAAGCNTGATGAGTACCTCCAGCTATATTCATTGAAATCCCGTNCTGTTGTGCATAATGNGTATTTTGAATAGTNCCTTGTGCNATTACATGCTCCCGCTTAATCAAAGNTTCAGAAAGNGGAAAACCGATTTGCCTTGCATCTAATTTGGACAATGANAAATTNATCAAATTATTGTAATAGCCTTGATCATGTGTGGATAANAGTAGTNGTTTTTCTATNGGTGCTGGAGAGAAAAAATTATNTNTATTACANATATTTTTTCTCAATAACTGCTCTGGTAACAACTCATACTTTTCCATCGGAAANCGGTGTCCAATTTTAAGTTGATGTTTATAAATTGAATCAAAAGCAATTTTTAACATATGCTNTTCATTTGTANGAGGTCAANATAACAAGGNGATTTAAAAGTTAGAATATTATNAACAAAGAAACTTTTTAGNTTTTNATTANAAAAGTCATTTTANAGATNTTTTTGAGNACTGNCCCTNNATATTTCTATGAACACTTACNATTNTATAGAGTTATNTANANAGGAAATAAAATANCTACATGAAAGGAATTGACTTTAATTTAGGATCAGGAATAACTTTTAGTAAGCATATTCCAGAAGAAAAAGACAACTTTGATCGAGTTTTTGAAATTTTTAAAGAATTGATAACTCANACTTCAGGTGATATTGAAGAGTCTTTTAATTGGTTAGAATCACTAGATAAGGAATACAGTATTTTCAGTGAAGAATACTCCTTAGANGATTTTCAGGAAGACTTAAAAAAACGTGGATATATTAAAGATGAAATTGATTCTGATAATGATTCAGGATCAGGAAATAGTAAGAAAATTCTAACAGCAAAATTGGAATCAGCTCTAAGAAAGTATGCTCTAGATCAGATTTTTGGCAAAATAAAGAAAAGTGGACTAGGTAACCACCAAACAAGNAAATCAGGATTGGGAGATGAAAAAGACGGAGAATTAAGGGAATTTCGATATGGTGATGATATATCNTCAATAAACATGACAGAAAGTGTAAAAAAAGCTCAAATTAATAATGGCTTATCAGATTTTATGATTANCGAAAATGATCTGGTTGTTGAACAAACCCAACATAAAGCCCAGATGAGTACGGTCCTAATGATTGATATCAGTCACTCCATGATTCTTTATGGTGAAGACCGAATAACTCCCGCAAAAAAAGTTGCAATGGCCCTCGTAGAGTTAATTAAAAGAAAATATCCGAAAGACTCTATCGATATTATAGTATTTGGAAATGAAGCATGGACGATTAAAATAAAAGATCTACCCTACCTAAAAGTCGGTCCATACCATACAAATACTGTTGCAGGATTAGAATTAGCTATGGATATCCTTCGAAGAAAGCGGAATACAAATAAACAAATATTCATGATCACTGATGGGAAACCAAGTTGCATAACACTTCCCTCAGGAGAGTCATATAAAAACAGCAATGGATTGGATGAAATGATTGTATCTAAATGCCTTAACAAAGCTGATCAAGCTAGAAAACTGAAAATTCCAATTACAACTTTTATGATCGCACANGATCCATATTTGCGTCACTTTGTGGATTTATTTACGGCNCAGAATAAAGGAAAAGCATTTTTAACCGGACTATCGGGGTTAGGGCAAATGATCTTTGAGGACTACGAAAAAAATAGAATTAAAAGAATATGAAAAAAGAAACTACATTTAGCGAACTTAAAAAAGCAGGATACACTGATAAATCAATTAATCAAGAAATCCAAGACAATTTAATTGCTCTCATTAAATCAAAAGAAGCAGTTTTTCCAGATCTGATCGGATATGAGAATAGTGTTATTCCACAATTAAAAAAAGCCATAATTGCTGGACATCATATTAATCTNTTGGGCTTGAGGGGCCAGGCTAAGACAAAAATTGCCAGGAGTATGATTGATCTTCTTGATGAATATATACCTGTAGTCAAAGGNTCAGAAATAAACGACAGTCCTTTTCGTCCAATTTCCAAATATTCACAAGATCTGTTAAACAAATATGGAGATAATACTCCGATTTCTTGGGTCCACAGATCAGAACGCTACTATGAGAAACTAGCAACTCCAGATGTGAATGTATCAGATTTAATTGGGGATATCGACCCTATCAAAGCAGCCACTTTAAAACTCGAATATTCCGATGAAGGTGTTTTACACTATGGAATGATACCTCGAGCCAATAGATCAATATTTGTATTGAATGAACTACCGGATTTACAAGCTCGAATCCAAGTCTCCCTTTTTAATATTCTTGAAGAAGGAGATATTCAAATACGAGGATTTCAATTAAGGATGCCNTTAGATATCCAATTTGTGTTCACCGCAAACCCCGAGGATTATACAAATAGAGGAAGTATTGTTACTCCGTTAAAAGATAGAATCGGGTCACAAATTTTTACTCACTATCCCAAATCTATATCGATTGCAAGACAAATCACTGAGCAGGAAGCCAAAATTACAAGTGCTGATAAGTCCTCAATAATTNTATCAGATTTAGCTAAGGATCTTTTAGAAGGAATTTCTTTTGAAGCCCGTGATAGTGAATATGTAGATGCGAAAAGTGGAGTCAGCGCAAGATTAACCATTAGTGCCATGGAAAACTTAATTGCTGGCGCCAAATTGAGATTAATTGAAACCAAGTCAAAAAAAACTCACATTCGATTAATGGATTTTATGTCGGTTATTCCATCCATAACTGGGAAAATTGAGTTGGTTTACGAAGGGGAACAAGAAGGAGCAGATGAAGTAGCTAGATTGCTAATCGATAAGTCAGTAATTACAAAATTTGAAAAAATCTTTCCTAAGATTCCAAAATTAGAAAAAGAGGGCTTAAAAACTCCTTATTCGGATTTAATAAATTGGTTTGAAAACAACTTCATTGAATTAAACTACAATGATAGCGATGATGAATTCTTCAAAACACTAAAAAANATCAAACCGCTGGAGGAAATAATTAAAAAATATGCAGCGCATTTAACTAAAGAAGACCAATTATTCTGCAAGGAAATTGTTCTTTGGTCATTATCNAGTAAAAACAAACTAGATAAATCGGAAATTGATAATANTTATAAGTTTGANTCGTCAGAAAAAGGTTTGTTTATTTAATTNCATATAAAAGTTGGCATTATTTTAGCAATGCTCAAGTAATGAAAAATATATTCTTTGTCCTNGTATTGTTAACAGTCTCATCCTGCGTAAAATCTAATTTAAATAATAATACATCCGACCTTTATCCAGATGACGGTGTTCGCCCATCGAGTATAATGCATGATGGAGGATCAAGAGACTATCAACTATATATTCCCCCTGGATACAATGGGACGGATCCATTACCCGTGGTAATAAACTTTCACGGTTTTGATGGCGATGCATATGAATATTTCATAAATACTTCAGACATGCGTTCCATAGCAAGCGTTGAAAGCAACCCTTTCTTTCTGGTTTATCCCCANGCTGGATATTGTGATGGAGGACTAGCNTGGAATCCTTGTGAACTAGGCGGGGATAATAAATGCTACTTAAATGATATTGATTTTATTGAAGCTCTANTAGANAGCCTTTCCATAGAATTTGAAATAGATTCTTCAAGAATCTATGCCTGCGGCTATTCTAACGGAGGAATGATGGCCATGGGGTTGGGAATGAAAAGCGATCGATTTGCTGCAGTTGGCTCCGTATCTGGCGCAATGCTAGACCTTGAAACTCCATCACGGCCGATGCCAACAATTATCATTCATGGTACATTAGACGAATCTCTTCCATACGCAGGAAATTCCTTATATAACTCTGTTCAATCGCAAATAGACTTTTGGGTAAATGTCAATAATACCGATTCAATTCCCCTCGTTTCAAGCGAAACGAGTCCCTATGGAATAACTACGGACCATTATCGTTACTTAAATGGAGATAACGATGTTTCTGTCGAGCATTATAAAATTATAGATGGTGGTCATGTCTGGAGGATGGATCAACAGATTTACCCCGCTGGTAAGCCTGACGATGATACGGGTCTCAAACTATGGGAATTCTTTAACAGATATAGTCTCTAAAA